>JBEKWO010000040.1:0-34539 GCA_049512975.1 Xanthobacteraceae bacterium | reverse complement strand
CGCCTAGGAAGCCGCCGCTTTGTCCATTGCCGCCAGGATTGCGGCGAACCGCTCCTCCGCAGCGACGCGCATCTCAGGATGCGTAAAGACGTAGAGTTGGTCCTCGCGGATCGCGGTCAGGACCCGCTCCGCGACAACGGAAGGGTCGAGCCCGGACTGCACAAGTTCAGCTACCACGCTGGCCGGCCCCGTCGGGTCTGGCGGTCGGGCCGGCCCGTAGCGCTCCGACCGATTGCGTGCGCTCTCGCTGATGCGGGTGCGAACCCAGCCGGGGCTGAGCACGCTTACGCCAATGCCGAGCGGCCTGAGGTGCATCGCAAGGCCCTCCGACATCGCGACCACCGCGAACTTGCTCGCCGAATACGGACCGAACCCCAGCCCGCTGACCATACCGGCCATGGAGGCGGTGTTGACAACGTGGCCGCCCTCGCCGTGGGCGCGGATGTGCGGGAGGAAAGTGCGGATGCCGTGAAGGACGCCCATCAGGTTGACGTCGAGCACCCAGCGCCAATCGTCGAGCGGGATGTCGTCGATATCGCCGCCTCCGGCGACGCCGGCATTGTTGCAGACGACATGAACCTGCCCGAATGCTTCGTAAGACGCGTCGGCCGCACGCTCGACGCTGCCGGGATCGGTGACGTCACAGACAACGCCGCGCACATCGGGTCCGACATTGTGCAGACTCTTGACGGCGGCCGACAGCGCGTCCGTCTCGATATCGGCGAGCACCACCTTCATGCCCGCCTCCGCAAAGGCGCGTCCGAGCGCCAGCCCGATGCCGCTTGCGCCGCCAGTGACGAACGCTGTCTTACCGGCGAGTTCCCGCATGTTTCCCCCCGAAGGTGAATGTGGATGTTCTTACGATGCGCTCACTTTGAAGCCTCCAGCAGCCGCGCGGCATAGCGGGCCATCTGGTCGACTTCAAGATTAAGCCGCGCGCCCGCGCGCAGTCCGCCAAACGTCGTGACCTTCAGGGTGTGGGGAATGATCAGCACCGAAAACGCGTCGCCCTCGACCTCGTTGACCGTGAGCGAGATACCGTCGAGCGCGACCGAGCCCTTGGGCGCGACAAAGCGCGCCAGCTCGGCCGGGACCCGCAGCCACAGCCGTGCCATGTCTGGCAGGTCGTCGCGCGAGAGCAGCTCGGCAAGGCCGTCGACATGGCCGCTGACCATGTGTCCGCCGAGTTCGTCGCCAAGCCGCAGCGCCCGCTCGAGGTTGAGCTTTGTGCCGCGTTGCCAGGCGCCGGCGTTCGTTACCCGCAAGGTCTCCGCCGCGGCGTCGACGGCAAACCAGGCCCGGCTGCCTTCCCGCCCGCGCGCGACCACCGTGAGGCATATGCCGGAGCAGGCAATCGAGGCGCCAACGCCGATCGTTTCTGGATCGTAGCTGCAGGCGATACGCAGGCGGCGCAGGTTAACCGCCTGCTCGTTGACTTCAAGAACATCGCCTATATCATTGATAATACCAGTGAACACGACCGTCACCTTCGCTCGAAAACCAGCCCCGTGTCCGCTCCGACAGGCTCGCTCATCACGCATTTCAGGCGCGGCGATTGCGTCAGCGCCGTCAGCGGCAACCCGTCCAGCGCGTCGACGCCGTCGGTTCCGACGACCTTCGATGACTGGAACAGCACGGCCTCGTCAATGAGGTCGGCGGCAAGCAATGCGGCGGCCAGCATCGGGCCGCCCTCCACCATCAGCCGGGTCACGCCGCGGGCGGCCAGGAGCTTGAGGACGGCAGTGAGATCGAGGCATCCATCGCTCTGCGCGGCCCGCAAGACTGTGACGCCCTCTCTCAGCAAAGCGTCCTCTGCGGCCCGCGGCGCCTCTCCTCCCCCGATAATCACCCACACCGGCACGTCGCGCGCAGTGTGCGCCAAGCGCGAGCCCCGCGGCAGGCGCAGCGCGCTGTCGAGCACAACGCGCACCGGCGAATTTTTTTCCATGCCCGACAGACGGCAGGTCAGCATTGGATCGTCGGCGAGCGCGGTGCCGATACCGACCATGATCGCATCGCTCTGCGCCCGCAAGAGATGCACGCGGTCGCGCGCCGCGTCGCCGGTGATAGCTAGCGGCTTCCGGCCGGGCGCTCCAGCTTTGCCGTCGGCCGAAACCGCGAGTTTGAGGATCACATGCGGCCGGCCGTCACGCATGCGCCTGATGTGGCCGGCATGGTCACGGCGCGCCTCTTCGGCGCCGATGCCGATGTCAACAGCAATGCCGGCCGCGCGCAGCCGCGCATGACCCGCACCCGCGACTTCGGGATTCGGGTCTTCCAGCGCCGAGACGACGCGGGAGAGACCTGCAGCGATGATCGCATCGGCACAAGGCGGCGATTTTCCGTAGTGCGAGCATGGCTCCAGCGTGACGTAAAGCGTCGCGCCGCGCGCCGCCTCGCCGGCGCGACGCAACGCCTCGATCTCCGCATGCGGCCGACCCCCGGGTTGCGTCCAGCCGCGGCCGATAATGATGCCGTCCTTGACGATCACCGCACCAACCGCCGGGTTGGGCCAGGTGCGGCCGAGCCCGCGCCGCCCGAGTGCGAGCGCCAGCGCCATGAAGCGGGCATCTTGCTGCAAGGCGTCTGCCGGCGCGCTCACTTGCGCGCAATCTCCGCGGCCTCTTCCCCGGATAATTCCGCGAGCGCGGTCTCAAAATCCTTGGCCTCGCGGAAATTGCGATAGACCGAGGCGAAGCGCACATAGGCGACATCGTCGAGGTCGCGCAGGTACGCCATCACCGTTTCGCCGATTGTCTCCGACGAAACCTCGCTTTCCCCCTGACTCTCAAGCTCGCGTACGATCTTCGAGACCATCTGGTCGATGCGCTCGGGCTCGACCGGCCGCTTGCGCAGCGCGATCTGGACCGAGCGCAATAGCTTGTCGCGGTCGAAGGGTACGCGCCGGCCGTTGCGCTTGATGACGATGAGCTCGCGCAGCTGCACCCGCTCGAAGGTGGTGAAGCGGAAATTGCAGGACAGGCAAACGCGGCGGCGGCGGATGACGGAAGAATCCTCCGTCGGCCGCGAATCCTTCACCTGGGTATCGAGGCTTCCACAACTCGGACAGCGCATCCCTTACCCCTCGTAGATCGGGAACCGGCTGACCAGACGTTTGACTTTCTCCCGGACCTTCGACTCGGCGTGGTCGTCCGCCTCGGCGCCCTTCTGCGAAAGCGCATCCAAGACCTCGGCGATCATGTCCCCGATCTGCCGGAACTCTGCGATGCCGAATCCGCGCGTGGTGCCGGCCGGCGTGCCCAGGCGCACGCCGGAGGTCACTGTGGGCTTTTCCGGATCGAAGGGAATGCCGTTCTTGTTGCAGGTGATGTGGGCGCGCTCGAGCGCCGCTTCGGCCACCTTCCCGGTCAGGCGCTTTGGCCGCAGATCGACCAGCATGAGGTGCGTGTCGGTGCCGCCCGAGACGATATCGAACCCGCGAGATTTGAGAGTTTCCGCAAGAGCTTTGGCATTCTCGACCACGTTCTTCGCGTAAAGTCTGAAGGCCGGCCGCAACGCCTCGCCGAAGGCGACCGCCTTCGCCGCGATGACATGCATGAGCGGGCCGCCCTGCATGCCCGGAAACACTGCGGAGTTGAGCTTCTTCGCCAGCTCCTCATCATCGGAGAGGATGGCTCCGCCGCGGGGACCGCGCAGCGTCTTATGCGTCGTGGTGGTCACGACATGGGCATGCGGGAACGGGCTCGGATGCACCCCGCCGGCCACAAGGCCGGCAAAATGCGCCATATCGACCATGAGATAGGCGCCCACCTCGTCGGCAATCTCGCGGAACCGGCGGAAATCGATAATGCGCGGATAGGCCGAACCGCCGGTGATGATCACCTTGGGCCGGTGCACCTTCGCCAGCCTTTCCACCTCGTCCATGTCGATGAGGTGATCCTCGCGCCGCACCCCGTAGGGGACAGGCTTGAACCAGCGGCCCGACAGATTGACCGGCGAGCCGTGGCTGAGATGGCCGCCGGCGGCGAGGTTGAGCCCCATAAAGGTATCGCCGGGCTGCATCAGCGCCATGAACACTTCGGCATTGGCCGAGGCGCCGGAATGCGGCTGGACGTTGGCGAAGCCGCAGCCGAACAGCCGTGTCGCCCGCTCGATCGCCAGCCGTTCGGCGATGTCGACGAACTGGCAGCCGCCGTAATAGCGCTTCCCCGGCAAGCCCTCGGCGTATTTGTTGGTGAGGACAGACCCCTGTGCCTCGAGCACCGCGCGGCTGACGATGTTCTCTGAGGCGATCAGCTCAATCTCGTCACGCTGGCGCCCCAGTTCGCGGAAAATGGCGTCGGCGATCTCGGGATCGCTTTCCGCCAGTGAGGCGCTGAAAAAACCCTCGGCGGTGATCGCTACACCTTGCGGGACCGACATTCCTTGCTCCTGGCCAGAAGAATCCTCTCCGCCGGGCGGCTGAACGCCCGCCGATAGCATACCGGCCGTGGAGCGCAAGGCCTTGGACCGGGCCGGGGTTATCCCCGCTAGATTTGGGGACGGAGGACCCCCGGCGCCAGTTTAGCCCATTCGTCAGGCGGCGACGCTGGGCAGGCCGGCGAGCGCCATGGCCAGCTCGCCTTCGTCATAGTCCTGATCGACCAGCTTGCCCTCGAAATAGGCGATATAGGCCGCCATGTCGAAGTGGCCGTGGCCCGACATGTTGAACAAGATGGTCTCGGCCTTGCCCTCCCGTTTGCAACGCAAGGCCTCGTCGACGGCGCAGCGCACCGCGTGCGTCGCCTCCGGCGCCGGCACGATGCCCTCGCAGCGCGCGAATTGCACGCCGGCATCGAAGCAGGTCTTTTGATGATAGGCGCGCGCCTCGATCAAGCCGAGCGCGTGGATGTGCGACACCATCGGCGCCATGCCGTGATAACGCAGGCCGCCGGCGTGGAAACCCGGCGGAATGAACGTCGAGCCGAGCGTGTGCATCTTGACCAGCGGCGTCAGGTGCGCGGTGTCGCCGAAGTCGTAGGCGTATTGTCCGCGGGTCAGCGACGGGCATGCGGCCGGCTCGACCGCGATGAAGCGGCGCTTGCGGCCGCCACGCAGTTGCAACCCGAGGAACGGGAAGGCAAGGCCGGCGAAGTTCGAGCCGCCACCGGTGCAGCCGATCACGATATCGGGGTCGTCGCCTGCCATCTCGAACTGCTTGATCGCTTCCTGCCCGTTGACGGTCTGATGCAGCAGCACGTGGTTGAGCACCGAGCCGAGCGAATATTTCACCGCCGGATCCTTGGCCGCCATCTCCACGGCCTCGGAGATGGCAATGCCGAGCGACCCCGGACTCTTCGGGTCCTTTGCCAGGATCGCCCGGCCGGAATCCGTCTCGTTCGAGGGCGAGGCGATGCAGCGCGCGCCATAGGTTTCTATGAGGGCGCGACGATAGGGCTTTTGATCGTAGGAGACCCGGACCTGGAACACAGTTACGTCGACGCCGAACAGCCCGCCGGCAAAAGCGAGCGCCGAGCCCCACTGGCCGGCGCCGGTCTCGGTGGAAAGCCGCTTGACGCCTTGTTCTTTATTGTACCAGGCCTGCGGCACCGCAGTATTGGGCTTGTGCGAGCCCGCCGGCGAGACGCCTTCGTACTTGAAATAGATCTTGGCCGGCGTGCCGAGCGCTTGCTCGAGACGGCGCGCGCGGATGAGCGGCGTCGGCCGCCACATGCGATAGACGTCGCGGATCGGCTCCGGGATGTCGATGGTGCGCTCCGCAGAAACCTCCTGCAGGATCAGCGCCATCGGGAACAACGGCTCGAGATCGCTGGGGCCGACCGGCTGCTTGGTGCCGGGATGCAGAACCGGCGGCAACGGCTTCGGCAGATCGGCCGCGAGGTTGTACCAAGTTTTCGGAATTTGTGTTTCGTCGAGAACGAATTTGACCTGACTGCTCACGCCATCCTCCCACGCTAAAACTGCTCGCGGCACCATACACGACAGAGCGCGGGGTGGGAACTCGTTGCGGCCGGCGCCGCCGACCGCGGACCGTTACAGCTTCGTCGTCGTCTGGGCGCCGGGCCGGCCGTCTTTGCCGTAGATGTCGTCGCGGAATTGCACGACGCCGTCGGGCGTTGCCCAGCCGGTGATATAGACCCAATGTAGCGGCACCGGCTTCGTCACCTGGGCATTTTTCTGCTCGCCGGATTTGATGACGTGATCGATGTCCTCCAGCGACCAGCCGCGCACGCCTTGCAGCAGCCAGGCCACCAGCTGGCGCACATTCTGCACGCGCATGCAGCCTGACGAATGGAAGCGGAAGTCCTCGCCAAACAGATTCTTCAGCGGCGTATCGTGCATGTACACGCCGTAGGCGCTGGGAAAATTGATGCGGATCGAACCCAGCGAGTTGTAACTGCCCGGATCCTGCTTGAAAGAATAATGCGTCGCATCTTCCGAGTACCAATTGATCTGTGACGGCTCGAGCTCCTTGTGGCGCGCATCGAAAATACGGATGTGATTGCTGGTGAGATAATCAGGCTGATCCTGCATTTTCGGGATCAGGTCCTTCTGCACAATGGAAGGGGGGACCGTCCAATAAGGGTTGAAGTTGATCTGAACAATTTTGCTGGTGAGTTCAGGGGACGGCCGATCCGGCTTGCCAGCGACGGCGGCGTGCCGCGACACCGCGAGGCCGTTCTCGATCGCTTCGACGCGGGCAGCAGGAATATTGGCGACCACGTAGCGCGGACTCAAATTGGCGCTAAGCGTGCGCAGCCGCGTCACGTTGACCTTCAATTGCGCCAGCCGCACCGGCGCCGGCACGTTCAGCGCGGCGAGCGTCTCCGCGCGAATGATCCCGTCGACGGTCAGGCCGTGGCGCGCCTGAAAGCGCCGCACCGCGGCTTCGACGTAGGAATCGTAAATGTCGTTGCCGACCGCGTTCGGGTCGATGTCGCCGGACGCGACCAGGCGGTCGCGCAGCACGGGAACGCTCGGATGACGATCGCCGAGCCGCAGCACACCGACGGAGGGAACGTGCGGCCAGCCGCCGCGGGCGACAATGTCGGCATAACGGTCGATCGCCTTCTCGGTCGTTTGCGCGGTCGCCGTCGAGACAGTCGGCTCCGAGGCCTTTGGCATGTGGATGGTGCGGGATGCCTCGTCGAAACCCTGCCCGAACTCGCCGCGCTGGGTATCGCCGATGAGGGCGTCGAGGGCGGCATCCTCGGCAAAGGCCGCTCGCGCGGCCAATCCGGCGGCACCCAAGGCCGCGACCCCGGCGGCCCGCCTCAGGAAGGTCCGGCGGTCGGTTGGCGCCCCGTCGCGGTCATGCGGTTTGTTCATGGAGCGGTTATCAACACAGCATGAAGGCCGAAATTGGCCAAACCGCATTAGCACACAATGCGCGCAAAAAAAGACCCCGGCTTGCGCCGGGGTTTTGAGGCACGCCAGTGCAACGCAAGCGCTGGCGGAATAGGCCGGCTTGTTACAGCCGGTATAGGATTTGATCGGTCCAGAAACGTTCGAGCCGGTGCAGCGCCTTGTTGAGGACGCCGAATTCGTCGGCGTTGATGCCGCCGACCTGCTCCACGGTGCGCACATGCTTCTGATAGAGTGAATCGACGATATCGCGAACCTCGCGGCCCTTGTCGGTGAGCTTGATGCGCACCGAGCGCCGGTCGACACGCGAACGCTGGTGATCGAGGAAGCCGGTCTCCACCAGCTTCTTCAGATTGTAGGAGACGTTGGAGCCGAGATAATAGCCGCGCGTGCGCAGCTCGCCTGCGGTCAGCTCCTTGTCGCCGATATTGTACAACAGCAGCGCCTGCACCGAGTTGATGTCGGCACGGCCGCGGCGGTCGAATTCGTCCTTGATGACGTCGAGCAAACGCCGGTGCAGACGCTCGACCAAAGTCAGCGCCTCAAGATAGTGGGGCCGGATATGGTCGAAACGCGCCTCGCGCTCGGCGGGCTCGACCGTCTTGACGACGGCTTTCATGATGACGCCTTTCCAAATTCTATTTTGTTGTCGTCGACGGGCCCTGTTTTCCCATCGTAGCGTCACCATAAGCGTCAGGGTCTAAGATCAGTTTAAATAACAGGCTAAAAATACGGTTTATTCGCGCGAGTAGACGTGTCGGTTAAGCGTTGATTTGCAGAGGTTTTCGCCACGATTTATTCACCTTCCCCATGCCGCGCGTGTCGCCCCATCATGTTGGCCCGGGGGACGGCGCATACGGTTGACACTGCGTTAGCATCGCGTGCTAAACACCGCCCACGGAATTCTCGTCTTCTGGCGGGTATCGCCGTTTCCACACGTCACCCGACTGCGTGAGACGTGCGGAGGAGTGTCCCGAGCGGCAAAGGGGGCGGACTGTAAATCCGCTGGCTTACGCCTTCGTAGGTTCGAGTCCTACCTCCTCCACCAACTAACATTTGATTTCCTCACTGCGAGCCCGCCGCAGCGGCCATGAGGCCAACTGACGTGCGAACGCCGCTGGCCCTGGCGGCCGGCGCGCGAGCCTAGTCCATCGCCTTGGCCTGGAAAGCTCGCCGCGCTATGGGTGCCTTCCATGAGCGCGAAGCACTTGTTCGGCCGGAGCGGCCGCGGCCCGCGCCGCTACGGGAATGTTGGGGTTCATCGCTCGCGCTCGGACCGCGACGGCCCCGTCATCCTCTATGGCTGGCACCCGGTTACCGCGGCACTCGGCAATCCGGCGCGGCGTATTCGCAGGCTGTTGGCGACCGAGAACGCCGCGCGACGCCTCACCGAGGAGGGCATCACGCTGCCGATGGCGCCGGAACTGGTGCGGCCCGACGCCATCGCCGTCCGCCTTTCGCCCGATGCCGTGCATCAGGGCCTGCTCGCCGAGGCCGATCCCCTGCCCTCGCCCGGTATCGAGGATTTGGCCGCCGCCGGTATCGTGCTGGTGCTCGACCAGATCACCGATCCCCACAATGTCGGGGCCATTCTGCGCACTGCCGCAGCGTTTTCCGTCGCCGCCATCGTCACCACCGCGCGCCACAGCCCGGAGGCGACCGGCGTGCTCGCCAAATCCGCCTCTGGTGCGCTCGAGTGGGTGCCGATCGTCACCGTGCAAAATCTTGCGCGCGCGCTGTCCGCTCTGAAGGAGCGAGGATTTCTCGTCGTCGGATTAGACAGCGCAGCACCGGACGACCTCGCTGCGATCGCGCTGCCGGCACCGTTGGTGCTGGTGCTTGGCGCCGAGGGCAAAGGTTTGCGGCAAGGGACGCGCGCTCAGTGCGATCAACTCGCGCGCCTCGACCTTCCCGGCGCGATCAAAAGCCTCAACGTGTCGAACGCCGCGGCGCTGGCGCTTTACATCGCGAGCCGTGCCGCCGCACAGATTTCGGCGAGCTGAAAAAAACGAAGGCCCGCGCGCGGGCGGGCCTTCGTAACTCAACTGACTGGTTGTCTCAGTAGTTCCGCATGCCGACCGGGCGATGCGGATGCCCATAGCGGTGACCATATCCAGTCGGGCCGTAGCCATAATGGTGCGGATGGACATAGCCGTGCTCGCCATAGGCGAAGCGCTGACCGGTACGGTGATAATAGGGATGCGCGTAGCCGTGGTGGTAACCGTAGCCATAGCGGTGGCCGTAGCCATAGCGGTGGCCGTAGCCATAACCCGGGCCCGAAATATAGGGATAGTCGTAAGGAGCCACGAAACCCTGCTGCGGCGAATAGGTGTGGTAAGGCACCATGATTCCCGGACCGGAATATTCCGGCCCCTGGTTCACCACGTAGATCGGGGCTGGGGCGGCCAGCTGACCGTACAGCAACCCACGACCGCAGCCGCAACTGCCGCAACCGCAGCCAATTCCACCGCAGCCACCCCAGCCACAGCCGCCCCAGCCGCCGGTATCCCAATGATCGACGGCGATCGGCGCCGGAGCAATCGGCGGCGGCGCCGGAGCAAACGCTGGAGGCGCATAGACGGGCGGCGCATAAGTCACTGCAAGCGAGCCACAACCGCCGCAGCCGCCGGAAACGTAGAGCGGCGCTGGCGGATAGGCAAAGGGAGCGACCCCGCTCCACCCACAACCAACGCAGCCGGCCAATGCGACCGACGCGGTGCCGGTGACAAACAATGCGGCCAAGGCCGCGATCATGACGCGATGGAAGGACATGATACTCCCTTACGAAGAGTTCCCTCAGGAAGCGCCAGTGTAGGAGGATCGCGCCGTAAATTCGTTTAAATCCGACCGATTGCGCCGTTGAATTGCGCGGTAATATTAATTGCCGGCTACGTGCGGGCGCATTAATTGCCGACGCCGTGCAGGGGAAGCGAATCTGAGCGAGCTACAGCGGGACGGCCAACACGGCCGTCTCGTTTGCTTTTCATCCTGCCGCGGTTACGGGAACAGAATCTCACCGCTGCCTGACTACGCGGCGACGGACCCGTCTGTGTTTATCTCACGTCCGGCCAGATGAGCCATCGCGCAATGAGGATTGCGAAACGCGCCGGCGCATAGAAGCGCGCAGGGGCGAGCGTGGTACCAAAAAAGTGCGGGGCCGAACGGGCCCCGCATGCGGCTTATAGTGCCAGTTTGGCGATTCCGCTCATGCCGCCTGCGGCCCCCAGATTTTCATCTTGCGGGTCTCCGGCATCAAGAACAGGCTGAGCACCAAGCATATCGCCGGAACAGCGATCGGATAGATCAGTGCATAAGCGACACTGCCGGTCGCCGTGTACATCGCCGTGGTGATGAATGGCACCAACCCGCCGCCCCAGCCGTTGCCGATCATATACGGCATGGATACCGCCGTGTAGCGGATCCGGCCGGGGAAAAATTCAGCCAGGAACGCGCCGATCGGTCCGTAGACCATCCCGACATAGGCGACCAGAATCGCGATGATGAGGATCGCAATCGGCATGTTGATATTGCCCGGGTGCGTGACCGATCCGAGCCACGTATACAGCGGATAGTAAGTGACCGCCGCGAGGAAGAAGCCCCCTAATATCACCGGTTTGCGGCCGATGATGTCGGACAGCCAGCCAAACAAGATGAGTGTCGGGGTGCCAATGATCAGCCCGAGTCCCACGATGTAGGCGGTGGTCAGCGTGTCCACCTTGGCAACCGTCTGCAGGAAGTACAGCGCCCAGAACTGGCTGCTGTACCAGACCACGCCCTCGCCCAATACGACGATGGTCGCGATCACCACGTATTTCAAATTGGCGGGGTTGAGGAAGGCCTCGCGCCATGGATTCTTGCTCGTCATCCCCTTGGCCTTGATCTCCGCGTAGACCGGCGACTCCTCGAAGTTGGCCCGCATGTAGAGGGTGACGAACACCAGCAGGAAGGAGAACAAGAACGGGATGCGCCACGCCCAGGCATTGAATACTGCCTCACCGGCGTAGGTGCGTGTAACGATGATCACGACGAGCGACAGCACGATGCCAAGCGTCGGCGAGGTCTGCAGCCAGCCGGTATAGTAACCGCGGCGTTCGTCGGAGACGTGTTCGGCGACATAGGTAATGGCGCCGCCGTAGGAGCCGCCTAGGCAAAGGCCCTGGATCATTCGCAAACCGAACAGGATGAACGCGGCGGCCAAGCCGATCGACTCGAACGTCGGAATCAACCCGATCGCGCCGGTGCCCAAAGCCATGCCAGCCAGCGTCATGATGAACGTATATTTGCGACCGACGCGGTCTCCCAGCCAGCCGAACAGGAACGCCCCCAAGGGACGGACCAGGAAGCCGGCAGTGAACAGCGCGATCGTGCTGAGTAGCGCCGCAACGGGGTGGCTCTTTTCGAAGAATTTGACCGCCAAGATCGTGGCCAAGCTCCCGAAAATATAGAAGTCATACCACTCGATGACGTTTCCCGCGGCCGCGGCAGTGATCACAGTCCTGAAGTTCTTCGGGACTCGAGCCACATCAGTTGTTTGAGCCATTTGAGCCATTTCAACTCCTCCCCCAGGGTCTACCGCGCGTTTAAAGTCTACACCCCGCGCGGCCCAGCCGTTATACGACTTTAGATAAACTCCGCACAACTTGAATGAAAAAATGGGAGTTGACCGCCGGCGCTCTCGCCCGGCCGGCACGATGCCGCCGCCGCCGCCGCGGCGTGGCTTTTTCTGTCGGAACGCGCGCTAAATCAGCCGCCGCGCAATGAAATTGTGCAATGCAGCGGCGGCGGCGCATAACAACGCAAAGGCTAGCGCAGCGGCAGCGATTTGTAAAAAATCGACTGGAACCGAACCGGCCTCGTGCCGCGGCCCCAAAGTCTTGAATAATGCCGCAAGCGCGCCGATCCCGGCGCCATAGACTGCCGCGCGCGTTACACTCCACACCCGTGTGCTATCTCCCGAAGCAAAAAACGAGGGAAGCGGCATCTTCTGGCACGCGGTTTCTGGCGGCCTCTTGCGCTCGCAGTTTTATGTGCGCGCGCTATTCGGCCGCCGCGACTTGCGCCGGCTGCTGCGCCTTAAGCCCGGCGAGATCGGGCAAGACGAGATGCACGATCTGAGTTTCCTCTTGCGCTACCATTTCGGTCGTCTCGCCCTAAGTTATTTCACCGTGACGGTGATGACGGGCGACATGATCGGCGGATTGAACGGAATATGCGTCCAGTCTCCGAGCACGAGTTGCAGCGTGTGTTGGCCTGGCGGCAGCGTCACCATGGCCTCGGTCTGCCCCCCGCCGAAATGGACGTGCTTGGCGTCGCTGGCGATGGGCTGCTTCAACTCCTCCGGCGAAAGCGTGGCGTCGATTAGGAGATGATGATGGCCGGTGTTCGGCTTCTCGACGCCGGCCGGCGCTACGCCCATGCCGGTCAAGCCGAATTGGACCTTGAACGGACTCGTGACCGCGTCGCCGTTCTTCGGACTGATGAAATAGACGGAGGCGTTGGGCGGCGCAGCGGTTTCTCCAAGCGCGATGGCGGGGACGCCGATCATCACGGCAAGCAGCAGACTTCGACGGAGCGCTGAATATGGCATCATGGTGATTTTGCCCCTTTGTGAGCATCCGCGTTTGCTGACCGGGCGCGCTGAAGCGTCGGGCCGATTGCGCCCTTGGTATCCAGTCTCTGAAATTAGCGCCGCATGCGCAATCGCAATTCGAGGCGCCACGGGAAATGCGGATTTGAATTCACTTGAATCATGTACCCAAAATCATGTGCCTAAAAGCACGGCGCAAATGGTATCAACTTCGCGCAACCTCAGCTATCGACGCTTCGAGCGCGATTTGCGGGCGGCATAGCGCGCATCCCTGGCGGCCTTTCGTTCGGCTTCCTGCTCGCGCTCGCGCTCGGCCTTTGCGACTGCGGCACGCTCAGCCTCCAGAGCCGCCTCATGTTCAGCCTGCCGCGCCCGTTCGGCATCGCGGGCCTTCTGCTCGGCTTTTTCCGCTCCGCGCGCCTGCTTGATCGCCGTGCGGTCGGCCGCGCGCGTGGCTCGCGCCGTGAGTCGCTCCGCCAGCGCCGGGTCGGCGGCCTTGGCGTGAAACTTCTCCAGCGCCGCCTTCTTGGCCCTGGCTGCCGCCTGTTGCCGCTCGAGGAGACCCGGTTGCTTAAAGCCGCTCATCAATCTTGACCCTGCATGAAGTGCCGCGAAGCGGCTCGGTTACGGTGAACGCAACTCCCATCAACGCACGCGCCAGCCGACCACCGTCGCTTCGATGGGATTGCTGGTATCGACGCTTTGCCAGCCACCGCCGCGCCATCGACACAGGAACGGGATGACATAAGTGCCGACGTGATCCTCGCACAAGAGCTCAAGCGGCTGCTCCGCCGGCGGTACGCCGTCGTGGATGAAAGCATCGAGTCGCGCCTGCCGTGTCGCCATGCGATGATCCGTGCCGGGAGGGAGGCAATGCCGGCGTGTAGCGCTGCGCTGGCAACGTGGCGTGCTTATATGACGCTGTGAGGTCGGGAATCAACCAGCGAGGATCGGATGGCATTCAGGCCGAATTACGGACGCGATCGCGCCGAGCGGGCGCGGGCGGCTCGGCTCAAGAGCGAAGAGAAACAGCGCAAGAAGGACGAGAAGACGGCGCTGCGCAAGGCTGAGCGCGCCGAGGTCGACCCGCCGGCGGAGGACAGCAAGACTGAGGCCTAAAACCTCGCTGTCGAGAGCCGACGAAATTCCGCCACGCCACTCGCGCTTCTTCAATACTCGGTTATCTTCAGGCCGAGCCGGATCGGGTCGTTGTCCTCTCCTCGGCGATGGCGCTTCCTGGTTCCCTCCGGTTCAATTGCAGTAGCCGGGGTCAATGACAGCGAACTCGCCGGTCGGGTATCGGTAATAACAAGCGCCTTGATACAAATAATAACCGTTCCGCTGCTCGGCTTGCGCGCCGATGGCCGCGCCGGTCGTTCCGCCGATGATGGCCCCGACAGCCGCGCCACCGGCTCTTCCCGTCAGCGCGCCGCCAATTATGCCGCCGAGTATGCTGCCCCCGATCGCGCCTCCGAGGACACTCGAGCCTGGCGGAGGTGGCGGTGGCGGAGGAGGCGGTGGCTCGGCATATCCCTCAGACGGTGGCGGCGCCGATGGATCCGGATAGGCGTATTCGGAAATCTCAACCGGCGGACCCTCCATGGGATGATCGTAGAAATACCAATAGCCGTCGGCCCACCACCAATAGCCGCAGCGCCCGAAGTGACATCCATAAGGACGCCAACTGCCGTGCCCCCAAGCATAACGGTCGCGATCGGTCCAATGGCCAGGATCACGGCCCATAGGGTGATGTTCGACCGCATGGGCCGGCGGCCCCCCGTGACCAGGTGGCCCATGACCAACCTGCGGCCCCGGCCCCACTGGGCCCTTCTGCTGGACTGCCGGCGCTTTTGGGGGCGGCTTCTTTGGCGGTTCTTGCGCCATTGCCGAGAGCGATAGCGCGGCGAAGATCGACACCACCGGCACGAAAACCGTAAAGCGCCTCGACCTGCTCATGCCCGAAACTCCCATCCGATGTGGCGGATTTCCTAACAACGGAATCACGCCGAATATGCGGCGAATAGACTAATCCATTCGCGAGGCGTTTAGCAGTGGGCGGCGCTCATCGCCAGCCAAGCTCCAAACAGAAGGCCATCATGACTTCGTCGGCGCCCTTTGCTATCAACTCCGCTTTACCCTTGGAGGATACAAATCGGTACCTAACTGGTGCCGAGAAAATGCTAAGTCATCGAAAGGCCGGGTTAGCTCAGCGGTAGAGCAGCGGTTTTGTAAACCGTTGGTCGGGAGTTCAATCCTCTCACCCGGCACCATTCGGCCGCCGACGGAAATGCCGAGGGAACTGCTATGGCGATCCTCAATGTGCGGCATACGACGACCTACAATTATGCCCGCCCCGTCCGCTTCGGCGATCATCGGCTGATGCTTCGCCCGCGAGACAGCCACGATCTTCGCCTGATCCGAACCAGTTTGAAGTGCTCGCCGCCGGCGGAGCTGCGCTGGCAACATGACGTGTTCGGCAATTCGATCGCGCTCGCGTCGTTCGCCGAATCTGCCGCCGAGTTGCGGATCGAGAGCAGCCTGCAACTGGAGACCTACGCCGTGGAACGGCCGCCATTCCAGATCACGCCGGAGGCGGTGAGTTACCCGTTCATCTACTCCGCCGATGATCGTATCGACCTGGGCCGGTTGCTCGAACGCCATCACCCCGATCCAACTGACCGGCTGGGGTCCTGGGCGCGAGGCTTCATTCGCAGCACCCCGACCGATACGTCGGCGCTGCTGGCCGATCTGAACAGCGGCGTTGCGGCCTGGGTCTCTTATCAGAGCCGGGAAACCGAAGGGACACAGAGCCCCATTGAGACCCTCAACCGGGGCTGGGGCTCGTGCCGTGATCTCGCCGTCTTGCTGATCGAGGCCGCCCGCAGCCTGGGCTTCGGCGCCCGCATCGTGACGGGATATCTCTATAATCCTGCAGCGGACGGTCACTTCGGCGCCGCAATAGGTGCCGGCACGACGCACGCCTGGGCCGACATCTATGTCCCGGGTGCCGGCTGGATTGCCTATGACCCCACGAACGGGACGATCGGCGGCGGCAACGTGATACGCGTTGCCGTCACCCGCGACATCAGTCAGGCGGTCCCCATCGCCGGGAGTTTCGTCGGCAGGCCCGGTGACTATCTCGGCATGATCGTCGATGTGTCGGTGGTCTCGGAATAATGCGCGACGCCGATTGAACGAGGATGAGTGGATTCAAATTCAGGCGCTCACCCCTCGCTAATCGACGTGCTCGTCCCTATGTAAGTTGACAATCAGCTTACAATTGGAACCAAAAAGCGCCAAAAAAAGCGCCAATCAGGCTCTTTTCATGTTAGCAGCAGAGCAATATCGTGCGAAAGCGGCCGAATACACGGAATTGCTGAAAGCAGCGGCGAGTTTATCCGCCGAAGGCGAAGAATTTCGCCGGCTCAAGCGAAGCTACCTCGTGCTCGCCGAAAACGAGGAATGGATGGCCGACAATCACGAGAAACTAAACATTACGGGTGCAGATGAAAATTGTTATGGCGACGCCATCCTTGCGCCAGACCGCGCGTTCGATGACACGTGGGCCACATTTCGCATCTCGGCCGACGGCGTCGATAATTGCCCGTTCCCCATCGGCACCAAGGTGAAAATGCGTTTGCTGCATAACTTCCAAATTCGCGACGGAACGATCGCCAAGGAAGTCGGCTACGAAGTCTGGCGGCGCGACGAATAGCCGTCGGCCTGTCGTCCGGCGCCCGCGCTTTGCCATGTGCGATTAGGCTGAGCGCCCGGGCTGTTCACTAAAATCCTACGCCAAGAAATGGGAGCACCCGTTGCAGGATTGCCCCCAGACAGACCAGCACCACGAGAATCTTGAGCAAATTCCCGAGCCGCGCATCGCGCACGAACCTGTCGATGACCCAGAATAAGATCGCGCCGACAACGCAGATGATGAGCACGTGAATCAAAACTAAAAGCATGGTGACCCATCCCGGTCTTGGCGCCTCGCTCCATGGCGCGGCGGCGGTCTAATTGCACGGTTTGCCGCCGGCGTCGGCGTTGCGCTGGCTCTCATATCTACAGACATAGCACATGAACGTCTGACGTTCGCCGTACCCGCCATAATCCAGATGTGGAGCGCGTCCGGTCAGGTGCATCGCGTTCCCGCACTGCGGACAGATAGGTTGATCATCAACGCCAAACTGGCGCCGGGGTTGCCGCTCAAGCGATGCCATGGGACTCTCCGAGCTACCGGCCGGCCCATCAGAGAGTATCCAGGCGTAGAAATGCTGCAATTGCAGGTGGATCGTTATCCTCGTAATCCACCTGCCCAAGCACTGAGGCCGGGTTCCGCTCCCCACCGACCGGCTCCTGATGCCCGCGTATGATATGATAATATTGGTGCATTCTCCCTTGCATCCCTCGTTGCAATCGAGGGGGAGAAAGTCACACTCGCGGACATTGAGCGCGGGCGCGATGCGGCCGACGAGAGCAGGACAACGATGCCGATGCTGACCCGCCGCACGCTTCTCGCCGGCTCGGCCGCGGCAGTGCTCGCCGCGCGCGCCGCTCCGGCCGCCGCGGCAGCGCCGCCCGCCGGCCGGCAAACGCCGGGAGTCTATCGCTACCGGATCGGGACCTTCGAACTGACCGCGCTCTATGACGGCATCTGGTATCGGCCGATCACCGCCAAATTCATTCGTAACGCCCCGTTCGCTGAAGTGGAGCGTGCGCTCGCCGACGCCTTCATGCCGGCCGACAAATTAGCGACGCCGTTCACCACACTGGTCGTCAATACCGGTAAAAGACTCGTGCTGATCGACACCGGCACCGGCGGCCAGATCGCACCCTCGGCCGGCGCGTTGCGGGAGAACCTCACCGCCGCCGGCATCGATCCAAAGGCGGTCGATCTCATCGTCATCTCGCATTTCCATCCCGACCACATCAACGGCATCAAGGACAAGGACAACGATGTCGTCTTCCCCAATGCCGAGATCATGGTGCCGGCGGTGGAATGGACGTTCTGGATGGACGACGCCAACATGAACGCGGCGCCGGCGGAGCAAAAGCTCACCTTCCGCAATCAGCGGCGGATATTTTCCGATATCGCGCGGCGCGTTACGCGCTTTACGCCGGGAGCTGAGGTCGCGCCCGGCATTTTGACGCTGGCCGCACCCGGCCACACGCCGGGCCACACCGTGTGTTCGATCCATTCCGGCGATCAATCGCTGCTGGTGCTCGGTGATACCGCGCAGCATCCCGCCGTGTTCGCGCGCCATCCCGATTGGCAGGCGGCTTTCGATATCGACGGCGCCGCGGCGGTCGCGACCCGCAAAAAACTGTTCGACCGCGCCGCCGCCGACCGCATGTTGGTCACCGGCTATCACTTCCCGTTCCCGGCCTGCGGCCACCTCATCAAGACCGCGAGCGGCTACGAGCACGTGCCGGTCGAATGGCAGCCGGACTTATAGGATCACATTTTCTCGATGATGCCGAAGCGTCACGCCAAACCAGACATAATGTTGTAGAATCGCGGACGCTGACCTCTGGAGAGCCCCGCCATGACGTCATCCCGTGCGCTCGCAGTCGCTTTGCTGTTTTCGGCCGTCCTTATTGCGCCGGACATCGCCGCCGCCGCCGACGAACCCAATCCCACGCCGCCGCCGCCGCAAACCAATCAGCAAACGCCGCCGAAAAAGGACAACCAGAGCAAAAAGCCGAAGAAAGACAAGAGCAGCTCGGCGGAGGATTTTCTCGCCGGCTACCACGCCGCCTACGCGCTCATTTACGACAAGGGCGATTACCTCGCCGGCATCGCCGCGCTGCGGGCGCTCGGCTACGACGATAATGCCGACGTCGCGACGCTGATCGGCTATGCCAGCCGCAAGCTCGGCCGTTACGACGATGCCAAGGCTTGGTACGAAAGGGCGCTTGCCGCCGATCCCAACCACGCGGTGACTTGGTCCTATTACGGCATGTGGCACGCCGAACAGGGCAATGTGCTCAAGGCCAAGGACGATCTCGAAAAGGTGCGTTTGATCTGTGGCACCGACTGCCGCGCGTACAGAATGCTCAAGGACGTGATCGACGGCACGGCGACGTATTAGCGCTATCCTGCTGCCTGCGTCTCGCCGACGATCCAGGCGTGGTAGTCGGGGTCGACGCTCTCGATCGGAATCACCAGAATAGCCGGCGTGGTATAGGAGTGCATCTGCCGCACCGCGGCGCGCACCGCCTCGGCGAGGCCGGCGCGGGTTTTGATGATCATCACCACTTCGTCGCCGCGCTCGATCGTGCCCTGCCACCAATAATACGAGACCATTCCCGGCAGGATGTTGACGCAGGCGCATAGCCGCCGTTCCACCAGCGCACGCCCCGCCTGCTCCGCCTCGACAATGGAGGGATAAGTCGTATAGACGAAAACCGCGCGTTCCATCTTCATCTCCCGCGGCGCCGCGCCGCCGGTCCCCTGCGCCGCCGATCCGGCGAGGCCGAGAGCCCCTACCCCGCCATGCCTCAGCGCCGCACCAAGTCCCGTTTCAAGCACATCGCCTTTGTCGCCAGCGACACACCGGCGGCGCAGAAGGCGCTGCGCCAGCTCGTTCGCCGCTACGGCGACGCGGCCCCGGAGAAGGCCGACGTCATCGTCGCGCTCGGCGGCGACGGCCTGATGCTGACGACCCTGCATCGGTTCATGAATTCCGGCAAGCCGATCTACGGCATGCATCGCGGCACGGTCGGCTTTCTCATGAACGAGTTCTCCGAACGGAATTTGATCGAACGGCTCGCCGCCGCGCAAATCACCTTGATCCACCCGCTGCTGATGCGCGCGCGCGACGCCAAAGGACGCGTGCATCAACACCGCGCCGTCAACGAGGTCTCACTCTTCCGCGAGATCTACCAGGCGGCGCGGCTGCGCGTCCTGGTCGACGGCAAGGAACGCCTCGCCGAGCTCATCGCCGACGGCATCCTGTTGTCGACGCCGGCGGGCTCGACCGCTTACAATCTTTCGGTGCAGGGGCCGATCATTCCGATCGGCGCGCCGCTCCTGGCGCTAACGCCGATCAGCCCGTTCCGGCCGCGGCGCTGGCGCGGCGCGCTGCTGCCGGACCGCGCCCGTGTGACCATCGAGGTACTCGAAGCGGGCAAGCGTCCGGTCGCTGCCGTCGCCGACCACGACGAAGTGCGCTCGGTCCGCTCCGTCGAGATCGGCATGGACCACAGCGCTTCCGCGCACATGCTGTTCGATCCCGGCCACAGCCTCGACGAACGCATCCTGCGCGAGCAATTCGGATATTGAGGAGCGCGGGAACAAACGGAAATTGAGTTACGCTGCCGCGGAGCGCTGCTCGTCTTCGAAAGTTGCCGCCGCCAACTCGTCGCAGAACAACCGCGCTTCATCGCGGGCAGCCTCGGTAGCGAAGCGGCGCAACAAGGTGAGCAGCGGCGCCACCTCGCCCAGCGCTTCGTTCGCGCAGCGGGTCAGGACGCGCTCGATCATGCGCCGCTTGAGGCGGGCGGCGCCGCCTGGTTCGCTGATGAAGCCGCCCTCGCGCATCGCCTCGATCGCCTCCTTGAAGGCCGGATAGGTCGAGTGCGGCAGCCCGGCGCGGTCGAACATCGCCCGCAGAGCCGCATTGCCGCGGTCGTGAACGAGGCTGCAGACGCGTTCGACCGGCATGTCGGTCAGCTCCGCCAAGGCCTCCTCGAACAATGCGACATTGCCGGACAACAGCGCCCGCAAAATGAGGCCGGCGGTGAGTTGCGCGGAGACGCGCAAGTGACGGATGAGCGCGCGCATCTGCGTCGTCGGCGTATCCGCGGCGACGACCACGGTCGCCTTCTCGCAAGCCTCGCGCGCGATGCGCTGCGCGCGATCGGCATCCAGCCAGCGGCGCTCGGTGACGAAGCCGGCCAGCGTCTCCGACAGCTTGGCGACCAGCGTCAGCCGCGTGGCCGCCGCAAGGTCGTCGCGCGCCAGCAACGCTTCGCGGATCGCCGCCAGGTGGCCGAAGCGCTCGACCAGCCGATCGGCCGAGATCGGCGCAATGTCGGCATCGCTATTCTCCGCCAGCAGCAGACACGATTCCGCCGTGCCGACTTCGGCGATGGCGGCGGCGACCGAACACGGCAAGCCGGCGCGGCTGGCGATTGCGGCTTGCACGACGCCGCCGCCGGTCGCGACCGCATCGACCAGATCGGCATCGACGAAAAGCGGCGACAGCGCCAGCACCGGTGCGGCGATCTGCGGCTGGTCGGCGGCCAGCGCCAAGACGATGGCCGGCGGCGCGCTCGGGCTTGCCGCCAGCACATCAGCCAGCGCCCGCCGCACCAGCGGCGAAGGGTCGTCGAGCAGCATCAGCATCGCGCCCTCGGCCGCGGCGAGATCGTCGGGCGCCAGATCCGAATAGAGGTAGCTGCGGGCCAGCGCCCCGGTCGCCTCGGCGCGCTGACCGGCCGGCGCGATGCGGACATAGTCGAGAAAATGGCGGACGATCATGGTTCGCTCACGCCAGGAAAGAGAAAAGCCGATTGCGATGGTAAAGGCGCGGACTTAACAAAGCGTTCACCATAAATGTTGGTAACCGCGGCGGTCTTGCGCCGGGTGCCGGCGATGCCAAGTCGTCGGAATTCCATGGGTGTCATCACAACCTTGGCTTCCGCTGCGCCGGGCCGTTCCGGGCGCTAGGAATGATTAACAGTTGTGGTAAACGGGGCCTTAACGGCAGGAGGTGGCAATGACACAGAACACGGCCATACGGCACAAGCGCGGCGGGCTTTATTTCGAGGATTTCGTCCCCGGCGAAGTCGTCGAGCACCGCTATACGCGCACCGTCACGCAGATGGACAACATGCTGTTTTCCAACATGACGCTCAACCCGCAACCGCTCCATATCGACCGGCATTTCTGCGAGCAGGAGACCGAATGGGGCCAGCCGTTGATGAACTCGCTGTTCACGCTCGGCCTGATGATCGGCATGTCGGTCAGCGATCTCACCGTCGGCACTACGATCGCCAATCTCGGCATGAGCGAAGTGAAATTTCCGCATCCGCTGTTCGAGGGCGATACCGTGCACGCTACGACCGAGGTCATCGGCAAGCGGGAATCGAAATCGCGGCCCGGCGCCGGCATCGTCGAGTTTCACCATCGCGCCTACAATCACGACAACAAGCTGGTCGCCGAATGCCGCCGGCAGGCTTTCATGCGCATGCGGCCGAAGTGATGCTCCCTTTCCCGATGCGCTCGCTCCTCTTCGTCCCCGCCGACAGCGCGAAAAAGCTCGACAAGGCGATGGCGAGCGGCGCGGACGCCTTGATCGTCGACCTCGAGGATTCGATCGCGCTCGACGGCAAGGCGCGGGCGCGGCAAAGCGCGGCGGCCTTCCTCAAGGAGGCCATGGCGACGGCCGCGCGCCCGCATCTCGTCGTGCGCGTGAATGGGCTGCAGACCGGCCTCACCGACGCCGATCTCGATGCCGTGGTGCCGGAAAAACCCGACGCCATCATGCTGCCGAAGGCGGAAGGCGGCGCCGCGGTCGTTCACGCCGATGCCAAGCTCGCCGTGCGCGAGGCGCTGAGCGGGCTACCCGACGGCCATGTCAAGATCATCGCGCTTGCTACCGAAACCGCGGCCGCCTTGTTCCTTGCCGGCACCTATCGCGGCGCCAGCGCCCGGCTCAGCGCTTTGACCTGGGGCGCCGAAGATCTTTCCGCCGACATCGGCGCCGAGCGTAACCGCGACGCGCAAGGTCGCTTTCTCGATCCCTATCGGTTAGCGCGGTCCCTGTGCCTCGCCGGCGCCGCTGCCGCCGAAGTGCCGGCGCTCGACACCGTCTACATCGACTTCCGCGACAACGACGGTTTTCGCCGCGAATGCGAAGAGGCGCGCCGCGACGGCTTTGCGGGGAAGCTCGCCATTCACCCGGCGCAGGTACCAATCATCAACGAGCTGTTCACGCCGACGCCGGAAGCCCTCGCCCAGGCGCAAGCGATCGTCGATGCGTTTGCCGCAAACCCTGATGCCGGCGTCGTCGGCATCGGCGGCGTCATGGTCGACCGGCCGCATCTTGCGCGCGCCAAGCGATTGCTTGCGCGCGCCGGCATGTAACATTTTATCGGCCGACCCGGGGCGAGAATGGCGAGCGTGCCATTTGGGAGTCGCATCAAGCGATTGCCCGCCACGCTTTGGCGAAGACGCCTACGTCAACGTGGCGGTGAGATCCGCCCTGCCGACGGCCACCGGCCGCGCGGTCTGGTCGATCTCCCCAATGCGGCGATCGATTTCCGCGATGACAAAACGCGAAAACGGACCAAGATGGACGTAGAGGGCCATCAAACCGACAATAAATCTAACGGCGGCTGGGTTGCTCTGGCGGCAGTCCCGGAGCACGTTCCAGAATTCGTCGCGCGCCTCCGGTAACCGGCGGAAAATGCTGGAGACGAGTTCAAGCATGGGCACGTCGCGCTGCCTGTTGCCTTCGGCCAGCGCCGCTGCCCGGCCGAAACAGTCGAGCTTAGAAGCCAGGCGCGCGAGGCGGCGGGCATATGCCGCAGGCTCGTAAACGCGCTCCAGAATCCGGCGATAGTCGAGCAGGATATCGCGCTCCGGCCGCAGGCTGTCGAAGTTAAGACTGAGCGCGCATTGATCGCCGGACTCGTCGGTCCAGCGATCGTAATCGGCGTGCAACCGCCCCTCTTTTTCAAGACGCCGTGTGAGCTGGGTGTTCGGCAACGCCCACAATAAGCCGACCATCGCCGCCGGGATGGCTGCTTCTTCGATCAAATCCACCATGGCGTCGGCGACCGAAACCTTCTCGGTGTCGAAGCCGACAATGAACCCGGCGGTGACGCACATTCCGGCGCTGTAAAGTCTGTGGACGCTCTCTGCAAGGTTACGTCTCGTGTTCTGTTTCTTTCTAGTGTGCACCAGGGTCTCGGGATCAGGACTTTCTATGCCGACGAATAGGGCGAAGAAGTTCGCCTTGCGCATAAGCTGCAGCAGATCGTGATCGTCGGCAAGATTGATTGATGCTTCGGTGGAGAACTCAAACGGGTAGTCGTGCGCCTCCTGCCAAGCGATCAGCTCCGGCAGGAAAATCCGGAGCGATTTCCGGTTGCCGATGAGGTTGTCGTCGACGAAGTCAACATGGCCGCGATAGCCGAGATCATAGAGCCGCTGCAGCTCCGCGAGCATCTGCGGCGGAGTCTTCGTGCGCGGCACGCGGCCGTACAGTTCAATGATATCGCAAAACTCGCACGTGAACGGGCAGCCGCGCGAATATTGCAAGCCAATGTACATGTATTGGTCGAACTTCAAGAGATCGAACCGGGGCGCCGGCGTCGTGCTGACGTCGATCTGGAACTTTTCGGCGGTGAAGCAGCCGCCCCGCTCGTCGGCATTCCAGGCCGCGATGAAGCGAGCGATGACATCTTCAACCTCGCCCAGCACCCGAAAGTCGGCGGCCTCATAGACATGCGGGCTCGACGTTGCATCGGGCCCGCCGACGACCGCCGGCTTGCCGTGCTGATGCGCCAGCGCGATCAGCCGGAGCGCATCGAGCTGCTGATTGAACATGCCGCCGGTCATGACCATGTCGGCCCAGGCGAAATCCTCGTCGCGGACGTCTTCGCTGTTGCGATTGACGAGGCGCACATTCCAGTTCGCCGGCAGCATGGCGGCAACGGTGATCAATCCGAGCGGAGCTGTCGGACACTTGGCGCCGATCAGCTTGCAGGTTTCCGCATAATTCCAGAAATTATTCGCCTGAAAGCGCGGATAGATCATGAGCACGTTGCAATCGCGCAACGCGGGCCGGCCGGCAACTTGGTCAATCCGCTGCTCCACGGCACCCAAATCCGCGTGGCGTTTCAGCACTGATATCCAGTATCGCGGCTTTGCCCGCATAGCGCAATGCCGCGGGCATGGCCCATGAGCTAGCGGCTAGAGCATGATCCGGAAAAGTGGAGGCCGGTTTTCCGAAAAGATCATGCTCCACCAAGAAAATTAGAGCGCCAATCGCTTCAATCTGAAGCGATTGCGCTCTAGGGCTCAGGATCGCAATGACGCCTTCGTCTCGCGGGTTTCATTTCAGCGTCCCGCGCGATCTTCAGCCATTGCCGCCGTACACCGCTTTCGGATCGAACACGCGCTCGTCGCGGAATTCGAGCGTGACCGCACCGGCCTTGCCGAGCGGCACGGCGCGATAAAAACAGGAGCGGTGGCCGGTGTGGCAGGCGCCGCCGGTCTGCTCGACTTTGATCCACACCGCGTCCTGGTCGCAATCGATGTGCATCTCGACGACGTGCTGGGTGTGTCCGGAGGTCTGGCCCTTCTGCCACAGCGCGCCGCGCGAGCGGCTGTAATACCAGGCCTGCCCGGTGGCGATGGTTTTGGCCAGCGCCTCGGCATTCATGTGCGCGACCATCAGCACGTCGCCGGAGGCGGCGTCGGTCGCCACGCAGGTGACGAGGCCGTCGGCGCCGAATTTTGGCGTCAGCGCGGCGCCTTCTTCGAGGTCGGCGACCGTGCCCGGTGGTGCGAAGGGGGTTTTGTCTGGCATAGCGACGCTTCAGTTTGCTGCATGGTTCGGTATGGCTCGGTCGGCCGGGACTCTCGCCGCAGCCGGGCCATACCTATATAGTTTATCGGTCAGGCAACACAGCAAATCCGAACCGCGCATCTACCATGATCAACGAGGTCTACAATCGCCGCATCATCGAGCTGGCGGGAACGATTCCGCGGATCGGACGGCTGGCCGACCCGGACGCGACGGCCAAGGCGGTTTCGCGGCTGTGCGGCTCGACGGTCACCGTCGATCTGAAGATGGAGGGCGACAAAGTGACGGACTTCGCCCACGAGGTGAAGGCCTGCGCGCTCGGCCAGGCCTCGTCCTCGATCATGGCGCGCAACGTCATCGGCTCCAGCGCCGACGAACTGCGGGCGCTGCGCGAAACCGTGCGCAAAATGCTCAAGGAAAACGGCGAGCCGCCGCATGAAGGCAAATGGGCCGATATCGCGGTGCTCGAGCCAGTGCGCGACTATAAGGCGCGCCACGCCTCGACGCTGTTGACCTTCGACGCCGTGGTCGACGCCATCGGCCAGATCGAGGCCAAGCGCGCCGCCAAGGCGGCGGCGGAATAAGTTGCCGGCCGCCGCCGACTTCTGCCGCCGTGCCCCTCGCCTCGCCGGCCGGGGGTTGATCAAGGCGTATCGCTACACGCTGTCACCGCTGGTCGGGTTTCATTGCAGGCATCTGCCGACCTGCTCGGACTATGCCGACCAGGCGATCGAGCGTTTCGGTTTGTGGGCCGGCGGCTGGATGACGCTGGCACGCCTCCTTCGCTGCCAGCCCTGGGGCACGCACGGCCTCGATTTCGTGCCTGACGCATTGCCGGCAAATTCGCGCTGGTATATGCCGTGGCGCTACGCGCGCTGGCGCGGCACCAATGCGGCGGCGCCGCTGCGCGTACTTGCCGAATCTGACGCGACCGGCGAGTGACAGAGAGACTGGACCATTAACACCGCTTACCTGCGCTCGTTCGCAGGAGTGAGCAACAGGAGCAAGAAATGGTCGCTGTGACTTTTCCCGACGGCGCGCGTCGGGAGTACCCGCAAAACACCTCCGGCCTCGACATCGCCAAGGGCATTTCGCCGTCGCTCGCCAAGCGCACGGTCGCCATGGCGGTCGACGGCAAGCTTGCCGACCTCGCCGATGCGATCGCGCACGACGCCAAGATCGAGTTCCTCACCCGCGACGACCCGCGCGCGCTCGAACTCATTCGCCACGACGCCGCGCACGTGCTGGCGGAAGCCGTGCAGACGCTGTGGCCGGGCACCCAGGTCACCATCGGCCCGGTGATCGACAACGGCTTCTATTACGATTTCTTCCGCAACCAGCCGTTCACGCCGGAAGACTTCGACGCCATCGAGCAAAAGATGCGCGAGATCGTCGCCCGCGACAAACCCTTCACCAAGGAGGTGTGGCCGCGCGAGCAGGCGAAGAAAATCTTCCGCGACAAGGGCGAGCTGTTCAAGGTCGAGCTGATCGACGCCATCCCGGAAGATCAGGAGATCAAGATCTACAAACAGGGCGACTGGTTCGATCTGTGCCGCGGGCCGCATATGACCTCGACCGGCAAGGTCGGCAACGCGTTCAAGCTGATGAAGGTGGCCGGCGCCTATTGGCGCGGCGATTCGAGCCGCGAGATGCTGTCGCGCATCTACGGCACGGCTTTTGCCAAAGGGGAACAGCTCGACGCCTATCTGAAGCAGATCGAGGAGGCGGAAAAACGCGACCATCGAAAAATTGGCCGCGAAATGGATCTGTTTCATTTCCAGGAAGAGGCGCCGGGCTCGGTGTTCTGGCATCCGAAGGGCTGGACGCTGTTCCAGACGCTGGAGAGTTACATCCGGCGGCGGCAGGCCGAGACCGGCTATGCCGAGGTCAACGCGCCGCAGCTCATCGATTCCTCGCTGTGGGTGGCCTCCGGCCACATGGCGACGTTCCGCGACGTCATGTTTCTGGTGCACCCGCCCGAGGAGGATGATCGCACCTATGTCATCAAGCCGATGAACTGCCCCGGCCACATCCAGATATTCAAGAACGGCCTGAAATCGTATCGCGATCTGCCGTTCAAGATCGCCGAGTTCGGCAAGGTGCACCGTTACGAGCCGTCGGGCGCGCTGCACGGGCTCCTTCGCGTGCGTGCCTTCACCCAGGACGACGCGCACATTTTCGTCACCGAGCAGCAGATCGCGCAGGAGGTGCTTGCGGTCAACGATCTGATCCTGTCGATCTACGCCGATTTCGGCTTCGACGACGTGCGCATCAAATTCTCCGACCGGCCGGACAAGCGCATCGGCGACGACGCGGTCTGGGACAAGGCCGAAGCCGCCTTGATGCAGGCGCTCGAAGCGTCGGGCCGGCCGTGGACGCTGAACAAGGGCGAAGGCGCCTTCTACGGCCCCAAGCTCGAATACGTGTTGCGCGACGCCATCGGCCGCGACTGGCAGTGCGGCACCGTGCAAGTCGATCTCAACATGCCGGGCCGGCTCGGCGCATTTTATATCGACGAGCACTCGAACAAGGTGACGCCGGTGATGCTGCATCGCGCGATGTTCGGCTCGCTCGAGCGGTTCACCGGCATCATGATCGAGCATTATGCCGGGCACCTGCCGCTGTGGCTGTCGCCGCTGCAGGCGGTGGTCGCCACCATCACCTCGGACGCCGACGGCTATGCGCGCGAAGTCATCGCGGTGGCGCAGCGGTTAGGCCTGCGCGTCGAAGGCGACCTGCGCAACGAGAAGATCAACTACAAGGTCCGCGAACATTCCCTGGCCAAGGTCCCTGCCCTGCTCGTCGTCGGCAAGAAGGAAGCCGCCGAGCGAACCGTCTCGATCCGCCGCCTCGGCAAGGAGGGCCAGCAGGTCATGCCGCTCGACACCGCGCTTGCCGCGCTGGCGCAGGAAGCGGTGCCGCCGGATGTTGCGCGGATGCGAAAGGCGGCGTGAGCCGCGAACTCCCGCTCAGCGCGCCAGCACCTCGACCTCGCCGTCGACGCCGGTGATGACCTTGAAGTCGCGCTGATAGGTCTTGGCTTCGTTGCGGGCGATGACGTGGTAGTCGCCCTCGGCGAGCACCACGCGCGGGAATGCGCCGATCGATTCCTTGATGACGTCGCCGCCCGGGGTAAGCACCGTCCATTGCGTGTTGGCGAGCGCCTCACCGCCGGCCTCGTTCACCAGCTTGAGCGTAATGACCGCGGCGCGATGGGTGACGACGATATCGGTAAGCTTCGCGGCTTGGACGTGGACGTCCGAACGCACCACCGAATTGCCGTCGCCGTAATTCGACACGATGTAATAGGTGCCTTCGGGAAGCAGCACGACGTCGCCGGTCACCACGTTCTGCACGATCGGTCGGCGTTCGGTGGTGTCGAACTGGCTGCCGGTGAAGATGTCGAACGATATCTGCCCGGTGGGGATGCGGACATCGCCGACCCGGCCCTCGAGCCGAATGCCGCCGGCGGGAATCTCGAAAATTTCGCGGACGGTTTCGGCGCGCAATTGCACGGCCTTCGCCGCGCTGGCGAGTCCGAGGTCGGCATGGACGACGTAGTTGCCCGGCGGCAGCATGAAGGTCGGCGCCGCCGCCCGGTCTTCCTTGATCAAGCGGAAAATCCCGGTGGCGTCCGGCTTCGCCGCATAGACGCGCCAGATCAGGCCGCCGCTGATCGCCGGCGCGTCGCGGCCGTACCGGGCAGAGACCGCTAGCGCCACCTGTCCGGCCGGCACCATGGGCACAGCTTGCGCGAGCGGCGACGCGGGCGAAGGCTGAGTTGGCTCCATAGGGACGAGCGTGGCGCCCGGCGAGCCTGTGCCGGGCGTCAGTGGGACGGGAACCGTCAGTTGTGGTGAGATCAGATTGCGCGCCTGGGCCAGGGCTTGGACCGGCGCGGCAACAATGAATAGCCATGCTGCCGCCACCACGGCAGAGCGCCCGATCCCGCTGAAGCCCCGCCCTGGCATGGCGGGTTTTTCGTGCTCAATCACGGCAATTTCATGCCGCGGCAACGCCGCGCACGCGATCGGACCGCTGCGGTGGAGGGGTCGCCTAAACATAATAGAGCTAACGGTTTGTTACCCTTCGCGGTGGATCATGTTCGCTTGCAAACTTTGCTCGCGCCGCGAGAAACGAGGATGCAGTGACGATCGTCGACGTTGGACCCAAGCCCATTCGGGGAAAAGGCGCCCGGCCTTCGGTCGGGCTTGTTCTCGGCAGTGGCGCGGCGCGCGGTTTTGCCCATATCGGCGTTATTCACGCCCTCATCGAACACGGGATCAGGCCCGACATCATCGTGGGTACCTCGATCGGCGCCCTGGTCGGCGGTTGCTACGCCAACAACCAACTTGAGGAGCTGGAGGCCTGGGCACGCTCCCTCACGGTTCGCCGCATCATCGGCTATCTCGACGTGAGAATCGGCGGTTCGGGCCTCATCGGCGGCGGACGACTGGCACGACGGCTCGTTGAAGCTGTCGGCGCGACTTCGATCGAGGACCTGCCGCTACGGTTCGCGGCGATTGCGACCGAGGTCGGGACCGGTCACGAAATCTGGCTCACGCGAGGTGCGTTGTCGCTGGCGATGCGGGCTTCTTATGCCTTGCCTGGGATCTTTCCGCCGGTACGCCTTGGCGGGCGCTGGCTGGTCGATGGCGCACTGGTCAATCCGGTACCGGTCAGCGCAGCGCGCGCGTTCGGTGCGCGCGTCGTCATCGCGGTCAATCTCGACGCCGATCGCTTCGCCCGCGGCGCCACGATCGCGAGCCACGGCTCGGACGCGGACGATGAAACGCCGGAACCGCCGCAGGGGGCGCCGCACAATGGATTGTTGGGCTTGCGCGGCATGTTCGGCACCGAACGCACGCTCAAGCGCCAAATGTTCACCAGCGACGCGCGGCCGGGTTTTTCCACGGTGATGATCGAAGCATTCAATATCATGCAGGATCGGCTGACCCGCATGCGGCTCGCCGGCGACCCCCCGGACGTGCACATCACGCCGCAGATCGGGCATATCGGCTGGCTCGATTTCCATCGCGCCGCGGACGCGATCGCGGCGGGCAAGACGGCGACGGAAAAGGCCCTGGAGCCGATTGCCGACACGATGGCCGCGCTGGGTTGAACGCCCGACGATAGAGCGGTGGAAAATCGTTACTGGGAAGGCGATTGCCGGGCACAACTCGTCTGGCACGTGAGCTGGGCGGTGCTGCAATTCAATAAGCATATCGTGCTCGCCGTGGCGTTGCTGGTGGTGGTCGCGGCGGCCGCAGGCGGCGTGCCCGGAACGACGCAGGCGGTTTGACAACTCGCTGCCTGGGCATTGCAGGTCATCATGCAGGTGGTCGCCGCCGACGTTTGCGCGAGCCTGATTTTTACTTCTGCCGAGGCAGTGGGTGCGGCAGCGCCGATGGCCGCCACCGTGAGAACAATTGCAAGGCCGCGCATGACCGCCTCCGCATCGCACGCGTGAGCGGCCATGATAGCGCGATCTACCAGCCCGTGGAATCTGCAGCGCAATCGCCACGCCGCCCTGCGGCGGCGAAAATGCTACGCCGTCATGATGTAGTCGCGCATCGCCGTCGACTCGCGTTCCATCTCACGCAGCCGGTACTTGACAATGTCGCCGATCGAGACGACGCCAACAACCTGACCTTGGTCGACGACCGGCATGTGGCGGAACTTGCCTTCTGTCATGCGCTGCATGATTTGCGACACCGTCTCGCTCTCGTTGCAGCTCTCGACCTTACGCGTCATCGTCCGGCTCACCGGTTCGTCGAGCACGGCAGCGCCACGCTCGGCAAGCACGCGCACGATATCGCGTTCGGAGATGATGCCGGCGAGGCGGCGGTCAGCGCCGAGGATGACCGCGGCGCCGATACGCTTCTCGGCGAGAAGCCGTACCGCTTCGGCAAGGCTGGCGTTCGGTTCGATGCTGACGACCTCGCGGCCCTTGTTCGCGACAATAACGCTGACGGTCATCGGTAGCCTCCCTTGCTTCACAACAACACGACCCGCACGCATGGGCCGCGCCTGTCTGAGTTTATGTTATAGGTGGCGCCGAGTTCCGACGGACGAGAACCTTCATCGGCGGGCCGCTCCACGCGGGCGGGATCCGTCCTCGTCTGCCTGCACCTTATTGCGGCGCAGCATCGAGTCTTCGCTTAGTCGCCCATAAAAACCGGCGCTGACTCTCTTTAGTGTATAGCACGAGAATGCGGCCGTCGCATGATCTGATTGAGAACGCCATTACCCGTTTGGCCTGGTATCCAATTCCCGCCGCGGCATGACCGGGTCGAACGCGGTGAACAGCAAAAGGCCGGCGACAAATCCGCCGATATGCGCCTGCCAGGCGATTTCCTGCCCGTCCCCCACCATCGAAGTCGAGCCCAGGCCGAAGAGCGCATTCAGCCCGATCCAGACGCCGAGAAAAATAAGAAAGCGCGGGTCGCGGAGCGTCGCAAGCAGCGGCGCGGCGGGCACGCGGTAGCTGTCGCCCGGGCTATCCAGCCGCCACAACCCTAGCGGGCCGCCGCGCTGGAACACAAAACGCAGTGCCGCTGCCATGGCGCCGGAAATCGCCGCCGAGGCGCCGATCATCGGAACCATCGCTCCCGGATGGCTGACAAGATGCGCGAACGCGCCGGCAGCCGCCACCACCAGCATGAAGGCCACGTAGCGCCACGTACCGAAACGGCGCGCCAGCGCGGTACCAAAGGGCAACAGCCAAGCCAGATTAAGGCCGATATGGAGGAGATCGGCGTGGAGAAAAGCGTAAGTAAAAAAGGTCCACAGATCCGCGCCCAAGCCCCCGGGGAAAGAGCCGCCGAGCACGAGATCGGTGTCGTAGCGCGCCGGAATAAACGCGAAGGTCAGCAAGAACCGCAGATCCACGGCGTCGCTCAACACCAGCATGCGCAGCGCATGGACGAGGACCAGCACCACCACCGTCGCGATAACGACCGGCGGTATATTGAACATCGGCTCTGAACGCTGAATCACCGGGATGCACCTAGGGTCCCGCCGAGATAGGCCGCCATGGCTGCGACGGCAAGCCGTCATGGGCGAGCGCGAGCGCACGGGAAAAACAAAAGGGAGGGCAAGAGCCCTCCCTTTTGCAGCTTGGTTCCGCACGCGACGCCGGCGATCTCGCGATCGCATGAGCACCCGCTTCAGCGGGGCCGTCCGGCGCCGGTCACATCCCCTCGCCTCCCTTAGATCAATGTCGCCGAGAAGCGTCGGCAGCGCGTGACGTTGCTGACCGCTACCCTATGCGGCCGCGTCTGCCGCGCCAACATCAACGTTTCGTTAGTATTAATTGAGCGTTGCCGCGCACGCGCCGGCGCCAAAGCCGCGCACGGCACAAGCCCTGCTCCGAGCTTCCCGGACGGCCAAACGCCGCGATCGCTGTCCCAATCGGGGACAGGGTGAACGGCGGGCGCCAGTACGGGAGCAGCTCTTCATGAAGCACGCCGCGAGCCGGGAGCTTTATGCCTATTGGCAGGAGAAGCGCGGGGCGCGTCCGGCGCCCGAGCGCGCCGACATCGAGCCCGGCGCCATTCGCAGCGCGCTCAGCGACGCCTTCATCCTTGCGCTCGATCGCAGTACCGGTCATCCGGTTCGCCTCGCCGGCACGCGGGTCTGCGCGCTGTTCGGCCGCGAGCTCAAGGGGGAATCCTTTCTTGGCCTCTGGGCCACGGCAAGCCGGCCCACCGTGGCCGACCTGCTTGCGATCCTTGCTGACGAATGCATCGGCACGGTTGCGGCGGTGACGGCGCAGAACAGGATCGGTGAACCGATCGACCTCGAGCTTTTGTTGCTGCCGGTCGGCACACGGCGCCCAAAGTTCGCACGCGCCATTGGCGTGCTGGCGCCGCTCAAAGTCCCGCATTGGCTGGGCCTAAGCCCGATCGGCGCTCTCAATCTCGGCGGCCGTCGGCACGTAGGGGCTGCGCTCGAGAAGCGCCTGCTGCCGCGCTTTATGGCGCCGCGAAGCCGCCGCGGCCTGCTCGTTTACGAAGGCGGACGATCTGCACCGCGAAATGGGGAAAGCGAGCCGGATATTGCGTGGGAACGAACTGATTAGGGCTCCACGTTAAGGGCGGTTAACGGGGCGTTAACATCGCCCAGCCTAGGCTGCTTGCGCGCACGGCGGCAGGCAAATGGGCATAGCACTAGCCGAACCAAAACCGATATTACGGACGCTCAGTGAAGAGCGCCGCCGCTTTCAACGTGTCCGCGTCGACCTGCTCGGCCGCTATATGCTGCCGGATCGCCGCGAGTTCCCCTGCCAGGTCGTGAACATGTCGCCCGGAGGCATGGCGCTGTTTGCGCCGGTCAGCGGCCAGCCGGGCGATCGCGTCATCGCTTATGTCGATCATCTGGGTCGGCTCGAAGGCAATGTCGCGCGGGTCTTTCAGAACGGCTTCGCCATGACGATCTCGGCAACGACGCGCAAGCGCGACAAGCTCGCCGCGCAGCTGACCTGGCTGGCCAATCGCCACATTCTCGACTCTCCGGAAGATCGTCGCCACGGCCGTTTCGTGCCGCGCAATCCCATCGGGCGTCTGATCCTGCCGAATGGCCTCAATCTCAGTTGCCGGATCATCGACGTCTCGCAATCCGGCGCCGGCATCATGAGCGACCAGCGGCCGCCGATCGGTTCGCTGGTCACGCTTGGCAAGGTGCAGGGCCGCGTGGTGCGTCACATCGACGATGGCTTCGCCATCGAGTTCACCCGGCTGCAGCACCCCGACTCACTGGAAGAGAACGTCACCGGCGGCGGCGAATAACCCGCTTCAACCGCTCGGGACGAGATCTTGCGGATGCTCGCCGCGAGGAAACTCGGCGCGCGCCTCCCGGCCCTCTCTTGGTCCACGAGCTCTCCGCCTCGGCGCGCACGCAAGATTGCCTTCTCTCGGGCTGAATGACCTGCGCGCCGATCCAGGCTCCGCCGCATTGACGCTAACACTACTTTGGCAGATTTACTCACGCTGCTTTTCCTCGCTGATCCAGGATCGGCAGTACGGACATCGCTGAGGACTTGATCGCATGATGAGGTCGACGATGGCGTGGCGGACCGCCGGCAAC
>JBEKWO010000039.1:0-34768 GCA_049512975.1 Xanthobacteraceae bacterium | reverse complement strand
ATCCGTTCTTCGCGGAAACGACGCTGGTACTGGTGTGCGACGTGCTCGAGCCGACGACCGGCGAGCCCTATTCGCGCGATCCGCGCGGCATCGCCAAGCGCGCCGAGGCCATGGTCAAATCGATGGGAGTCGGCGACACCGTCTATTTCGGACCCGAGGCCGAATTCTTCGTCTTCGACGACGTCAAATACAAGGCCGAGCCCTACAACACCGGCTTTAAGCTCGACTCGGTGGAATTCCCCATCAATTCCGACACCGAATACGAGGGCGGCAATACCGGCCACCGCATCTGGACCAAGAAGGGCTATTTCCCGGTGCCGCCGCAGGATTCGGTGCAGGACATGCGCTCGGAGATGCTTTCGGCCATGATACGCATGGGCGTGAAAGTCGAGAAGCACCACCACGAGGTCGCCTCTGCCCAGCATGAGCTCGGTCTGAAATTCTCGCCACTGACCGTGATGGCGGACCAGATGCAGATCTACAAATACTGCATCCAGCAGGTGGCGCAGGTTTACGGCAAAACGGCATGCTTCATGCCAAAGCCGGTCTACGGCGACAACGGCTCGGGCATGCATTGCCACCAGTCGATCTGGAAAGGTGGCAAGCCGGTCTTCGCCGGCAACAAGTACTCGGACCTTTCCGACACCTGCTTGCAATACATCGCCGGCGTTATCAAACACGCCAAGGCGATCAACGCATTCACCAATCCGACGACGAACTCATACAAGCGTCTGGTGCCGGGCTTTGAGGCGCCGGTGCTGCTCGCTTATTCGGCGCGCAACCGTTCGGCGGCCTGCCGCATTCCCTACACGACCAACCCGAAGGCCAAACGCGTCGAAGTGCGCTTCCCCGATCCGCTCGCCAATCCTTATCTTGGCTTCGCGGCGATGCTGATGGCCGGCCTCGACGGCATCAAGAACAAATTGGATCCAGGCGAGGCCGTCGACAAGGACCTCTACGATCTGCCGCCCAAGGAACTGAAAAAAATTCCGACGGTTTGCGGGTCGCTGCGCCAAGCAATCGAGGAGCTCAACAAGGACCGCGGCTTCCTCAAAGCCGGCGGTGTGTTCGACGATGACTTCATCGACGCCTACGTCGATCTGAAGATGAGCGAGGTCATCCGTTTCGAGCACACCCCGCATCCGGTCGAGTTCGAAATGTACTACTCGGCGTAAACAGCCGATCGCATCCTCCCTGCATGGCCTAGCCGATGCAGCTCTTCCGGGCGCCGTTCTCACGGCGCCCGCTTCTTTTGTCGTGCTGCGTTTCGCCGGGTTAAGCGACGTGCGATTGGCTTGACGCTTCAGTGTGCGACGCGGCGTTGCGACCGCACCGAAATTGCCGGCCTGCCGCCCGCTGCGGGCTCTTCCAGCCGCTCCGGCGCGGCGGCGACCGCCACGTCACCGGTTTCGAGCCGGTCACGTCCATTCGCTTTGGCACGGTAGAGCGCGGCATCGGCCGCCGCGATGAGCGCGTCGACCGTGGCCAACGGCGAGCCCGATGCCACACCCGCGCTAATCGTTGCCGCGATCGGTCGGCCGTCCACTTCGGCGCTCGCGGCTGCGAAGGCGGCGCGTACGCGCTCGGCAACAGTGACCGCGTCCGCCGGCTTGCTCGATAAAATGGCGACGAACTCCTCCCCGCCGACCCGACCGATGATGTCGCCGGCGCGCATGGTTTTCCGCACCACCGTCGCGAACAATTGCAAAACGCTATCGCCTACCGCATGACCCCAGCGGTCGTTGATCGATTTGAAATGATCGAGGTCGAAGGCGAGCACACTGACCGGCGTCAGACTGCGGCGATTGCGGTCCATGATGATAGCGGCGCCTTGGAAAAATCCGCGGCGGTTCAAGACGCCGGTCAGCGGGTCGGTCGCAGCCGCCGTTTTGTAGAAGCGCACCGAGCGGTCCTTGGACAGGATGAGCACGATAAAGGCGGCGCCGACGACGTAGAGCACGATCTCGATCACAAACGCCGCAACCCAGCCGCCAGCGAGACTGCGGAACACGTTGCGATCGTGTGAAAGAGTTGCGAGCGCCACCGGGAACAAAAAGATGGCGCCGTGCAGCATGGGAACGAAAAGCGCGGGCCAACGGCGAATCAGCAATTGACGGCGTTCGCGCCACAATTCAATGGCGATCAGGAAGGTATAGCCGGCGACGATGAGTGAGCTGACCAGGATGCGCGAGGCGGCCGAGTGCGCGAACGCCGGAAAAAGCCACGCCACCAGCCAGACCGCGGCACCAAGAAACATCAGGCCCCAGCGCACCCGGCGGCCTTGGAACAGCCGCGCGGCGCTCCAGATCATGCCCACAGCGACAAAGAGAAGGATATTGGCGATGCCTGCCGGCAGCTCCGATCCCGTCAAATCCCCGAACCGCCAGATCGCGCCCGAGAACGCACCAATCAGATAGGCCGCGCCCCACCAGCCGAGGGCCGGAATGCGCTCTTGCGCCCAGGCGCGCAGCAGCAGCAGGCCGACCACCAAGGTCACGCAGATGGCGATAACGAACAGCGTTCCCGTATCCAGGGATAGCGACACCTGCGCCCAATCCATCGCCATGGAATAGCGCTCCCACATCCGTACTGTGCGGATATATACGTATCACCGATCGCAGCGCCGCGCTGAGGGTTTGCTTTTCAGGCTTTGCCAAGCGTGTGATGGACGACGCGGATTTTCGCAAAAAATTTCGAGAAAGATAGCAAAAAAATCCAAAAATATCGGCGTTCAGGGCGACACAGCGCCGCCCACGCGAGAGGTTAAGACGCGCCAAACGTCAAGAAGCGCGCGGCGCGTCCAGGATGTCTGACTGCAGCGCAACTAGCGCTTCGAGAACTGGAAGCTCCTGCGCGCCTTGGCCTTGCCGTACTTCTTGCGCTCGACCACGCGCGGATCGCGGGTGAGAAAGCCGCCGCGCTTGAGCACGGGGCGCAGGTCGGGCTCGTGCCGCATCAGCGCCTTGGACAGGCCGTGACGTACGGCACCCGCCTGACCCGACAGGCCGCCGCCGGAGACGGTGCAGACCACGTCGTATTGGCCCTGGCGGTTGGCGGCCACCAGCGGCTGCTGGATCAGCATGCGCAACACCGGGCGGGCAAAGTAGGTTTCCACCGGCCGGTCGTTGATCAGAATCTTGCCGCCGCCCATCTTGATCCACACCCGCGCCACCGCATCCTTGCGCTTGCCGGTTGCGTAGGCGCGTCCTTGCTTGTCGAGCTTTTGCACGTATTTCGGAGGCTGCGGCGCCGCCGCCGGCTTGAGCGTCGCCAGCTCCTCGAGCGCCTGTATCGTGTCGGCCATTACGCGGTCCTCTTGTTCTTGCGGTTCATGGCGGCAATGTCGATCTGCTCCGGCTGCTGTGCCGCGTGCGGATGCTCGGCATTTGGGTAGACCCTGAGATTAGCGAGCTGGCGCCGGCCCAACGGCCCGTGCGGCAGCATGCGCTCGACCGCCTTCTCCACGATCCGCTCGGGAAAGCGGCCGGTGAGGATCGACTTGGCAGTGCGTTCCTTGATGCCACCGATATAGCCGGTGTGTTTGTAGTAGACTTTCTGTTCGACCTTGCGCCCGGTCAGCACGACCTTGGCGGCATTAATGACGATGACGTTGTCGCCGCAGTCGACATGCGGCGTGAAAGTCGGTTTGTGCTTGCCGCGCAGCCGCATCGCCACGAGCGACGCCAGCCTGCCGACGACGAGCCCGTCGGCATCGATCATCACCCACTTCTTGTCGACCTCGGCGGGCTTGGCCGAATACGTTTTCATCTTCGCATCCTATGGGGTCACGCCGAGGAACCCCGGCACCTTGGCCGGCTATTTATCCGCCGCACCCTGCAAGGTCAACACCGGCAAGCTCTATTTTGTCCTTATTTCAAAGGTTTGAGCCGGAGGTATTATTTCACCGCGAAGGAATCGAATAGGTCACCGTCGCGTGGGCAACCATATCGTCCTCGCCCTCCGATCGAATCCCAACCTCGGCGACCGCAAGCCGTTTTCCGAGCTTGATCAACCGCGCTTCGGCGAGAAGGTCGCGGGCTGCCGGCTTCTTGAGAAAGTGGATGGAAAGATGCGTAGTCACCGCCATTGGTGCCCAGCCGATCGTCGCCAGGATCGCCACATAGGGCGCAAAATCGGCCAGCGTCATCATCGCCGGGCCCGCAATCGTGCCGCCGGGACGAAGCGATCGCGGACTGAAATGCTTGCGGACGCGACTCCCGCCCGACCAGACTTCTTCGATGCCATAGCCGCTCTGCGCGTTGAGCATTTGCGGAAATTCGGCGCCGAGCAGCCGCTCGAGCTCCTTGACCGTGAGTTTCGGCGCCGCCATGTGCTTCATGCCCCTGCTCTCCGTCACCCAGATCGGATACAATGCGGGCGGTCGATTTGCCAATCCGCACGGCAGGACCGGACCGAGGACCGAACCGATGCACGCCCATCCCGCCGCCGCTGCCGCCGTCTCTTCGCTGATCCTTTTACGCGAAGACATCGAGGGCGTCGCCGTGCTCACTCTCAACCGGCCGCAGAGTCGCAACAGTCTTTCCGAGGCGATGCTGGAGGCGCTCGGCGACGCGCTCACCGCCATCGCGCACGATGATTCAGTGCGCGCCGTCGTGCTGGCCGCCAACGGCCTGGCCTTTTCCGCGGGCCACGACCTCAAGGAACTCAGTAAACGCCGTTCCGACGACGACCGCGGCCGGGCCTATTTCAAGCATGTCATGACCACGTGCAGCGCCGTCATGCAGCAGATCGTTCTCTTGCCGCAACCGGTGATCGCGGCGGTGCAGGCGACCGCCACCGCCGCCGGTTGCCAGTTGGTGGCGAGCTGCGACCTCGCGGTCGCCTCGCGGGCCGCCAAGTTCGCAACGCCGGGCGTCAATATCGGCCTGTTCTGCTCGACGCCGATGGTTGCGCTGTCGCGCAACGTGTCGCGCAAGCATGCCATGGAGATGCTGCTGACCGGCGAGATGATCTCTGCGGAGCATGCTGCGCGCATCGGTCTCGTCAACCACGTGGTCGTCCCCGGGAGCGAACGCGAAGACGCAGTCAAGCTCGCGAAAAAAATCGCCACGAAATCGACTGTGACCGTCAAGCTCGGCAAGCAGGCATTTTATCGCCAGCTCGAAATGCCGCTCGCCGAGGCCTACGAGTACGCCTCGGAAGTCATGGTCGAAAACATGCTGGCGCGCGACGCCGAGGAAGGCATCGGCGCTTTCATCGAGAAGCGCGAGCCGAAATGGGAGAACCGCTGACCTCCGGCGCTCGCGATGAATCACGATTCCTATCCCGACAGCTACATCCGCGGCATTCTCAACACCGTGAAGTCGATCGCGATGGTCGGCGCCTCGGAGAAAGAGAACCGCCCGAGCTATTTTGCCTTCAAATACCTGCTCGAGCGCGGCTACAACATGATACCCATCAACCCCGGTCATGCCGGCGAAGATCTGCTCGGCCGCCGCATTTATGCGCGGCTGGCCGACGTCACCGAGCCGATCGACATGGTCGATATTTTCCGCGCCTCGCGCTACGCCCAGCCGATCGTCGAGGAAGCGCTGGCATTAAAGCCGCGGCCGCAGGTCATTTGGATGCAGCTCGGCATCCGCAACGATGAAGCGGCGACGCTTGCCGAGGCCAACGGCCTCAAGGTCGTGATGAACCGCTGCCCGAAGATCGAATACGGCCGGTTGTCTTCCGAGATCGCCTGGATGGGCGTCAACACCCGCACCATCACCTCGAAGAGGGCGGCGGCGAGCGGCGGTATCCAGCGGCTGTCGCTCAACCGCACCTCGACGCGCGGCGGCGCCACCGACGCCGCCGAACGCGCCGAGCGCGAAGATGGCAAAGCCTGACGATCAAAGATTCATGATGAACGCGCGCGCCAGCGCGGCGGCTGCCTATTAACGCAACGGATTTGCGCGCCTTGACGGCCCCGGCGGCTCCTATAAACCGGAAGCGCTTCTTCCCGCCACCAGGATCGCAAGGATCGGCCGATGAGCGAACGCATTCCGGGCTTCTCCACGCTCGCCGTCCACGCCGGTGCCCAGCCCGATCCAACGACCGGCGCGCGGGCGACGCCGATTTACCAGACCACCTCCTACGTATTCGAAAGCGTCGACCACGCCGCCTCGCTGTTCGGCCTGCAGACCTTCGGCAACATCTATACGCGCATCGGCAACCCGACCACAGCGGTGCTCGAGGAGCGCGTCGCCGCGCTCGAGGGCGGCACCGCCGGATTGGCGACGGCGTCCGGCCATGCGGCGCAAGTGCTGGTGTTCCATTGCCTGCTGCAGCCGGGCGACGAGTTCGTGGCCTCGAAAAAGCTGTACGGCGGCTCGATCAATCAGTTCACCCACGCGTTCAAGAATTTCGGCTGGAACGTAGTGTGGGCCGACCCCGACGACATCTCCTCGTTCGAGCGCGCCATCTCGCCGAAGACCAAGGCGATCTTCACCGAATCGATCGCCAATCCCGGCGGCGTCGTCACCGACATGGCGGCGGTTGCACAAATCGCCAAGCGCGCCGGCGTGCCCTACATCGTCGACAACACGCTGGCGACGCCGTATCTGTGCAAGCCGATCGACCACGGCGCCGACGTCGTGGTGCATTCGCTGACCAAATTCTTGGGCGGTCACGGCAACTCCATCGGCGGACTGATCGTCGACGCCGGCACCTTCAACTGGTCGCGCGAGCGCCGCTACCCGATGCTGTGCGAGCCGCGTCCGGAATATCACGGCATCGTGCTGCACGAGACGTTCGGCAATTTCGCCTTCGCCATCGCCTGCCGCGTTTTGGCGCTGCGCGACATCGGCGCGGCGCTGTCGCCGTTCAACGCCTTCCTCATCCTCACCGGCATCGAGACGCTGCCGCTGCGCATGCGCAAGCATTGCGACAATACGCTCGCCGTCGCCGACTGGATTTCGACGCACCCGAGCGTCGACTGGGTGAGCTATCCGGGCCTGCCGGGCGACCGCTATCACAACCTCGCCAAGAAATATTGTCCGAACGGCGCCGGCGCGGTGTTCACCTTCGGGCTGCGAGGCGGCTACGACGCCGGCGTCAAGCTCGTGTCCAACGTGAAATTGTTTTCGCATCTCGCCAATATCGGCGACACCCGCTCGCTGATCATTCACCCGGCCTCGACCACGCACCGGCAGCTTACGGACGAACAGAAGATCGAGGCCGGCGCCGGCCCCGACGTGGTGCGGCTGTCGATCGGCATCGAGGACAAGGAAGACATCATCGCCGATCTCGAACAGGCGCTGGCGGACTAACTCGGCATCGCAATGACGCCGTCCGGCGACCTCATGCTAACGCGCAGCTCAACGACATTCGCGGCATGCACGGCCGCAGCGGTCAAGACCAGCATCGCCAGCGCCTGGTGGGCGAGCGCGACGGGAAGCGGCACCTGCAACAGCAGCGTCGCCACGCCGAGCGCCACCTGAAGAACGACGGAGGCGGCGAGCACAAAGGCGCCGCGGCGCGCCGGTCCCACTTTCACCGTGCGCGCGACGTCGAGCGCGTGCCACAGCGCCACGATGAAGATCGCATAGGCGAGCATGCGGTGGTCGAACTGCACGGTCAGCGCATTCTCGAAAAAATTCCGCCACAGCGGGGTATCGAAGAACAACGCCGAGGCACGCGGCACCAAGGCGCCGTCGATCAGCGGCCAGGTGTTGTAGACGTAGCCGGCGCGCAATCCGGCGACCAGCGCGCCGAGATACATTTGCGCCAACAAGAGAACGAGGAGACCGACGGCGGTGAAGCGCAGGCGCGCGGCCGCCCTATCCGCTTCCGCGAGCGGCGCCGGCAAATCCCGCCGCTCGTGCAGCCGCTGCGCGGTCCAGATCAGCGCCACATAGATTACGCAGGCGAGCACCAGATGCGTCGCCAGTCGGTATTGCGAGACTTCGACGCGGTCGGCGAGGCCGGAGGCGACCATCCACCAGCCGACGCCACCTTGCAGCGCACCGAGCCCGAAAATGAACCACAGCGGCGGCCGCAGAGCCGGTTCCACCCAGCCGCGCCAGAGGAACCAAAGAAACGGCAGCAAAAACGCCACGCCGATCAGCCGGCCGAGCAAGCGATGCGCCCATTCCCACCAATAGATGGTCTTGAACTGCGCGAGACTCATGCCGGCGTTGAGCGCGCGGTATTGCGGGATGGCCTGATATTTCTCGAATTCGGCCTGCCAGCCACTTTCGCCGAGCGGCGGCAGCGTGCCCATCACCGGCTTCCACTCGGTGATCGAGAGGCCGGATTCGGTGAGCCGGGTGGCGCCGCCGACCAAAACCATCGCCAAAACCAGCGCGGCGACAGCGTAAAGCCATAGCCGGATGGCGCGGGCGTGAAATTCGCGTGTTGCCGTCATCATCGATCGCTGTTCGCGGGGCGCGCGGACCATATCGCGCGACCCCTACCCTCGCAATGGACCTTGTGTCGCTCGCGTCATGTCATTAGCACCGTCGCCATGCCGCTTCGATTGCGCAAATTCATCGGCGCCATCGCGCTGTTCGCCCTCGTCACCGTCTGGGCGCTCGCCGCCATGGCGCTGGCGCAGCTTCCCGCCATCCGCGACCATGCGCTCGCCGCGACGCTTTACTACGTGATCGCCGGCCTCGGCTGGGTGCTGCCGGCGATGCCGCTAGTGCGCTGGATGAGCGGATCAGGGAGCAGAAATCAGTAGTCAGTAATCAGAAGAACAGCCGAAAACGCTGCATTCTGATTACTGAATACTGACCTCTGTCCCCTGGCCGCGGAAGCCGTTCCACACCGCCGTCGCCGCGCCGGACAACAGCACGCGCACATAGCGCAGCTGCTGGAACTCGCCGTTCAACGAGATCCGCGGCAGCGCGGTGAGGCGGTCGCGGTGCGCGGCGAAGATGACGCCCGGCCGCGTCGTCACCGCGGTCGCAAAACCGAGCGCGGCGGCGGTGGCGAATTCGCGCGGCCCGGCCGCGGTCGGGTCGCCGAACGGATAGGCGAGATGCTGCGGCGGCCGCGACAGCGCCGCCTCGATCACCGAACGGCTCAAATCCATTTCCCCGCGCGCCGCATCCGCCGGCAGCCGCGCCAGCATCGGATGACTGACGGTATGGGCGCCGATGGTCACCAGCGGGTCGGCGGCGAGCTGCGCGATCTGCGGCCAGTTCATGCACAGATCCTTGCAGAACGCCGCGATGTCGACCTGATAGCAGGCTGCGAGATTGCGGACGATGGCGCGGGTTTCCGCTTCGGTCGGCCGCCGGCGCAGCCACCAATAAAGCTCGTTATAGAGCGCGCGTTTCTCCGCGACGCTGCGGCAGGCGAAGCTGCGGTTCTCGCCGTCGATGACGAGCCCGATCTGGTCGTTGCGCGCGATCACCGCTTCCAGCGCCAGCCACCACAGTTCGCCGAGGCGGTCGGGGAAGCTCGAGGCGACGTAGACCGCGAACGGCACGCCGGCCGCCTTGAGGATCGGATAGGCGAACGTCAGCGTGTCGCGGTAGCCGTCGTCGAACGTCAGGCACACGAAGCGCCGGGCGAAATCGCCTTCCATCAGGCGGCGGTGCATTTCATCGAGGCTGACGAGGTCGAGGCCGGAGCGGCGCAACAGCGCGACGACGCGGGTGAGAAACCGCGGCGTGATCTCGAGGAGCCGGTTGGGCTGGAAACGGCCGGGCCGCGGCGGGCGGACGTGGTGCAGCGTCAGAATGACGCCGACGCCGCCGACCAACGGCTTCAGCGCCGCGTGCGCGCCGGAAAAATACAGCGATTCAAGCCCGCCGCGGATGATAGTCTGTCGGAGTCCGGCCACGGATGACACCCTGCTTTGCCGGCTGCATTATTCCATCCCTTCGTTGAGAATCTTTTGCCAAGCTGCGGAAGGGTTAATCCGAGGCTCCTGCGGGTCCCTTCCCCTCTCCGCACTGGGGAGAGGGTTGGGGTGAGGGGCCGTTGCCGCTCTCGTCATTGCGAGCGAAGCGAAGCAATCCAGTCTTTTGAGCCACAAGGCTCTGGATTGCTTCGTCGCGAAGCCTGTCATCGGGCCGGCCACTTCGGGCCGGACCCGTTGGCTCCTCGCAATGACGAAATAGAAATTCGTTCTCGCGGCGCCATCAGCGTCCGAGTTTTGCGAACCACCACAACAACAAAGCTCTTTTGATTCGCTTCCCTCACAAGAAAGAGGGGAGCGGAGCGCCGAGAGGCGCATCCAACCAATGTCCGCGCCACACCGGCAGACGTTGCCGCCTGCCAATGCGCGGGGCGCGGAAGCGGGCTATTGACGGAAGCCCGCTCGCCTTCCGGCGCTCCACTGCGGCACTCGCCAAGGCTTTGACCCCATTGGCTCAGCTCCGGGCCGCGCTTCCTGGAATTACCGGGTGCAAACGGGAGGACCCTCCCCGGCGCCAGTGCAGCGAGCACCTCGCGGACCGGTCGTAGTGCCGGACGGTCAATGCCCGAAGCCGCCCGAGTGCGGGGTTACGAGCCCCGCCCGCGGGAACCGCTCTCGCTCCGCCGTCGGTACGTCACCGGTGACGCCCTCGATGAGCGAGATTGGCTAACCGTAGCCGAAACGGGGACCCATGTGAAGCGCTACGTCACGACATTAGCGACGCCGGTGACACGAAATCTTGCCGCGCCGCTGCGAAAGCGCCACACTTCCCGCCGCTTCGGGAGTTCAAAACCCCGGCTGATCATTCGCGTAAGGCTCGCATGCCCGGCAGCTCGTTTCTCTCATCATTGGTGATTGCCGCGCTGTTGGCGGCGGCGGCGACGGCCGGATACGATATCTACCTGCGACAAGCCGCGCCGGCATCGCCGGCCACGGTCGTTCACGCTCCGCCGACCGCCGCCGACCTCGCCAAGGCGACGGAGCCGATGCGCAAGGAATTGGAGGCCGCCAAGCTCGCGCTCGCGGCGATCGCCGCCGATCGCGACAATCTCAAGCAGCAGCTCGACGCCTTGAACAAACCGGCGCCGGCGCCGGCCGGCGACAAGGCCAAGGCCGCCGCGGCCATGCAGAAGCAATTGGAGGCGGCGACGCGGCAACGCGATGCGGCGCTATCCGAGGCCGCGGCCCTGAAGCGGCGCACCCAGCAATTGGAGGCGCAGCCGCGCCCCGCGCCGGCGCCGCCTGCGCCGCTGCCGGCCGCCGGCGGCAAAGTCTATACGCAACGATCGGTCGCCGAATTGCGCGAGCTTTATGCCGGCGGCGAGGCGGCCCCGGGCACGCCACCGGCGGCCGACGAAGCCGGCAAATGGATCGAAACGACGAGCATGCGGGTCGTCGGCATCGCCGGCGGCGGCGTTGTCTTGCTGAAAAAGGACAACAGCAACATTCAATGTGCCTTTGCCGATAGCGCCAAAGCCAAGCTCGCCACGCTGCGCGTCGGCGACGCCGTCAGAGTCAGCGGCAAGATCAACCAGGAGCAAAACGGCCAGCTCGTCAATCTCGAAGACTGCGAGCTGAGGGAGTAGGCTTCGCTCCTTCGTCACCGCCGGGCTTGACCCGGCGGTCCATGCTGGGGAGTAGCACGCACCGGCACCTCTTGTACGGACAAAAAACCGGAGGACCGACTTAGGCGGCAAGCGTGAACTACAGGCGAAACCCTGCTAACTCTGGTTCCATGACACCTCAGTCGAAACACTTTGCGATGGCGTGGAGACGTCCGGTGCCGATGCGATTGACGCCTTTTTCGTATTTCTGAATCCGCTGGAAGCTGACGCCGACGGCATTCGCGAGCTTTTCTTGAGATATGCGCTGGGCAAGCCGTGCGGTCCGCACCCGCCGGCCGACATGAATGTCGGTGGCGGTTATCCTGCGGCCGGTGATGCCATCGGTTCTCTTGAAGGTGGCGGACATGTCGGTCTAGGCAACCGCAACGTACGGAGGCACGCTTGCAGTCGGCATGACCAACGCCTTCACCGGCCGGTTGCGGCGTACGCGATTTCGCTCATTGTCCAATCTTCAAATCTCCGCACCGGCCGCGCGCAGCGCCGGACGGAAGTCGTATGTTTCGCAAAAAGTACAATTTCCGTCGGCGGCGCAGTCGATGCTCACACGGCCTTCGACCTGGGCATCGACCAAGGCGCTCCATGTTTTGCAGACCGGACATTGCCACATCCAGCCGACGTCGGGCCGCTTGCGGAACTGTATCTGACGAAGCTTGCCGAACGGCGTATCGTATTCGAGGGCCACCTGCATCTCGCTTCACCGGGGTGCCAGCCGGAAAGCCATGGAATTTCGATTGGGAAGGCGGCTATTCCCAATTTTGGGAATTGACGGATTATTTTAGAGTGAAATTTCGCCGCGGCGCAGCGCGACAACGACCGTCGCCACGCGGTTCGGCGCGGCGTACTTGGCGGTGGCGGCCTTGATATGCGCTGTGACCGTGGATTCCGCGACGCCGAGGATTTGCGAGATTTCCCAGGAGGTCTTGCCGGCGGCGGTCCATTGCAGCACTTCGCGTTCGCGCTTGGTCAACAGCGCCGGCGCCGCCGCGAACCGCTTCGGCATGCACAGATCGACGGCCTTGCCGTAGGCGTACAGCGCCATCAAATGCAGCGCCGGCCGCACTTGTCCGCTGAGCTCGGGCCGTTCGCCGCCCATGGTGACGACGGCCTCGTAACCGTCGGAGGTGTGGATGGGGACGCAAAAGCCCTGGTTCATGCCAAAATCGCTGGCCCGATCCATCACCTCCTTGGCCTTGGGATTGGCGAGCGGATCGTACGGCGCCTCGCGCCATTCGAATGGCGCCGTCGAGCGCAAGCAATGCGCCACGATCGGATCGTTGCGGATGAGTTTGTGGCGCCGATAAAGGGCGGTCCAGCCCTGCGGCCAGCCATTGAGCAGCGCCAGCGAGCCGCTGCGGCCGTTCGGCAGGCTGGCAATCAGCCAAGCATGATAGCCGTAGCCGCCAAGTTCACGGCCAAAACGGTCCATGAGCAAACGCTGGTCGGACAGTCGTTCGATGTCATCGACGAAGTCGAATGCCGCTCGACCGATATCGAGCATGCCTGCGGCCATGCACCCCCCAAAAAACTCTCAGGCGCTCAGCGCGCGCGCCTGCCCACGTTCCTCCTTCATGATCGCTTCCAGAAGATCGGCGATGCGCCGCCGCATTTTCGGACTTTGGATGCGGGACAGCGCCACCGCAATCCGCGTGCCTTCCTTGGTGCTCAAGGCCTCGGTGATGGCGGTCATGCCGGAATCGCGGGCCGGCTTGCCCGGATGCTTGTCGATGCCGTCGAAGAAATACGTCACCGGCAAGTCAAAGAACTTGGCGATGGCGTGCAGCCGTCCGGTGCCGATGCGGTTCACGCCTTTTTCGTATTTCTGAATTTGCTGGAAGCTCACGCCAACGGCGTCGGCGAGCTTTTCCTGCGAGATGCGCTGGGCAAGGCGCGCGGTCCGCACCCGGCGGCCGACATGAATGTCCACGGCGTTAGCACTGCGAGTCAGCATGGCGTCGAATCCCTTACATTGCACCACTATAAAAGCACAATGCGCGATTGTCGCAACCGGTAAAGGTACGCAGGGTAAAGCTTCTGCAAGGCCTCATACCCGGATACCGCACGGCGGCAGCGCCCGGGGTCCATAAGCCCGGGCCGCCGGCCCCCCTATACCGCCCGCACCAGGGGCTTTCTGGGATCCAGCCAGGTCGCATTGATGGGAGCCTCGCCGAAAATGCCGATCACGGCCGGCTCCTTGTCGTCTTTCTTGACCCCGTCGTAGTGCGGGGTGTGGGCGACGCGGCGGATGAAGCCGCCGGCGGGGACCGGCACGGTGGCGTCGGGGTCGAAGTTTTCGCCGGAATTCACCCACCAGGTGCCCGAGAGGACAAAGCACAGCCGGTCGGTGACGTAAGCGTGCGGCGCGCTCATGTAGCCCGGGTACCATTTTATGAGCACCACATATTGCCCGGGCCGGTCGGTGGCGCCGAACACCGGCACGATCTCGACCGAGTGCGGCGGCGCGCCGGGGAGCGCCGGCTTCCACTGAAATTGGTCGGGCAGCGTGACCTGAGTTTGCGCGGGGTCGATCGCCGCCGCCGGGCCGCTCGTCAGGCCGAGCGGCAGCGCGGCGAGAAGCGGCGCGAGCAACAGCCCGCGCCGGGTTGCAACCTGCTCGGCAAGCTGCGGCAGCAAATGCGCAACATCTTCGGCCGTAGCCGCAGGCGGCAGCGCTTGGCGAATGGTCATGTGCGGTCTCCCTCGCTCGTGGCGAGGGCATTATCGCGCATGACGCGGACCCGCGGAAATTGTTTCGCGAAAGCCATCCTGCCCGGCGAAGCGGGGCGGATGAAGAGTTCCGCTAGGCCGCTGCGGCTGATTTGAACGGCGCCGTGCTGGCGCGGCCGGTCACGATGATCGTGACATGGCCGAAGCCGGCCTCCAGCAGCCGGTCGTGCGCATCCGCCGTCGCGGCGCTCGACAGCGTCTCGACCAGAAGGAGCGCGTGCGGGGCGATTTCGGCGAGCGCCGCCATGTCTTGTCCAAAGTCCGGGCTGCCGATCGCGCCGCCATCGATCACGACGTGGCCATAGGTGGCGGCCAGCGCGCCGAAGTTTTTCGCCATGCCGGAGGCCGACAACAGCGCACCGCGATCCGCCGGCGCGCGCCCCGATACGATGAGATGGAGGGCCGAATATTTGTCCTTGGTGATGATGTCGGCGAACGACGCCGCGCCTTGCGCCAGTTCCGCCAGTCCCGCGGCGGACGGATTGCCGGAGATCGCCTCGATCTCGGCATCCCCCGCACCGAGCCCGACCAGCACCACGCGGGCCTCGTCGGCAAGCGCGCGAGCGAACGTGATCGCGGCGCCGGTCGTGTGCATGCCGGGAGCGACGCCGAGCACGGCGATCTGCGTGCCGTCCTCGCTTTCCCGCCGCAGATTGTCGGCAAATTCCTCGAGCGCGCTGATGGGAATGCCGGCGAGGCGCGGCCGCCGGATCACGGCAGCGATTCGTTCAGTGAAGGAGCCGCGCCCGGCCCAGCGGCGTCCGAGCGGCGCGGCGGTAGTCGCCCTGGCTGCGGCGGGGGCTGCTGGCGCGGCGGGCGCCGCGGCGGCGCGCACCGGTGCCGCCGTCCTTTCAGCGAAGGCTTTACCCGCGGCGCGGCCCGGCACACGCGTCGCCGCGCTCGCCGGGCTCGCTAACAGCTCGCCGGTCAAAACCATGCCGGACATCAGCACCAGCGTCGCCAAGCTCGCGATCAGCACCGTCGGCAGTTTTTTCGGGTAGGCCGGCACGTTCGATACCGTGGCGCGTGAAATCACCCGCGCATCGGGCGGCGCGGAATTGATGGTGTCGCGGGCGCTCGCCTCGCGGTATTTGGCCAGATACGACTCCAGCAGGTCGCGTTGCGACTTGGCGTCGCGCTCGAGCGCGCGCAACTGGATATCCTGCTCGTTGGTGGTCGCCGCCTGGCCCTTGAGCAGGTCGAACGCCGCCAGTTGCGATTCCACCCGCGCGTCGGCGAGTTTGGAATCGTTTTCCAGCGAGCGCGCCATGGTTTCGGCTTCTTTCCTGATCTGCTTGTCGAGGTCGGCGATCTGCGCCTTCAGTTCCTTGATGCGCGGATGGTTGTCGAGCAGCGACGACGACTGCTCGGCGAACTGCGCGCGCAACGTCACGCGCTGCTCGGAAAGCCGGCGAATGAGCTCCGAGTTGAGAATGTCGGAGTATTCGATCGGCTCGCCGGATTGCAGCATTTTGCGAATGAGCCTGGCCTTGGCGTCGGCGTCGGCCTTTTGCGCGCGCGCGGCGGCAAGCTGGGTGTTGAGGTCGCCGAGCTGCTGGGCCGAGAGCGTGGTGTTGTTCGGCCCGACCAAGAGATTGGATTCGGCGCGGAACACCTCGACCTTGGCTTCGGCCTCCGCCACCTTCTTGCGCATCGATTCGATTCCGCCGGCCAGCCATTGCCCGGCGCTGCGCGCCTGCTCCTGCTTGGCCGCCTGCTGGCGCTCGAGATAGGCGTCGGCGACGGCGTTGGCGACGCGCGCGGCGAGCTCGGGATCCTGGGACAGAAAATCGATGACGATGACGCGCGACTTGTCGACGGCGTAGACGCTGAGCCGATCGTAATAGGCTTCGAGCATGCGCTCTTGCGGCGTCATGCTCATCGGGTTCTTGATGAAGCCGAAGATGCCGAGAACGCGCTTGACCAGCGAGACGCCGCCGAGCGCCGGATCGAACTCGCGGCGCTCGCCGAGCTTCAGCTTGTCGATCACTTCGCTGGCGAGATCGCGCGACAGGATGAGCTGGACCTGGCTGGTCACCGCCTCCGGGTCGACCACGCTGCGGTCGACGATGTCTTTGTCGGCGTCGGGCCGCAGATAAATATTGTCGCGGCCGACGACGAGCACCCGCGACTCCGACAGATATTTGGGCGGGATCACCATGACCACGGCGAGCGTGGCCAGCGCGATCAGGATGGTCGGGCGCAGGATCTTCCATTTATTCCGCCACAGCGCCGCGCCGAGCGCCGGCATGTCGAAATCCGCGTCGATGAATTGCCCCCGCAACGACGGCCGATGCGACTGCGACGCCACACTCATTTCGCGGCTCCTGCGGACCCGTTGGCTGACCGACCCCGATAACAAACGATTATGGTTGCCATCCCGTTAAGGGCCCTTCCCCGCGCTGCCCCGGCAAATCCCGCGCCGGCGGCAGAGAACAACAGTGCGAGGTAACGGACCGCATCCGGGCGCCGGTCAGGCTTTCTTAACCCCGGCGCGGCTCAATCGGACTTAACTCTCTGCCGCGACTTTTAAGGATTCGCTCCATGGGCGACGTGCGGGCTGTCGCGTCGATGCAAGCCGCGGCGGCTCCGGCGCTCTCCGCGGCCGAGATGCCGCGTACCGCGTCGGCGCCAAGCCTGAAGATCTTGCACATCTTGCGGGCGCCGCTCGGCGGCCTGTTTCGCCATGTCGTTGACGTCGCCAGCGGCCAATCCGCGCGCGGCCACCGCGTCGGCCTCATCGTCGATTCAACGACCGGCGGGGCGCGCGCCGATGCGGCTCTTGCCGAGCTTCTTCCGCATCTCGCGCTCGGGCTGCTGCGCGTCGCCATCGCCCGCGAGCTCGGTCCGTCCGACCTCTTCGCGCTGCGCGTGATTTCGCAGCGCATCAGGCTCCTCGCCCCCGACGTACTGCACGGCCACGGCGCCAAAGGCGCCGCGCTGGCGCGGTTGGCGCCGAGCGCGCCCAACGCGATCCGCGTCTATACGCCCCATGGCGGCTCGCTGGTCTATTCCCCGGGCACGCTGCGCGGCGGCTTCTACCGCAAGCTCGAATGGCTGCTGCGCTGGCGCACCGACCTTTTTCTGTTCGAAAGCGCCTACGTCGCCGACCTGTTTCGCGCCGAAATCGGCCGGCCGCGGGCTATGGTGCGCATCGTGCGCAACGGCGTCGGCGAAACCGAATTCGCACCCCTCAAGGTTAGAGACGATGCAACCGACATCGTCTGCGTCGGCGAATTGCGGCCGGTCAAGGGCATCGACGTCCTCATCGAAGCGCTGGCGCTTCTCAATCGCTCCGGCCGGCGCGTGAGCGCAACCATCGCCGGCGAAGGGCCGCAAGGCCCGGACCTTGCCGCGCGGGCGCGGCGTCTCGGGATCGCCGACCAGATCCGTTTTGTCGGCCATCAGCCAGCGCGCGAGGCTTTCGCCATGGGGCGCATGCTGGTGCTGCCGTCACGCGCTGAATCGCTGCCCTATGTGGTGCTCGAGGCGGCGGCCGCCGGCGTGCCGATCATCGCCACGCGCGTCGGCGGCATCCCGGAGATCTTCGGCCCCCAAGCCGAGCACCTCATCGCGCCCGACAATGTCGACGCGCTGGTCGATGCAATCGGCGCCGCGCTCGATGGCCCGGCGCAAGTCGCCCGCGTGGCGCAACTGGTCAAATCGCGGGTCCACCAGGTGTTCTCATCGACCACCATGGTGGACGCCGGCATCGCCGCCTATCGCGAGGCGCTTGCCATGCGAAGACTTCGCGCCGTTCACATAACCAATTTTTGAACTTTATTCACTATTTTGCCCATCAGACTGCTGGCTGAGCGTTCCTGCGCCCGGCAGTGGGCAGTAAATCGCGTATCAAACATGTCCAAGCCCGAGCCCGGCACGATTTTCAAGACCGCCTCCGCGATCTTTTCGGCGGCGCCGGCCACACCGCGCGCTGCGGCGCCGCAGGTCACGGAACCCGAGCTGTCGGACGCCGCCCGCGCCGTCGCCGCGGAGCCCTATGAGGCCGCCTTTTCGCCGATCGTGCTGGCCGGCCTGGTCCGCGTGATCGAAGTTGCGCTGGTCGCGGCGGTCGGTTTCGCCGTGTATGTCTGTTATGTGGTGCCCGCGCACGGCTTCGCCTGGCATTACTTCGCCGCCATTCTCGGCATCGCCCTTCTGGCCATGCTCGCGTTCCAGGTGGCGGATATTTATCAGGTCCAGGCGTTCCGCGGCCACGAGAAGCAGTACATGCGGCTCGCCTCGGCCTGGTCCGTGGTGTTTTTGATCGCCATCAGCGCGTCGTTCTTCGCCAAAGCCGGCGACCAGTTCTCCCGGGCGTGGCTCGGCTCCTTCTATGTGCTCGGGCTGTTCGCCTTGATCGCCTTTCGCCGCGCGCTGTTTCTCCTGGTCCGTCGCTGGACCCGCGAAGGCCGGCTCGATCGCCGCACCGTCGTGGTCGGCGCCGACGGCAACGGCGAGTCGCTGATCCTCTCGCTTGCCGCCCAGCGCGATTCCGACGTGCGCCTCGTCGGCGTGTTCGATGATCGCGGCGACGACCGCAGTCTGCCCAGCTGTGCCGGTGTCCCCAAGCTCGGCACGGTCGATGACCTGGTGGCGTTCGCCCGCAATACCCGCGTCGACCTGGTGATCTTCTCGCTGCCAATCTCGGCGGAAAGCCGCATCCTGCAGATGCTCAAGAAGCTCTGGGTGCTGCCGGTCGACATCCGCCTGTCCGCGCACACCAACAAGCTGCACTACCGCCCGCGTTCGTATTCCTATGTCGGCAACGTCCCGGTACTCGACATTTTCGACAAGCCGATTGCCGACTGGGACGTCGTGATGAAATGGCTGTTCGATAAGATTGTCGGCTCGCTGGCATTGATCTGCGCCGCACCGATCATGCTCCTCGTCGCCATCGCCATCAAACTCGACAGCAAGGGCCCGGTGCTCTTCAAGCAGAAGCGCTACGGCTTCAACAACGAACTCATCGAAATCTACAAGTTTCGTTCGATGTATGCCGATCAGGCGGACGCAACCGCGAGCAGGCTGGTCACCCAGGACGATTCCCGGGTGACGCGGGTCGGCCGTTTCATCCGCAAGACCAGCCTCGACGAGCTGCCGCAGCTCTTCAACGTCGTGTTCGCCGGCAATCTGTCGCTGGTTGGGCCACGTCCGCATGCCTTGCACGCCAAGGCGGCGAACCGCCTCTACGACGAGGCGGTCGACGGCTATTTTGCCCGCCACCGGGTCAAGCCCGGCATCACCGGCTGGGCGCAGATCCACGGCTGGCGCGGCGAGACCGACAGCCAGGAAAAAATCCAGCGCCGCGTCGAGCACGACCTTTACTACATCGAGAACTGGTCGATCCTGCTCGACCTTTACATCCTGGCGCAAACCCCGTTCGCGCTGATCCGCACGGAGAACGCCTATTGAGCGACGTCCGCAGTCCGGCGGCGGTTTTTGCCGAGGGCGAAAATTCCGGTGCGGCCGTGGCGCTGCCGCAGCGGCTTTTGCATATCGTCCTATTCGTCACGGTGCTGACCAGTTCGGTCGCCTTCATCGAGCCGTCGCCGCACGACGGCTTGATGATCGTGCTGCTCTTCATCTGCGTCGGTGCCCGTGTGCCGTTCGACCGCAAACTCGCCCCGCTGGTGGTGCTGCTGACGATCTGGCTGGTCGGCGGCTGTCTATCGCTGATCCAGGTCGGCGACCAGCAACAAACCATCCAATATGTCGCCACGTCGTTCTATTTGGCGCTTGCGGCGATCATGTTCGCCTGCCTGTTCTGCGACGGCGATCTGGTGCGCCTGACGATCCTGCGCCGCGCCTATATCCTCGCCGCGCTGATCGCCACGGCGGCGGGCTATATCGGCTTTTTTCACCTGCTTCCGGGCTCCGACATATTTCTCGCCTATGACCGCGTCAGCGCGACGTTCAAGGATCCGAACGTCTATGGACCGTTCCTGATCTTCCCGCTGCTCTTGCTGTTGATCGGCGTGATGACGCGCGGCATGCGGCTCTCCAGCGTCGTTATCATCGCGGTGTTGTCGGGCGGCCTGTTCCTCAGCTTTTCGCGCGGCGCTTGGGCGCATTTCGCGATCTCCGCCGCCGTCGCGATCGGGCTCCTGCTGGTCACGACGCCGGACCCGCGCACACGCGCCCGCTTCTTGTTGTTCAGCATCATCGCGGTGGTGGGAGTGCTGCTACTGGTGATCGCCCTGATGTCGATCGATTCCGTCCATGACCTGTTCCTGGAGCGGGCCAAGGCGATTCAACCCTACGACGTCGGGCCGGGCGGCCGCTTTTGGGAACAAAAGCTGGCGCTCAGCGTGATCCTCGATCATCCGAACGGCATGGGGCCGTTCGCGTTCAGCCGCGTGTTCGGCACGCAGCAGCACGACGTCTACATGCAGGGCTTCCTAGTCTATGGCTGGCTCGGCGGCGCCGCCTATTTGACGATCGTCGTGGTGACGCTGGCGATCGGACTGGGAGCGGTGCTGTTGCCGACGCCGTGGCAGCACTATCTGATCGCCGCCTATGCGGCTTTCGTCGGCGAGGCGGGCGAAGGCCTGATCGTGGACACCGATCACTGGCGCCACTTCTTTCTGCTGCTCGGCCTGATCTGGGGATTGACGGCGGCGACCATCAATTTCCACCGCCGCGACGTCGCGCAACGCGGTTTCGCGGAAAGCACGGCGATGGTGCCGAACCCGCTCTAAGAAAATCGCTGAGTATTCGGCTATACTTGAGCTGGAGAAATCATGCTCAGAATTCTCGGCTTGCCGCTCCTCGCGTTGATAGCGTCGACGTTGACACCGTCGGCCGAGCCAATCGTTCCCTTCGTTACCGAGTTCCACCATTGGGACCACCACTGGTACGTGTGGTTGCCGCGAGATCCCCTCTATGAGGCCGTGGAGGTGATGAGTTTAACCACCTCGGGGTCCGCCACGCCACTGGTCTGGGCGTTCTTCACCGAGCGCGCGCCGCCGAAACGACAGCATCATTACACCAACAGTCACGACATGGCCGCCACGACTGGCTGGACATATGCCGCTATCGATTACACTCCGACCGGTGGGGCCGAAGCGCCGCTTGGCGTTCTCGTGCGCTTCACCGATGGACAGGGCAAGTCGGTGGCGATCAACGTAGATTTCGCGCCTGGCGCCCGTTTATCGCATCTCGGCGCCGGTCTCACCGATCAGACCGGCCATAGCGCCGATCGTCTTTTCCTGCTCTTCTATCGCGAGTCGGCGGCACGAACGGAACAGAGCGCGGTCACCATTGACGGCAGCGAAGTGTCGGAGCCCCGCGCGAATGAACCCGCGCCGCCTTTCCGCGCCGCCTATAGCCGCAATATCTTTGTCGGCGCGATCCCGTTCGCCGAGAGTCGGGTTTCGTTCGGCGCCGCGATCGCGGGCGAATTAAATTTTCGCGAGCAGCGGAGCGCGGATACTGGGCACCGTCTTTACGTCGCCACTCGCGCGCGCGGCGACCAAATCGAGCTGCTCGCCGATGCTCAGGGGCAGATCGAGCGTTATGTTGATCGGCGAGGCCCGCATACATTGACAGTCGATTTTTCGCCCCCGGTCGCGGCTTCGGACGAGGCGACCTATCGCATCGGCTTTGACGAATTCCACAATCTCGTTGCCGGCAATGTGCACATAACACGGCAGGATGGCGGGCTTGTCCTCGACTGGCGGACCGAGGTTCCGGCGTGGGCGCGCAACTATCCGCTGCGCACTCAATTGCGGCGCGAGGCCGATGGAAGCATCGTACTAAGCGTGTCGAAACCAGTTCCGTGAGCTCGCGACAACAAGCATCGTCGACCGTGTGGTGCGGCAGAGAACTTGAAAATGTCGCGGGGCGTCGACCCTAGCGCCAGCGGGCCCGCCTAACGAATTGTCAGATGTACCCGCAGCGCACCGCCAGCGCCGCCAGCCAAATGAGCCCCGCCAGGGCGATTGCGCAGAACACGGCAGCCGAGCCGTAATCCTTGATGCGGCCGATCTCGACATGGTGATCCGGGGTGACATGGTCGGCCAGCTTCTCGATCGCGGTGTTCAACAGTTCCACGGCGAGCAGGACGAGCAACGTGCCGATCATGGCAACGTACCACGCCGCGCTCGGCGCGATGAAGAGGCCAAGCGGAAGCGCGAGCAAAAGCACGACGACTTCCTCGCGCAGCGCGGCTTCGTGTCTGGCGCCGTAGGTGAACGCACGCAGCGAGTTGATCGTCGCGCAATAAAACCGCTTCACGGGGGAATCCGATTGTCCGGGGCGCCGACAGAGAACGTAGTGTACGTTGTCACGCGGCGCCGCGCGAGGGCCTGTTGCGGCCGCTTGTGCCTGGGTAGGCCGCTCACTATAGTCCGGCCGCATCGACGGAGCGTAGCGCAGCCCGGTTAGCGCACCAGTCTGGGGGACTGGGGGTCCCGAGTTCAAATCTCGGCGCTCCGACCATGCCGCTCCATTCCCCGGGATCGGAAAATCCGCCCTTGGCGCAGCGTTACGGCGATCCGGCGCGCCGCACCAGCGCGCCGACGGCGGCCGCGAAGTCGTCGACCGCGCGCCATGACGTATATTCGATGCAGGTGGTCGGGTCGGTCGGTCCCCCGGTCAGCAGCATGATGAAGCGGATGATCCAGCGATCGCGCCAGCCGTAGCGCGGATAGTCGAGGCGTCCGGCAAAGGCGACGGCCACGGCCGGCGCGAGCCGATGGCGCGCAATGACCTTGCGCAGATAGACGTTGCCCGTAGCCGTGGCCTTGCCCGGTTTGCGGGCGGTCAGGTTGACCGAAGCAAGCGCCAAGGGCGGCGGCGATTGCAGCGACCGATAGACCGTCAGAAAGCGATCCGCCTCCGGTAAATGCCGGCCATAGCGGACAGCCGCGACCAGCACCACCATCGCGGCCGCGGTCAAGTCCGAAGCTGCAGGCTGCGCCACCGCGAGGTCTAGCGCCGGAATGGGCGCCCCGGCTTCCGTCAGGCGCCGCGATAGATGCTCGGCGATGCGCCGCGACTGCCCGTCGCGCGTCGCGTAGTAAAGGGCAACGCGCGCGGGGCGATCAGACACCGAGCATCGCGAATCTGGCGCCCCGCCACGCGCCGACCCGCCGCCCCGCGCTGGATTGCGAGCTCATACGGCTAGCGCGTGCGCAACGCGGCTGTCGGCTATTTCTTCATGCCTTCCTTGTATTTCTTGCCGTAGTCATTGAGCGCTGGCGGCGCCGAGTGGCATTTCGTGCACGGCTGGCCGGTCGCCTTGGCGATGGCCGGGTTTGCCGATGCCGGCGGCGCTGCGACTGCGAGCATCCCGAACGCAAGCACTGACAACGTCACCGTCGCGACCGCTGCACGCACGAGCACCGATTTAACCGCTTTCGAGTTTTGCATTGTCGAACCCCTTTATCCGAACCGATTGCTGCAGACATATTGCGCGGGGCGCATTCCAACGGCCGCATCATACCGGCACGGCAATACCAAGCAACATCCAAAATCTGTTGGGCGCTGCCGCAATTCCTCATGGCAGCGAACGGCATGGCCCCAATGCGACCCGGCCGCATTTGATACGCATCAATGCCCGGTCCGCAGCGGGCTGCTAACGGCTGAGTAATTGGCGATTTCTGGGCGCGGCCAAGCTCCGGGGGGATAGTTTGCGGTCATTTCCGGCACTGGACGACATGTGACGACGCGCATGCAGCCGCAAACCCTGAAATTCAAGCTTGTGCTTTACCTCACGATCGCGCTCACGGTCGGGGTGCTGCTGTTCACCGGGGCGGTTGCCTTTTTCTTGTACAACCAAATCCTCGGTAAGGTCTCCGATCACGTCATTCAGCTTTCCGAAGTGATCAGCAAGAGCACCCGCTTCGCCATGCTGAACAATGAACCCACTTATGTCGACCGCATCATCCACGACGTGGCCGGCCAGGAACAGATCCACCGGGTCAGAATCTTTAGCCAGGATGGGCGCATCACCCATTCGACCTACCCGCCGGAGATTGGCAGCACCGTGGATCGCAACGCCGAGGCCTGCTCGCGCTGCCATGAAAGCGAGCAGCCGCTGCAACAGGTCCCCCATAGCGAACGTACCTGGACGTTCCAAGGCGCCGACGGCAAACCGCTGCTCGGCAGCATGGAAGTGATCCGCAACGATCCGTCCTGCTACAATGCCCCCTGCCATCAGCACAGCAAAGAGACCTCCGTTCTCGGCGTTCTCGACATCAACTATTCGCTCGACGAGATCCATCGCAAGCTGCGCACCAGCACGCTGGCGATCGCCGGATTTTCCATGGGCTTCATCGCGTTGGCTGCGTTAGCGATCGGCTATTTCGTCCACCATCTGGTTTACCTGCCGCTGCGCGACCTCGAAGGCGGCGCGGAACGGCTGTCTGCCGGCAATCTCGACCAGCTCATTCCGGTGCGCAGCAGCGACGAATTCGGCAAGCTCGCCCGCTCGTTCAACAGCATGACCAACGCCTTGCGCAATTCGCGGGCCGAGCTGCAAGAATTGGCCCGCACGCTCGAGCAGAAGGTCGACACCCGGACCCAGGAACTGCGGCGCGCCCAGGCGCAAACCATGCGTGGCGAGAAGCTCGCCTCGGTCGGCCTCCTGGCCTCCGGGGTTGCCCACGAACTGAACAATCCGCTCACCGGAATCCTGACGTTCTCGCATCTGCTGCGCGAGAAAATGGCCGACAACAGCCGCGACGCCGAGGACATGGACCTGGTGATCCGCGAAACCAAGCGGTGCGCGGCGATCATCAAGCGGCTGCTCGATTTCGCCCGGGAAAAACAGCCGGAGAAGAAATTCAACGATATCAACCAGATCATCGAGGACACTGTGCGCATCGTCGAGCGGCCGGCGCATCTGCGTGATATCGTTATCACCATGGATCTCGACCGCACCCTGCCGCCGATCTGGATCGACGCCGATCAGATCAAGCAGGTGATCATGAACATGATCGTCAACGCCCAACACGCCGTCGAGGAGAAAGGCAGTATCACCGTCCGGACACGCCGTGCCGCCGAGCTGCGGCCGTCGGCGCAGTCCGCCGAGCCGATAGCGATGGTGGAAATATCGATCATCGACACCGGCTGCGGCATTTCCGAGCAGAACTTACGCCGCATCTTCGATCCGTTCTTCACCTCCAAGGAAGTCGGCAAGGGCACCGGATTGGGGCTTTCCGTCAGTCACGGCATCGTCGAAGCCCATGGCGGCGTCATCGAGGTGCAAAGCAAAGCCGGCGAGGGATCCACCTTCAGCGTATTGCTGCCGCTGATGCCGCCGCCTTCCGGGCCCGACAATAAACCGAGCGGGGGCGCTGCATGAGCGCGCGAATTCTCGTGGTCGACGACGAGGAAATCGTCATCCGCAGCTGTCTGCGTATTCTTGAAGGCAACGGCTATGAGATCGACGTGGCGCACGACGGCCACGACGCGCTGCGCAAAGTCGAAAGCAATACCTACGACGTCATGATCCTCGACATCATGATGCCGAACCTGGGCGGCATGGAAGTGCTGCGCCGGATCAAGGAGACGCATCCCGACATCGACGTCATCATGATCACCGGCCTGTCGCAGATCGACACCGCGGTGCAGGCGATGAAGCTCGGCGCCTTCGACTATATCTCCAAGCCGTTCGAGCCGGACGAGCTCAAGCTGGTGGTGCAGCGGGCGCGGGAACGGCGGCAGCTGCTGCAGGAGAATCTCAATCTCAAGAGCGCGGTCAGCTCGAAATACCGCTTCGATAACATCATCGGCTCGAGCCCGCCGATGCAGGCAGTCTATCGGTTGGTCGCGCAATGCGCGCCCACCAATTCCACCGTCTTGCTCACCGGCGAAAGCGGCACCGGTAAGGAGTTGATCGCGCGCGCCATCCATTACAACAGCTTGCGCAAGGACAAGCCGTTCGTTCCGGTGGACTGCAATTCACTGAGCGAAAACCTGCTGGAAAGCGAGCTGTTCGGTCACGTCAAGGGCGCCTTCACCGGCGCTGTCACCAGCAAGAAAGGCATGTTCGAGGTCGCCGGCAGCGGCAGCCTGTTTCTCGACGAAATTGGCAATTTTTCCCCTGCCACGCAAGCCAAGCTGCTGCGCGTCCTGCAGGAACGCGAATTCCGGGCGGTCGGCGACACCCGCATGCAGACCGCCAATTTCCGGCTGATCACCGCCACCAACCGCGACCTCAACGCCATGGTGGTCGCCGGCACGTTCCGCGACGACCTTTATTATCGGATCAATATCTTCCCGATCCACGTCCCGGCGCTGCGCGACCGGCGCGACGACATTCCGGCGCTGGCCTATCATTTCCTCAAGACGTTCAGCGCCGAGCTGGGGAAGAAGGTCACCGACATTTCCGAAGGCGCCATGAGCGCGCTCACGAATTACTCATGGCCGGGCAATGTGCGCGAACTGGAAAACGTCATACAACGCGCGGCCATCCTGACTAGCGACACCGTCATCCGTCGCGCTCATCTCGTCAATATCGTCGATCCCTCCCGCCGGCCGGAGGAGTTCCCGGTGCCGCGAACGGGCGATGAGCTCAAGCGCCTCAAAAAAGCCGCGCGCGAGAAGTCGGTGGAAGAGATCGAAAAACAGTTCGTGCTCGAAGCGCTCAAGCGCAATCAATGGAACGTCACCAAGAGCGCCGAGGACACCGGGCTGCAGCGTCCGAATTTCCAGGCGCTGATGAAGAAATATGCGATCCGGGTGCGCGACAGCGAACACGAGACCGACGAAACTTAGACCGCAACCGCTTCAGATTGCATCGACTGTCGGTCCGGTTATTTCATCGCACGTCGCCGAACAGCAGTTTCACAGCTCCGTCCCTGGGGCCACCTCCTCCACGTCCTCGTAACCGGTCAGCATGGCCTTGTAATGCGCCGCGCGGGTGTGGCCGAGGCTGCCGAGGTAGATGTGAACCAGCACGTAAAAGATCAAGAAGACGAAGATCAGAACGTGCACCGTGTCGATAACGCGCACGCCGCCAAAGAAGTCGACCTGGGCGGAGAAGCGCTTGAGGTCCCATAGCAGAATCCCCGTATAGAATTGGATGGGCAGCAGCAGCATCATGATGATCTGGTAGAGCATGCTCTGCAGCGGATTGAATTTGCGATAGATGCTGACGTGAAACGGATTGGGATCGCCCTTGAAGATGCCGTAACCATAGTAATAGGCCTGCCGCCAGCTGCCGAGGAAATGCTTCCGCGGACTTAGTTCGGGGTGATAGGCCTTGATGCGGTCGGAGGTCAGGTAATAGGCTAGCCACACGAAAAAATTGGCGATCAAAATAAAGCCAATCGTGTTGTGGGTTTGGACCGCGGTCCGAAACGACACCACATTGATGAGCCCGACATAGCGGATCTGCATGCCGGTGAGGATCATCAGGACGATGCCGATGGCGTTGATCCAGTGCCAGATCCTGACCGGCAGCGGATGGATGTAGAGCCTTTGCATGTCGCTGTTCCTTTCAGCGTTGCTGTGCGGTCATGTCGTTTAGTGATGTTGGCCGGCACCCGGCTGACCGCCAGGATCGGCGCCATGACCGCCGCCAGGACCGCCCGGGCGGGTCAAGCCGTAGTACTTGAAAACCCATCCCAGGGTCAGATGCCCGACGGCAACGCCCAGACCGCCGACGATCGCCAGGATCACCAAGATGTCCAGGAGCTTGATGCGGGTGCCGCCGATTGCGTAGAAGCCGCCCACCGATTCGAGCGAAATCGGCGAGCTCAGCACATCGGCATTGGCGCCATAGCGTAGCCGTTGGCCCTGCGCCTGGACCAGCGAGATGGTCACGTTCTGGAAGGCCTTCGAGCCCGAGCTGTGACAGATACGGCAGTCGCTGATCGCCTTGCTCTTGTCGGTGAGCTGGTGCGACTGCGGACCGGTGCTGGCTTCCAGGCGGCCGCGCACGATGGTTTTGCCGGCTATGCCGCTGCGATTGAGCGTCTGCAGCACGTTCCATAGCGCTTGCGCATCGATGCCTTTGCCGTCCGATTGGGCGCTGGCCTCGAACAGCGGCACGCCCACTTGCTGGATGTCGCGCGGCTGCGCGTCCTTACTGTCGATCAGCATGAGATCGACCGTGCGCTGCGCTGTGGGGGCATGGCAGGCCGGGCACGACACCACCTCGAAATGCAAAGCGGCGTTCGGCAGCCAGGTCTCGTGGGCTTCCAGCACGCCGGCATGACAGCCGAAACAAGCCGCCTCCGGACCCTGGCCGCTGGAGGTCGGCTGCACCGCGTGGGCGCTGTGGCAGTCGGTGCAGATCGGCGCATAACTTTCTGCGGACTTGAGCCGGGCTTTGGCGTGCATGCTGCCGAGATAGGCCGTGTAGATATCGGCGTGGCATTTCTTGCAGGGGATTTGCTCGATCGAGGCCGCCGCGCCTTTGATGACGGCGTGCGGGTTATGGCAGTCGGTGCACAACGGAGCCGACGGATTGTTGGCGAGGATCAGGGCGGCATGGATGCTGGTCTGCCATTGATCGAATTTGTCGGCATGACAGCCGCGGCAGACCTGCGTCATGGCGATGGAAAAGCCGCGCGCATTCGCGATGACTTTGTCGGCTGGAGGGTGCGCGGTCAAATCGACGTCGGAATGACAGCCGGCGCAGCCGATCGCGCCGTGCACGGACTTGCCGAACATATCGGCCGGTACCTGCAGTTGCAGGGTATGTCCGTCCCCCAGCGTCTTCTCCATGCCGGCGCTGCCATGGCACGCGAGACATTGGTCGGAGGCCGATGGCGCCTTGTCTTCGGCAAGCGCCGGCGGAATCGCGGCGGCGAGAAAAGCAACCGTTGCGCCAACGACCGCGATGGCGAAGCCGTTGCACACGGCCGCTCGCGAGATTTTGAGCAGTGTGCTGCAATCCATAACTGTCCTCATACCGCCGTCGGTTTCATCCACGTCCCAGTCGGTCCTTAACCCCCCCGGCGGCCCATATTGGCGCGGTACTTGCCCCAGATCGATCGGCGTTGCTTTGATCTAGCGCATGATCCGGTCGGACTTGCCGGCACCGGTAGAGGCGCTGAGCCCGGAGGAAAAAGGGAGGCCGGGGCAAACTCCCCGGCCTCGGCCATCGCCCATGAGGCTAGGCCCAGTCGGCCGCATTAACCTTTGGCCGCCACCGCTTTCCCGGCCATCCACAGCAACAGCGCCAAGCCGATGAACGGGAAGAGCACGACGTAGGCCAATCCGACAAACGGCGCCGCAATCACCATGGCAACATGCTTGAGCACGATGGCGGCGGCTTTCACCGTTGCGTTTCTGGCGGCAGCGCGGGCCGCCAGAAAGGCGACCATGGCGAGGCCGTAGAACGGCATGGCCATGATGTAAGCCAAGCCGATAAAGGGCGCGGCGAAGAAGAGTAGGATGTTTCCCAGCATGCTTCCCGCGCGGGCGACCTCTGCCACAGGCGCTTCGGGGGCGGCCGCAATAACAGCCGCGGCTACCGGCGCCGCCGGCACTGCCAGGACATCGCGGGCGCTGTCTTCGATCATCGCGGGAGACAGCGGCTTGTGCAGGAATTTCGAAACACCTGCCGCCTTGGCACGCTCTTCGGCAATGTCGGTGCCATAGCCGGTGATGATCACGACCGGAGTCCAGGGCCGTCGGGCTCTGACCTTCTCGGCCACCTCCAGTCCACTCATGCCGGGCATGCGGATGTCGCTGTAGACGAGGTCGTATTTTTCCTCGTTCAGCTTGCGCAACGCTTCTTCACCGTTTTCGGCGGTGATGACGGCGTAACCCTTGCCGGTGAGGACACGATCAAAGCTCTTGCGGACGGCGGGATCGTCGTCGACAACGAGCACGCGGCGTAATGCGGTCATGGCCAGCTCCTATTTTTTTGGCCTCGATGAGGCTCTTTGTTTGGGTCCTTACCCGCCATAACAACCGCATAAGTCGTGCCAGGCCCGGCACGGAGCTAAATAAGCCATATGGTTCAAATGTTTAGGTCTTGCCCCGATCCCCCAGGACCAGACCTCAGATACGCTCCAAGTATAATTTTTTCATACGGAACGGGCCGCGATCGTCAGAATAACTCAAATATTCAATCGCTTACTCGATTTGGCCGGTGCATATTTTTGTCGGGCCATAATCGGATGAAGGCGGCAGTTAAACGTGTAGCGGCCGGTGAGCCCTTCCGTTTCGACATAACAGGGATGCCATGGCCGCGCTCACGGGTTCTGAGCCCGGACGATCCAGACAGCGGAGGGCACCAGAACACCACCGGCCGTGAGGTACCTCGACAGAAGGTCTCTCACGGCGCCGGCGACTTTGCCGGAAAGCTCCGGATGCTCGCGAAGCGCCGCACCTAATGGCCCCAGCCTCAGGGCGAGCTTCAACGACTGCTCAAGGTCGCTGCCGCCGATGCGCGCGTCGAATGGCTCGGTCGTCACCGAAGCAAACCCCGCGTCGCTCAGGATCGAGCGCACGCGGCCAGCGTCGGCAAAGGCAAACGGCCCAGGCGCCGTCGGATCGGGCGGCGCAACAGGCGGTATGAATGGAAGCGCCGCTTGCAGCGGCGCCAGCATCCACGGGTTCTCGGCGAGGGGTCGCCAACAGACGAAGACCAGACGGCCGCCGCGCTTCAAGGATGCGCGGATATTCCTAAATGCCGCCACCGGATCGCTGAAGAACATCACGCCGAAGCGGGAGAATGCCGCGTCGAAAATGCCCCGCCCAATATCGCCGGTTTGGGCGTCCAGTTGCCGGAAGTCGACGCGCAAGTTTGCCGCCGGGCGCGGCCGGTGGCGCGCGACCTCGAGCATGGGCTTCGAAAGATCGATGCCCAGCACCGACCCAGTCGGCGCGACGCAAGCGGCCAGCGCCAGCGAGCTCTGGCCGCAACCGCAACCGATGTCGATGATGTGCTCGCCCTCGCCCGGCTGCAACACGTCGATCGCCGCGAGACCCAACGGCTCAATCTGACGGTCCAGCAGCTCCTGAAGCTTCGCCCAGGTTTCGCCGGCAGCGGCATTCCAATATTCGCTTTGCGCGGCGTTCGGGGAGACGGCGATATTAGCCATCCGTCCTTGGGATAACTTCTCTTACTTCTACTGAGCCGCCATTCTCGAGTATGGGGCAGCCCTTTGCAACGTCCACCGCCTTGTCATAATTATCGGCTTCTATCATTAGGTAACCTCCCACAGTGTCAGCGCTGAACTTTAGGTCGTCCACACGCTCTGATGAGACTACCTTGCCCTTCTGCTTGAACCTGTTCCCTGGAACCTCGTTTGCGGCGATCTTCATCGCCCATTCGACAAATCTGTCGAAGTACTCCTTCGTCAGCTCTGCGTGGGGCAGTCCGCCCTTGAATAACAAGGCGGCGTAGTACCGCATTTCCTCACCATACGCTCCGACCCAACGCTTCGTCTCAATCCGCGTGCCGCAACGCGGCGTCCGCGAGCGCGTCGTCGATGAGCTGGCGACAGGCGATAAGGTCGTCGAGCACGGTCTGTAGTTTGCGCCGGCCCTCCGTGTTCACAGCGAGCCGCCGCGCCGCCGGCTCGATCGCTGCCGAACGTTCGCCAGCCGGCTTGCCGGGACGCCGCGGCGAGGCTGCGAGAACGGTGGGCTCTTCATGCGGGCTTGTTGCCGCGTGTTGCTCCGCTCCATCGTCCCCTGCCCTGTCCTCCTCGAGCTCTGGCGGCGGCGGTTCGGCGCCAGCACGCCAGACGTTTTGAACGAACGCCAGGCCTTGCTCGCGCAGGATGCGCTGCACGCCGCGAATAGTGTAGCCCTCGCCGTACAGCAAGTGGCGCACGCCACGCAGCAGGTCGACGTCGTCCGGGCGATAATAACGCCGCCCGCCGCCCCGCTTCAGCGGCCGGATTTGCGCGAAGCGGCTCTCCCAGAACCGCAACACGTGCTGAGGAATGTTGATCTCCTCGGCGACTTCGCTGATCGTGCGGAACGCGTCCGGCGCTTTGTCCAATGCTTTGTTCTCCGCCGGCGCCGGCTAGCCGAGTTCGCTGGCGCTTTCCTTACCGCCATTCGGCCCGGAATTGATCCGCTGCTTGAGGATGGCGGAGGGCTTGAATACCATGACCCGGCGCGGCGAGATCGGCACTTCCTTGCCGGTCTTGGGATTGCGGCCGATGCGCTGCCCCTTCTTGCGCACCACGAACGAGCCGAACGACGACAGCTTCACCGTCTCGCCGCGTTCCAAGCAGTCGGTGATCTCTTTGAGAACCAGTTCGACGAGGGTAGCGGATTCCGTGCGCGACAGGCCGACTTTCTGATAGACCGCCTCGCACAAATCCGCGCGCGTGATCGTCTTTCTCGCCATCGCCAGCCCCACTCTCGGCGATCGATACCAATCGATCATCGTATCGTACTGAATTATCAACGATATTAACTTCTCACCCCACGGTCAACGGCCTTCCGCGCCGATCTCACCAGCGCAGCAGGGCGGCGCCCCAGGTGAAACCGCCGCCCATGGCCTCGAGCAGCAACAGGTCGCCGCGCTTGATGCGGCGGTCGGCGACGGCATCGGCCAACGCCAGCGGTATGGAGGCTGCCGATGTGTTGCCGTGGCGGTCGACGGTGGTGACCACTTTGTCCGGCGGAATGCCGAGCTTGTGCGCCGAGCCGTCGATGATCCGTTTGTTGGCTTGATGCGGAACGAACCAGTCGATGTCGGCGACCGTCATGCCGGTTACTTTGAACGCATCCTCGACCACGTCGGTGATCATCGCCACGGCGTGACGAAAAACCTCGCGGCCTTCCATGCGCAGATGGCCGACCGTGCCGGTCGACGAGGGTCCGCCGTCGACATAGAGCTTCGATTTGTAGCGGCCGTCGGAGCGCAGCCGCACCGTGAGAATGCCGCGGTCGGCGCGCGTGCCGGGTTGCTCCTGCGCTTCGAGCACGACCGCGCCGGCGCCGTCGCCGAACAGCACGCAGGTGCCGCGATCGGTCCAGTCGAGGATGCGCGAGAACGTCTCCGACCCGATCACCAGCGCGCGGGAGAACGCACCCGAGCGCAGCAGCGCGTCGGCTGTCGCCAGCGCGAACACGAATCCGGAGCACACCGCCTGCACGTCAAAGGCGGCGCCGTGGGTGATGCCGAGGTCGGCCTGCACCGCGACAGCGCTGGCGGGGAAGGTGTTATCGGGCGTCGAGGTCGCCAGCACGATGAGATCGATCGCCTGCGCATCGAGCTTGGCATGGGCGAGCGCGGCGTGCGCCGCGTGGGTCGCCATGTGCGAGGTCAATTCGCCGGGCGCGGCGATGCGGCGCTCATGGATGCCGGTGCGCTGCACAATCCATTCGTCGGACGTGTCGACCTTGCGCGCGAGCTCGGCGTTGGTGAGGATCTGGCTCGGCAAATAGCTGCCGCAGCCGAGCACGACTGACCGGCGAATTGTCACGACGCGGCTCCTCCGAGGGCGTGCTGCCGCTCGCCGTGCGCCCGGCCGAGCGCCGCCGTGATCTTGGCGAGCAGTCCGTCGCGCACGACGCCATGGCCGAGCTCGATCGCCGCGGCAAAACCTTCGGCGTCAGTGCCGCCGTGGCTTTTGATGACGATGCCGTTCAGGCCGAGGAACACCCCGCCATTGGCGCGGCGCGGGTCCATGCGTTCGCGCAATTGCCGGAACGCCGAACGCGCGAAAAAATACCCGATGCGGGCGCTCAGCGAGCGGGTCATCGCGCCTCGCAGATATTGGGCCATCTGCCGGGCCGTGCCTTCGGCGGTCTTGAGCGCGATGTTACCGGCAAAGCCTTCGGTGACGACGACATCAACCTTGCCCGTGCCGATGTCATCGCCTTCGACGAATCCCACATAGTCGAGGTCGGGCAGTTGTTCCTCGCGCAAGATGCGGCCGGCTTCACGCACCTGTTCAAGACCCTTGACCTCCTCGACCCCGATATTGAGCAAGCCGACCGTCGCCCGTTTCAACCCGTACAAGATGCGCGCCGTGGCCGCACCCATGACCGCGAGGTCGACCAGGTGCTCGGCATCGGCGCCAATCGAGGCGCCAACGTCGAGCACGATCGATTCGCCGCGCAAGGTCGGCCACAGCGCCGCGATGGCGGGGCGTGTGATCCCGGGCAGCGTTTTGAGCTCGAATTTCGACATCGCCATCAGCGCGCCGGTATTGCCCGCCGATACGGCCATGTCGGCTTCCTGCTTTTTGACTGATTCGATCGCCAGCCACATCGAAGATTTCCGGCGGCCATGGCGCAGCGCCTGGCTCGGCTTGTCTTCCATCCGCACCGCTATCTCGCTGTGCACGAGGCGCGAGACGGATTTCAGCGCCGGGCGTTCGGCAATGAGCGGCGCCACCACCGACGTGTTGCCGAAGAACAAAAACTCGCTGTCGGGATGCCGCGCCAACGCCAGATCCGCGCCGGCGACGATCACGGCAGGGCCGTGATCTCCCCCCATCGCATCGAGAGCAATGCGGACCGTGTGCGACATTGCCACCGGCTCCTAGCGCGAATCTCTCACACTACTGAGTGCATCGGGGCTGCGAATCAACGAAAACCGTTGTGCTGCAACAATTCATCGTCGATTCGCGGAGCGCCCCGATGCCGACAGAGTGTAGCCCGGATTTCT
>JBEKWO010000038.1:0-34869 GCA_049512975.1 Xanthobacteraceae bacterium | reverse complement strand
TAATAGAACTCGATGATCGAGCGCGGCAGTTGCGTGCCCTCCTCGATGCCGAGCCGCTGCGACAGCGAACCGGCGGCGACGTTGCGCACCACGACTTCGAGCGGAATGATCTCGACCTCGCGAATGAGCTGCTCGCGCATGTTGAGGCGGCGAATGAAGTGGGTCGGAACGCCGATGTCGTTCAAATGCTGGAAGACGTATTCGGAGATCCGGTTGTTGAGGACGCCCTTGCCCTCGATCACCTCATGCTTTTTGGCATTGAAGGCGGTCGCGTCGTCCTTGAAGTGCTGGATCAGGGTTCCCGGCTCGGGTCCTTCATAGAGGACCTTCGCCTTGCCTTCATAGATGCGGCGACGGCGGCTCATCGGAGTGTACCGTGGCTTGGTGAAATCCATGGGATGCCGTGGCTCCAGTTCAGGTGTCGAGGTCCGCGGCGGCGGCGAGGGCGAGCGACTCAAACACTGGCCCCTCCGCGACTTCAAGGCTAGCCGAACGCGCCGCAGAGTACAATCGGCATAGACCGGCGCGGCCTCCGCCGCAACGACGATGTTGCCGTCGATCGATGTTGCCTTGACGGGGCACCCTCGATATGCAAGGCGGCAAGCGATCGGCGCAGTTCCACCCAACGCCAGGACCAAGGGCATGACCACGTTCGACAAGCGCGAAGAAGGGTTCGAGCAGCAATTCGCGCATGATGAGGAACTCAGGTTCAAGGCCACCGTGCGCCGCAACAAGCTCATCGGCCTGTGGGCCGCGGAAAAACTCAGGCTCACGGGCGCCGAAGCCGAGAGTTACGCAAAGTCGATCGTCGTGGGCGATATCGAAAATGTCGGTAAGCACGATGTCTTGCGCAAGATTCGTCAGGATTTCGATGCCAGGGGCGTTGTGCAGTCCGATCACCAGATCAATCGCGCCATGACCGAGCTGATGGAAAAGGCGATCGCGGACATCAAGGCGGGTAAGTAGCGCCGTTGCACCGCCGCCGCGATCTCATGCGGCGGTCGGCATAGAGCGAGCATGATGGCCATTCCAGCGTTCTCCCTCGCCCGCCGCCTGCGCGCGGGAGAAACCGTGTTCAGCGGCTGGTGCAGCTTGCCCTACCCGATCGTCGCCGAGACGCTGGGCCGCGAAGGGTTTGGGACGGTGACGCTGGAGGCGCAACATGGACTGTGGGACATCGGGTCACTGTTGACCGGCGTCGCCGCGGTGCGCCAGGGCGGCGCCGCCCCAGTGGTGCGCGTGCCGGTCGGCGATTTCGCGATGGTTTCCCGCGTGCTCGACTTCGGCGCCGAAGGTATCATCGCGCCGATGATCAATACCGCCGCGGACGCGCGTGCTTTCGCCGCAGCCGCCAAGTACCCGCCGACCGGCGAGCGCAGCTGGGGGCCGCACCGCGCGACCGCGCTGGCCGGGTTGACCGATCAAACGGTCTATCTGCGCGAAGCTAACGACCACGTCATCACGCTCGCCATGATCGAGACGCGCACCGCGCTCGACAATCTCGACGCGATTGTCGACACGCCGGGCATCGACGGGCTGTTCCTCGGCCCCTCCGATCTCTCGATCGCGCTGTCCGACGGCAAGACACTCGACCCGCTGTCGAAGGACGTCGAGCGCGAGCTCGATCGTATCGTCGCCGCCGCGCAGCGCGCCAAAAAGATTGCCGGCGGCTACTGCCATTCGCCCGAGCGCGCGGTCGCGCTCGCCGAGCGCGGGATGCGCTTCCTCGCGGTGATGAGCGATCTGGCGCTGTTGCGCGCCGGCACGGCGGCGGCGATGAAGGTGCTCAAGGGCAGCTAGGAGGCGCTATGCCTCGGCGATCGCCTGCTCAAGTCGGTCGAGCAGAGCGCCGATATCCGCCTCGGCATCGCGCGCGACAACCTCGATCACCCGGTAGCCGCGCGCAGCGAGCCAGGCGCGTCTGTCGGCGCGGGTTTTTGCGGCGGCGGCTTCTTCCTCCTCGGCCGGCTTGAGATCGACAACCAGCCGCAGCGGAAACGAGACGAAGTCGCAGATGTGCGGCCCGATCGGCGTCTGGCGCTTAAAACCGCGGCCGGCGAAGCGGCGGTCGTTGACCAGAGCATGCCACAGCGTGCGCTCGGCCTCGGTCGGATTGCGGCGGAGAAGCCGCGCCAGTCCGCGCACCGGGCCGCGTTCCGAGGGGACGCGGCCGCCGCCATGCTCGGCAAGCAGCGCGCGCAGCATCTCCGCTTCAGCGCCGTCGAGGACTCCGCCGCGCGCCGGTCCTTTGCGGCCTTCGGCGATCGCCATGATCACGCCGTGCAGCGTCTGAATGTCCTGCCGGGTGGGCCGCATGCGGGTGAAAATGTTGCGCAGGTTGATCTGCATGGTCTCGCGTTTATCCGGCGGCCGGAAGAACTCGACCTTCTCCAGCTCGCGTTCGAGCGAGGCAAAGAAAGCAAGCAGCTGCTCTTTCGGCGCCGGCGCGGATTTTTCCGGCATGGCGAACGGCAATTTGGCGCCGCTCGCCAGCTTGAACCATTCGTAGGCAACGATCGCCACTGCCTGCGCCAGATTGAGCGAGGCGAAGGCCGGATTGACCGGCAGCGTCAAGATGCGGTCGGCGAGCGCGACCTCGTCGTTCTCGAGTCCGTTGCGCTCGCGGCCGAACACAAGCGCCGCCAACTCGCCGGCGGCGACGCGCGGCGCAAGCAGGGCGGCGGCCTCCGCCGCGCCGACGACGGGCTTGGCCTGATCGTGGGCGCGCGCCGTCGCGGCGACGACGAAGGTGCAATCGGCAATGGCGGCTTCGAGGCAGTCATAAAGCTCGGCACCGTCGAGAATGCGGTCGGCGCCGGCAGCCATGATGCGCGCCCTGGCGTTGGGCCAGGCCTGCCGGGGCGCCACCAGGCGCAGCCGCGACAGGCCGAAATTGGCCATCGCGCGCGCGGCGGCGCCGATATTCTCGCCGAGCTGCGGCTCGACCAGCACCACAATGGGCGCCGGCCGCTCGATCCATCGTTTGGTCTTGTCTGTTCCCGCTCCGGGCATGGCCGCTCCGCGCGCACGGTATAGCGAACGGCTGCGGAAAAAGGCAGGTGTCATGCCGGAATGTCGGCTTTCTCGGCTGGCCGGCCAGTGCTATAGCGACGGCGCCCCTGCGGACGTCTGGTTGGCGCCGCCGCTCGCCTCATTCATTCAGCCCGGGATGCAAAGGTCGAAAACTCAATGGCTAAAATCAAAGTCACCAATCCGGTCGTCGAGATGGACGGCGACGAGATGACCCGGATCATCTGGCAGTATATCAAGGAAAAACTGATCTATCCCTATCTCGACATCAACTTGTTGTATTTCGATCTCGGCATCCAAAAGCGCGACGAGACCCGCGACCAGATCACGATCGACGCCGCGGAAGCGACCAAGAAGGTCGGCGTCGCGGTCAAATGCGCGACCATCACGCCGGACGAGGCGCGGGTGAAGGAATTCAACCTGCATGAGATGTACCGTTCGCCGAACGGCACCATCCGCAACATCCTGGGCGGCGTCATCTTCCGCGAGCCGATCATTTGCAAGAACGTGCCGCGGCTGGTTCCCGGCTGGACTAAGCCGATCATCATCGGCCGCCACGCCTATGGCGATCAGTATCGCGCCACCGACTTCAAGGTCCCCGGCAAGGGCAAGCTTTATCTGAGCTTCATCGGTGACGACGGCAGCAAGATCGAACGTGAAGTGTTCGAATTTCCTAGCAGCGGCATCGCCATGTCGATGTACAACCTCGATTCCTCGATCCGCGACTTCGCGCGGGCTTCAATGAACTATGCGCTCGACCGCGGCTATCCGCTCTATCTCTCGACCAAGAATACGATCATCAAAGTCTACGACGGGCGTTTCAAGGATATTTTTCAGGAGATCTACGAAAAGGAATTCAAGGCCGCGTTCGAGAAGAAGAAGCTGACTTACGAGCACCGGCTGATCGACGACATGGTCGCCGCGGCGCTCAAATGGTCGGGCGGATACGTGTGGGCGTGCAAAAACTACGACGGCGACGTGCAGTCGGATACGGTGGCGCAGGGCTACGGCTCGCTCGGGCTGATGACCTCGGTCTTGACCTCGCCGGACGGCAAGATCGTCGAAGCCGAGGCCGCCCACGGCACGGTGACACGGCATTATCGCGAGCATCAGAAGGGCCGCGAGACTTCGACCAATTCCATCGCCTCGATCTATGCCTGGACGCGCGGGCTCGGCCATCGCGCCAAGCTCGATAGCAACGCCGAGCTGGCGCGCTTCGCGACCACGCTGGAAAAGGTCACGGTCGCTACCGTCGAGTCGGGCTTCATGACCAAGGACCTTGCGCTCTTGATCGGGCCGGACCAGAAATGGCTCAGCACCACCGGCTTCCTCGACAAGGTCGGCGAGAATTTGCAGAAGGCGATGGCGGCGGCGGGATAGGCGATGGCGGGGTACCGCATCGGAGGGCTGCTCGCGCTGTCGATGGCGACACTCGCCCTTTGCCTTGCGCTTGCCGCCGACCACACGCTGGCGCAGATGCCGGCGGCCATCGCCGCGCAGGGGCAACCGGCGGTGGTCACGTTGCACGCCACCGGCGCGCAGATCTACGACTGCAAGGCCGGCAAGGACGGCAAGCTCATTTGGGTTTTCCGCGAGCCGATCGCCACGCTCATCCTCGACGGAAAAACGGTCGGGCGGCATTACGCCGGACCGACCTGGGAACACATCGACGGCAGCGAGGTGACCGGCAAAGTGGCCGCTACCGCGACCGCGAATGACATTCCCTGGCTCAAGCTCGACGTGGTCGGCCGGCGCGGCAACGGAACGCTCGCCGATGTCACCACCGTGCAGCGGATCAATACCAACGGCGGCGTGCTCGCCGGCGCGTGCGATCAAGAAGGCGGCCTGCGCAGCGTCCCCTATTCCGCCGATTATGTTTTCCTGCGCCCGGGCGGTTGACGCCGCGCGCCGGGGCCGGGCCGGCCTGCTCGGCCTGTGATCGCCGGCGATCCGCTGCAAACGGCTGGCGAAGGACGGAGCGCCGACTTATCTCATCGCCATGCAAACGCGAAGCATTTTAGGAACCCTTGCTCTCGTCGTGCCGCTCCTCGCCATTCTGGTGGCCGCGGGCTGGTTCGCCGCCAGCGCCTGGGTCTCGGTCGAAGGCCCGCCCATGCCGGCCGTCGGCTATCTGGCGATGGCTCTCGGTGTTGTTTTCTCGCTCGTTGTCGGGTGTGGGCTGATGGCGCTCCTGTTCTATTCAAGCCGCCACGGCTACGACGATCAATTCCAGGCCCCCGACGACCGTGAATGACGCCGGAGTCGCCGCCTAGCAGCAATTTTGTGACGGCCATCAACTCGGTTTTAGCTTTTCCCCGCTAGCAATACCCGATAGGGCGCCGGCAGAGCGCCCGGCTCCGGGTGCCAAACCCATCTCCGAGCGAATTCCGCTCGCGCCAAAACGCGGAGGCATCGTTCATGATTTTTCTGCGAAACCCCATCATCCGGTGGGCCGTGATCGCCGCGTCCGCCGCCCTTGCCGCAACGCCAAGCTTCGCCGTGCCGCGCTATGACGGCCTGTGGAGCGTATCGATCGTGACCAAGAAGGGCGATTGCGTTGCCAGCTACCGCTATCCCATGCGCATCGCCAACGGCCTTCTCGGCAATGGCGGTAACCTCGTGCTTACCGTCTCCGGCAAAGTCGCTCCGAGCGGCGCCGTTATCGTCAAGGTGAGCAGCGGCGCAACCAGCGCCGTTGGTTCCGGCCGCCTCGCCGCCAATGCCGGCAGCGGCTCCTGGCGAGGTGCTTCGTGCTCGGGCTCGTGGACGGCAGAGCGGCGGAGTTCGTAAATCAATTCCTTCTCCCCGCTTGCGGGGAGAAGGTTGGATGAGGGGGCGTTTCCGCCAGGCTCAGAATCGCGGAAAAGCCCCCTCACCCTCGCTTCGCATGGCCGATGCTGCGCATCGGCGTTCTTAGCACCAAGGACGACGCCTGCGCTCTCCCCGCAGGCGGGGAGAGATGAATTTCACCCCTCGGCGGCATCCTCCTCGCCGGCGCTCTCGCCTTGTTCTCCGGCGAGAATTTTCTCGGCGATGAGGCCGGAGTTCTGCCGGATCGCCGCCTCGATTTTTCCGGCGATGTCGGGATTGGCCTTGAGGAAGGCTTTGGCATTCTCGCGGCCCTGGCCGATGCGTTGACTGTCATAGGAGAACCACGCGCCGGATTTTTCCACGACGCCGGCCTTGACGCCGAGATCGATCAGTTCGCCGTTCTTGGAAACGCCCTCGCCGTACATGATGTCGAACTCGACCTGCTTGAACGGCGGCGCCAGCTTGTTCTTGACCACTTTTACGCGCGTCTGATTGCCGACCACCTCGTCGCGCTCCTTGATGGCGCCGATGCGGCGGATGTCGAGGCGCACCGAGGCGTAGAATTTGAGCGCGTGGCCGCCGGTCGTGGTCTCCGGCGAACCGTACATGACGCCGATCTTCATGCGGATCTGATTGATGAAGATCACCATCGTGTTGGAGCGGCTGATCGAGGCGGTGAGTTTACGCAACGCCTGGCTCATCAGCCGCGCCTGCAGGCCCGGCATACTGTCGCCCATCTCGCCTTCGAGCTCGGCGCGCGGCACCAAAGCCGCCACCGAATCGATGACCAGAACATCGACCGCGCCCGAGCGCACCAGGGTGTCGGCGATTTCCAGCGCCTGCTCGCCGGTGTCGGGCTGAGAGATCAACAGGTCGTCGACATTGACGCCGAGTTTTCGGGCATAGATCGGGTCGAGCGCGTGCTCGGCATCGATGAAGGCGCAGATGCCGCCCTTCTTCTGCGCCTCGGCGAGGCAGTGCAGAGCCAGCGTGGTTTTCCCTGAGGATTCCGGGCCGTAAATCTCGACCACGCGCCCGCGCGGCAGCCCGCCGATGCCGAGCGCGATGTCGAGGCCGAGCGAGCCGGTGGACACGGTGTCGACGTCCATCGCGGCCATGTTCTTGCCGAGCCGCATGATCGAGCCCTTGCCGAAGTTGCGCTCGATCTGCGAGAGCGCGGCGTCAAGAGCCTTCGATTTGTCCATGGTCGATCCTTCGACGACGCGAAGCGCTGCACTCATGTTGTCGTGCTCCTTATGGCCGGGATTCGGAGACCCCACAACGGACGCCGCGAATCCCCTTGGCGGCATGGCGATTAAAATAGTGTACACGATTTGTTCTACGTTCGCAATATGTTCGCATGAATATCATAACGCATTGATCGTACAATAAGATTTCTGACCCGGAGGGATTGTGCCAACGCGCCCCCGCGGTTTCGACTCGCGGGCCCCGATCAACCCGCGCTTGGTCACGCTCGCGATTTTCGGTGGTCGAAGACAACGCGAGCTTGCGCAACGTGTTGATCTTGCGAAGTTCCCTGCCCGGCACGCCGGCACGCGGTCGGGTCAAAAAATTTCGAATCGCAGCGGTGACAAATTCGGCGTACGCTTGATTATCATCAACAGCGATGAAGCACATAAGGCGGCGTGCGCCCGCTCGGCCGCCTCCATCGACGAGTAGCGTCATGTCCATTGTTCCGCTGCTAGCCAATGCGTCGTTCGACCCGGAAACGGTCGAAACCCTGAGCGCGGCCTTCGATGATGCCTGGGAAAAGATCAAACAATCCGGCTCCACCTTTGCACGGCCGGCTTACGAACGCGGCGCGCGCGAAATCCTTGCCAAACGCATTATCGAGATGGCGCAACGCGGCGAGCGGGACAAGAAGGTGCTCAGCGACGCCGCGGTGACCTATCTCACCGAAAACTACACGGGTTAGACGAGCCCGCCTTCACGCCTCGATGACGATCTTCGGCGCCGGGCGGCCTGCGGCCATAAAGCCGTCGCGCACGCGTGCGGCGATCTCGCGGAAGATCTTGGCGTGCGCGCCGTCGGGGTCGGTTGCGACTACCGGCGCGCCGGCGTCGGATTTTTCGCGGATGTCCATTGCCAGCGGCACCTCGCCCAGGAACGGCACGCCGAGCCGCTCGGCCTCATGCCGCGCGCCGCCGTGACCGAAAATATCCGAGCGCGTGCCGCAATGCGGGCAGATGAACATCGACATGTTCTCGACGACACCGAGTACTGGAACATTGACCCGGCGGAACATGGCGATGCCGCGCCGCGCGTCGATCAGCGCCAGATCCTGCGGCGTCGAGACGATGACGGCGCCCTTGAGCGGCACCTGTTGCGCCATGGTCAGTTGCGCGTCGCCGGTTCCCGGCGGCATGTCAACCACCATGACGTCGAGCGTGCCCCACTCGACCTCGCGCAGCATCTGCGTCAGCGCCGACATCACCATCGGCCCGCGCCAGATCATCGGCGTCTCCTCCTCGACCAGGAAGCCGATCGACATCACCGGCATGCCGTGGCGCACGATCGGTTTTAGTCGCGTGCCGCCGATGGTCTGCGGGCGCTCGCGGATGGCGAGGAGTTTCGGCATCGACGGCCCGTAAATATCGGCATCGAGGATGCCGACCTTGAGCCCGAGATCGCGCAGCCCGAGCGCGAGATTGACCGCCACTGTCGATTTGCCGACGCCGCCCTTGCCGGAGGCGACCGCGATGATCGCGCCAACGCCGGGAATTCCCGCTGGCCCGGCTGGCCCATGCGCAGCTCCCGGCGCCCCTTGCTCGTGAGGCCGAACGGCCGCTGCGCCCCCCGCCCCGCTCGCCGGAGCCGTTTGCAGCCGCCGTGGCGCAGCCGCGCCGCTGCCAGCCGCGCGCTCGCCGGTAAGCGCGACCAGGACCGACGTGATGCCCGGCAACGCGCGGATAGCCGCCTCGGCGCGCTCGCGCACCGGCTCCCATTGCTTCACCGCACCGGCATCGACCGTAATGGAAAAGAACACCTTGCCGTCGGTGACGACGATCTCCGACAACGTCCCCGTGGCGGTGAGCGGTTTACCTTCGGGGCTCGCCACGCCGGCCAGCGTTGCCAGAACTTCGTCCTTGATCGATGCCATACTGACCCTCCCGGCGTTATGCCGACTAGATAGGACAGCGGGCGTCGCGGTCAATCGCCGCCTGTCATACGGTCCGGCCACTGCGGCCGGACCCCTCGGCTCGCACCTCGGGGTGACGGAATACGGGGTAACATTGATATAAAGCATTCAGACTATTGGAGGATGCGATGGCAAAGGTGGCGTTTGTCGGACTTGGCGTGATGGGCTACCCGATGGCGGGGCATCTCAAGGCCAAGGGCGGCCACGAGGTGACGGTTTTCAACCGCACCGCGGCCAAGGCCGAACAATGGGTTTCCCAGCACGGCGGCAAAAGCGCCCCGACGCCGCGGCAGGCGGCGGCAGGCCAAGACTTTGTCATGGCCTGCGTCGGCAACGACAACGACTTACGCCAAGTGATGCTGGGCGAGGATGGCGTATTTGCTGGCACGCGGGCGGGCGCCATCGTGGTCGATCACACCACCGCCTCGGCCGAGATCGCGCGCGAGCTTCATGCCGAGGCAAAGCAACGCGGCTTTGAATTCATCGACGCACCGGTCTCGGGCGGCCAGGCCGGCGCCGAGAACGGCGTGCTCACCGTGATGTGCGGCGGCGACCCTTCGCCGTTCGCGGCGGCTGAAAAAGTGATCGCCGCCTACGCGCGCACCTGCAATCTGATGGGCGCCTCGGGCTCGGGGCAGCTCGCCAAGATGGCGAACCAGATTTGCATCGCCGGGATCGTCGAAGGGCTCGCCGAGGCGCTGCACTTTGCCATGAGGGCGGGCCTCGATCTCGAGAAACTCATCGCCACCATCTCCAAGGGCGCCGCGCAATCCTGGCAGATGGAGAACCGCTACAAGACCATGGTCGCCGGAAAATTCGACTTCGGTTTCGCGGTCGATTGGATGCGCAAGGATCTCGCCATCTGTCTCGACGAGGCGCGGCGCAACGGCGCCAAGCTACCAGTCACCGCTTTGGTTGATCAATTCTACGCGCAAGTGCAGGCCATGGGCGGCCGCCGCTGGGACACGTCGAGCCTGATCGCGCTGCTGCAGCGGTAAACACTGCTGCGCCAAGTCATCTCTTAACCGGAACGAGCATCACATGACACGTGCTGTCGAGCAGCGCGCGAGCAAGGTACCCGAAGTCACTCTCATTTTCTGGATCGTCAAAGTCGCGGCCACGACACTCGGCGAGACCGGCGGCGACACCGTCACCATGACGCTCGATTGGGGTTACCTGGCGGGGACGGCGATCTTCCTTTCGCTGTTGGTGGCGCTAATCGCCATCCAGATCGCTGCGGAAAAATTTCATCCGTTTTTGTACTGGGCGACCATTGTCGCTTCGACGACCGCTGGCACGACCATGGCGGATTTCGCCGACCGATCGCTCGGTGTCGGCTATGCGGGCGGATCGTCGATCCTGTTTGTCTGTCTCATGGCCACGCTCGGGCTTTGGTACTGGTCGTGCGGCTCCCTATCGGTCGCGACAGTGAGCACGCCGAAGGTCGAGGCGTTCTATTGGGCGGCGATCACGCTGTCGCAGACGCTGGGAACCGCGCTCGGCGACTGGACCGCCGACGATACCGGCCTCGGTTATGAAGGCGGCGCGCTCCTCTTCGCTGCCGGATTGGCGGCGCTGGCGGCCGCCTATTACTGGACCAATGTCTCGCGGGTGTTTCTGTTCTGGGCGGCCTTCATCCTGTCGCGACCGCTGGGCGCCATGGTCGGCGATTTTCTCGACAAGCCGGTCAGCGATGGCGGGCTGGCATTGAGCCGTCCGATGGCCTCGGCGGTGATCGCGGCGTTCATCGTCGGCTGCCTCATCTTGCTCCCGCAAAAGGCCGGGCGGCATCCGGGAACCGCGCCATAAGCGAAGGCGATAGTTGGCCCGCGCTTCACGCCAGTTTCACCAGCATCTTTCCCAAGTTTTCGCCGGTGAACAATTTGAGGAAGGCGGCCGGCGCATTCTCGATGCCGTGTTCGACGGTTTCCTTCCAGGTGATCTTGCCGTCGCGGATCCATCCCGCCATGTCTTTTTGAAACTCGGGCAACAGATTGAAGTGGTTGGAGACGATGAAGCCCTCGAGCCGGAGACTCTTGCCGACGGCGAACATGATATTGTGCGGCCCGGCGGGCATGCCGGCGACATTGTATTGCGAGATCATCCCGCACAGCGCGAAGCGGGCAAACCGGTTGGCCGCCGTGAGCGCCGCCTCCAGGTGCTCGCCGCCGACATTGTCGAAGTACACATCGATACCGTTGGGCGCCGCCTGCAGCAAGGCCGCAGTCAAGTTGTCGGTCGCCTTGTAGTCGATGACCTGGTCGACACCGATTTCCTTGAGAAACGCAACCTTCTCGGCGCCGCCGGCCGGTCCGATAACAGTGTGGCCTTTGATCTTGGCGATCTGACAGACGACCGAGCCGACGGCTCCGGCCGCAGCCGAAACAAACACCACGTCGCCGGGTTTCAGTGCCGCGATCTTCAACAGGTCCACCCAGGCCGTCAGGCCCGGCATGCCGGCGACGCCGAGAAACGCCTGCGGCGGCAGCCCGAACGTTTCCAGCTTCTGCAAGTTGGTGGCCGCCGCGTTGAATGCCTCGCGCCAGCCCAACATGGTCGAGACGAGATCGCCTTGTTTGAACCGGGGGTCGTTGGAAGCGACAACTTCGCCGATGGCGCCGCCCTGCAGCGGCTCCCCCAATTGAAAGGGCGGGACATAGCTCGCGCGATCGACCATGCGGCCGCGCATATAAGGATCGACCGTCATCCACAGATTCTTCACCTGGACTTCGCCGGGCGCCGGCTCGGGCACCGACACGGTGGCAAGCTCGAAATTTTCGGCGCTCGGCACGCCGGTGGGGCGGGATTTCAGACGGATTTCGCGCGACATGACCATGATCGAGTGCCTCTCTGTTGCCGCATCAGCGAGGCTGAGCTTCGGTGTCGGATCGGCCCAGGTCAAGCGGGGCCGCCACCTTCGGCTCCATGCATTTCTGAGCAATATTGCTCATTCGGAGGCACCGCCATTGTGCTTAATGTTTCCATTTCCCAAGCAGCCCCGCTGATTGATCTTGGGGTAACTGCCCATAAGCATTTGCGGTAATTGCCCATAAGCATAAGGATTAGCTCACTTTGCCGGCGTGCGCGCATGGTGATAAATTCGCAGACCGCTTAAACTGGCCAATTTTGCACAGTCTTCAGCTCGGGATGAGCCTCGATTAGTGCAAAGCAGAAGGGGGTAAGGTCATGTCGCTGGGGCTCATTCTCGTCATCGTCCTCGTCATTTTCCTGCTCGGCGGCTTCAGTGGCCGCTTCGGCGGCTACGGTTACGGTTACGGTCACGGCGGTGTCGGCATCATCGGCATCATCCTGATCATCCTCCTCATCCTGGTTGTCACGGGTCGGCTTTGATCTGACCGGCTAATGAAAACGGCAAAGTCCATAAAGGTCTCAAATGACTACGAACCGACATTCCGACAGTGATCGCGTTTCAGAAACGGCCACAAGGCCGATCCATGACCACTGGATTCTCTTTGTTGTCGAAGGAGCGGCCCTCATTTTATTGGGGCTCCTGGCGATCATCATTCCGTCAATCGCCAGCGCGAACGTGACCGTTATTCTGGGCTGGCTCTTTCTCGTCAGCGGAACCTTAGGGTTGGCGACAACCTACTGGGCGCGGCAAGCACCAGGATTCTGGTGGTCCCTGGTATCGGCTTTGCTCGCGATTGTTGTCGGTGTAGTCCTGATCGCGAACAAATCGCAGGATCTGTATGGCGGTCTGATCGGATGGCCATTCGAGAAAGCCGGCCCGCTGCGGCTGATATTGGTTCTGTTCTTCCTGGTCGAAGGGGGCGCATCCATCATGTTCGCGTTCGAACACCGACGTCAGTTCTCTGGGCGCTGGGCCTGGATGTTGGCGAGCGGCGGCGTCGACATTGTCTTGGCGAGCATCATTATTTTTGATCTTCCGGGGACCTCTGCCTGGACCATGGGGCTCCTGGTCGGCATCAACATGATTCTCGGTGGCGTCGCACTGACCGCGATGGGATTGCATGCTCGCGCCGAACGTGCCGGTTCGCATGCGATTCCACTGCACGAGAATCATCCGGGGAATATCGGTTGATCTAAATCAATGACCAATGCTAGTGCGTGCGCCCTATAGTTAAACTTGCCTATATCTCCCGTTGTCATTTCCCGTTGTCGGCTTCGCTAGGACATTGGAGGAAGAAATCATGGACAAAGACCGGATCGTCGGATCGGGCAAGCAAATCAAAGGTGCAGTCAAGCAGGTGGTCGGCAAGGCCGTTGGTGACGCCAAGCTGGAGTCGGAGGGCAAGGCGGACAGGATAGAGGGCAAAGTTCAGAACACCATCGGCGGCCTCAAAGACACGCTCAAAGGCAAATAGCCATACAGCCACGGCGAGCCCTTCGCGCCGCTGGCGTGGTGAGACGGATTAGGTGAGACAGATTGGGCAGGTCGAGCCGGTGTAAAGAGTCGGCGGCATAAGTCGCGGCGGACCGAAGCTTATTACCGTACAAGCAAAGGGGGTAGCTATGCTTTCAGTCTTGATTGGGGTTCTGATTATTTGCGTCGTCGGCGCAATTTGTTTTTGGGCCATCGAAAAGTTCGTCAATGACAGTCGTTTGGCAAATCTTCTCAAACTGCTCGTGGTGCTGATTTGCTTGGGGGCGATCCTTGCGCGGGTGCTGCCGCTTGCGGGAATTAACTGGTTTTAGGCACCGCTCACGACGATGCCAGCGATCTAAATCAACGGCGCCGTCCGCAAAGATCCATTTCTGCAATTGACGCTGCCATCCTCGTCCTGAACGCCGGTTCGTCGAGCATGACGTTCCGGGTACCATTTGGTTTTACCGCCGCGGCGGCGGATATGTTCGTCTTCCCGCCTCACTTCGCCGTAGCGGAAATCACCCCCACCATGACGTGGCCGTCCGTCTTGGCGGCCGCTGCACGGACAAAAACGTCAAGCTGGCGGCGTGTGTGAATCGTGCAGATTACCGGATTTCTCGTCACGCATATCCGCTTGCGCGTCGCTTCATCGACGTCGTTCTGGTCGATCGGCACGATGCCATAGGTCCCTTTTGCCAGCTTGCGGCCCAGCAGATACGCATGATCATTTTCGTTAGCCTCGATGAGTAAATTGCCGCCGTCAATGGCTTGAACCACGAAGTACTGCACGCCCGAGGAATCGCCGCTGACAAGCGCGTAGTGGTCGTCGTTCCAGCGGAAGACCGACGTTTTCACGGAGAGCGCTTTTCCTTCGGTGAAATCTTGATAGAGATTCAGCTGGAATTGCATTCCGAGCAGCGGCTTCGATCCAGCCAATAATGGCGTCTCGGATTGCACGCAGGCGGAGAGCACGAATGCGGCGAACAGAATCAGCGCAACAGGCACCGGAGGTGCCTTTGCTGTTCGCGATCGATTGTCGGGCATGTCGTCCTCCTTGGCGTGGCATGTGCCGGCGGACGGTTTTCGGCCACGATCGCGCGTGGCTCCATAATTTAGATAGCATACAAACCGTCGCGTTTTAAGAAATACTTGAGGATGCTTGTCGCGATTTTCCCACGCTGTCGGTCTCCAATGATCTCCCGCCTGCCTTGACGGCCCCGCCGGAAGGCAGCAACCTGGATTTCGGCAATCAAGCCATCTGGGGAATGTCGGGTAAATACATTGCGGATGCCTGCCGTACTCGCAGTGATAGCTCTGATGCTGTTTGCTCTACCCGCGCGGGCCGAGGATCGCGTGCCCGTCCCGGCAGCGTGCAGGGCACTGGCCGAGCGGGCCGGGATTCCCCTGACGCTGACCCATGCCGAAGCCGCGCGCGCCATCGCCTACATCCGCGTCATGGTCAGCGACGACCCGGCGGTCGCGCGTTGCCGCTTGGCGCTCCGCAACTATTGAGGAGAGGCCGCGATGCTCTCGGCGGGGTCGGATTGAGATTCGCCAATGCATGGCAGGGTGCAATAGTTTTCTCGATTGTGAGCATCTCTCGGTCATGATATTGTTCACAAAGAGGAATTTATTTCAATGGCGCGGTGGGATCAAATGACAGGTTGGAGGGTCATCGTCGGTTTTCTGATCGGTGCCGTGATCGCCAGTGTCATAACGGCTGGCATGTTCCTTTACACGGGCGCGAAAGTTCTCCAAGCAACTACCGCGCGCGAACTCCTTGCTGAAATAGTAGCCATAGATTCATTACAGGAGGGCTGGCTGCTTCAGGGCGAAGATAGCCAAACTGCAAAACTGTCAGACCACCCAGGCCTTCCGGAAACGCAAAGCGGCTCCGGTCTTTGGCTTATGCCCGTTGAGATCAGGACAATTCTGGACGAAGCCCAATGGAATCCTCCGTCAGATGCGAGCTACGGCTTCATACATGGGCGCAGGGTCTGGATCATCAGAAATCAAATATTGCCGGACGCTCCGCTTTCATACTCGGGGGTGAAGCAAGAGCATTTCCCCGAGCTCATCAGCTCCGATGGACGGCAAGAATTATGCGCCTGGATCGAACGCGTGCAGATTGCTTACAATGGCGGGACGCTGACCGATCGGGGACTGGCGCCGCTTAGGCCCTATTTGGTGCCTTTAGCGCAGGAAGATCGCGTGAATGCACTTGGTATCGAGTTGTCTCGGGATGCTCGAAATTTCCTGGCTGAAATTCGCGCGCGGTGGGGCAAGGCGTCGTTTGCAGATTAGCGTGCAAGGAAGCGCTTCGGCGGCGCGGCGCGGTTCTAGGCGATCCGCAAACGACGAAAAACCGGAACCTTCACCAAATCCAAGATGACGGCAAAGACAGCCGCAGCGGCAAGCGTGCCGGCCACAGTCCATGCCGGCAAGGGCGTCATTGCAATTCCCTCGATAGCCAACGCCGAGGCGATCAGGAGATCGGCGATCGACGAAACGATGACCCAGAAGCTTGGACGAGACGACCACAGATGCCGACGCTCACGATTGGTGTACATCGTCGCCTGGTTGCCGAATACAATGACGACAAAGGCCAGCGTCCGCAGCGCGCTAATGTCGAACCCCATTCGATAGGCGCCGAAAGCCAGCACGGACGTACAAAAGACGAGCTCGCCTAAACCCATAACGACGCCGGCGACCGTCAGATTGCCGATCCGCCACGCATTCGGCATTGGCGACGGCCGGACATTGTCGGTTGTCAACGACATGCCGAGGAAGTCGCCAGTGATCATGATAAGGACCATTAGCAAGGGCGTCAGGATGGCATGCCCGGTGATGATCAGGCCGACCGCCAGCAGGAGCACCTGCACTGTCTTCTTGGTTATCGAATTCAGCGCATAGCTGAGAATGCGCTGGAAAATCACGCGACCTTCCCTGACGGCGGCGACGATGCCGGCGAGGCCAGGCTCGGTCAGCACCATGCCGGCCGCCGATTTGGCGACATCGGTTGCGGTCGAGACCGCGATGCCCATCTGCGCCTGGCGCAGCGCCGGCGCGTCGTTGGCGCCGTCGCCGCACATGCCGATGGTATGGCCGCCCTTCTGAAACGCCTTGACGAGCTTGTACTTGTCTTCCGGCAGGACGCCGGCAAAGACCGCGAATTGCTCAGGATGGATTGCGTCGGGGATCGGCCCGGGCGGACAGATGGCGCCATCGAGTCCCACCGCCTTCGCCACGATGGCCGCGGTCGCCGGCGCATCACCCGTCACCATCACGGTGCGCACGCCCAACCCGTGCAATTCGCTGACGAGCTTGGCCGAGTCCGGGCGCGGAGGGTCGCTGAGCGCAATAAGTCCCGCGAGCTTCATCGCCGTCGGCGGCCCAGCCGCGACCGCCAGCACTCTAAAACCCTTTGCTTCGAGCTCGTTCCCCGTCGCCATCGCGGTCGGCGACGGTTGCGCAAGGCCGATGACCACGGCGCAGGCGCCTTTGACGATACGTTGCGGACTTCCTGTCGGATCCGTCGCGCTCGCCTCGGACAGCTTCTTCGCCGGATCGAAGGCCGTAAACTTGATCAAGTGCGGCGCATCGGAGACGGGCTTGATCGCGGCCGCGCGAATGGCTCCGTCGACCGGGTCCTGTCCGCCGTCCGAGCTCGCCAGCGCAGCCAGCGTCAGAACATGCGCCTCGTCGAAGCCGGGCATCGGATGCACTGTCGTCACGGTCAGCGCGTTGAGCGTCAGCGTGCCGGTCTTATCGGAACACAAGACATTCATGGACGCCGCTTCATCCACGGCGGAGAGGCGGGTCGGAAGCACCCCCCGCTTTGCCAACGCGCGCGCGCCGAGCGCGGATGCGAGCGTAAATGTGGCCGGCAGCGCCACCGGTATCGATGCCAGCACCGCCGTCAAGACAAGGGGGATGATCTCGTCGAGCGGCATCTTGAGAAACCACGCATAGCCAACCAGCAGCACGATGACGACGCCGTTGAACGCGGCGAGATTACGCACCACGCGCAGCACCGCCTTCTGTTGAGAGCTCACGACATGGGCGGTGCGGACGAGTTCGGCGGCACGGCCGAACTTGGTGCGCGCTCCGGTCGCCGTAACCTCCGCCACCGCCTCGCCGCGCCGGACCAAAGCCCCTGCATAGGTCTGCACGCCGGCGCCGGCTTCGATCGGTACGGATTCGCCGGTGAGCATGGATTGGTCGAGCAGGACTTCGCCTCCGGTGAGGCGCACATCCGCGGCGACCACCGCGCCGAGGGAAAGCTTCACCACATCGCCTGGGACCAGTTCAGCCGAAAGTATCGTCTTCCAGGTGCCGTCGCGGCGGACGGACGCATTGAGCTCGAGCCGCGATTTCAGCGCCGCAAGGGTTGTCTGGGCGCGGCTCTCTTGGAACAGCCCAAGTGCTGCATTGAACACCAAGAGACCGGCAATAATCCCGGCCTCGACATACTTGCCGAGCGCCAGTTCGAGAACGATCGCAGCCTCGAGCATCCACGGAACGGGCGCCCAGAATTTCTCCAGCGCCATGCGCAATGGATGGAGCGCCGTATCCGGCATCGCGTTGGGGCCGAACTTCTGCAGCCGACCGCATGCTTCGTCGCTTGTCAGGCCGCTCGGAACATCATCCTTTACGACCGCTGCCGATTTGGCGGGCCCGGCCCTTGCATCAGATGGCGAAGCAGTGGTGACCATATTTTACCCTACGCTCGCCAACCTACTCTCGCCAACCGCGTCGCTGGCGCATCAATAACGGGCAAGCATCTGGGTAGGCGCAGCGGGACGAGCCTGCTTGTCATTGGGCGGAATTTTGCCCTCTACTGCGTCATTTACTGAGCAATATTGCTCACAAGGGTGCTCCGAAAGCTGTTCAGCTCTCTTTGGTCTCCGAGATCGAGTACCGGGCTACGACTCTCCGCATAGCGGTGCTTCGGTGAGATGAACGCGTTTCACGTCTTGGTTTGCGGGCTGATCGCGCGCCCGATGTGAGCAATCTTATACAGCCTTGATCTCGGCACTGAGCTTAAATGACCGCAAAGTGGAAGGAGATAAGATCATGTCGCCGCTGGGACTCATTCTCGTTATCCTCCTCGTCATTTTCCTGCTCGGCGGCTTCAGTGGCCGCTTCGGCGGTTACGGTTACGGCTATGGACACGGCGGCGTCGGTGTCATCGGCGTCATCTTGATCATCATTGTCGTTCTGATGCTGCTGGGACGGATTTGAGCTGTCATTTCGCGGTGAGCGGGCTAGCGTTACGGCAGCCGGTGTTCGCTGGACGCAGGATGTTTCGCGGTCTCGACGCCCACGATCGCCAAATCAAGGCTTAATCTGCGTATTTTTATTTACGCGCTGGGAGGCGGTGCGATCCACGAGCCTCCGATTGTGAGCAATTTTGCACAGTATTCGCCTTAGGCGTGGGTTTTCCTTGAGGCCGACTGCTTCGTCGCGGGAACGAATGGGTTGCCTTAGGTGAGGATAGATATGGAACCTTCGAACTATCGAGAGCGATCCTCACCGGCAAACGCGCCACCGGCGCCGCACGGCGGTGGCCGCCGAAATCAAACGGCGGCTCCGTCGCGTTACCTCGTTGAATTCGACGCGCGCCAGCGGGGCTGCAATAAGCTGCGTTACGCCGCAGCGCTCGGGCGGGCGGAAACCGCGTCGCGCCAGCGCCGCACGTTGGCGAGATCGTCGGGGATGACGAGTTTCGACTGTTTCATGAAATCCACCGCCGCCAGCGCGGTGATGTCGGCGACGGTAAATTGCTCGCCCGCGATATAGGGCCGGCCGCCGAGCTCGCTGTCGAGGAATTGCAGAAACTCGAAGATCCGCGGCTTGTTCGCCTCGCCCCACGCCGGCACCTGCGGGTCGACCATTCGCTTCATATACGGATGCAAATGCTGGAATACGGTCGCGACCGGTGCAAGCAGGTGAAACTCGGCCCGCCGGTTCCACATCTCGACCAAGGCGCCATCGAGCGGGCCGCGGCCGAACAGCGGCGGGGCCGGGTAAAGCGCCTCGAAGTAGCGGCATATCGCCATCGATTCGGCAATCGCGGTGCCGTCGTCGAGGACAAGAGTGGGAAGCCGCTGCATCGGATTAATGGCGGCAAAGCTTTCGTTGCGGTGCTGCAGATTGCCGATGTCCACCTGCTTGGTCGGAACCTTTATCCCCTTCTCGGCCAGGAAGATGCGTACCCGCCGCGGGTTGGGCGCCTGGCCAAAGTCGTAAAGCTTCATCGCGGTCACCTTCCCTTATCCCGTTGACGGCGCGACCTTATCGCGCGCGGCTGCGGCCTGCCAGTGCGCCGAGCGATGCGCCTTAAGACCACCCGAACGCTTGTCTCGCTTTAACTCGCGGCCGGGCAAGGTCTTAGAGTCCGTTTCGAAAGCCTTGGCCGAGCGGGTGATGAGCGGTTTTGGCTTCCATCGGAGGAGCCGTAGCGCCCATTCTTCGGGCCTTTCGTTCGTCCCGAAGAGAACCCCCAGAGGGCCTCGCCGGGTTTCGAAACGGACTCTTAAGCTTGCTCTTAAGGAATTTCGGCGACCTTTGACGCTCATCATCGCCAGCCGCGGATGGTAATGCCAAGCACGATCAGTGAACCGCGCGAGGCCGCTTCGCCCAACGTCGCCCCGTCGACCAAGCGCCGCCTTGCCACCCAGCATGTGCGCGAAGCCCGCGATCGGCTGACCTCGACCAGCGGCACGCGGCCGGTCTTTGACTACGAATTGCTGCGCCAGTTCGCCCAGAACCGCCTATCGGGATCGCTGGTGATCGTGCTGCTGGTGGTCACTATCGGGCTTCTTTCCAGCCTGTGGACCGGAGCGCTCGCCTCAGGGGTGTGGACCGGCGGCGCGCTGGTCATCCATCTCGTGATCGTCCGCGCCTGCCGGCAGTTTCTCGAAGAAGCGCCGGGCACCACCAATCTCCGCTCTTGGCGGCTGCGCTTCATCCTGCTCGATCTGTTCTTCGGCATGGCGTGGACCTTCATCCTCATCCACTCGGTCGGCGGCGATGAGCAGACGGGCACCTTCATGCTGTTCGTCATGCTCTTGGTGGTGGCGATCTCGAGCATGCTGGCCTCGAGTCTGCCGATCGCGGTCCTCGCAATGACCTTGCCGGTCAGCATTGCGATCGCGCTGGATTTCGCCTGCAAGGGCACGCTGCACGATTACATCCTTGCCGTCATGGCGCTGGCGGCGGAAGGTTACTTTTCGCTGTTGGGTTACCGGCTCTATTCGACCACGCTGGCGACGCTCGAGGCGCGCGCTGAGAAGGACGCGCTGATCGGCGAGCTTGAGCAGTCGAAGTCGATCTCGGACGAGGCGCGGCGGCGCGCGGAAGCCGCCAACATCGCGAAATCGCGGTTTCTCGCCCAGATGAGTCACGAGCTGCGCACGCCGCTCAACGCCATCCTCGGCTTCTCGGAGGTGATGAAGGGCGAGATTTTCGGCCCGCACGCCGTCCCGATGTACAAGGACTATGCCGCCGACATTCACAATTCCGGCGTGCATCTCCTGAACCTGATCAACGAAATCCTCGATCTGTCGCGCATCGAAGCCGGCCGCTACGAGCTCAACGAGGAAGCGGTCTCGCTGCATCGCGTGGTCGAGGATTGTCACCATCTGCTCAAACTGCGCGCCGGCAATCGCGGAATCACCATCCACGAACTGTTTGAGCCGGATATGCCGCGGGTGTGGGCCGACGAGCGGGCGGTGCGCCAGATCTGCCTCAACCTCGTCTCCAACGCTATCAAGTTCACGCCGCAGGGCGGCGAGATCTGGCTGAAAGTGGGTTGGACGGCGTCCGGCGGCCAATATATGAGCGTCAAGGATACCGGGCCGGGCATTCCGGAAGAGGAAATCCCGGTGGTGCTCGCTTCGTTCGGTCAGGGCTCGAATTCGATCAAGTCCGCCGAACAGGGTGCCGGCCTGGGGCTGCCGATCGCCAAGAATCTCATAGATCTGCACGGCGGCACGTTCACGCTCAAATCCAAGCTGCGCATCGGCACCGAGGTGATCGTCACCTTCCCGCCGGAGCGTGTGATGTCGGCCCTCGCCCCGATCCCCGACCACGCGCCACCTATCCAGCCGCAAGCCGACGTTTCCGCGCCTGCCGATGGCCCAGTGCGCACGCGCCGCGCCTTGTTCGGCACTTAGCGCATCAAGCTTCCCCGCTGGCGCGATAGATCGAGTTTCCCTATTTCCTGTAGTGCGAGGATGGCGGTTAGGAGATGATATCCGTGCACCAACGGTTGTTGTGGTTTTTGCTGGGCGGCCTGCTCATCGGCCTTCTCATCCTGATCGCCCGCCACGGCGAAGGAACCGTCGGAACGCTGCCGAGCGCCAATTTCGGCGCGCTGGTCTACTGGGGCGCGCTGCTGGTCTTTCTCGGCGGCTCGGCGCTGGTCATGTTCCGCAGGCGTTTCGCGCAAGCGCTCATCGCCATGTTCGTCTGGGTCGCGCTGGCCCTGATCTTGGTCGTCGGTTACGCCTACCGGTTCGAGCTGCGCAACGTCGCCGACCGGGTGATGGCGGAGCTCCTCCCCGGCCACGTCATCACCCGCGGCCGCACCGTGGAGGTCGCCCGCGCCTTCAACGGCGACTTCGACGTCCACGCGGAGATCAACGGTGCGCGGGTTGCCATGGTGCTCGACACCGGCGCCAGCTCGGTTGTGCTCACCCGCGAGGACGCCAAAGCCGCCGGCCTGCCGCTCGAAGTGCTCGCCTATACGGTGAACATCGATACCGCCAACGGCCGCACCCGCGCCGCACCGGTCGTGCTCGACCGCATTGCTATCGGCGGTCTGGTCGAACGCTCGGTCGAAGCGCTGGTGGCGCAGCCCGGCCAGCTCAAGACCAGCCTGCTCGGCATGAGCTTCCTCAACCGGCTGCAGAGCTGGGAGGTACGCGGCGACCGGCTGTTGCTGCGCGGTTATCCGTGAGCGGCCGGCTTACGCTGCCACGGCAGCCAAATCGCGTTCTCGTTGCTCATCCAACGCGCAGTCATCCACCAGCGCCAGCGCGGCGGCGAGGAGTTCAGCGCTGGCATTCGGCGTCGCCGCGGCACCGGCGAGATGCCGGCGGAACGCACGGGCCCCGGGCACGGCACGGAACAGGCCGTGCAGATGCCGGGTGATGGCGTGAAGCCGCGTGCCTTGCTCAAGTTCACGCGCGATATAAGGAAGCAACGCCGCAGCGGCTTCCTTCGGCGAAGCGAAGCGTGCGGGTTCATCAAAGAACAGCGCATCGACGGCCAGGAGTTGCCACGGCTCCCGATAGGCAGCGCGGCCCAGCATGACGCCGTCGACGTGGGATAGATGCGTCAGCGCTTCCTCGACGCCGCCGATGCCGCCGTTGAGAACGACGGTGAGGTGCGGGTGAGCGGCCTTCAGCCGATAGACGCGCCCATAATCGAGCGGCGGCACCTCGCGGTTCTCCTTGGGCGACAGGCCGTTGAGCCAGGCCTTGCGGGCGTGCACGATGAGCGCGTCGGCGCCGGCTTGTTCGACGGCTTGGGTAAAAGTTTCGAGCGCATCTTCCGGGTCCTGGTCGTCGATGCCGATGCGGCACTTCACCGTAACCGGCACCGCGACGGAAGCTTTCATCTCGGCGACGCAGGCGGCCACAAGCTCGGGCTCCGCCATCAGGCAGGCGCCGAAGCGGCCATCCTGCACCCGGTCGGACGGGCAGCCGACATTGAGATTGATCTCGTCGAAGCCCAAATCCGCGCCGATGCGCGCACACGCCGCAAGCGCCCGCGACTCGGCGCCGCCGAGCTGCAGCGCCAGCGGGTGTTCGGCCGGATCGAACCGCAGCAGCCGCGCGCGGTCGCCGTGCAGCACCGCGCCGGTGGTCAGCATCTCGGTGTACAGCAGCGCCCGGCGCGTCAGCAGGCGGTGGAAGAACCGGCAATGCCGGTCGGTCCATTCCATCATCGGGGCGACTGAGAATCGACGGGACCGACTCTGCGCAGATTTTTCTTTAATTTCCGTCATTTGATAACTTTTCGTTACTTTTTCGTCGTACCGATTTTCGGCTCGTTTTGGTCGATTTTGACTCATTTCGGCGTCAGTGGTACGACGGCGTCGTACTTCTGGCCTAAAAATGTCGTACCGGAACACTCGATTGGACCGACTCGGAAATCGACAGGACCGACTGGGTACGACAGTCCGACAAAGTACGACAAAAACCGTCGGCCGGAACGACGAACTGACTACGCCGACCGAGACCGGTACGACAAAGTACGACAAACAGCAAAATCCGTTCAACATCAAGATGATGCCAGCACTCCGATGGGCACGATAATAGGACGAACGCGCAAAGACGGCTCCAAGGCCTTCACCGCCCAGATCGTCATCAAGAAAGGCGGTGTCATCCTCCACCGCGAGGCGGAAACCTTCGATCGCAAACAGGCTGCCAATGCCTGGATCGTCAAACGCGAAGCCGAGCTCAAACGGCCGGATGGACTTCGGCAGAAGGAAGATCCAACGCTTGCTGCCGTGATCGACCGCTTCATCGCGGAATCGAAAAACCCGGTACTGGGAACGAAGGCCCAAGTACTCAAGAGCGTCAAGAACAGCGATCTCGGCGAAACCAAATGCAGCGACATCACCAGCCACACTCTGGTGTCATTTGCTCAAGACCTTAACAAGAATGTCACCCCGCAAACCTGCGGCAATTACTTTTCCCATCTGTCGAATATTTTCGCGGTTGCGAGGCCCGCATGGGGTTATCCGTTATCGCGGCAGGAATTCGACGATGCGGTAACCGTCGTTAAAAAGCTCGGACTGATCAGAAAAGGCAACGAGCGCACTCGCCGTCCGACACTTGAAGAACTCGACCGGCTGATGGAGCACTTCGGCCGCGTCCAAGAGAACCGCCCCGCCTCTCTTCCCATGCAAAAGATCGTCACCTTCGCGCTGTTTTCCACGCGCCGGCAGGAAGAAATAACGCTGTTACGCTGGGACGACCTGGACCAGGATCGCATCCTCGTCCGCGACATGAAGCATCCCGGCGACAAGAAGGGCAACAACGTCTACTGCGAGTTACCGCCCGAGGCGCTCGCGATCGTCAAATCGATGCCGCGCGTGAAACCGGAAATCTTCCTCTACTCGACCGACGCCATCAGCGCCGCATTCACGCGAGCCTGTAAGATCCTGGGGATCGAAGACTTGAGGTTTCACGATCTGCGGCATGAGGGGATTTCGCGCTTGTTCGAAATGGGCCGGACAATTCCGCAAGTGGCGGCTGTTTCAGGCCACCGTAGCTGGACCAGCTTGAAGCGATATACGCATATTCGACAAAGCGCGGATAAGTATGAAAACTGGGAATGGAAGGATCGCCTAGTTGTTGGCTGATCCACGGCCAACAGCCTTCTAAGCTGAAGGTCGCAGGTTCGAATCCTGGCGCGATCGCCACGGCACTTTGCGCGCCGTATCAACTGAGGCGAGGATAGTCCAGTAGGGTCGGCAAAATAATCCCCTTGCGCACGTCGCTGGCGGCCATCATTTGCGGTAAGTCCGCGGTTTTGCTGGACAAAAAGAGCGACTAGACGACCGATTCCATGAAACTTGTCATAAGAGGAGATTCATTGCGCAGCGACAATCAAGATGAGAGGGCAGCGTCAATCAGGATGAGAATGCGCCGGGGCGGGGTGACGGAGGGAGGGCGTAGCCCGACCGACGGCAGTCCACCCCCGGCGGCGGGTTTTTCGGAACCCGTCTGGCGGTCGTGAGGGACCGGGTCAAGCTTCTGATTCGTCTCATAAATGAGGGATCAGACCTTGCCCGGCCTCCACATCACCGACCACCAGATGAGGCTGTACATGAGTTGCCGACAGACCCACGACACTGCCGTTGCTGCCGCCAAAGCGGGCTTCAGCACGGCGACCGGCTACCGGATCGAGAATGATCCGCGCCTGCCATCCCAGAAGAAGGCACCGCGTGGCCGGCGCCGGCCCGACCCGCTTGCCGGTGTCTGGGATAGCGAGATCGTCCCGATCCTGAAGGCGGCCCCCGGCATCCGCGCCATTGCGGTTCTCGAAGAGATACGGCGGCGCCACCCCGAGATCGGCCCCGGCATCCGGCGCACGCTGGAACGGCGCATGCGGGGTTGGCGGGCGCTGGCCGGCCCAGAACAGGATGTCATCTTCCGGCAGGAGCACGAGCCCGGCCGTCTTGGCCTGTCCGACTTCACCGACACGAGCGCGCTCGGCATCACGATTGCCGGCGTCGCGCTGCCGCATCGGCTCTATCACTTCCGGCTGGCATTCTCGGGCTTCGAGCATGCCCATGTTGTGCTCGGCGGCGAGAGCTTCGTCGCGTTGGCCGAGGGCCTGCAGAATGCGCTGTGGACGCTGGGCGGCGTTCCCGAGCAACATCGCAGCGACAGCTTGTCGGCCGCCTTCCGCAATCTCGATGCCGACGCCAAGGAAGATTTGACGCGACGCTACGAGGCGTTCTGTGGCCATTACGGCATGACGCCAACCCGCAACAACCCCGGCATCGCGCACGAGAACGGATCCATCGAGAGTTCGCATGGCCATCTCAAGAAGGCGCTCGAAGATGCGCTGCTGCTGCGCGGCAGCCGGGACTTCGACGATCTCAATGCCTACCGCCGCTTCGTTGACGAGGTTGTCGGCCGGCGGAATGCCAACAACCGCAAGCGGATCGAGTTGGAGCGGTCCAGGCTTACTCCGCTGCCGAAGCGTCGCACCGCCGATTACAAGGAGAAGATCGTCACGGTCACGTCGAGCGGCGGCTTCATTCTGCGCCGTGTTTTCTACACCGCGCCGTCGCGGCTCATCGGCCATCGCCTGCGCGTGCACCTCTACGACGACCGGCTCGACTGTTTCCTTGGCTCGACGCCAATGATGACGCTCAGACGGGGGCGGCCAGTCTCGGACCGCAAGGGCGGTCACGTCGTCGACTACCGGCACGTGATCCACGCGCTGCGCAAGAAGCCGATGGCGTTGCCCAATCTGGTCTACCGCGATCAGCTCTTCCCGCGTCAGGCCTATCGCAAAGCCTTCGAGGCGTTGCGCGCCGAAGTCGGCGACAAGCGGGCGTGCCAGGTCACGGTCGAGTTGCTGACGCTGGCGCACGACCGGGCCTGCGAGGCCGAACTGGCGCAGGTCATCGACGCGGAACTGGATGCCGGACGATTACCGGACCTGGCGTTGCTGCGTGAACGCTTCGGTCCATCCGCGGCATCGGTGCCGGTCATCGATGTGAAGCTGGTAGCGCTCAATGCCTACGACGAACTGGCGGTGGTCCATGTCGTCGAGCCGGCCTCCAGCCTGGAGGTCGCGGCATGACGAGCAACAACACCATCGACGCTGCCCGCGTCGAGCTCTTGTTGAGCGAGCTGCGCTTGCCGGCCATCAAGCTGATGTGGGCCGCCCTCGCCGCACGTGCGGACAAGGAGGGCTGGCCTGCTGCCCGCTTCCTGGCGGCACTCGCCGAACACGAGGTGGCCGACCGCGGCCGCCGCCGTATCGAACGGCATCTCGCCAGCGCGCGATTGCCGGCGGGCAAGACGCTCGACACCTTCGACTTCAACGCCGTGCCCATGGTCAGCAAGGCGCAAGTCATGGCGCTCGCCGCCGGCAACGGCTGGCTTGATCAGGGTGCCAATATCTTGCTCTTTGGCCCGCCCGGCGGAGGCAAGAGCCATCTTGCGGCAGCGCTCGGTCTGGCTCTCGTCCAGAATGGCCGGCGCGTGCTGTTCATGCGCACCACAGACCTCGTCCAAAGACTGCAGGTGGCGCGCCGGGAGCTAGGGCTTGAGGCCGCCATCACCAAGCTCGACAAGTACCAGCTGTAATGCGACGCAGCGATTTGGTCGCTTTCGGGTGAGAAGCGGACATTGCGGGGACACGGCAAATCGGTCGTTCGTGACCCCCAAGCGGTCATCAAACGCAAATCACTGCTCCTCATGAGGGATGCTGGACTGAACGCTCAGGCGAGCCTCATCAACGCGAGGCCGCCGGTGACGATCACGAAGATGACCGCGGTGGTGCCGAGCACGGTTGTGATGTGCCGCCAGCCGAGCCCAACGATAGTCTTGATCGAGGTGCCAAGTCCGAGCGCGCCGATCGCCAGCAGCAGCCCCCAGGTTGAGGCCTCCACCAACGCGCTCTTGATCGGTGCATAGGTCGGCAAAAGCGCGGGCATCAGCGGCACCACACTGTTCAAGGCGCACAGCGCTAGGAACACGATGCCGAATACCGGTGCCGGCACGCGCGCCTCGTCATGCTTTCGCCCCATGTGGGTAAAATACCAGCCAACGCCTAAAACCACCGGCAGCAGCAGGAACACGCGGAACAGCTTGACGATCATCGCCGTGTTGCCGACCGCGACCGAGACCGCGTAGCCGGCACCGACCACCTGGGCGACGTCATGAATGGTGCCGCCAAGCATCACGCCGGTGGTCTGCGCATCGAAACCGAGCAGGATGGAGAGCAGCGGATAGACCAACATAGCCATCGTCGCGAGTGCATTGACCGCTACCACGACGAAGGCGATGTCCGGCTGTTTGCCGGGATAGTTCGGCACCACCGTCGAACACGCCAGCGTCGCCGAGGCGCCGCATACCGCGGTGCCTACGCCGACCAACGCGCCGAAGCCCGGCTCGCGCCCATACCAGCGCGCGAAAATAAAGCCGGACGCCAGCGTTGTGACCATCGCCACAACAATCAGGGCGGCCGTTCCCAGCCCGAGTGCGGCGATATCGGCGAGCCCCACGCGCAACCCGAGCAGTGCCACGGCCCAGCGGAGCGCCGTGCGCACGCAGAAGGCCATGCCGGGCGACGTCGCCGGACGCGCGGCGATCGGATTAAGCGCGATGCCGACGACCAGCGCAATCACCATGTTCGGGATCGGCAGGACACGGCCGACATAGGGCGCGGCGAGATAGCCGATGGCCGCGACGATCGCCGACAGGGCGACACCCGGAGCGTATTCGATTGCCATGCCTATGAATGGCCGTGAGGCTTTCGAATTTTCTGCAGTCACGTGTGGTCCTTAATGTCGCGTGGCCGGCGACTTAAGCGCCGGCACGATCAGAATGTGGGCCCGCGGCGACACGCGCTTTATTATACGTGAGCGAACATTCCTGGCAGCGGGTTGAATTTTAGAGGAATGGACGGCCAATGTTCGTCCGGAATCGGAGGCGAAGCGGAAGTGGCTGACGCACGCTCGATGTGGCGCGATTGCCCCGGTCCGGAAGTCGAGCGAGCCGTCACTCGATCAATCACCTCATCGCGATCGTGAGGACGCTGGGCCGCTGGTATCAGTCCGCAGCGCCTCAGTGATATGTCCGACGTGGTCGGTACGGAAAACGTCACAGGCCGAACCAGCGGGCGCGGCGGCTGGAACCGAAAAGCTCCTTTTCCGCGCGCAAATCGATCGACGGCTCGTAGTATTTTCCCGTCGGCAACGGACCGGAGAAGAAATCCACCTCGACCTTGCCGATGCGGCCGCCGCCAAATTCGACGTAGCAGGTGCCGAGGCCATTATATTCCGTCGCCTTGCTGCCGTTCCGCAGCCTAGCGATCAAGGCGCTCGCCACGGCAAGTGCCGCGCCCTCGGCGAACACGCCTGCCTTCGGGGTGCCGGTGTTGGCGCCGTCTCCCACGGCATAGACGCCGGGATATTTGGTCTCCAGGGTCCGCGGATTGACTGGAATCCAGCCATTCTCTGCCATGCCGCTCTCCAACACCACGGAGGGAACGCGGTGCTTGGGAACGCCCAGAAGCAGATCGAATTGCATCGGGGTCCCGTCATCGAGAATTGCGACCTTGCGGGCGCCGTCGACAGAGGCCACACGGCGACCTGGAATAAATTTGATGTTGCGCTCGGTGAAGGCCGCCACCAGCGCTCGCGAGGTTTCGGGCGAGGGCGGCACCGGACTCGGCAACGGCAGCACGAAGCTGATTTCGCAGGCCTCGCGGACGCCCTCGTTGACTAGGTAATCGTGCAGCATCAGGGCGCATTCGCTGGGCGCCGGCGGGCACTTGAATGGAGCCCCGCAGACGCCAATGATCGCGTGGCCCTTTGAGAATGTGGGGAGCAAATCTCGTAACCGCGCGGCACCGGCCACGGAGTAAAATTCGCTTCCGCATTCCGCGAGCCCAGGGGTCGCATCCATGTCATAGTCGGCGCCGAGAGCGATGACTAGGAAGTCGGCCTCATAGGTTTGGACATTGGTGGCGACGCGCCGCGCATTGGGGTCGATCGCGGTGATTGTCTCCTGTCGGAAGTTCACGCCGGGCTTCACGAAGTTGCGGTATGGTAGGCGCACCGCGTCAAGCGTCGTATGGCCAAACATCAGATCGAGCTTCGAGTAACCGAGCACAAAGGCGTCGTTCTTATCGATCAGAGTCACATCGAGGTTGCCGCCGAACGATTCCGACAAGCGGGTGGAGAGTTCCAGGCCACCGAATCCGGCCCCAAGAACAAGGACATGCGTCTTCATGGACGGATGATAGACAAATATTTCCGGCTACAAAACGATTTTTGCGCGATGCCTCTCCCCGGCCGCAGATCGTCCGGTTTGGGGGGCAGCGGTCACCCAGCGACGGCACCGGCTTGGCCGAATCTAACCTGACAGCGATGTGCAGGCATAGGCTGGAAGCTAAGCCTGCAATGGCCTATACGACAGCGGCGAATCCCGTATTGACAATCTTGCGGATGACAGAGGTGTGTGATGACACTTGCGATCAACGATACAGCCCCGGATTTTGAAGCTCAGACCACGGAAGGCAAGATCAAATTCCACGACTGGATCGGCAATTCCTGGGTGGTGCTGTTCTCGCACCCGAAGGACTTCACGCCGGTCTGCACCACCGAACTCGGCTATATGGCCAAGATCAAACCGGAGTTCGACAAGCGCGGCGTCAAGATCATCGGTCTCTCGGTCGACCCGGTTGACAAGCACGCCAGCTGGGCGGCCGACATCAAGGAGACGCAGGGCTTTGCACCGAACTACCCGATGATTGGCGACGTCGACTTCAATGTGTCGAAGCTCTACGGCATGCTGCCCGCGAGCGTGTCTGGCGATCCCGCCAAGCGCACGGCGGCCGATAACCAGACGGTGCGCAACGTCTTCGTCATCGGACCGGACAAGAAGATCAAGCTCATTTTGGTCTATCCAATGACCACCGGCCGCAACTTCGACGAGGTGCTGCGGGTAATCGACTCGCTCCAGCTCACCGCCAAGCACAAGGTGGCGACGCCGGTGAACTGGAAAAACGGTGAGGATGTCATTATCGCGGGCTCCGTCACCGACGACGATGCCAAGAAACAGTATCCGCAAGGCTGGAAGGCGCCGAAGCCGTATATGCGCATCGTACCGCAGCCGAAAGTGTAGGTACGGCGGACATAGGCGCGGTCCAAGTGCGCCCTCGGTCAATGCGTCAGCGGTCCGCTGGCCTTTTTCCAGGCGTCGACGCCGCCCTGGATATGGCAGGCCGAAGCGAGACCTGCGTCCTGCGCGGCCTGCACCGCCATTGCCGAGCGCTCGCCGAAGGCGCAGTAGAACAGCAGCCGCTTGCTGGTGGACTTGGCGAGTTCGTGGAGCATGCCGCCTTCGCTAATGTTCTCCAGCAGGTTGGGATAGGGCACGTGTAGCGAACCTGGGATTGTGCCGTGGCGCTCGCGCTCGGTGCGTTCACGGAGATCGATCAGGACGACGTCCGGTTTGCCGACGATGCTAAGCGCTTGCGCGGCGGTTACCGCCCAGCCGCGGCGCGCAATCTCATTCTGATGAAGGCCCACCTTCATGTTGGCGGGGACAGCAACATCCATCATCTTCGGGTTAGCGAGCTTCAGGTTGTTCATCAGCTCAACATATTCATTGATCGACTTTACCTGGAGCCGCGGGTTGAAGGCCTTCTCCTCGCCGATGGTGGAGACGGTGTCGCCCTTGTAGTCGTGTGCGGGATAGACCAGGGTCGCATCGGGCAGCTTTAGCAGGCGACCGAAGATCGAATCGTATTGCGCCCGCGGATCACCGTTTTGGAAATCGGTGCGCCCGGTGCCGCGGATGAGCAAGGTGTCGCCTGTGAACACCCGGTCGGGCATGATGAAGCTGTAGGAATCGTCGGTGTGGCCGGGGGTGTAGATCGCGTCGAGCGATAGGCCTTCAATCGTCAGCTTTTCGCCGTCGGCAAGTCGCATCGACACCACGTCAGCCTTGGTCTGCTCGCCCATCACGGTGATGCAACGGGTCTTGTCGCGCAGCGCGCCGAGGCCGGTGATGTGATCGGCGTGCAGGTGGGTATCCACCGCTTTGAGCAGCTTGAGATCAAGCTCGCGCACGAGGTGAAGATAGCGGTCGACCTTCTCCAGCACCGGATCGATGATAAGCGCCTCGCCGCCCGGCCGGCTGGCGAGCAGGTAGGAGTAGGTTCCCGACACCTGATCAAAGAGTTGACGGAAGATCATGGCGCGACCCTCCCCGGCGAGCGAGCTCGGGTGGCAGCCCTCGGGAGATCAGGTTTTCGGCACCGGCGACGCATGATGCTGCGCAATCAGCCATTGACCGCCGACCTTGACTAGAGCGAGCGTCAACCGGAACGGGACAACAACGCCGTCTTTTGTCGTGAATTGGACAAGGCCGGAACTCAGCAAGACATTCAGCTCGACTGCAACCACGCTCTGCTCTCCCATCTGGGCCTTCAGCCCTGGTGGAAGGTGCAAGAAGTACGTACGCACGCCATCCAAGCCCTTGAATAAGGGAGCCGTCGATCCATAGAACAGGGCATCTTTGGTATAGAGCGCGACGAGCTTGTCTACGTCCCCGGCATTAAAGGCCTGTTCCCACTGGGCACGGACCCCGGCAGCATCTTCAAGCGGCCCAGCCGTTGCCGGCGCGACGGCAAACAACGCGGCCAACACCAAAAAGATAGCAACGAATAATCTACTCATAAATCCCCCTATTTTCCAGATGACTCTGGAACGGCGTGGACGATAGCAGACGGCGAGTTTTCCCGGAAGCCACAGGCGAGCTGCGCCAATTGGGAACTACCATGACCGCTATTGGCCCATCTCGACAGGCCGCCTTTTTTGGGCCGACCGTCGCTAACGGGGCATTGCGGACATGGCTGGACCTGCAGCTTGCCCCGCCCAGTCGCGTTTGACACACCGGCAACCGCAGGAGGGCACCGTCAAAAAGGGCTTGCATCGGCCCAGGCTCAACGCAATTATTCCTATTCTCACGGCCGCCGGCTCTCATCCTGATTGCCGCGCCGTTCTCATCCAGATTGTCGCGCTATACAGCTTATGCCGTGCACTCGTAAATTTGCCATGTCCGCTATTCTCCCGATAGCGACCGAATCGCTGCGTTGCGGCAACTGACGAAACGGGCCAGAAGGAGACATCCTCGGCCGCTCGAAGCGCCCCAAAATAGGTCGCAGAACTCGGATTTTAGGCGTGATATCCTTCCCCACATTTCGGCGGGCAAAGACTCGCCGTTGCGCTACGGATTGTGGCGGAAGGTCATGGCCGAGACCCGGAAACTTGCGGCGATCCTGGCAGCGGATGTGGTCGGATACAGCCGACTCACCGCCGCGGATGAGGATCGCACGCTGGCGCGGCTTCGAGGGCTGCGCAGCGACCTGATTGATCCTGCGATTTCAGTGCATCACGGCCGTGTGGTCAAGCGCACCGGCGATGGCATTCTCATCGAGTTCCGCAGCGTCGTTGACGCCGTACGCTGCGCCATCGAGGTGCAGATCGGCATGGTCGAGCGCAACGCCGGTCTGCCGCCCGAGCGCCGCATTGAATTTCGAATCGGCGTTCATCTCGGCGATGTGGTCGAGGAGAGCGACGGCGACCTGATGGGCGACGGCGTTAATATCGCGGCGCGATTGGAAGGGATCGCCAAGCCGGGCGCGATCTGTCTGTCCGAGCAAGCGTATTGGCAGGTCAAGTCACGGCTCGATCTCGCTGTGAGCGATCTGGGCGCGACCCAACTCAAGAACATTGCCGAGCCGGTCCGGGTTTATTCGCTCGAAGTCGGCAAGTCGGCGCAGGTGAAGCCAGCAGTGCAAGTAAAGCCGCCTTCGGCGACAACACCGCCGCATCTCTCAATCGTAGTTCTTCCCTTCGCCAATATCGGCGGCGATCCCGAGCAGGAATATTTCGTCGATGGCGTGACCGAGAGCCTGACCACGGATTTGTCGCGCATCAGCGGATCATTGGTGATCGCGCGCAATACGGCTTTCACTTACAAGGGCAAGCATGTCGATGTGAAGCAGATCGGCCGCGAGTTGAGTGTCCGCTATGTCCTCGAAGGCTCGGTGCAGCGCGGCGGCAATCGCATGCGCGTGAACGTGCAGCTTATTGACGCCGAGACCGGCAACCACCTCTGGGCCGAGCGCTTCGACAAGTCGGTGGCGGATCTCTTCGACATGCAGGACGAAATCGTGGCGCGGCTGGCCAACACCCTCAAAGTCGAACTCGTCGCCGCCGAGGCGCGGCGCGCAGAGCGGTCGCCGGTTACCGACTCCATGGACCTCTATTTCCAGGGCATGGCCTCTGCCAACCAGGGACTTTCGCTCCAAAACTTGTCGCAGGCGCGTGGTTATTTTGAGCGCGCCGTCGCCCTCGATCCCGGCAACCTCGATGCGTTGGTCGGCCTGGCGGCAGTCGATTTTTGGATTGGTGGCGCCTACACGAGCGACGACCGCGCCGCGCGCCTCGCGGCGGCCGAGGCAACCTTGACCAAGGTGCTCTCGATTGCGCCCAATCATGCCCTGGCCCACTATGTTTTGGGTTCCGTCCAAATGGCTACTAACCGCGCGGCCGAAGGCATTGCCGAATGCGAGCGTGCTTTAACGCTTGATCGAAATTTGGCCTTTGCTCATGCTGCTATCGGCGGCGCCAAGAATTTCCTCGGACGCGCCGAGGAAACCGAAGCACATGTCCTTGAATCCTTTCGGCTAAGCCCTCACGACACGTATGCCTACCTTTGGGCGTACATCATGGGTGGCGCGAAGATCCAGCTCGGCAACGACGATGAGGCGGTCGCATGGCTGCGCCGATCCATCGAGGCCAATCGGAATTTTCGTAACGCGCATGTCTACCTTGCTGCCGCCTTGGCACAGCTCGGCCGGCTGGATGAGGCGCGCGCCGCGGTTCAGGCGACTCTTGCGCTCGATCCGACCTTTACCATTCGCCGCTTTCGCGCCGGCGCATACAGTGACAATCAGACCTATCTGGCGCAGCGCGAGCGCGTCTACGAAGGGATGCGTAAGGCCGGGGCGCCGGAGGGATGAGCGCTCGGCGATTTTTCCAGAACCAGGCGACGCGGTATCTACTGGCGCGACTTCTGCAATGGGTCAAACTGCGACATCGCGTGATGTCCGCGTCACGGCAGCTTTGCCCCTGTGCGTTCAACCGGTCAGTGCAACACCGCTTGTAGTCTATCGGCTGGCGTTTGGAAGCCCAAGGTCTTTCGCGGACGTTGATTGAGCCGCAGAGCAATCGCGTTCA
>JBEKWO010000037.1:0-35690 GCA_049512975.1 Xanthobacteraceae bacterium | reverse complement strand
CGCTTCGCGACTTTCGTAGCCAGGTATTGTTCAAGCACTCTCGCGTCTCCAGACGCCACGGCCTACCACGTCTGCAAAAAAGCAAACATGTCTCCTCGCAAATCTGCCCAATCATGCAAAGATAGTGCGAGATATACGGGCTAGCCCGCGATCCAATTCAACCGAATCGGCTCATGGCCTAGGTATTTTTGTTTAAGCATGATCCTTTCCGAAAACCGGTTGCCACCCCGAATGACGTCCGGGGCAAGCTCTTTCGGGATCACGCTCCTGGTCCGAACATGGGGGAGGCGAGACCGCAAAGGACAATACCGGTTCGGCATCGAGACACAACTGCGATCAGTGGTCATCCGGACCCTTCCTGAGCGATGCGAGCGCGGCGAACGGGCTTTCATACGGCTTTGCCTCCGGCGGCTGGAACACCGCTCCGGGCTTGCGGGGATAGGGATCGAGCCCGAGGATGAGGAACTCGATGGCGAGCGCGCCGAGATCGACCAGCCCGCCGATCAGCGGCTCCGTTTCATCCGCGCTCTCGCCACGCGTGCCGACTTCTCCGTCTTCCCGCTCCGCGGTCGGTTGCGGCATGAACAGGAGGTCGATCGCTTCTTCGACTTCATTGACGAGCGGCTCGAGCGTGAAGATGCACAGCTGACCGACCGTGGCCGAGACTCTCCCGGCCACGTGCAAGCCGGCTCCACGCCGCGTGACGTCGAAATTCGCCTCCAGGCGCGGCAGATCGCGCAAGCTCGCCATTCGCGCCACTGCGGCGCGGACCTGCGCATTCGCTACGAGGTCGAAGCGCGCACCGGTTTCGGCGACATCTTCGACCGCGACGGGGACCTGCCAGGGCGTCGGAGCATATTTCTCGGAGCGCTGCTCACGCATGTGCAAAGGCCTCGGGGTTGGGGAAGACCAGCTGGCCCGCGACGAGCGCGTCCTCCTCCACGGTATCGAGCAGCTTTGCCGCCGCGCGCGCATAGCGCGCCAGCCGGGCCGCCCTGTCATCGATACCGGCGGCCTCAAAGATATTGCGTGCCAGCGCCTTCTCAAGCTCCCGGTCGTCGGCAGCGGCGAGTGCCTCGCCGTAGGCGGCCTGCCGGCCATAGAACGCCTCGCCGAAGCGGCGCATCTCCCGCGGCACGGCGAGGTTGCCCACGCCCATCTCCCGCAAATTGGCGTCCAGGTCGCGGCAGAAGGCGTCGAACAGCCCCTGCCCTAGCGCTCGCTCAGGACTGCGTCCCCGACCGGGTTCCGCATGGCGTCCGGGTCGCGGTCGAGGTTCATGATCCCGGCCCAACCGCGCCAAAACCAGCACGAGATGCAGGACGATCAGGTCAAATCGGCCCTGGACGGTGTCGGGGACGCTATAATCGGCGTAAAACGTTGGCGAGCGCGCCTGCGCCACGATCATGCCATAGAGCGCGTGGATGCTACGGCTGTGGGGATTGCGCCGAAACGCCGGTAAGATCATAGAGATAGCTCGCCGCCCTCATCCGCCCGCATACCACTCAGCGGCGGCAAATTGCCAATTGCGGGTTTCGGGGGTACGGCAGGCGGCTGTCGGACGCAAGGTGGATGTCGCAATGCGCAGGGGCCGGGTGCACAGTGGGGAAACGCGCGCCGCAGCGTCTTATGCGCTGATTATCGCGCTTGCTCTGGCACTGGGCGGCTGCTTCGGCGAGACGTTCCAGCGCGGCTATGTGCTTCCCGAAGGCGCGCTCGAGCAAATCCGGCTTGGCGCATCGCAGGAGCAGGTGCTGATCGTGCTCGGCACGCCCTCGACCGTCGCCACCGTTTCCGGCGAAGCGTTCTACTACATCTCGCAGCGCGCCGAGCGGGCGATCTCGTTCATGCCCGCCAAGATCACCGACCAGCGCGTCATCGCCATCTATTTCGACAAGGACCGGCGGGTCGAACGGGTCGCCTCCTACGGCATCAAGGACGGCAAGGTGTTCGATTACATCAGCCGCACGACGCCGACGGCCGGCGCGGACGCCAATTTCATCAAGGCGCTGTTCCAGAACCTGGGCAATGCCCACATCGGCCTGCCGTTCTGAGTGGCCGGCGAGGATTTGCAACCGCGCGTCATCGTCAGATCGGAACAACCAAACAATCCAGTCACGATGCTGGATTGCTTCGGCACGGCGCCATTTTTTGACGCGCGTGCCTCACGACAAGGAATGCGGCGCCTTTCTCAGTGCGCCAAGATCGCGAGCAGCAACAGCGCCACGATGTTGGTGATCTTGATCATCGGATTGACCGCCGGGCCGGCCGTATCCTTGTAGGGATCGCCGACCGTATCGCCGGTCACGGCGGCCTTGTGGGCCTCGGAGCCCTTGCCGCCGAAATGGCCGTCCTCGATGTATTTCTTGGCATTGTCCCAGGCACCGCCGCCCGACGTCATCGAGATGGCGACGAACAGACCGGTCACGATCACGCCGAGCAGCATCGCCCCGAGCGCCGAGAACGCCGCGGACTTGCCTTGGGCCCCGCCGCCGGCCACGAAGTAGATGACGAAATAGCCGACGATCGGCGACAGCACCGGCAACAGCGACGGTATGACCATCTCCTTGATCGCCGCGCGCGTCAGCATATCGACGGCGCGGCCGTAATCGGGCTTTTCCGTGCCCTGCATAATGCCAGGGTGCTCGCGGAATTGCCGCCGTACCTCTTCGACGATCGAGGACGCCGCGCGCCCGACCGCGGTCATGCCCATCGCGCCGAACATGTACGGCAACAGGCCGCCGAACAAGAGCCCGGCCACGACATAAGGATTGACGAGAGAAAAATCGGGCATGACGCCTTGGAAATAGGGGTGCTTGTCGGCGCTGGCGATGAAGAACTTGAGGTCCTGGTTGTAGGCTGCGAACAGCACCAGCGCGCCTAACCCGGCCGAGCCGATGGCGTAACCCTTGGTCACCGCCTTGGTGGTATTGCCGACGGCGTCGAGCGCATCGGTCGATTTGCGCACCTCTTTCGGCAGGCCGGCCATTTCGGCGATGCCGCCGGCGTTGTCGGTGACCGGCCCGAATGCATCGAGCGCCACGACGATGCCGGCGAGCGCCAGCATCGTCGTCACCGCGATGGCGATGCCAAACAGGCCCGCTAGGTTATAGCTCACCAGGATGCCGGCGATGATGACCAGCGCCGGACCGGCGGTTGCTTCCATCGACACGGCGAGGCCTTGGATCACATTGGTGCCGTGGCCGGTCACCGAGGCCTTGGCGATCGATTGCACCGGCCGATAGTTGGTGCCGGTGTAGTACTCGGTGATGACGATGATCAGCCCCGTCACGACGAGGCCGGTGACGCCGCAATAGAACAGCTCAGCGCCCGAATAGGTCGCCCCCTGAAGCTGGCCGAAACCGATGAGGTAATGCGTCACTCCGGCGATGCCGATGAGTGACAAAATCGCGGTGGCGATCATCCCCTTGTACAGCGCGCCCATGATCGATTGGCTGACGCCAAGCCGCACGAAAAACGTGCCGATGATCGAGGCGATGATGCAGACGCCGCCGATGGCGAGCGGCAACGTCATCATCCGCATCACCATGTCGCCGCTGACTGAACCGAAGAAGATGGCGGCAAGAACCATGGTCGCGACGGTGGTGACGGCATAGGTCTCGAACAGGTCGGCCGCCATGCCGGCGCAGTCGCCGACGTTGTCGCCGACGTTGTCGGCGATGGTGGCCGGATTGCGTGGATCGTCTTCCGGAATGCCGGCTTCGACCTTGCCGACGAGATCGCCGCCGACATCGGCGCCCTTGGTGAAGATGCCGCCGCCCAGTCGGGCGAAGATGGAGATCAGCGAGGCGCCGAAACCGAGCGCCACCATGGAATCGACCACGACGCGATCATTCGGCGCATAATGCAGCGTGCCGGTGAGGAAGCCGAAATAGAGGGTGACGCCGAGCAAAGCGAGCCCCGCCACCAGGAGCCCGGTGATCGCACCGGCGCGGAATGCGAGTTCGAGACCGCCAGCGAGCGAGCCGATGGCAGCCTGCGCGGTGCGCACATTGGCGCGCACGGAAACGTTCATGCCGATGAAGCCCGCGGAGCCGGACAGGATGGCGCCGACCGCAAAGCCGACGGCGACGAGCCAGCCGAGGAGATAGCCGACGATGACGAAGATCACGATGCCGACGATGGCGATCGTGGTGTATTGCCGCCGCAGATAGGCCTGGGCGCCCTCGCGCACCGCCGCGGATATTTCCTGCATCTTGGCGCTGCCGGGATCGGCTCGCATCACCGAAAACGTGGCCCAGATGGCGTAAAGGAGGGCGAGCACGCCGCAGAGAACGATGAGCCACAAAGTCGTCATGGAAAACCCCGGTTGATGGATGCGGCCGGAGTTGAAACCGGCCCGGAAGGAGAGCGCCCGGCGAAGCATCCACGCGTCCAGCCCAAGCGGCGCGGACATTGCCAAAAATGCCCGGGGGGCGCAACGGCGGTGAGCGGTTTACGCACGCTCCATAGTGGATGGCTGCGGCGCCGGTCGAGCGGCGATAAACCCTCGATCCTTACACCACCGGTGCAGGACGTATTCGGGGTTTGCGGGCGATCAAACCACGCCGAGATGGCGGATGGGGCGTCCCGGCGCGATGGCTTCCGCGGCGGCAATGATGGCATGGGTGTCGATGCCATAGTGACGGTAGAGCTCCGCGATCGAGCCGGTCTGGCCGAAATGCTCGACGCCGAGCGGCCGCATACGATGGCCCTCCACCGCACCCAGCCAAGCCAGCGTCGCCGGATGGCCGTCCAGCACGCTGACGATGCCGCAATGCCGGGGCAAGCCGGCAAACAGGCGCTCGATGTGGGAACGGGCTTGCACAAGCCCGCGCTCGCGCGCCCGCCACGCAGCCGCCCAGCCGGCATTGAGGCGGTCGGCGGAGGTGACGGCGAGCAGCCCCACATCGCGGCGGTCCTCCGCCATCAGTCCGACCGCTTGGATCGCCTCGGGCGCGACCGCGCCGGTGTAAGCGACCACGACTTGGCAGTTGGGCCCGGGCTTGCGCAGCCAGTAGGCGCCATCGACGATCGCTTGGCGTAACTCCGCAGTCATCTCGCGCTTGATCTGCTCGATCGGCCGGGTGGAGAGCCGCAAATAGACCGAGCCGCCGATCTCATCGCGCAGCCAGTTGCGCTCGGAGAGCTCGCCGCCACCGTCCCTCTGGATGTAATCCAACGCGAAGGCGAGAATGACGGCCAATTCGTCGACGAAGGCCGGCTCGAACGCGGCGAGACCGTCCTGACCTATCCCGATCAACGGTTCGACAATCGACTGATGCGCGCCGCCTTCCGGCGCCAGCGTGATGCCTGACGGCGTGGCGACCAGAATGAAGCGGGCGTCCTGATAGCAGGCATAATTCAGCGCATCGAGGCCGCGGGCGATGAACGGGTCATAGAGCGTTCCGATCGGCAACAGCCGCTCGCCGTTGATCGCGTGCGAGAGGCCGAGCGCCGAAAGCAAGGCGAATAGATTCATCTCGGCGATGCCAAGCTCGATATGCTGGCCCGCGGGCGAGAACTCCCAGTTGAAGGTGGATGGGATGCGCTCGCTCTTGAACGTATCGGCGAGCGCTTCACGCGCGAACAGCTTGCGGCGATTGACCCACGGGCCGAGGCTGGTCGACACGGTGACGTCGGGCGACGCGGTGACGATGCGGGCGGCAAGCGGCGTCGTACCGCGCGCCAGTTCGTTGAGCAGCGCGCCAAAGCCGAGTTGCGTCGACATCTGCGATTGGAGCGTCACCGCAAGCTCCGCCGGCACATCGATCCGCGGCGCCTGCAAGCGGCGTTCGCCGCCGCGCGCGAACGGCACGCGGTCGAGGAAGGCCTGGATCTTTTCCGCCGGCTGCCGCAGGCCCTCGAAGCGGTCCCATTCGTGCCCCGGCCGGATGTTCATCGCGGCGCGGAGTGTCTCCATCTGCGCCGGCGTCATCAGCCCGGCGTGGTTGTCCTTGTGCCCGGCGAACGGCAGACCGTAGCCTTTGATCGTATAGGCGATGAAGCAAACCGGCCGCTCGTGATCGATACCGTCGAAAGCGTCAATGATCGCGGCGAGGTCGTGGCCGCCGAGATTGTTCATCAGCTGCGCCAACTCGTCGTCGCTGCGCCGTTCGATCAGTTGCGTCACCGGCCCCTGGTCGCCGATCTCGTCGAGCAAGCGCTTGCGCCAGGCGGCGCCGCCCTGGAATACCAGCGCGGAATAGAGTTGGTTCGGGCAACGATCGATCCATTGCCGCAGCACCTCGCCGCCGGGCTCGGCGAAGGCGGCTTGCTGCAGCGATCCGTATTTGACGACCACCACATCCCAGCCGAAGTTGCGGAACAGGCTTTCGTAGCGTTCCCACAGTCCTTCGCGGACCACGGCATCGAGGCTTTGCCGGTTGTAATCGACGATCCACCAGCAATTGCGCAGACCCTGCTTCCAGCCTTCGAGGATCGCCTCGAAGATGTTGCCCTCGTCCAGCTCGGCGTCACCGAGGAGCGCGATCATGCGGCCTTCCGGCCTGTCAGCGCCCCAACCGTGGGCGCGCACATAATCCTGGGTGAGCGACGCGAACAGCGTCTGCGCAACGCCTAAGCCTACTGAGCCGGTCGAGAAATCGACGTCGTCGGCATCCTTGGTGCGCGAGGGATAGGATTGCGCGCCCTTGTAGCCGCGGAAGTTTTCCAGCTTGTCGCGGCTCTGGCGGCCGAGCAGATATTGGATGGCATGAAAATTAGGCGCGGCGTGCGGCTTGACCGCGACGCGATCGGCCGGCCGCAGGCTGTGGAAATAAAGCGCAGTCATGATGGTGGCGAGCGACGCGGAGGAGGCTTGGTGGCCTCCCACTTTCAGTCCGTCGGTGTTTTCCCGCACATGGTTGGCGTGGTGGATGGTCCAGCTCGCCAGCCACAGCACCTTGCGCTCGAGCTCAGCGAGGATTGGCAGGTCGCGCGTAAGCGAGGGTGACGGCATCATGTGCTTCGTTAGCGTTTCCCTCGCCCGTCAGACCACCGTCGGCCGCCGCGCCAGCGTGCCCCATGCAAGCAGCAGCCCGGCCACGACGACGACCGGAAAGACCACCTCATTGACCGCCGTCCAGCCGTAGCTCGCCAGCAAAGCGCCGGACGAGAACGAACCGATCGCCATCGAGCCGAAGATCAGAAAGTCGTTGAAGGCCTGGACCTTGTTGCGCTCGCGCGGGCCGTGACATTCGGTGACCAGCGTGGTCGCGCCGACGAAGGCGAAGTTCCAACCGATGCCGAGAAGCGCCAGGGCCGCCCAGAAATTCCACAGCGCGATGCCGAGCACGCCGATCGTGGCGGCGGCGGCGATCAGCAGCAGTCCGGTCGCGACGACGGCCCGCAGCCCGAAGCGGGCGATCAGCGCACCGGTGAAAAAGCTCGGGGCATACATGCCGATCACGTGCCATTGAATTCCCAGCGCGGCTTCACCGACCGAATGGTGACACATCACCATGGCGAGCGGAGCCGCGGTCATCATCATGTTCATCACGACGTAGCTGGCGACGCCGCAGGCGACGGCGACGATAAATCGCGGCTTGCCGATGATTTCGGCAAGCGGCCGCCCCTCGCCGAGCGGCCGCGCGACGACGGCCTGCGGCAGCTTGAGCAAGCTCAGCACTGCGCCCGCGAGCACGGCGCAGGCCGACTGCGCCAGAAAAGTTCCCGCGAACAAATAGGCGGGCCAAACATCCTTGGTGAGGATGACGAGCTGCGGCCCGATCACTGCGGCAAACATGCCGCCGGCCAGCACCCAGGCCACCGCCTTGCCGCGAAATTGCATGCTCGCGGTGTCGGCCGCGGCAAACCGATAGGATTGGTGCGCCGCCGCGTAGAGGCCGGCGCAGAAGGTGCCGATGAGCAGCAGCGCGAACGATCCCCGCAGCATGGCCGCGGACGAGATGATGCCGGCGAGCGCGCCGCAAGCCGATCCGATCTGCAAAGCAGAGCGGCGGCCGTAGGCTTTGGCCAGCATGCCGACCGGGAGCGTCCCGATCCACATGCCGACCGCCATCAGCGTGATGGGAAGCGTCGCCAGCGTCGGATCGGGCGCCAGTATCGCACCGGCGATGCCGCCGGTCGCCACGATCACCGTGGAATTGCCGCCGGCAAGCGCCTGCGCCGCAGCAAGCACCAGCGCGTTGCGGGCTGCAAGCCGGTCGTCGGTGACCTCGGTGCTCGGTTCGGCGATGACCGCCATGGGGGCATGTTCCGTCTGAGAAAACCTTTTAGCGGGCGAACCGGCGCGGTGCCAGGGCGTGTCTTTGTAAATCCAACCGTGATTTGCAGCGCAACATCCCCGTAGAGTCACAAGTCATCGGAACAACCAGCCGCTCCGTCGGTAGCGCGCAAGTTAGAACTGCAGCGCACCTGGGTGCCGGATCGTGACCGAGCGCACCTCGTCCACAGTGCGCGCGCCGAGTTGGGCGAGCGTTCCTTGCGTCTCCTCGATCAAAAGGTCGATGACGTGCCCGGGGCCGTCCTCGCCGAGCGCACCGAGACCCCACAAGAACGCTTTGCCGGCAAAAGCCGCCGTGGCTCCGAGCGCATAGGCGCGCACCACGTCGCTGCCGCTGCGCACACCTGAATCCATCATGACGGTTGCCCTGCCGCCGACTTGCCGGACGATGGCGGGAAGTACGTCGATCCCCGCCGGCAGCGCCTCGATCTGTCGCCCGCCGTGATTGGAAACGAACATGCCGTCGACGCCGAGCGATACCGTCTTTTCGGCATCCTCCGGGTGCATGATGCCTTTGACGACCAACGTTCCCTTCCAGCGGTCGCGGTACATCTTCACCTCGTCCCAGGTGAAGGCCCCGCCCATCTCGCGCCGGGCGAAAACGAAGATCTCCGCAAGCGAGGCGTTGTCGCCGGCATAAGAGCGCAGGCTGGCAAAACGCGGGATGCCGTTTTTCCAGAGCGCCACGATCCAAGCCGGCGCCCGCGCGATCTGCATCAGGATGCCGGGATCAAGACGGAACGCGCCGGCGATGCCGGTTGCCGCCTCGCGTGGCCGCGTGGTGCGCACCGGCAGATCGAGCGTCAGCACCAGCGTGCGGCAGCCGGCGGCTTCGGCGCGCCGCACCAGGTCGAGGCCGATCGCATGGCGGTCCCTGGCAAAGCGATAAAGCTGAAACCAGAAGACGTCCGGGGCGACCTCAGCGATCTGTTCGATCGTGGCGCCGCCGGCGGTGCCCAGAGTGTAAGGAATGCGCGCGTGTTGGGCGGCGCGGGCGAGATGCAGGTCCGCGCCGGGCCACACGATCGCCGGCCCGCCCATCGGCGCCACCCCAATCGGGGCGCAGTAGCGCCGGCCGAACAGCTCGACATCGCAGGACGGCAGCGACGGCATAACGCCATAGCGCGGCACCAGCTCGATGGCGTCGAGCGCCGCCCAATTGCGGCGGATCCCGGCATCGTCATTGCCGGCGCCGCCGTCGGCGTATTCGAAGGCAAAATGCGGAATGCGGCGGCGCGCACGCCGCCGCAGATAATCGATACTCGGATAATGCCGATGCAGCTCCGCATAACGCGGGTTGCCGCTATGGCCCGCGAACAGCCTGTGCTGCGCTGCGACGACGGCGGCCGGGTCGTGCATGGGGCTTCCCTATGGGCGGAGTCGTTGCGGGAGCGCCCATTATAGCCCGTTCGGTGCCGATGCTATTGTCGGAAATCTTGGGGCCAGCCGGCAGCGGCTTTGTATTTTCAACGCCGCGACGCGCGCGCCAGGTTGGCGAGTTCCTTGACGGTTGAACTTTGCGCGGCTGCCTTGAACAGCGTGTCCATGGCCTCGCCGATCTCCGAGGAGCGGTTCGACAAGTCCGCCGCAAAGCCAAGCACCACATTGGTCGCGTCCTGCGTGCAGCGGATCGTATCCTGCATCGTCTTCAAGGCATCGGTGACCGTCGTCGCGTTCAGCGAGGCGCTGTTCGCGTTCTTGGCAATTTCGTTGGTGGCGTGCGCCTGATGCATGACCATTTCGGCCAGCGAGCTGGACACTCCGGAAATCTCCGTGATCGATTGATTGGTCGATGTGATTTCGCTCATCGACCGTCGCATAGCTTCCTGAATCACGGAGATCTGCTTGCCGACGTCGTCGGTGGCCTTGGCCGTCTGCACGGCGAGCGACTTGACTTCCGAAGCGACCACGGCGAACCCGCGGCCGGCGTCGCCGGCCCGCGCCGCTTCGATCGTCGCATTCAACGCCAGGAGATTTGTTTGCGCGGCGATGTTCGAGATCAGATTGACGACCGAGCCGATCTTCTCGACCGCTTCCGAAAGCGAGCGAATGTTGGTATCGGTGCGCGCCGAATGTGACACGGCCCTTTGCGCCGTCTCGGCGCTGCCCATGACCTGCGCATGTATTTCCTCGATCGAGGCATTGAGCTCGTCGGTGGCTGCGGCGATGCTGCCGATCCGCGACGCGGTATCCTCGGCGGCGTGGGCCGCCATGTCGGTCTGACCGGAAGCGGTCTTGCCCAGTTCGGCGAGCTGGTCCGACGTCGAACTGATCGACTTGGCTACATTGGCGATGATTTCGCGCACCCCGTCGACCGAACGGGCAAAGCTCTTGATGGAATTTGCCAGTTCATCGGATCGGGCTTTGGCTTGTTGAACTTCCATGCTGTTGTAACACGCTACCGCGTTGGCAGCGTCCAGCATGAAAATGCGGGTCGCCGCATTCAACAGGCGAAGGCCTTTGCGCGGCGAGAATCGATGATGCTCGTAAATGCATTTGCTCAAGTCGTTCAGCAGCGCAATCGCGCTGGCGCTGCGCGATCTCATGTCCAGGCCGGATTTGGCTTCGGCCGTCGCACGATCGTAGGCGTCTTTGACCCACTCCTCGTCGAACGGATTATTCAAAAGCCTTTCCGTGAAATATTTGAACGTGTCGGTATAAGCCTTGCGACCCTCTTCCATCTTCTTGCGGTATAGCGGAGCTACCCTGAGGATATGCGCCAGGTAGGTCGCAATAATCGAATCGAGACGAGGGGCAAGCAGCCGCCAGATTTCCGCACGCAGATCGACGACATCGGCGTCAATTTCGTAGATTCCGAGGCGAACTTGAAAACCGGGCTCGACGGCCATGGCCGCTTCCAAAACGTAGTGAAGCCAAAAGACTAGCGCGCGGTACTTAACGCACCATTATCTTACCGGCAGTGCCGGTTTAGCCGGCGTTTGGCGCAGCGGCTTCGGCGCGCAGCCCCGGATTGGGATCGAACGGGGGCTTGCCGCTGGGAAGGCGCTACGGCCGGTCAGTGAGGCGATCCGCCCCTGCGCAGCGAAGCAGCGGGAAAGGGGGCAATCATGGCGAGCGAGGCTTTCAACAAATTAGCAAGTTTTGCAGTCACGCCTCTTCCACCTCCCATCGCGCGGGCCCCTTCCCCCGTTCTGCCTGCGCTTTCCGGCGAGCGCGGGTCGTAGGCCCAGGTCAGGTAGATGCCGCCCCAGGTGAAGCCACCGCCAAAGGCCGCCAGCAGCAGCCGATCACCGGCTTTGAGCTTGCTTTCGTATTCCCACAGGCACAGCGGGATCGTTGCCGCTGTAGTGTTGCCGTATTTGTGGATCGTCACCATCACCCGCTCCAGCGGCAGCCCGACGCGCTCGGCGGTGGCTTCGATGATGCGCCGGTTGGCCTGGTGCGGTACCAGCCAATCGATCATGTCCTTAGTCAGGTGGTTACGCAGCATTAATTCGGTTGCGACTTCGGCCATGCGCGCGATGGCGAACTTGTAGACCGCGGCGCCTTCCTGGTGGACGTAGTGCAGGCGCTTGGCGACAGTCTCCGCCGTCGGCGGCATGCGGCTGCCGCCCGCCTTCTGATGCAAGTGCTTCATGCCGGCGCCATCGGACGCGATCAGCGTGTCGATAATGCCGTATTTCTTGTTCGGCTCGAGAAGCACCGCGCCGGCGCCGTCGCCGAACAGCACGCAGGTGGCCCGGTCGGTATAGTCGATGACCGCCGACATCTTGTCGGCTCCGACCACCACGATCTTGCGACACGTGCCTCGCTCGATGAACTGCGCGGCAATGGTGAGCGCATAGACGAAGCCAGAACACGCGGCCTGCACGTCGAAGCTGCCGATGTTGCGAATATCCGCCATGTCGCAAATGAGATTGGCGGTCGAGGGAAACACGAAGTCCGGCGTCGTCGTGGCGCAGATCAGAAGATCGACGTCGCCCGGTGCGGTGCCGGTTTTCTGCAGAAGACCGCGCACGGCTTCGGCGCCCATATGCGAGGTGCCGAGGCCCTTGCCCTTGAGGATGTGCCGTTCCTTTATTCCAGTGCGCTCGACGATCCACTGGTCGGTGGTGTCGACCATCTGCGCCAGTTCGGCATTGGTCAGCACGTCCGGCGGCACGTAACAGTGCACCCCGGTAATCGCGGCGCGGACCGCGGATTTTTGCTGTTTGGACGTCTTCGTCATGCGCCCCTGAACCGTTGGGCTTGCTCGAACACCGCGGCTCTCGCTAGCAATTGGTTAATGCATAGATAGTGCACTGCTGACAACAAGCCGTTAATTTGGGCCGGTTGTGGCAGCGAGATTGCGGCGGCCGCGGCGCGCCATATCGAGCACGGTCGCCGCGGCCATGGCGCTCGGCACCGCGGCGCCGGGCGCCATGATGCGATCGAGCCTGCCGAAAGCCTCGACCTGCCGCAGCCGCTGCGGCGTGTCGGACAGGAGCGGAATCAGCGCGTCGGCGAGCCGCTGCGGCGTGCAATCGCGCTGCAGGAATTCCGGAATGTCGTTCCCGCCGAGCACCAGATTAGCGAGGATCACGCTGGCAAGACGCGTGCGCACGCCACCGAGCCGCGCGACCAGCTCTTCGATGAGTGATATGCGATAGGCAGCAATCGTCGGGACGCCGGCCAGCGCCAGCTCGAGCGTCACCGTGCCGGAGGCCGCAAGCGCGGCGCGTGCCGTGCGAAAGGCGGCCCACTTCGCCGCGGGCTCGACCACAATGCGCGGCGTCACCGCCCAGCCGGCGACCGCCTCGCCCACCCGCGATGCCAAGTGGGGCACAGTCGGCAAAACCACCTCGATCGGTCCGACGCGGGTGGCAGTCCGCGCAATCGCGTCACCGAAAATGCCGATGAGTCGCCCGATCTCGCTGGTCCGGCTGCCGGGCAGGGCAAGAATGAGCGGCGGATCGGCTTTTCGGCGTTGCGCCTCGTCCGCATTGGGGCGCAACTCAGCGATGCGCTCGATCAGCGGATGGCCGACATAGATGCAGGGCGGACCGCCGAGCCGCAGATGCGCGGCCGGCTCGAACGGTAGGATCGCAAGCACGCAATCGATATAGCCGCGCATCGCGCGCGCGCGTCCCGGCCGCCAGGCCCAAACCGACGGCGAAACATAATCGAGAATCGGAATCGAGGGGGCCGCGCGCCGCACACGGCGGGCCGCCCGGTGGGTGAAGTCGGGGCTGTCGATGATGACCAGGGCATCCGGCCGCGCGGCGACGATCGCATCCGCGGTCTCGCGGATCCGGCGCAAAATCATCGGCAGCCGGCGTGGGATCGCATTGAGACCGATGATCGAGAGCTCCTCGATCGGGAATGGGCTGGCAATTCCCGCAGCCGCCATCGCCCGTCCGCCAACGCCGGAGAGCCTGACCGCTGCGCCGCCCTGCGCGACCAGCGCGCGCGCCAAGCTCGCGCCGAGCGCGTCGCCCGATTCCTCCGCGGCGATCATATAAATCGACAGCGGCCGGACTTGTGGCTCCGGCTTCATCGCGCCGCGTCCTCGCGCACCCCGGCGAGAAAGACTTTCGCGCGGTCCGCGGCGGCGACGACTGCGGACGCTTCGGCGATGATCGCGCTGCCGGCGGCGACCGCTAATCCGGCAAGGCCGGCGCGCGCCACAAGCTCGACTGTTTGCGGACCGATCGCCGGCAGATCGAAGCGGCGATCCTGACCGGGCTTTGGTGCCTTGACGAGAACGCCGACACCCGGGGGCGTGGCCACCCGCCCTTGGCGTCGCAAATCGGCAATGCGGGTGAGCAAATTATCGGTGCCTTCCGCCGCCTCGACCGCGAGCACGTGGTTGTCGGCGACCACCGTGGCCTGCCCCACGTCGAACGGCCCAAGCGCGGCGATCAGCGCCAGTGCACGCGAAGTGTCAGCCCTGTCGCGATCCGACGGTTGGTAGCGGCCAAGCACACCTTCGGGAACCGTGATTTCCGGCGCCACATCGTGGACGCCAATGATCCGGAAGCCTGCTTCCTCGAACAGGTTCGCCACGCGCGAAAGCAGGCGGTCATCGCCGCCGCGAAAGGCGCGAACGATGCGCGGCATCAACCGGATCGTCTGCCAATCAAGGCGGATCTGCGCGAGCGGCGGCCGCAGCATTGTCCCGATGAAGAGTACCTGCCGGCAACGCTCGACACCGGCCAGTCGGAGGAATCGTCCCGCCTGTCCGATCGCGATCCAGTGATGGTCGTAGCGCTCGACCACATTGGGATCGGCCCAGCCCTTGACGGCGAACATCACCGGCCGTCGGCCTTGCCGTGCCACCGCTTCGGCGACCGCGCCGGGAAAGCTGCCGCCGCCGCAGATGATCGCCAGCGGATCGCGTCCCGGCGCGTCAACCATTCATCGGCTCATTGGGCTGCATCATCGCCGTTCTCGTCGGCTTTCCCGACGGCGCGAGGCCGCATCAACGGGCGTTTGCCGCCCGCCCGGATGAACCCGACGATCTTGCCGACCAGCGGATCGTCTCCGAACTCGCGTTCCACCGCATCGATCCGGTCGGCGAGCCGTCCGGCGACGAAGAACAGGCTGCGATAGGCACGGCGCAGCCGATGCATCTCGGCCCGCGTCGCGCCGCGCCGCCGCAAACCCACGATGTTCAGCCCGCCCAGCGCGGCGCCGTAGCCGAGCGCAAATCCGAAGGGAATGACGTCGGTGCGCGTGGCCGACATGCCCGCCATCATAACACCTTCTCCGATACGCACGAATTGATGGATCGCCACGTGCCCACCCAGGAACGTATAATCGCCGACACGAACGTGACCGCCCAGCACCGCGTTGTTGGCAAGGGTCACGTCATTGCCGACCTGGCAATCGTGCCCGACATGGGATCCGACCATGAAGAAGCAGCGTTCGCCGACGCGGGTCACGCCGTCGCCGTCTTCGGTCCCGGTATTCATGGTGACGCTCTCGCGCAGTTCGCAGCGCGCTCCGATCACCAGCCGCGTCGCCCCGCCGCGATAGTGAACCGATTGCGGCGGCGTTCCCAGCGAGGCAAACGGATAAACAACGGTGTCTTCCCCGATCGTGGTAACGCCGGTGACATGGACGTGCGCAAGCAGGCGCGCGCCGCTTTTGATCTCCACTTGCGGCCCGACGATGCAATAGGGGCCGATCTCGACGCTGTCCGCAATGCGCGCCCCTTCCGCGACCCGCGCGGTCGGATCGATCACCATTTAGCCCTCGGTAATGACTGCCCCAACTTCGGCCTCGGCGATGAGAACGCCGGCAACCTTCGCCTCGGCCCGGTACCACCACATGTTGCGCCGGCGCGCGATCTTGTTGACGTGATATTCGATGGTGTCGCCCGGCACCGCCGGCTTGCGGAATTTGGCCTTGTCGATGGTGAGGAAATACATCGAGGCATGACGTTCGTGCGATCCTACGTGATGCAGACAGAGTACGCCCGCCGTCTGCGCCATCCCCTCGATGATCAGCACACCCGGCATCACCGGATTTTCCGGAAAATGGCCAACAAATTGCGGCTCGTTGATCGTAACATTCTTGATGCCAATGGCGTGATCGTCGCCGCGCATGTCGACGACGCGATCGATCATGATGAAGGGGTAGCGATGCGGCAACAACCGCAGGATCTCGCGGATGTCGGCGGCGTCCATCCTCTGCTCGCTCATTCGCTCGCCCCTTCGGACTTACGGCCGCTGCGCACCAGACGACGAACGGTGGCCACTCCCCGTTTCCAATCACCCGCAGGCTCGGCCGGAAAGCCGCCCCAGCGCGCGCCCGGCGGAACGTTCGACGTGACGCCGGCCCGCGCGCCGAGTATGGCTCCGCTCCCGATCGTCAGATGATCGCCAATGCCGACCTGGCCGCCCAGCATGACGAAATCGCCCACCTCCACGCTGCCGGATATTCCGGTTTGCGACACGATCACGCAGTGCCGCCCGATGGAGACGTTGTGTCCGATTTGCACCAGATTGTCGATCTTCGTGCCCTCGCCGATGATCGTGTCTCGGGTCCCGCCGCGGTCGATCGTGGTGTTGGCGCCGATCTCGACGTCGTCCTGAATGATGACGCGGCGAGTTTGCGGGATTTTCTGATGCCCCTTCGGACTCGGAAGATAGCCAAACCCGTCCTGACCGATGCGCGCGCCGGGATGAATGATGACGCGATCGCCGACCAGGGCGCAGAGCACCGTGGCGCCGGCGCTGATCGCGCAGTCGCGTCCGATCGCGACGCCCGGACCGATCACTGCGCCGGCCGCAATCAGCGTGCCGGCCCCGATCTCGGCGCCGGGCCCGATCACCGCCAGCGGATCGATCGTCACGCCTGCCTCGATCCGCGCCCAGGCATGCACGTTGGCGCTCCCGGCGCGGCCGCTGACGCCGAACAGCGACGACGGCCGCAATGCCCCGGGAAACAGCGCACGCGCCACCGTGACGAAGGCGCGATACGGCTCCGCCGTCACCAGCACCGCGAGCGTATCCGGCGCGGCGTCCTCGAACTGCGGCTTCAGCAGGCAGGCTCCTGCGCGCGTCACGGCCAATTGACCGAGATATTTCTTATTGTCGAGGAAGCTGATGTCGGACGCTCGCGCCGTGTCGAGCGGAGCGATGTTGCCGATACGCCGGTCGAGCGGAGTGCCGGCGCGCGGCTTGGCACGCGTGAGCGTGACGATCTCTCCGATCGTCAGCTCGCGTTCTACTGGGAAGAAGTCCGGCATGCGCCCGCCGTTGACGAGGGTCGCGGCCGCGATCAGAACCGCGTGCCGCCGCCGAACTGGAACCATTGCGTGCGGTCATAGGGCTGCTTCAGAATCGGATAGGCTAAGTCAAACCGCAGCGGACCGAACGGCGAGTCCCAGATCAGGCTGGCGCCGACCGATACGCGCGGCGCCGCAGTGTCGCTGTATTGCATGCCGCAGGAGCAAACGAAAGTGCCGGCAGTGGTGTTGATGGGGCCGTTGATTTCGCCGGTCGCCGGATACTGGGTCTCTCCTTTGTAACCCCACTCCGAACCAGAATCGACAAAGACGGCGCCGCGGAAGCCGGAGTCCTTGGGCAGGAAGTAGAACGGATATTGCATTTCAATACTGGCCCCCCAGTACATGGTACCGCCGAGCGGATCGCCGGCCGTGAACGGCGTGGTATCGCGCGGACCGAAGCCGGCCGGCTGAAATCCGCGCACCAGATTGGGGCCCATCTTGAAATCGTCGAGCATGCGCACGTAGCCGCCATTGGAAACGCATGCGCCGCTGGTCGGGCAACCGGTCAGGCCGATCATGTCGCCGCCCTGCAGATGCAGGATGCTGATCAGATCGGAGACGATTTCGTAATAGCTACGGATGTCCGCAGTGGTGCGAATATACGCCGCGTTGCCGCCGAGACCGGCGAAATCCTGACCGAAGCTGACGAGGATGCCGTTGGTGGGATGTTTGTTGTTGTCGAGCGTGTTGTAGGTAAATCCGTATCCGGCCAGCGAGGTCAGATAGCCGCCCTGGGCAAGCTCCATACGCACCGGCAGCGAAGCCTGACCGATGAGCGCATCGCCGAGATTGGCGCCGGCGAGGAGACAGTTCGTTTGGTTACCGGCCGCCACGGCACCGAAGTAGCCGGGATAGGCGAGGCCCGCGGCCGCCGCGCCGAGGACGGCGGTCCACGTCGGAAAGGTGGTCTGGAAATCCGGGTTGATGTTGTTGCAATCGTCCATGCTCGACTGCAGCTGGATCTGCTGCCAATAGATCGAATAGCGCAGCTGCATCGAGAGATCTTCGCGCAGCGGAATGCCCAGTTTCAAGCTGGTGCCGATCGTTTCGGTTCCGTACGAAATATAGGGGTTCGTCAACGACTCTCGAGCAAACAAATCGACTCCTCCAGAGAACCGCTGGTCGAGAAGATAAGGCTCGACGAAATTAAGCTCGACGCCACGAATATATTCGCCGTAGGTGAGCGAAGCCTTGGCGAACCGGCCGGTGCCGAGCAGGTTCTTTTCCGAGACCGATACCTGCCCCATCCAGCCGTCCGCAGTCGAGAAGCCGCCCATGACCGAAAAGTCGCCGGTTGATTGCTCCTCGACGTCGACATTGATGACCACCCGGTCCGGCGCCGAGCCGGGCTCGTTGGTGATCTTTACGGTCTTGAAGAAGTTGAGGTTCTTGATGCGTCGCTCGGCGCGATCGATCAAGGCGCGGTTGTACGGATCGCCTTCGGATATATCGAACTCGCGCCGGATCACATAATCACGGGTCCTGGTGTTGCCGCGGATATTGATACGCTCGATATAGGCGCGCACTCCTTCATCCAAGGCAAACACCACGCTGATGGTACGCGTCTGCGGATTGCGGTCGCCGCGCGGCCGCACCGTCGCGAACGGATAGCCGTGCTTGCTGATTTCGACGGTGAGGTTCTCGACCGTCTTTTCGACGGCGTCGCTATTATAGACGTCGCCCCGTTTCATGCGCAGGACGGAGCGCAGCGATTGCGGATCGACGGCGCGGATGTTGGATTGAATGTCGATCGTGCCGAAATGGTACTGCGGCCCCTCCTCGATCGTGAAAGTGATGAGGAAGCCCTTCTGCGCGGGGTCGTACTCGCCGGTCGCGGAGACGACCTGCACGTCGGCATAGCCATGGCTCAGGTAGAAGCGCCGGATCAGATCGCGGTCGGCTTCGATGCGGTCGGTGTCATAGACGTCGGTGGTCTGCAGAAAGCTGAAGAAGTTCGAGGTCGAGGTCTTGATCACGTCCTTCAGTCGGTAGGACGAGTAGGCCTTGTTGCCGACGAAGTTGATGGTTTTGACGCCGGTCTTCTCACCTTCTTTGATCTCGAAGATCAGGTCGACGCGGTTGTTCGGCCGAGCGATGATCTTCGGCACCACCTGGATGTCGAAGCGCCCATTGCGATGATAAACATCGATGATGCGCTGAACGTCCGCCTGCACCGTTGCGCGCGACAGCGTACCGCGCGCTTTCGACTGGATTTCCTGCTGCAGCTGCTCGTCCTTGATCTTGCTGGTGCCCTCGAAGATGAGCCGATCGATGACCGGCGCTTCCACCACGGTGACGACCAGGTGGCCGCCTGCCTGGGAGATGCGAACGTCCTCGAACAGCCCTGAGGCGTAAAGCGCCTTGAGCGCGGCGTCGATCTTGGCGGCATCGAGCGGCTCGCCCGGCGCCACCTTGAAATACGAGCGGATCGTGTCGGCTTCGACGCGGCGGTTGCCCTGGACAACAATCGAAGCCGCAGTCGCGCCCGTTTCCGCCGGCGCCGCAAATGCCGCACCGGGCGCAAATCCAAGCAATACTCCGCCGAGGAGCAAGCCGGCCACGACAAGCCCTCGTCTTACCCACACACACATGTCCATGCGCAAAGCGCCCTTATTCCCCTCGTGGCCGCCCCAGTGGCGGGTTAGTCGCAGTCCCCCTGAGCTCAGTTTGACGTCTCAATCCGCCGAATATTATTCTCCGCTTGATTGGGACACCTAGCCTCTTTCACCCATACACCCCTGCCTGCCTTGGGCGATCGCCTTAGGACGTCGTCAGATGAACGATGTCATTGAAAGTTGCAAATATCATCAACATCAGGACGATCGCGAGACCGATGCGGAAGCCGACTTCCTGAGCTCTTTCGGAGAGCGGCCGGCCGCGCAGGGCTTCGATCGTATAGAACAAAAGGTGACCGCCATCGAGCAGCGGAATCGGAAACAGGTTTAACAGTCCGATCGACACCGACAGGACGGCGGCGAGCTGGATCAGCGGCACAAAACCGAAACTGGCAACTTGTCCGGACATTTGCGCGATACGGATCGGGCCGCCGAGCTGGTTTGCGGCCTCGCGGCCGACGATGACGCCGCCGATATAGCCGAGCGTCCGATCGATCACGGACCAGGTTTCCTGAACGCTCATCCAAATGGCCAGCGGCGGCGAAACCGGGTGCAGTTTCAGGTCCTCCGGGGCCATCGAGCGGCTGATGCCGAGAACCCCGATGCGCTGCACGTTGCCGAAATTGTCCTTGACCTCTTTCAGCGCCGCGGTCGCCTTGAGCACCTGCTGGACGCCGCCGCGATCCACCGTGATGGTGAGCGTCTCGCCCGCGCTTGTGCTGACGATGCGCTGCATTTCTGCGAAATTGTCGATTGGGCGGCCGTCGATCGCCACGACGAGATCGCCGGGCTTGAAACCTGCTGCCGCAGCGGCGCTGTCCGGTAGTACGGAATCCACCCGCGCGCTCATTGTCTGCTTGCCGTAGAGCATGAAGACGCCGGCAAAAATCACGATTGCCAAGATGAAATTTGCCAGCGGCCCGGCCACGACAATGGCGGCGCGCTTGTACACCGGCTGAAACGCGAAGCTTTGCGCGCGTTCCTGCGCGTTCATGGCGGCGATGCGAGCGGTATCGGGAACGCTTGCCGCGTTGTCGTCGCCGAAGAACTTCACGAAGCCGCCGAGAGGAATCGCTGAGATTTTCCAGCGCGTCCCGTAGCGGTCATCGAAGCCGACGATTTCCGGCCCAAAGCCGATGGAGAACACCATGATCCGCACGCCGCACCAGCGCGCGACCAGAAAGTGGCCCAGTTCATGAAAAAAGACGACGAGGCTGAGAACAAAGATGAAGGGGATGACATACCCGACGAGGCCGTCGCCGAGCGCATGCACATGCGACAAAAAATAGGACTCCATGACCTCGCCCACCCCGTCCCCTAGTTATTCCGGCCCACTTCTTAACGTTAAGATGCCATTGCGGCAATTTCGGGCAAGAGTTCGGCCGCCAACCTTCTTGCATTATGGTCAATAGCGATCGCGTCCGCGACGGATTGCGGCTCCGCCGTCGTGCCGCGCCTCTCCGCTGCATCGAGCGTCGCCTCGACCAAGGCGGGAATTCCAGCGAAACCGAGGCGACCGCCGATGAATTCGCGCACCGCGATTTCATTGGCCGCGTTGAGAACCGTTGGGGCGGCGCCGCCGGCGGCGAGCGCCCGGCGCGCAATCGCCAGCGCCGGGAAGCGGACGGGGTCGGGCTCCTCGAAGGTCAGCGTGGCAAGGCGGGCAAGGTCGAGCCGGGGGGCCGGCGTACCCATGCGGACCGGCCACGCCAGACAATGGGCGATCGGAATCCGCATGTCGGGAGACCCCAGCTGGGCGACCACCGAACCATCGCGGAATTCCACCAAGCCGTGGACCACGGATTGGGGATGGACCACGACGTCGAGCGCCTCAATTCCGAACGCGAACAGATGGTGCGCCTCGATGAGTTCGAGGCCTTTATTCATGAGGGTGGCCGAATCGATCGTCACCTTCGGGCCCATGGACCACGTCGGATGCTTGAGCGCCTGCTCCACCGTGACGTTGCGGATGGCCTCGAGCGGCCAGGTGCGAAATGGCCCTCCCGAAGCGGTCAAGACAATACGGCGCACATCCTCGCGCCGACCCGCGCCCAACGCCTGGAAAATCGCGTTGTGCTCGGAATCGACCGGCAGGACCGTGGCGCCGGCCGCAGCCGCCCGCCGCATGAACAGCGCGCCGGCGCAGACGAGACATTCCTTATTGGCCAGCGCCACCGTCGCGCCGCGTTCGGCGGCGGCGAGCGTCGGCTCGAGGCTGGTCGCACCGGTGATCGCAGCCATCACCCAATCGGCGGGCCGTTGCGCCGCCTCGACGACAGCCGCAGCACCGGCGGCAGCCTCGATGCCGGAGCCGGAAAGCTCGGCTTTGAGTTCGCCGTAAGCGTCGGGATCGGCGACGGCGGCAAAGCCCGCGCCGAGTTGGCGCGCCAAGCGCGCCAGCGCCGCGGCATTGCGGTGCGCGGTCACCGCCGCGACGCGATAGCGGGCGGGATCCTGCCGCAGGAGATCGACGGTGCTCGACCCGATCGAGCCGGTGGCGCCCAATAGCGTCACCGTGCGCGGCACGGGCGCCAGCTCGACTCTGGCCCGGGGATGCTTCTGCGTCATCGGCTTACCATACCAGGAAGCCGCGGGCCGGCGTACCTGTTCCCTCGCGAATAATTCCGATGAGCAAGGCGGCGAAGGCGGCCACCAGGAAGCCGTCGAGGCGGTCCATCAAGCCCCCATGACCCGGAATGAGCCGGCTCGCGTCCTTGGCGCCGAAATGCCGCTTGACCGCGGACTCGAACAGGTCGCCGGCTTGCGCCAGGACTGAAAGCAAGAACGCCATGACCGCAATGATCCCCAGCCTGCCGAGTCCGCTCGCATAGGCGACGGCGACGCCGGCGGCAACCCCCCCGGCCAGTCCCCCGACTGCCCCCGCCCAGGTCTTGTTCGGGCTGACGCTGGGCCACAGCTGGGGACCCCCAATCGCTCGGCCGCAGAAATAGGCAAAAATGTCGGTCACCCAGACGGTTGCGAACAGAAATGAAAGTGCCGTCAGGCCCCATTCCGGATCGCGGCGCAACAGCGTGGGCCCGAGTAGCGTCGCTCCGGCATAGGCCACCCCGCCGGCGGCCCAAACGGCCATTGCCGAGGCGGGATCGTCGCGTCGCGACCAGGCAACCGCCACAAGCCCCGCCAAACCCGCCCCGATCGCGACCATGCCGAACGCGGCGCCGGGCAAGCTCAGCCCGACGAGCACGGCCGCTCCCAGCAACGCCGTCAATCCCGGCGCCAGAAGCCGAGGGTCGGCGTTACGGGAGACCAGGGACGCCCACTCCCAGAGAACGGCACCGGCCGCGACCGCGCAGAGAGCGAGAAAAATCCAGCCGCCCGCATAAGTGATCGCGAGCACAATCGGCGCGAGCACGGCGGCCGATACCACGCGCAGCGTGAGATTGCCGCTGCCTCGTCCGGGCGAGACAGGGCCGCCGGCGCGGCCGCCGCGATGGTCGGGCGTCATCACGATCCGGTCTTCACGAACCGGTATTGGCGACCAATCCGCCGAAGCGGCGTTCGCGGCGGCGGAACTCCATGATCGCCTCTTCCAGCGCGGCGCGGTCGAAATCAGGCCAGTTGACCGGGACGAAAACCAACTCGCTATAGGCCGCCTGCCACAGCAGGAAGTTGGAAAGCCGCTGCTCGCCGCTGGTGCGGATGATCAGGTCAGGATCGGGAATATCGGGCGCGTGGAAAAAGCTGCCGAAGCGCTCCGGCGTTATGTCCTCGGCCGAGAGCCGACCTTCGGCCACCTCGATGGCGAGACGGCGCGCGGCGTGCGCGATCTCCTGCCGCCCGCCGTAATTGAACGCCACGACCAGGGTGAGGCCGTCGTTGCCACGAGTCAGGTCTTCGGCCTCCTGCAGCAGCAGGCAGATGTCGCGATCGAGATCGTCGCGCTCGCCGATAATGCGTACGCGCACATTGCTTTTGTGCAAATCGGCAAGATCGTGGCGGATGAAGCGGCGCAAGAGACCCATCAGGTCGCGGATTTCCGACGGTGGGCGCGACCAGTTCTCTGAGCTGAAGGAGAAAATGGTCAACACGGAAATACCGAGATCGGTCGCCGCGCGCACGGTCCGGCGCAAAGCCTCGACCCCGCGCCGATGGCCTTCCACCCGCGGCATACCGTGGGCGGCCGCCCAGCGCCCGTTGCCATCCATGATGATGGCGACGTGACGGGGCACCTCGAAGGAGTCGCTTGCGGCCGGCAGCGGCTGCGCGGTCTTGCTTCGCGATGTTGCGGCGTCACTCAAACGGTCATGATCTCCTTTTCCTTGCCGGCCAACAACCGGTCGACCTCGGCGATGGTCGCGTCGGTCGCCTTCTGAACTTCGCCGGCTTGGCGATTATGTTCGTCCTCGCTGATCTTGTGCTCCTTCTCCAGCTTCTTGAGAAGGTCGAGGCCGTCGCGGCGGACGTGGCGTACCGCCACGCGCGCGGCCTCGGTGTATTTGTGGGCGACCTTGACGATTTCCCGCCGCCGCTCTTCGTTGAGCTCGGGAATGCGCAGCTTGAGGACCTGCCCTTCGGTCGAGGGCGTCAATCCCAGATTCGCCGCCGAAATCGCCTTCTCGACCGCGTGGATCATCGACCGATCCCAGACGTGGACGTTAAGCAGGCGCGGCTCCGGCGCGCTCACCGTGGCCAGCTGATTGAGCGGCATTTGGCTGCCATAGGCCTCGACGTGGACGTGTTCGAGCAACGCCGTCGAGGCGCGACCGGTGCGCAAACCCGCCAGCTCCTGTTTGAGCGCGGCCAACGCGCCCTGCATGCGGCGCTTGAGGTCATTCATGTCGAATGTCGTGGTTGCCATGGCGCCCTCCGCGATCCAATCGGCCTCCCTCGCCGGCTGCGCGCATCTTCAGCCGACGGTGGTGAAGTGACCCTTTCCGCGCACGACGGTCTCGATCGCACCGTGCTCCCGGATCGAAAACACGATGATAGGCATCCGATTCTCCCGGGCAAGCGCGAAGGCCGTCGCATCCATGATTTTCAAGTTGCGGTCGAGCGCCTCCTGATGGTCGAGGCGCTCGTAGCGTTTCGCCGTCGGATCGCGCTTCGGATCGGCAGTATAGACGCCATCGACGTCGGTCGCCTTGAGGACGGCGTCGCACCCCATCTCGGCGGCGCGCAATACCGCCGTGGTGTCGGTGGTGAAGTACGGATTGCCGGTGCCGCCGGCGAAAACGATCATGCGGCCGTCGTCGAGATGCCGCAGCGCCCGCGCCCGCTCATAGGTCTCGCAAACTTGCGGCATGGCCAGCGCCGACATGGTGCGGGCGCTGACGCCGGCACGCTCGATCGCCGTTTCGAGGACCAGCGCGTTCATCACGGTCGCCAGCATCCCCATCGCATCGGCCGTCGGCCGCGACAGCCCCTCCTCGGAGATCTGCGCGCCGCGCAGAATATTGCCGCCGCCGACCACGACGCCGAGGCCTATGCCCAGCTTGTGCACATTGACCAGATCGGCGGCGAAGCGATCGATCGTCGCGCGGTGGATACCGAATTTTTCCGGACCGCTCAGGGCTTCGCCGGAGAGCTTGACGATCAGGCGTCGGTAGTTCGACTTCGCCATCGCAACGTTCCGCCCCTCACCGCTGTCGGCGCGGTGCATTTCAATTCCAGCGGCGCATTGGCATAGGACTGAATCACCGGCGGCGCGACTATACGGCTATCGCATTCGCCGGCAAACCCAGCAGCGCAGCGCCGGAATCTCGCCCCTAGTGCGTGCCGGCCAGAGCCGCGACCTCGCCGCCGAAATCGCCCTCCGGCCGGTCGACGCCTTCGCCCAGCGCAAAGCGCACGAAACCGCCGATCTTGATCGGCGCGCCGGCCTTCGCCTCGCTCTCCTTCAGCGCCTGAGCCACGCTCTTCTTGTCGTCGAAGATGAAGCTCTGATCGAGCAGGCAGACCTCCTTGTAAAAGGTCTTCAGCCCCGACTCGACGATCTTGTCGATGACGTTGGCCGGCTTGCCCTGCGCTTTGAATTTTTCCGCCAACACGTTCTTCTCACGCTCGATCGTCGCCGCATCGAGCCCGGACGCGTCGATCGCCTGCGGGTTGGCGGAGGCGACGTGCATCGCCACCATGCGGCCGAAGGCCTTGATCTCGTCGGCATTGCCGGTGGATTCGAGCGCGACGATCACGCCGATGCGGCCCAGGCCGTCGGCGACCGAATTGTGCACGTAGCTGGCGATGATGCCCTTGCCGACCGACAGCGCGGCGGCGCGGCGCAGCGCCATGTTCTCGCCGACCTTGGCGATCGTCTCGGTGATGGCGTCAGCGACGGTGCGGTCGCCGACGCGCGCGGCGAGGATTTTGTCGACGTTGGCCCCGGCGTCGAGGGCGACGTCCGCGATCATCTTCACTAGGCCCTGGAACAGGTCGTTGCGCGCGACGAAGTCGGTTTCGGAATTGACCTCGACGACAATGCCCTTGCTCGGGGTGAGCGCGACGCCGATGAGGCCCTCGGCCGCGACCCGTCCCGCCTTCTTGGCGGCCTTAGCCAAACCCTTCTTGCGCAGCCAGTCGACTGCGGCCTCGAGATCGCCGCCGCTCTCGCCGAGCGCCGCCTTGCAATCCATCATGCCCGCGCCGGTCTTGTCGCGGAGCTCTTTCACCATGCTCGCGGTGATGTTCGTCGCCATTTCTGTCTTTCCTTGTCGCCTATCGTTATTGCGAGCCAACGGGTCCGGCCCGCAGTGGCCGGCCCGATGACCGGCCCCGCGAAGCAATCCAGTTTCTTGGCGCGAATTCTGGATTGCTTCGTCGCTTCGCTCCTCGCAATGACGGTGCTGCTATTCGCGGCTCACTCGGCTTCGGTGGCCATCTGTTCCTTCGCCCGGGCGATCCAGGCTTCGAGCCGGCCGGGAAGCCCGATCTCCTCGCCGATGTTGTGCGCGGCAATCGGCGACAGTTCGGCGATCTGCCAGACGTGGAAGATGCCGAGGTCGTTGAGCTGCTTTTCGATGGCCGGCGAGGCGCCGGGGAATTTTTTGAGATCGTCGGCTACGCCGCGCGGTCCGGACAGCGGCTGGAACCCGAGCTTGTCGGTTTCGGCCGGCAATTCCTCGGCCACCTCCGGCTCGACCAGGCCGCCCAGGTCGATGCGTTCGCCCTGCGCCCGCGAAATGCCGTCGATCACCGCCTTGGCGACGAGATCGCAGTACAGCGTGATGGCGCGGCTGGCGTCGTCGTTGCCGGGCACGACATGGGTGATGCCGTCCGGATCGCAATTGGTGTCGACGATGGCGGCGACCGGAACGCCGAGGCGGCGCGCCTCCTTGATGGCGATGTCTTCCTTGTTGGTATCGATCACGAACAGAAGGTCGGGCAGCCCGCCCATGTCCTTGATGCCGCCGAGCGCCCGATCGAGCTTGTCGCGCTCGCGCTGCAGCGTCAGGCGCTCTTTCTTGGTGTAACCCTGCGCCTCGTTGGAGGACAGCATCTCGTCGAGCGTGCGCAGACGCTTGATCGAGTTGGAGACGGTTTTCCAATTGGTCATTGTGCCGCCGAGCCAGCGCGAATTGACGTAGTATTGGGCGCACCGCTTGGCCGCCTCGGCGATGCCGTCCTGCGCCTGCCGCTTGGTGCCGACGAACAGCACGCGTCCGCCGCGCGCCACGGTATCGCTGACCGCCTGCAGCGCCCGATGCAGCATCGGCACCGTCTGCGTCAGGTCGATGATGTGAATGTTGTTGCGGGTGCCGAAGATGTACTCCGCCATCTTCGGATTCCAGCGGTGGGATTGATGACCGAAATGAACGCCAGCTTCCAAAAGCTGACGCATGCTGAAGTCAGGCAGCGCCATGTCATTCTCCGGTTGATCCGCCGCGGACCGATGAGCCGAGCCTTTATGGCCGGGCACCGGACGGCTTTTAAGGGCCAAGGTCCGCGTGTGAAGTTGCCGGGCTTATATAGGCAGGCTCGCCCGGGCGCAACAACCGGCGATAGAGCCAAAACCCGCCGTCACAGCGACTCCACCGTCACCACGCCGGAAACGGCCTTGATGGCCCCGGCGATCTGCGGGGAAATCTTGAAGCGGCCGGGCAGCTTGACCTCGACCTCATTGCCGTTGCCGAGCAGGAGCACCATCGACACCTCACCGTCGCCGTGATCCGCCCCGTTGCGGGCGGCGCCGAGCTTGATCGGCTCGAGCCGCCGCGCCACCCCTTCGAGCGGTACGCCGTCGCGCAGGAACACGCGCAGGCCCTTCTGCGTCTTCGCCGCCGCCTGGTCGAGCGGCTCGACCGACTGGATGCGGGCGCGCACCTCGTCGCCCTGCACCTCGGCGGTCAGCGACAGCAGCACCGCGGTGCCCGGTTCGAGCAGGTCGCGATACTGCGCCAAGCCCTCGGCGAACAGCACCGCCTCGTAATGGCCGCTGGCATCGGACAGGCCGATGATACCCATCTTGGTGCTGTTCTTGGTGCGCCGCTCTGTGCGCGACACGACCGTGCCGGCGACGCGGCCGGCGCCGGCGCCGGCCTTCACCGCGCGGGCGAATTCGGACCACGATTGCACGCGTAGCCGCTTCAGCGCCGCGGCATAGTCGTCGAGCGGATGACCGCTGAGGAAAAAGCCGACCGCCTCGTATTCCCGCTGCAGCCGCTCCGCCGGCAGCCACGGCTCGACCGCCGGCAGCGCCATTGGCTCGGGCGCCGCCGACCCGCCGAACAGCTCCGATTGGCCGATCGCGGCATCCTGGTGCGAGCGTTGCGCGGTGGCGAGGATGGCGTCGACGGCCGCAAAGGCGCGGGCGCGGTTTGCCTCGATCGCATCGAAGGCGCCGGCGGCGACCAGGCTTTCCAACACCCGCTTGTTCATGGCGCGCGGATTGATGCGGCGGGCGAAGTCGGCGAGGTCGGTGAAGGGGCGCTCTCCGCGCGCCGCCAGAATGCTTTCGATGGCCTGCGGGCCGACGCCGCGCAACGCCGCCAGCGCATAGTGGATGGTGTTGCCGGCCACGTCGAAGGTGACGCCCGAGCGGTTGATCGAGGGCGGCTCGACCTTGATGCCGAGCCGCTCGGCCTCGGCGCGGAATTCGGCGAGCTTGTCGGTGTTGCCCATCGAAAGCGTCATCGACGCGGCAAGGAACTCGACCGGATAATTCGCCTTCATATAGGCGGTCTGATAGGCGACCAGCGCGTAAGCCGCCGCATGGCTTTTGTTGAAACCGTAATCGGCAAATCGTTCGAGCAGGTCGAAGATCGCACCGGCGTGACCCGGCTCGACGCCGCGTTCGATCGCACCCGAGACGAAACGCGCGCGCTGCGCCTTCATCTCGCTGCGGATCTTCTTGCCCATGGCGCGGCGCAACAGATCGGCTTCGCCGAGCGTGAAGCCGGACAGCACCTGCGCCGCCCGCATTACCTGTTCCTGATAAACGATGACGCCATAGGTTTCGCGCAGGATCGGCTCGAGGTTCGGGTGGATGAAATCGGGCAGCTCGACGCCGTGCTTGCGCGCGCAATAGGTCGGGATGTTCGCTATCGGTCCCGGCCGGTAGAGCGCGACCAGCGCGATGATGTCCTCGAAGCGGTCCGGGCGCATGTCGAGCAGCGCGCGGCGCATGCCCGCGCTTTCCACCTGGAACACGCCGACCGTCTCGCCGCGCGCCAGCATCTCGTAAGATTTGGCGTCATCGAGCGGCAAATTGGTCAAATCGATATCGATGCCGCGGCGCTTGACCAGCTTGACCGCGAGATCGAGCACGGTGAGCGTGGTGAGCCCGAGGAAATCGAACTTCACCAGTCCCGCCGGCTCGACCCATTTCATGTTGAACTGGGTCACCGGCATCAGCGATTTGGGATCGCGGTAAAGCGGCACCAATTCGGTCAGCGGCCGGTCGCCGATGACGATGCCGGCGGCATGCGTCGAGGCGTGGCGGGTGAGGCCTTCAAGCTTTTGCGCAATGTCGAAGGCGCGCCGCACCACCGGGTCGCGATCGCGTTCGGCCTGCAGCCGCGGCTCGCCGTCGATGGCGCTTTTCAGCGAGATCGGGTTGGTCGGATTTTGCGGCACCAACTTGCACAGCCGGTCGACCTGGCCGTAGGGCATCTGCAGCACGCGGCCGACGTCGCGCAGCACGCCGCGCGCCTGCAAGGTGCCGAAGGTAATGATCTGCGCCACCTGATCGCGGCCGTACTTCTCCTGCACGTAGCGGATCACCTCGTCGCGGCGCTCCTGGCAGAAGTCGATGTCGAAGTCCGGCATCGAGATGCGCTCGGGATTGAGGAAACGCTCGAACAAGAGCCCGAAGCGGATCGGATCGAGATCGGTGATGGTGAGCGCATAGGCGACCAGCGAGCCGGCGCCGGAGCCGCGGCCCGGCCCGACCGGGATGCCTTGCGCTTTCGCCCACTGGATGAAGTCGGCGACGATGAGGAAGTAGCCGGCATATTTCATGCTGGCGATGACGCCGAGCTCGAAGGAAAGCCGCTCGCGGTAATCTTCTGCGGTGTGGCCCGGCGCCAGCGGATAGCGGGCGAGCCGGCGCTCGAGGCCGGCAAATGCGGCGCGGCGAAGCTCTTCGGCTTCCTTGGCCTCGTGCGCCTTCTTGACTTCTTTGGTCTCCCGCGCACCCGCCGCCTCGCCCCGCCCCGGCCCGGTGGAGAAGCGCGGCAGGATCGGCGCCAGCGTGCGCGGGCGGAAGGCGCAGCGTTCCGCGATCTCGACGGTCGCCGCCAGCGCCTCCGGCAGATCGGCGAACAAGGTGGCCATTTCGGCGCGGCTCTTGAACCGGTGCGCGGGCGTGAGCTGGCGGCGTTCGCCGTCGGCGAGCAAGCGGCCTTCGGCGATGCATAGGAGCGCGTCGTGCGCCTCGTAATCCTCGCGGGTGGCGAAGAACGGTTCGTTGCTGGCGACGAGCGCAATGCCGCGCGCATAGGCAAGTTCGATCAAGGCCGGTTCCGCCGCCCGCTCGGTCGCCATGCCGTGGCGCTGCAACTCGATATAGAGCCGGTCGCCGAACAGGCCCTGCAACGCCTCGCAGCGCGCCAGCGCCAGCGCGCTCTGGCCGCCGCCGATGGCGGCATCGAGCGGGCCGTTGGGACCGCCGCTAAGCGCGATCAGTCCGCCCGCCTCCTCGGCGAGCCAGGAAAGCTTGACGTGCGGACGGTCGGTCGGCGCGGTGTCGAGATAGGCGCGCGAGCACAGCCGCAGCAGGCTGCGATAGCCATTTTCGCGCGCGGCGAGAAGCACGATGCGCGGCCAGGTCTCGCCCACGGCCCCGCCGCGGTTGTCCTGGTCGGCGAAGTCGATGCCGAGCGCGCAGCCGATGATCGGCTGGATGCCGGCGCTGGCCATCTTTTCGGAGAATTCCAGCGCGCCGAACATGTTGTCGGTATCGGTCAGCGCCAGCGCCGGCTGGCGGTCTTTTTTGGCGAGCTCCGCCAGGCGCGCGATGGTCAGCGCGCCCTCAAGCAGCGAATAGGACGAATGAACGTGCAGGTGCACGAAGCCGGGGTCGGCAGACATATCGATAGATACTCGCGGCTGGCGATTCTGCGAGGGGCGAGCATGCGGGATCGCGAGCGCTTGAGTCCACCGCGCCGGCGCGCTTACGCACCGCGGCGCACAGAAAGTTTGCCTCTCCCGTCATGCCCGCACATAGCCGCTCGAAGAACGGCGTCGCTTGTCGCGGGCATCCATCGGTGCGCAAAAGTAAGTCGTGGATGGCCGGAACAAGTCCGGCCATGACGGCGTAAGGGTGCTCAGACAACCCCCAGGACCTGGGCCCAGATCGCCACCATGGCCAGGAACAAGGTGACGGACGCGAGCGCTAAAGCCTCCTCGGCGACGACGCGAACCATGTGTTTCTCCCCTTCGTGCAGAACGAACATGGAACATAGTTCACTTAATGTTCTGGAGTCAAGGGGGGGCAGTGGGTCAGTTTCAATTGTGGCGAGACGATTAATTGATAATTGGTTGCCTCGGGCCGCCAATAGTCATCCCAGGCCTAAACGGCCCTGACTGGCTAAGAACATGTGCCAATTGATCGGAATCGAAATAGTCGCGTTTATCGCCACAATGCTGCAAGAAATAAATTGGAAATCCGCTTGGATGTGCCCACCATTCACCGGGTGAGCCGCGCAAATCAGGTCGGCGCGAAAACTTTTGCGCTGTTAGTTCGGCACGTCCATGTTCAACGGATACCAACACGTTCTGGCGTCAGCTCCGCTATGATGTACGCAGGCGGAAAAAAATCAGGGCTGGAGCTTGGTTCTAAAAGCTCTGAGGCATCCCGAATTAACCGAAGATCACCCACGTCACCAAAGTTCACTTCAAGAAACCTTTTGAGAAACGGAATAACATTATCCCAGTTCCCATCTTCTAGAACAGCACTAAACGGTGTCAAATTTGTGCTTGTAACAAACAAGCTTCCGTCCGACCGTAGCTTGCCCTCTAACTCTATGCGCACTTCTCTCCAGTGTGTCTTGGCGCTCTTCTTGCGAGCGGTAACGGGCATCTTCATCCTCCAGAGGTCTTCCCCGTCCCAACAGGGGGATGTCCCTTTATCCTACACGAACCTATAGTTTTAGACCGTGGCTTTACGGAGACACTCCTATAAAATCACCTTTTTGCCGTTGAATCAATAGCTTCTGTAGGTATTAGCTAACGGATCTTTGCCGTCTGCCACTCGATTTTTGCGAGAGTGTAGCCAACCGAGAGAATCATTTTTAATCCAGCGTCCCGCCTCGCCTTCCGTCCCGAAGCCTTCGATCCGATCAACCGTCCCGTCTGGCAACGTTGCGTGCACGTAGTAGCCGCCGCCGATCCTCCATTGCTCAACTTCAAATATTGGCTTCGCGGCCCGCTTCCGCTTCGCTTCAAACGCATCGAGCATATCGACAACATCGACCATTTCCCAAAGGCGATCCGTTACACCAGCGGCCATTGCCGGACTGACCTTCAACGTTTGATGCAGCCGGACGAAATTGTAATACATCGAGTGCAACGCGACCGCGCACGCATGGTTTTCAATCTTTTTGCTGAATGCATTCGTCAACCTAGTGAACCTACGCATGTGCATCCGCATTGTGAGGTTCTGACGTTCGACATATGACGTGCTGATATGGTTTGGATCGGGGTTGCCGGTTATCTCGCGCTTCTGTGCACCGATGCACTTGGCAGGGCTGTACCTCTTCTCGCCGTGGGGCTCTGCGCCGTAAATCTTTTGCAGCATCGCGTAGTCAACATCATCGCCGAACACGCTATCCACGGCGGTTAGGTACGGGCGATGGCCGTCACTCGTTAGCTGCACGCGGTTGGCAAGCCGCTCTTTTAGATCGCTGACAAACATCATCGCGGAGCCGGTCGAACGATCCGCAACAAGCCAACTTACAAGCAATTTCGTATCCGCGTCGATTGCCGTCCATGTCCAAACGTCGCCGGCATCCTTCGGCGCGGCCTTGGCCGCTTTCACGTTGTCGTTTTTCGCGTAGATGAAATTCCAGATTTCATCGACCTGTACGCGCTTGCTCGGCAGGTTCCGCAGCACTCGATCTTGGTAGGCCGTGCAGGCGTGCCCGGCATCGACCACAAGCTTTGTGACCGTGTTCTTGCTGGCCCCGGTGAGCCGGGTCACGGCACGGATGGATTGCCCCTCGCAAAGGAGGTGAAGGATACGGGCGCGGGCCTCACGGTCGAGCTTGTTCATGGCTCGACTATATGACCTTTTATTCTTGGCGTCAAGCATTAAGGGTCAGAATAACCGCAGGGGCTTTTAATCTCGGGTTGTATGGTTCAAGGTTCCCACGGAAACAGCGGTATAGGGGGCTATTGACTTATATGTCAATATGCGCCACATTAATGAGGCTTCTACGCCGTCATAGGCTGTTTGAGCTTGAGTCGCTGTTCACTGGGAACGATACGGCACGTACCATGATCGTATCGCCAGACATCCTCGCCGTGGTGACGCCGCCATTTTCGGATACGGAACACGGTCGGCGACTTGGAGAATTTCGTGCATGGCTAGATAATTTCTTAGAAGGCGGCGAGGTTTCTGTGGCGGAGGACCCGCAGCAGAAGCCGCCAGACGCGATGCTCGCCCGCGTCACGCCGGTCGAAGACGAATTTTGGAGCGTGCGCGTCACCGAGCCGGAAGATACCGCCGGCATAAGAAGCCTCGGTGGTTTTGGAGCAAAAGACAAATTCATCTGCCTCATTTGGGATTTTCGTGAAGGCATTCCCGTGTTTGATGATGAGGTTGATGCAGCCCGCGACGCATGGCGTGACTTGTTTGGATCACGGGGTCCAATGAGTGGAGAAAGCCTAGATGAGTACCTCACAAACTACCGGGCTGTCTGAACCGGTTGGATCAGAGAAAATTTCTGTCGGCACACTCGGATATATTCGCGCCCGTCACAGGCAGCGCCAGTATGACGTTGTGATCAGGGAACTTAAGAAAAGTGGCATAATCCAAGCTGATTTAGCGCGTCGTCTTGACAAGGCTCCTGAAGTTGTTTCGCGCCTGCTTGCACGTCCTGGAAATTGGGAGTCCGATACATTCAGCGATCTACTTTTTGCCATCTCGGGCGCTGTGGCGTCTGTTCACGCCGAACATCCTCTATCGCAACGTGTTGAAGAATTTCCTGCAGAACAAATAAAACCTGAATCCGCGCCAATTCGCTCAAAGAGTGCTTTCGCACTTGGAACTGAGGCGAACAATGCCATTATTGACGAATGGAAGAAACAAGCGCAAGACGCACCTATTCCGATTGCCGCATGACTAGACAAGCAAGTCTTATAACAGCGGATGATTCGACATTCTCGATCAGCGGTAAGCTGAATGTCATAGGGATTTATGCAACGGACATTACCATTCCCACGGACCCTATGATTGCAAGTCAACTTGTTTTTCTTTTTATCGTGGAAGCTGATCCGAGTGACCCTTACCAAAAACTCGATCTTCGCATTGACTTACCGAGCGGAGATTTCAGACAGGTGCCAGTTAATTTAACTACCTTGAGAGCCGGCGAAGCAGACAAAATTCGATGGAGTTTAAAATTTCCCCTACTTTTCCAAAACGCGATCTTGAAACCTGGACCAATTGTAGCAACCGCCATTCACGAAAAAGGCGTTCTCCAACCTGCGGCCCCCGTTATAGTACTCAGGCCACCGTTTCCGGGACCAGCAATCCAGCCGCCAAACCAATAATCAGCTTTTCCAGCGAGACTTTGCGGCCTTACGTGCGATTTCTGCACGGCGCTCTGGACTCATTTGGGCCGCGCGAGCTTTGCCGCCCTTCCGTCCTAACGCCGCCGCCGCCGGATCCTTGCCCTGTTCCTGAGGCGTAGGCTCGCGATCCTCGACCTGCCCTGTGGCAACGTCGATGACCAGTTTGGCGGCCTGGGAGAAGTCCCTAGGGCGTTTGGGGGGCTTGTTCAAAGGACGCCCCGGTCTTTGAGAATTTTCTTGGCAGTCTCGCCTAGCTTCCGCGCTCCCGCTTCCAAGTCCAATCGCTTCTGCTCCAAAATCCAAGCTTCTGCTTCGGCCGTAGTCCCAAAGCGGGTAATAATTGTTGGCATTGATTTCCCATCGGAGATTTCGACTCCGTAGGTCAAATCCTTCTGGGGGACAATGCGATAGGTTTTTCGCGGTTTGGGGTGCTTCGGGGCCATGAGGCCGAATATGCGCCGTCCGGCCAAGGCCGCAAGCCTGAAATTGGTCTGCCTTATTCAAACTGACCCACTACCCAAGGGGGGCAGTGGGTCCCTTTCAATTGTGGCGGGGATTCCCGCTATGATTGAGGATTATGGGGACCACGTCGACCACTTTAGGGGTGCTTTATCCTGCGTTGCCGGTCGCAATAGCAATTGCCGTGTTTGGCCTTCTCGGTAGGCACGCATTGGAGATGCGCGCCAAGCACAATTATCGGGAAATGTGGGGAGCGGTCACTTTAAGCCTCCTACCATCGGCCATATTTCTTTTAATAGTGGCAAGCGGGGAGCCGTCATGAGCTATCGCTGAATCTTGGTGACGACCAGGGTCAGGCGGCAGCGGCTTGAGCTTGCGTTTTGACGACCTCGATTCCGTCGTTGAACTTTACACCGATGATGACTTTCGGCAACTGGTTGTGGCC
>JBEKWO010000036.1:0-36266 GCA_049512975.1 Xanthobacteraceae bacterium | reverse complement strand
TTATGTCAAACGCAAAAACCTAGTCGAACAGCACTGTGCCAAGCGCAAAATGGTGAAGCGTCAAGGTTGGTCTTAATGACAACGCAGTCAGGATCCAGAGGTGGCGAAACTTATGTCGTCGTGGGTGACAAGATTGGCTGCAGCCAGCCGTCAATCTATTCAAGCGCCTTCACCGAACTGGCGCACGCGGCTGGACCCATTGAATTCTTCGGCACGTCAATTTCGTCACTGAACGCACCATCAGGCTGGATTGAATTTCCACTCGATCATAAGATTGAAATAAGAGCACCCGATAAAATCCGAAGATCGGAACTGAGTTATCAATGCCGATCTCCGGTCATCCTTACGACGATCGTCAGGGATTAGGCGGCCTTCCTCGGTGCAGTGCCCGACTTGGACGCAGGGCCTGCCTTGATATCGATTGTCTTGGTGGTCTTTATAGCCTTGGCGGGCTTTTTGATCGTGAGATGCAGCACGCCCTTGTCGAAATGGGCGTCGACAGCTCCGTCCTCCGGCTCGAACGGCAGGGACATCGATCGGTAGAACGAGCCGTAGCTCCGCTCCTCGACATGCCAGTCCTTTTCTTCTTTCGTGCTCTCCGCCTTTTTCTCACCGGAAATGACCAGCTGGTTTTCGTCCAGGCTGACCTTGATATCTTTTTCGTCCACGCCGGGGAGTTCGGCCGTTACTTCAAAGGCATCCGTTGTTTCCGCTACACTAATCGCTGGCGCGCCAGCCCCAATGTCGGCAGCGGAAGAATTCTGATCGAAAGCACGAAGTGCGTTCTCCATCTCGCGCCGCATGGCACGAAACGGATCTGATGTTAGTTCTGGGCTCGTGGTCCACAGTCTCGGAAGAAGATTCATCTGTTCACTCCATCGCGGGTTAGAGAAAATATCGAAAGGCATCTTGCGCTCATTCGCGCGCGCGACCGGCCTGCGGGTGCAGACGGCATCCGCAATGCAAGCCAGTATCAATTTTGAGATTCGAATTGTGCCAGCCGATGACACCACCGCTGCCAGTGGCTGAACGGAGACTTCGGCATATCGCCGTTTTGTGGGCAGCTCGGGCAGGCTACTGCCTACCTTTTTATATCTGTAAGTACCGAGACCAAAGCACAAGGATGCGTCGATAATTTAGTTTGCGGTGGAGGGTGATGAGGGTGATACCCCCGTTCGCCCAATAACAGAAAGCAGGCGAGGCGGAAGCGCCACTCATTCACTGCGACTTCCGCAACGGTTCATTCGCGACACGGCAAGCCAGTAGCCGGTCCGGCCATGCCCCTATGCTCCGAAAGCGGAAGTAAAATCAGGGTATTGGTGTCTGACGCGATGGCCCTTTGCAGGTTGATGGCATTGCCCGGCACGTGATTCAAGCTCCCAAACTGGAGCCTCGAAAGCCCTTCAAATGGACCAAATCTGCCGACCAGATCCTGGCTTCAGTTAAACGCTTCTGCCACAACGCGCAGCAGACATTATGCGGCGAACTTTAGATTCACGTGACTAGGTCTAAAGGCCTGTCTCAGCTTTACCTGTCCCCGCACCCGAAGTCGGATGTTTCCGACTTCGGTCACTTAGTATTGCCGAACTCGGGAACACCCGTGTTCGGCGCGGAGAGGTGACGCACTCACATCATCAGCGCCTTGCGGGTCGCCGCCGGCCAATCCTGCAGATCGAGCCCGTGCGTGGCGAACAGCGCCAGCGCCAAGCGATCCATGCCGAAGGCGACGCAGCCGGTGTGCATGACCTGACCGGCCGTATTGCGCAGATTCCAGGTCGTGCCGAAATGATCGCGGTGGTAGTTGAAGCTCATGCACGCCGTCGGATCGGCCGCTGAGCGCAGCGGAACCAGCAACTCGAATTTCAGCGCCTGCTCGATCTGGCTCGTCGCCATCAGCTTGCCGCCGCGGCCGAAGAAGGCATCGCTCGCCGTGTCCAGGCGGTGCGGCAAACCTAATTGCCGGGCGAAGTCCTGGGCACGCGCCATCCAGCGCCGGCGGAAATCGTCGATCCGCTCGGGCGTGCCGACGCAAACGTATTCGCGCATGCGGAACGACTGCAGCCGATCGAGGTCGCGCGACGGCTCGCGGCGGAAGCAGTCGCTGGCGACATCGAACTTGAGACCTTCGGCCGGCACCTCGCCGCGGCTCGCGACCAGCGGATAGACCGGATAACAGGCCGCGGGCGTCAGCACGAGATCGGCGGCGGATAAAGCCGGCGTCCAATCTCCACCGGCCTCGAAGCTCTCGACGGCGCCCCGCACCTCGGCTTCGGCGCCGTTGAGGCAGCAAACGCAGCCGAGGAAGTGCGGGAAACTCTTGAGGTATCCCGATTTCTCCAATTGCCGGCGGCTCATCACCGGTGGAAACCTTAAAACTTCCGTTCCCGGCTCGCGCTGGCGCGAGATGAATGCGGCGAGGCCGTTGACGACATCCTCGTACACCGCGGTGCGCGCGTAGATGCCGTCGATTCCTGATGGCAGCAACAGCGCCTCGGCGATCGCATCGAGCGAACGGGTCGAGGTATTCGGTTCCTTGAATGCCAGCTTCATGGAATGACGCCTCATTTTTCTGGAGTTTTTCTTGGTGCTATTTCAGTCGCACAGCGAGGCCGGGACGCCGGACAAGAGCGACGCCATGGCGACGTTGGCGAGGATGCGATCGTTGCTGATCATCACCGGCGACGACAGAATATCGCGCAGATGGCGGCCGATGCTGAACTCGCCGTCGTTGCGATAGCCGGCGATCCCGCAGGCCTGCATCGCGCTCATGACGGTCGCCACCGCAAGCTCGGAGGCGTTGACCTTGTGCAGGTTCATGGCGGTCTGAAACTCGATCGAGTCGAGCGCAGCCGGATCGTCCGCGGCCAGTTCGAAGCGCCGCAACGCGCTGGCGACAAGACCGCGCAATTTCTGCAGCGACGCGCTGGCGCGGGTCAGGTGCGGGGCGCCTGGCGGCAGCGCGCCGTCGGCGCGTTGTCGCGCTTTGCGCACGAAGGCGCGGGCCCGATCGGTAGCGGCGGCGGCGATGCCGGCCCAGGCGCCGCTCCAGAGCAGGTGCGCCACCGGCATCATGGTCCGGGTATGAATCTGGTCGTAGCTCACCGGCAGGATCTGCTCGCTGGCGGCGGCGGCGATGAGCTTGAAACCGGAGCTGCAGGTGCCGCGCATGCCGAGCGCGTCCCAGCCGAGCTGCCGTTCGAGCGTATAGTCCTGCTTCAGGAAAACGACGAGAACCTGGTCGGAGCTCGCCGCCTCGGCAGAACGCCGCGCCGTGGTCACGATTCCGTCGGCGGCTTCGCCGTAAGAGATCACTGTGGCGCATCTTTCCAGCGCGATGCGCGCGTCGTTCCGCTCGATCGGGGCGGCGCTGTTGCGGACGTCACCGCCGCGTTCGCCCTCGGTGGTCGAGGACGCCAGCAGCATCTGCTCGCTGCACAGCCGGCGCAGCAAACGCTGATGCCAGGCGCTGCCGGTGCCATGCCGGGTAACGCAAGCAATCTTGGTCTGGTGCATCGCGTAAATCATCGCCGTGGAGGCGCAGGCGCGGCCGAGCGCATAACAGACATCGGCGACATCGGAGATGCCAGCGCCCTCGCCGCCGAACTCGCGCGGCACCGCGATGCTCATGAGGCGCGCGGCGCGCGCGGCGGCCATCGCCTCGGCAGGAAAGCGCGACTCGCTGTCGACGGATGCGGCATGCTGCGCGGCGACCGCTGCGACCTTCTCGACGCGGGAGGCCAGAGTTTCCACAGTTGCCGTAACGGCAGGGTCCGTTGCGATCTGCAAGCTCCGCGCCGGGTCCGTGGCGGCCGGAACGCCTTGCAACTTCACAGTTCGCAGTTTGATGGATGCGCTCATCATCGCCTCATGCGGCATCTGGCTTCGACCGCGATCACTGTCGCCCAAGAGGTACTGCAAAACTTCCAATTCCTCGTGGCATTCGTGGGGAATTGCCGCGCTTCTTTCGTATAAAGGTTACCAATCGCAAACACTTGGCATGATATTCAGTTACATGCGGTTAAGAGATGCCGGCTACTCATAAGAGATGACCGCCACTCAAGAGAAACTTGCTGCCGAAACGAGCAGACGCCGGGATCTGGAGACCATTCACCATGCTTGATCGCGCCAATATCGACGCCACGGAGCGGGTGGCGCTGCTCGTGCGCCAGCTTTTGGCCAAGCGCGCTATCGAACGTCCGGTCGGCGCCGACGAAGACCTCGCCGCCAGCGGCCTGTCCTCGCTCGACATCGTTAACCTCATGCTCGCCGTCGAGGCCGAGTTCGATATCAAGATTCCCGACCGGGAGATGACGCCGGCGAACTTCCGCTCGATCGCGCAGATCGTCAGGCTCGTGCGCGGGTTATGCGAGCAGCCGGCGGTGAGCGGCTGAACATCCAAGTTCGTCATTCGAACCGATGGGTTCGGCTCGAAGCAGCCCGTCTTGCGACAGCCTCCGGGTCAACCGGCCTCCTCGGACCGGCGCTTTATTTCCGGCACTTCCCCCAATAGCCTAGCGCCATGAGTGGCGGACCCGACTCGGCGGCCGAAACGATCGCGCGGCGCGGCAGCACCGCGGAAGTCTTCGCCGTGTTTCTCCGGCTCGGACTCACCAGCTTCGGCGGCCCGATCGCGCATCTCGGCTATTTCCACGAAGAATTCGTGGTGCGCCGGCGTTGGCTCGACGAAAAGACCTATGTCGACCTCGTGGCGCTGTCGCAATTCCTGCCCGGACCGGCGAGCAGCAAGGTCGGCATCGCCATCGGCCTGTCGCGCGCCGGCTATGCCGGTGCGCTCGCCGCCTGGAGCGGCTTCACGCTGCCGTCGGCGATCGCGCTGGTTTTGTTCGGCTATGGCGTCGCCTCGGTCGGCGATGCGCTGCACAGCGGCTGGCTGCATGGGCTGATGGTCGCCGCGGTGGCGGTAGTGGCGCAGGCCGTGCTGTCGATGATGCGGACGCTGGCGCCCGATCGTGCCCGAGCGACGCTGGCGGTGGCGGCGACCGTCATGGCGCTGATGTTGCCACCGTCCTGGGGGCAATTTGCCGCCATCGTTTTCGGCGGCCTTATCGGCCTCCTGTTGCTGCGCAGCCCGGTACCTGGCGACCATCCCAGCCTGCCGCATCCCGTCAGCCGCACGGCCGCAAGCGCCATGGTGGTTCTGTTCTTTGCGCTGCTGATCGGCTTGCCGCTTCTTGCCGCTGCCGTTCCAAATCATGCTCTGCAATTATTCGACGCGTTCTATCGCGCCGGCTCGCTGGTTTTCGGCGGCGGCCACGTGGTGCTGCCGCTGCTGCAGGCCTCCGTGGTGCCGCCGGGCTGGGTCGGCAACGATACTTTCCTTGCCGGTTACGGCGCGGCACAGGCGGTGCCCGGACCGCTGTTCACGTTCTCCGCCTATCTCGGAACCGTCATGCATCCACCGCCGAACGGATGGGTGGGAGCGATCCTTTGCCTGGTCGCCATGTTCCTGCCCTCCTTCCTGCTCGTCATCGGCCCGCTGCCGTTCTGGGACGAGTTGCGCCGGCGGTCATGGGCGCAGGCGATGCTGCGCGGGGTCAATGCCGCCGTGGTCGGGTTGTTGCTCGCCGCGCTTTACCGTCCGGTCTGGACCTCGGCGATCACCAATGCCGGCGATTTCGCGCTCGGTACCGCCGCGTTCCTGCTGCTGTTCATGTGGAAAACGCCGCCGTGGCTGGTGGTTGTGTTCTGCGCCATCGGCGGCGAAGTGCTGCTGCACGTGTCTTAGGTACTTTTATGTGCTTTCGCTCGAGTACCCGCAGGCGCTTTCTTCTTCTTTTTTGTCTGATTGAAATCGACAGCGGCACGGATGAGATTTTTTAGAGCACGCTCATTGATCTTATCACCCTCGAAAAAATCGATCGCTCGTCTGGCGTTGCCTTCGAGGCCCGCGTTGAAGAGCTTGTCAGGATCCGGGAGGCTCGCCCCGTGGGCAAAGGTAAGCTTCACCTTCCCTTTGTGGGCGTTGGCAACCGCGATTATTCCGTCGCGAGACCACACCGGGCTTCCCATCCACTTCCATTCCTCGATGATCTGCCGGTCGGCCTCAAGGACACTCTTGCGGATGCTGGCGAACGTTTTGCCACGCCAGTCAGTGAGGTTTGCGATCAGCTGGTCAATCCGTTCCGATGGATTCATTGGATCGTTATGCCCCGCATCCACTTTTCCGGATCATGCTCTAAGATCAACTTTCCGGTGACGGACCGCACCAGCCGGGCAGGTAGTCGGCGGCGTCGCTCTTTGCCAGTTCCAGCGCCTCTTCGACCGCGCGGTCAAAATCGCGCTCGACTTCCTTGCGTTTCATGCGCCGGCGCAGGAAGTCGGCCCAGAGAAATTCGCTGAATGGCGTCGTGTCCTTGGCGAAGCCGCCGGCGCGCCGCAACTCGCCGGCCAGCGACCGGAACGGATCGTCGACCAATTCGGCGACCGACTTGGGAATGTCGCGGTAGTGGCGGCGACGGCCCTTGACGTCGAACGGATGCATCCAATTGCGATCGTCCATCACGGTCCAGAACGCATCGGGTTCGAGCTTGCTGAGATCGACCGCGATCGTCACCGCGACATCCTTGACGCCCTCGTCGTAGAGCGCCCGCGCCAGGTGGTGATGATCGGTGACGTAGTGCCGGAGCTTCGGCCCGAGGATCACCGGGATCATGTGCTTGCCGAGGAATTTTTCACCCTTCTTGGTGGCGGTCTCGCGCCAGCGCTTGCGCTTGACCAGCACCTCGCGCATGCCGACGGTGATCTGGGTCGGACGCAGGTCGACAACGGCGACCAGCGTCAGCACAAGCTCGCGCGCATTACTCATGTCAATTCGACGACGCGCTGACCGCGCCGCTCAATTTCTCGAACAGACCGGCGATGTCCTTGCGGATCGTCACCAGCTTGGCAAATTGCTCGGTGAGGCCCAAGACGCGTTTTTCCAGTTCCCGCTTGGTCTCGCTGAACCTTTGTACCCGCTCGGCGAGGCTACCGTCGTCGTCCTCTTCAATCTGTCTGATCCTGGCCAGCAGCCGGTGGCGAATGTCCTTCAGCTCCTCGATGAGGTTAGCAACGCCGCCATCTGCGGCTTCCAGGGGAAGCAGCCGCGATTGTAGATCGCCGAGCTTGGTTTTCATCTGCGCGAATGCGACGGCCTTGCGCTCGATCTCACCGAGTTGGGATTGCGTCGCCTCGATGAAGGCCGCAAGTTCCGCGACGCGGGTATCGATATCCCGTGCTTCGGCCCGGCCGGTCGCCGCTGGCAACGCATCGCGCGCCGCAGTGAATCCGATAGCGCCGCCGCCCTCCTCTTCGGTCGCGACCGAGAGCACGTCGAGCGCCCGATTGAAGTTGGCGAACAGCGCGGTAATGCCGGTGCGCAGCCTGCCCAGCTTGGCAAACTGGGCATTGAGCTGCGACAGGCGGTCGTCGAGCTGCCGTCCCTCGTCGGCAAACATTTGCACGCGCTCGGCGAGCGGTCCTTGCGGCGTCCGCTCCAGCGCACCGATTTCCTCATTGAGCCGGTCGCCCATCGCGCTCAACTCCTCGACGCGCCCGACGACGCCATCTTCCACCGTCGCCAACGGAGCCAGTCGGGCTTGCAGTTCGGCATGATCCTCCTTCAAGCCAGAGACGGCCTTCAATGCCTGCTCGATGTCGTCGCAGCGCTGATGGCTCCGCCTGACGAATTCCGTCATGTTCTTGAGGCCGGCATCGATCACGACGGCATCGTCCGCGCCGGCCACCTCGGCAAGCGCCCGTTCGATATCGCTCTGCCGGGTACCGAGTTCCATGAAGAGCTGCTCGATCGACCGCCTTTTCTCCAGGACCGGGGCGAGCCGCTCCTGCAATGCCTGCTGCTGGGCGCGAAGTTGCTCGACGCGGGCGCCGAGGTCGCCGGCTTCGCTGCGGCTTTGCTGGATCTGCGCGAAGCGCTCGGCCTCGGTGAGCCGCTGCTGCATGGTGACGATGGCGTCTTCCGGATCGGTGCGGACCAGTTGGTGCACCGCCGCCTCGGCATCGGCCTGCGGCTTCTCCAGGGCTTTGACGCCCTCGCGCACGCCGCCCAGCCGCAACTCGAGTGCCTGCGCCGCTTGGCGTTGCCGCACCAGCGTCGCGCCCAGCCAAAGGGCGGCGGGGACGGCCACGATCGGCACCAGCACAACGATGGCCCAGGCAGTTTTGGATAAAAGCGACTGCGACCAGAAGGCTTCCAACAAGGCGGCGACTTCGCGCCCCTCGCCCAGGACAACGTATCCGATCGCCAGCACAAAAAGCGCGCTGCAAATCCCTACCACGCTGCGCACTGGAGAATACATCGTCCGGCGACGCCCTCACCCGGCTTGTTTGGTACGACAGGCGCGTGTCGGGCACAAGGGCGCGCACGCTCAAACACCCCTGCCCGGCCCGCGAGCCGCCGCCGGCGGCTCCGCGGAAGCGCAGCAACGGCGCGCGTGGACAAGCGGGACAAAGCTCGCTATGGGCCGCGCGAGGCCATCATAGTGTCGGCCACGCCGGCAAATCCGCCTGTGGTTTCATGAGCAGACTCCAGCGCACCGCAACGGTTTCGCTAGTCGTCCTCGCGGTCCTACTGCTCGGCGCTGCGAAGTATCCGGCGCGCGGTGCCGGGCATGCGCCGCCCGCCAAGCCCGCAACCTGTCAGCGTTCGGCGTTTCGCGCCGTCGTCGATGTAGGCCACACCGTCGAGGTGCCGGGCGCCATCAGCGCGCGCGGCGTTGCCGAATACGCTTTCAATCTTCAGCTTGCCGACGCGGTCAAGCAAGCGCTCGTCGCCGCCGGCTTCGACAGGACCGTCCGGCTCGTCACCGCCACGGCTCCGCCCAAGGGCCTGATCGAGCGGGCGGCGCTGGCCAACAAGACGCACGCCGACCTGTTCATCTCCATCCATCACGATTCGGTGCCGGAATATCTGCTCGAGACCTGGCAATACGAGGAACAACAGCACCAGTTCAGCGACCGGTTCCAGGGCTACGCCATCTTCATGTCGCACGACAATGCCGACCGCACCGGCAGCCTGCAGTTTGGCAGGTTGTTGGGCAAAGCGCTGCAAGCGCGCGGCCTGCAATACACGTCGCACTACACGCTGCCGCTGATGGGCAACCGCCGCCGCGAGCTCATCGACGCCGCGGCCGGCGTTTACCGCTACGACCAGTTGATCGTGCTGCGCAATACCCGGATGCCGGCGCTGCTGCTCGAAGCCGGATCGATCGTCAACCGGCAGGAGGAGCTGGAATTGGCGAGCCCGGAACGCCGCGAGATCATCAGCGCGGCCGTCGTTTCCGCGGTTGAGGACTTCTGCATGGCGCGGTCGCGCTACAAGGCCGCGGCGCGCTTCAAGCGCCCACCCAAAGCGCCACTGCGGTCCGACATGATACGCCGATGAGACGCCGCGGCGCCTTCCTCGATCGAAGTGCATACGCGGAGCCCCGCTACGGCCCCTTCCCGGGCCGTCCCGACTGGCCTCCGCCGTCATAAAAGGCTAAACAATCCCGCGAGTCAGCGTTGCTGACCGTTTGCCGCCCGCGATCGGCGGGCGGGCGGAAACCTATTTGGCACGCCCGACGTTTGCTTCCATCATGGATCAGCGCACCGACAACGAGCGTCGCCAGGATGCCGCCCCGGGCCGCGAAGCGAAGCCCGCGAGCGGCGAGACGCGCAAGACTCGGTCGTGGCTCGGAGGGCTGCGTCAGCGTCGCCGCATGGTGCTCGTCGTCACGGCATTGCTCATCGCGGCGCTGGTCGGGCTCGTGGTCTGGTGGGTCAACGCCGGTCATTACGAAACCACCGATGACGCCTTTATCGACGCCCGAACGGTGCAGATCAGTGCCCAGGTCAGCGCCGCCATCGTCGAGGTTCCGATGACGGACAACCAGCTGGTCGAGGCCGGTGCCGTGCTGGTCCGCCTCGACGATCGCGACTTCAAGGCGCAGCTCGACCAGAGCAAAGCCAACATCGTCAACATCGACGCGCAGATCGCCGCGCAGCAGGCGCGCGTCGAGCAGGCGGAAAAGCAGGCCGCCGAATCGCAGGCCAATCTCACATTCGCGCAACAGCAGGAACAGCGCTACACCGATCTAGTAAGCAAGGGCGCGGTCACCGTCGAGCAGGCGCAGCAATACGCGTCGGGCCTGCGCCAGGCGCAGGCGAATTTCTCCGCTGCGGAGCGCAACTTCGTCGTCACGCAAAAGCAGCTTCCGGTGTTGCAGGCGCAACGCCAGCAGGCCGTGGCGCAGTTGGAGATCGCCGAAGCCAATTTCTCGCGTACCGTGATCACCGCGCCGATCGCCGGCCGCGTGACCCAGCTCACGGCCACCAAGGGCAATTATGCCGCGGTCGGACAGGCGCTGATGATGTTCGTGCCGCGCGAAGTCTGGGTGACGGCGAATTTCAAGGAGACGCAGCTCACCGGGGTGCGGCCGGGAGCGCCGGTCGACATCAGCATCGATACCTATCCCAATCGCACCTTCAAAGGCCATGTCGACAGCATCCAGGCCGGCAGCGGCACCGCCTTCAGCCTGCTGCCCGCCGAGAACGCCACCGGCAATTTCGTCAAGATCGTGCAGCGCGTCCCGGTCAAGATCGTGTTCGATCAGCCGCCCGACGTGCTGCTCGGGCCCGGCATGTCGGTGGTGCCGTCCGTCAAAATACGATGAGCGAACAGCGGCAATTTTCCGGCCGCGAGAGCCGCTCGTCGGCGGGCGATCGCAGTCCCTGGCTGATCGCCATCGTCGTCTCCATCGCCACCTTCATGGTCGTACTCGACACCGCGATCGCCAATGTGTCGCTGCGCTACATCGCCGGCAGTCTCGCGATCAGCGTCGACGAGAGCACCTGGGTGGTCACCACCTATCTCATCGCCAATGCCGTCATTCTGCCAGTGAGCGGCTGGCTGTCGAACGTGATCGGCCGCAAGCGCTTCTACATGCTCTGCGTCGCGACGTTCACCGTGGCCTCACTATTATGCGGCCTCGCGTCCAGTCTCAATGCGTTGATCGTATTTCGCATCCTGCAGGGACTCGGCGGCGGCGGCATGCCGACCAGCGAACAGGCCATGCTCGCGGATACGTTTCCGCCGGAGAAGCGCCCGCAGGCGTTCGCGCTGTACGGCATCGCGGTCATCGTGGCGCCGACGGTCGGCCCAACGATCGGCGGATGGATCACTGACAACTACTCCTGGCACTGGATTTTCTTCATCAACGTGCCCATTGGCATTATCTCCCTGGTGCTGGTGCAGTGGCTGGTCGTGGAGCCCGAAGTGCTCGAGCGCGAGCGCCACGAGCGCCTCGCCGGCGGACTCAAGGTCGACTGGATCGGATTCGCGCTGATCGCACTCACGTTCGGCAGCCTCGAAATCGTGCTCGACCGAGGCCAGATCGAAGACTGGTTCCACTCGACTTTTATCATCACCTTCGCGACGATTTCCGCCTGTTCGTTCATATTCTTTATCCCTTGGGAACTTACCCACGACGACCCGATCGTGGATATCCGACTGCTGTTCCGGCGCCAGTTCGGGATGTCGTTCCTGGTGATGCTCGCGGTGGGCGCTATCCTGTTCGGCTCGAACCAGATCACGCCGCAGCTCATGCAGACGAACTTTCCCTACACGGCGATGCTTTCGGGGCTCGCCATGATGCCGGGCGGCCTGGCAATGCTGATCATGATGCCCATTGCGGGGCAGCTCGTCGGCCGTATGCAGCCAAAATACTGGATAGCGATCGGTTTCGCGATCATCGCGATGGCGATGTGGTATTCGACGTCGCTCACTCCCGATGCCGGCTTCAGCTATTTCGCGACGGTGCGCGTCTTTCAGGTCGTCGGCATGCCGTTTCTGTTCATTCCAAACAGCACGATCGCCTATGACGGTCTTCCGCAGCAAAAGACCAGCGAGGGCTCCGCGCTCATTAATGTCGCGCGTAATCTCGGCGGCAGCATCGGCGTGTCGCTCGCCAATACCGAACTCCTCCAACGCTCGCAATTTCACCAGGAACGGCTTACCGAAAATTTGATTCCATCGTCGCCGGTATTCCAGTCGAGCCTGCACCACATTACGCAATACTTCGCCCACAGTGGATCGCCCGCCAGTGCGCAGGCCCGAGCCATCGGTTACATCGGCCACCTTGTCACCGGGCAGGCCACACTTATGGCCTACATCGACGTTTTTTATACTTGGTCCATTTTCGCCGCGCTGCTCATTCCGGTCGTTCTGCTATTGATCCGGCGGACGGCGCCGCACGCCGGCCAGCCGGTAGTCGGGCACTGACGAAATCACGCGTGAGCAACTGCCGGCGCCTTGATCATGGGCAGGCCGATGAAAAATGCGTCTGGTCGCGGCACATTTCTCAGAACAGAGCGTTGCGACAGCGACGGCCCTGACGATGGCGGGAAGTGAGCGAGACGGTGCTGCGACACTCCTGCACGCGAGTGTCTTCGGCCATCTCGGGCGGCCGCATTGTTGCTTGAATCAGACGGCACCATTCTTGCTTTGAACTCGTTGCCGGAGGGTGCGGGGGGTGTCCTGGAAGGACCCGGGAAGACTTGATCCTGGGAAGAAAGGAGTCGCCAATGTGTGACTTTAGCCTCCAAAGCGTTCGCTCACGACCCGCGAAAGTCGGTGACAAGCTGGTGACGCGTGACTTCGGCACCGGAACCCGCGGGTTTGCTGACTCTGACGATCTTGGCGTGGCGGTGTGTCTGTTGCCGGGAACGGAATTGGCGTTCGCCGCCGAAGTGGCCTGCCTGCCAGCCGGCCTCCTCGGGTGGAAGACTAAGACAATCAGCCACCAGACGGCCATCTTCCGCCAGGTCAACAAGGAGAAGTTGGCCGCGCATCACGACGCGCTCGAGTTTCCGGATGGGCGCACCGTGTTGCTGACGCTGCTGTGCGAGGGCCAGGCGGCAACAGTGTTGCAGTTGCCGGCGCAACCCAAGACCGAGGCCGAGGCACGCGAACAGGAACGGGTCGGATTCCTCGGCTAAGCCGAGGCGCTCAGTTCCGACCTGCCGCTCTGCAGGCGATAGGCCTGCAACAAGACCCGGCCGCCGCTGGGCGGCCGGCGTTTTATTGTTGCTTTTACCGCTGCATAAGGACTTCCCCGCAAGTCTTTTCCCTGTAATTCCCTCTCGCTGCGCCGCAGCAGCGGCGCGGCGCCTTGCCGGCCATGGAATCTTTCGCCAAGACCTTTCAGCAGAGAACTTTTCAGCCGCGTCATTCGATGAACGAAGATCCCGCCCGCCTCCGGAGTGAAGTCCCCGCCGCCGTGGCGGCTGCCGGCACCGGCCAGCCGCCTTCACCGCGCGCGCTGTTTTGGACGGTCTTCCCCTCGATCATGCTGCCGATGTTCATGGCGGTCGCCGACCAGACGATCGTCGCCACGGCGCTGCCGGCCATCGCCTCGGACCTCGGCGACGTCGAGCGGGTGTCGTGGATTGTGGTGTCCTATCTGATTGCCAACACCATCGCCGCGCCGGTCTACGGGCGCCTCGGCGACTCGTTCGGCCGGCGGCGGATGATGCTTGCCGCGCTTGCCCTCTTCATCGCCGGATCGGTGCTTTGCGCACTGGCTCCCAACATCGAATTCCTGACGGCGACGCGGGTGCTGCAAGGATTCGGCGGCGGCGGGCTCATGACTTTGTCGCAAGCGCTCGTCGGTGAGACCATTCCGCCGCGCGAGCGGGGCCGTTATCAAGGTTATCTCGCCGGCGTTATGGTCAGCTCCAGCACCTTTGGCCCGGTTGCCGGCGGCTATCTCACGCAAGCCTTCGGTTGGCGGTCGATCTTCCTCGTCAATGTACCGCTTGGCCTTGCCGCCGTCTTCCTGGTGTTGCGGCTCGCGACCCGGCCGGGCGATCGGCGGCGGACCACCTTCGACGCGCCGGGACTGGTGCTGTTCATGATGTTCGTCAGCCCCATCATCTTGGCGTTGGAAGAAGTCCAGCGAATGGATGCACGGACGCTGCCGATGATCCTCGGTCTGGTGGCGTTTGGCGCGGCGTCGCTGTTGGCGCTGATCTGGCAGGAAAAGCACAGCGCCTCGCCGCTCATTCCGCCCACTCTGTTTAGAGAGCCGTCGGTCTGGCGTGCCGACGGCCTGGCCGCCTGCCACGGCGCCGCGCTGGTGTCGTTGATCACGTTCCTGCCGATCTATCTGCGCGTAGCCCGCGGTACCTCGCCGGCCGAGACTGGCCTGCTGCTGTTGCCGCTGATGTTCGGCATCGGTATCGGCTCGCTGATCACCGGCCAATTGGTGACGCGAACGGGACGCACCGCCATATTCCCGTCCTGCGGATATGTGGCGGCGACGGCAGGCTTGTTGTTCCTGGCCTTCTGGGTGCCGCACTTGAGCCTGTTCGTGCTGCCGTGGGTGCTCGGCGGCATCGCGCTGTTCATGGGTACGGTGATGGGCGTGGTGCAGGTGACTGTGCAGGTCGTGGCCGGCCAGCGCATGCTCGGCACCGGCGCCGCCATGGCGCAATTCTCCCGCTCCGTCGGCGCCGCCTTCGGCACCGCCGCAGTCGCCGCGGTGTTGTTTTCGATTCTCGCGGCGTCCGACCCGGAAACAGTAAGCCTGTTCGGCAGCATGATCGACCGTGGGCCGGACGCCATCGCCGCGCTCGCGCCGGCGCGGCAGGCGATCGTTCAGGCCGAGATCGGCGAAGCTTTCCGCGCCGCCTTCCTGACCGTCGCGGCCTTTACCGGCATCGGCGCAGGGCTGGCCTGGTCGATGCCGCTGCGGCGGGTGTAGGGATCGACGAGGGGCCGTTGCCTGAGCCAAATTTGCCGGTCACTCGGGCTCGGCGGCGACGAAATGCGTCACCTTGGGATCGCCGTGCACATGAAATCGGTGCACGGCCTCCTGCACGACACGGCCGGCGTTGGTAACACGCTCATGCTGGCGCAGATGCTCCATCCACGATTCGACGAGAAACGTTTCGAGGATACGTCCCTCTTCGGCGGCGTCCTCGAAGACGCCCCAGGCATAGGCACCATCGCGCCGCCGCTGATGCTCTAGCCTGGCGAGTGCTTTGAGGAATGCGGCGCGATTCTGCGGACGGATGCGATATTCGACCGTCACCAGCACCGGTCCGCGGTCGCGAGCGATCGTTTGCGCGGTCAGCGGCGCCGGCCAGTGCATCGATGGCGAAAGATCGACGCCGGCGCCGGTCTGGAGTTTCCAACGCCAGGTCAGAGGGACGGCGGCGACCGCGCCAGCCGCGGCGAGAAAATGCGCGGCCGGCAGCCCGACCCATTCGGCAACTTCGCCCCATATCGCACTGCCGAGCGTCAGGCAGCCGAAGAACACAGTGGTGTAGAGGGCAAGGCCACGGGCACGGACCCAGTCGGGCAATGCAACCTGGGCCGACACGCTGAGCATCGCCAGCGCCGCGATCCATGATGCGCCTGCGATAAGGCTGGCGGCGAGCGCAATCGCCGGTTCGCGGGCAATGCCGTAAAGCACCATCGCCACTGCCTGACCGAGCGCGCCCACGGCCATCAGCCGGTCCGGTCCAAGCTTCGACTTCAGCCGCGGCAGTAAGAATGCGCCGCCGACCGCACCAGCCCCGATGGCGCCGAGCAGCACCCCGTAAAGGCTCGGTCCGCCGACGATCTGCTGGCGCGCGACGAGCGGCAGTAACGCCCAATAGGCGCTGGCGAACAGAAAGAATCCGACTGCGCGCATCAGCGTTCCACGCAGATGCCGATTGTGCCGGGCATAACGCAAGCCCGCCCAAATGGCTTGGCCGAAACGCTCCGCCGGCAACAGCGAGCTTCGCCTTCGCGGCGCACGCCACCACAGCAATGACCCGATGATGCCGAGGTCGGCGATGGCGTTGGCTAAAAATGGCGCAACGATGCCGAATGCGGAAATCGCCGCGCCGCCGAGCGCCGGACCGAGCGCGCGAGAAATGTTCACACCGACGCTGTTGGCGGCAATGCCGGCGGACAAATCGTCCTTGGACACGAGCAACGGCACCACGGCTTGCCAAGCTGGCGTCGTCAGTGCCCCGGCAGCGCTGATCAGCAATGTGAACAGCAGCAGGTTGCCGGGCGTAGCGAAGCCGAGCCACACCATCGCCGCATAGATCGCCGATACGGCCGTATAGAGCGATTCGACCACGATCAGATATTTGCGCTTGTCGAAAATATCGGCGAGCGCGCCCGCGGGCAGCGCCAATAGAAAGATCGGAAACGTGCTTGCCGCCTGCACCAGCGCCACGATCAACGGATCGGGATTGAGGCTGGTCATCAGCCAGCCCGAGGCGGCGCTATACATCCAGACGCCGGTGTTGGAAACGAGCGTCGCCGTCCATATCACCGCGAACGCCGGGTGGCGAAACGGCGCCACGAACGACACCGTCCTAGCTGAAGTCGCGCCTGACGTGTCGCTCATCTCGCTCCATTGCGTGACTGGGCCAACTCAATATAGGCTTCGCACTACGCCGCTGTGAAGATGGCGGGCAATCAGCAGGGGGGAGGTTCACATGCCGAAGGTCAAAGCGAACGGCATCACGATGAACTACGAGCAGCAAGGGACCGGCGAGCCGCTGGTGCTCATTCCTTATCTCGCCGCCGACAATGCCTGTTACGCCTTCCAGGTTGCCGACTATGCCAAGCAATTCGCCTGCATTTCTGTCGACCCGCGCGGCGCCGGCGAGACCGACAAGCCGGCCGGCGCCTATTCGATGGAATTATTCGCCGACGACGTCGCCGCTTTCATGCAGGCGATCGGCGTTGAGCGCGCGCATGTCAGCGGCCTCTCGCTCGGCGCCGCGACCGGATTATGGCTCGCCGGCAAATATCCGCAGCGGGTGAAATCGCTGTCGCTGCACTCGGGCTGGACCAAGAGCGACCCGTTCCTCAAGGTCGTGGTCGAAGGCTGGCGCAGCATCGCCAAGGCCCTGGGCAGCGTCCAGGAAATGGTGATCCAAGGAATCTTCCCGTGGTGCTTCACACCGGAGCTCTATGCCGCAAAGCCCGACTATATCGACCAGCTTGCCGCTTTCGTGCGCAGCCGGCCGCAGCAGCCGTTCGACGCCTTTATCAGCCAGTCGAGCGCGGTCATTGCCCATGACGCGGTGGCCCAGCTTGCGCGCATCAAGGCGCCGACCCAGATCACTTTCGGCCGCCACGATCTCGTCACCTCGACCCGCTTCGCCGACGCGATGAAGAACGCCATCAAGGGAAGCGAACTCGCGGTGTTCGAGACCTGCGCGCATGCCCCGATCTACGAAAGCGTTGCCGAGTTCAACGACAAGACGTTGAGCTTCCTCAAGCGTCACGCCGGGTAGGACCGCCGCCCCGGCTTGCATGACGCAGGCGACTTCCCGTAAGACCTGCGCGCCACTAGCGCTCGCGCTCGACTTAAAGACACCGCCGGTCGAGGCTGCGAACGCGTCGACCACAGAGCTATCGAGATGCCGAACCAAGCGCCGCCGCCGAGCGGCCCGCAAGCGGGCCGCGCCATCCTGACCATCATCGGATCCGATCGCGTCGGCATCATTGCCGGGATTGCCAACGTGCTGGCCGACGCCAATGTCAATATCCTCGATATCAGCCAATCGGTGATCCGCGAATTCTTCACCATGATCATGATGGTCGACCTCGCCGGCGCCGCCGTATCCTTTCACGAGCTGAGCGAACGGCTGGCGCGCAAGGGCGCCGAACTGTCGGTTCGAGTCGAGATTCAGCGCGAGGATATTTTCAAGGCGATGCACCGGATCTAGCGCTGCCGTAGAGGACCGAAAATGCGCCATCTCAACTTCTCCGGCGAGGAAATACTCGAAACCATCGACATGGTGCGGACCGAGCAGCTCGACATCCGCACCATTACCGTCGGCATCAGCCTGTTGGATTGCGTCAGCGACAGTTGCGAGGGCCTGTGCCGCAACGTCTACGACAAAGTCGAAAGGGTTGCGCGCGACCTGCGGCGCGTCAGCGCGGACATCTCCGAGGAATTCGGGCTCCCCATCATCAACAACCGCATCGCGGTGACGCCGGTAGCGCTGATCGCCGGCCGCTCCGGCCCGCTGGAATTATTGCGGATCGCCGAAACGCTCGACCGCGCGGCGCACGCCGTCAACGTCGATTTCATCGGCGGCTTCTCCGCTCAGGTCGAAAAGGGCATGACGCAAATCGATGCCAATCTGTTTGCCGCTATTCCCGCGGCGCTGGCGGCGACGCAACGCGTCTGCGCCTCGGTCAATGTCGGCTCGACGCGCGCCGGCTTGAACATGGACGCGATCGCCGCCATGGGCCGGATCGTCAAGCAAACCGCCGCGTTGACCGGCGCCGCGAATTCGATCGGCTGCGCCAAGCTGGTCGTGTTCTGCAATGCGGTCGAGGACAATCCGTTCATGGCCGGCGCGTTTCACGGCGCCAGCGAGCCCGAGTGCACCGTCAATGTCGGCGTCAGCGGCCCCGGCGTGGTGCTGCGCGCCATCAAGGCGGCGGGCGACGTCGATTTCGGCACGCTGACGTCGATCATTCGCCGCACCGCCTTCAAGATAACCCGCGCCGGCGAGCTGGTCGGGCGAACCGCCGCAACCCGCTTAGGACTGCCGTTCGGCATCGTCGATCTGTCGCTGGCGCCGACTCCGGCCGAGGGCGACAGCGTCGCGCGCATCTTGGAGGAAATCGGCTTGGACAGCGTCGGCACGCACGGCTCGACGGCGGCGCTGGCGCTGCTTAATGACGCGGTGAAGAAGGGCGGCGCCATGGCGTCGAGCTATGTCGGCGGGCTGTCCGGCGCCTTCATCCCGCTGTCGGAAGACGCCGGCATGATCGAAGCGGCCGAGCGCGGCGCGATCACCATCGACAAGCTCGAAGCCATGACCGCGGTCTGCTCGGTCGGCCTCGACATGATCGCCATTCCGGGCGACACGCCGGCGGAAACGATCGCCGCGATCATCGCCGACGAAGCCGCGATCGGCATGATCAACAAGAAAACAACCGCCGTCAGATTGATCCCCGCGGTCGGTAAGCGCGTCGGCGACTGGGTCGACTTTGGCGGCCTGCTCGGCCGCGCACCGGTCATCGCCGTCAACACGCGGTCTTCGAGCCGGCTGATCGCGCGCGGTGGGCGGATACCCTCGCCACTGCAGGCGCTGATCAATTAAGCAGTCGTCAACGACCTGCGCCTAGAATCAAGTGGCGCAATCCCAATAGGATTGGCGCTCATGCTCGCCGATCGGAACCGGCGGGCAATCCTTCCTCTGGTACCACTTGTTCTGTGTTGGGCTGCGTAGATTGGCCCCTACCCCGCCGATTGTTTTTCGGTGAGAACCATGAACGCGCACAACAAACATCTCCTGCGAGCTACGTTTATCGTGTCAGCCTTGATGCCGGTGGCGCTAGCGACTGCGGCCGATTTGCCGCTCCCGCCCGCAGCGCCGGCCTGGACGTGGTCGGGCTTTTACATCGGCGGCAGCGTCGGTACGGCAGCCGGCACCACGACATTCTCCGATCCGTACGGACCTTCGATCTTTGGCGACAAGGTCACCACGGCCGGATTCCTCGCCGGCCTTCAGCTTGGCTACAACTGGCAAGTGGCGCCGCGATGGGTCGTTGGCGTCGTGGCTGACACCAGTTATCTCGACAGCAACGGCAGCTTTACATGTATGCAAGCCTTCACGACATTGATCGGATCGAATTGCGAGGTGAACCCGCGCGCGCTCGCGACACTGGCAGGTCGTGTTGGCTTTCTCGTCGACCCTCTGGGCCATACACTGGTCTATGGCAAAGCCGGCGCCGCTTGGACCGACAGCCACATATCGATATATCCCAACGCCGCCAATTTCCAATCGTTCAACGATCCTGTGTACCCCGGCGGACCGGCGAGCGCGGATGCGGGTGCGTGGGGTGGAATGGTTGGCGTCGGAATTGAGCGCGCTCTCACCCCCGCTTGGTCGATCAGCCTGGAATATAACTATTATCGTTTCGCTTCGACCAACGTTTCTACCCCAGAGACAGTCAATGTCACGCGCAGCACGCCCCCGACATTCACCTACGTGGCGGGCAGCACGTCGGGCGTGACGGCGGACATGCAGGTCATCAAGCTGGCGTTGAACTACCATTTGGGACAGGATCCGGGAGCGGTATGGGCGGATGCTCCCGTCCTTGGTGTGGCAGCAATGCCGGTCAAGGCTCGCTCCGTTCCAATCGTAGACGGATGGGAGGTCGACGCCGGCGCCCGTTATTGGTACAGCACCGGCACGTCGAAAAACACCAGTGGGGCCGGCAGTCTCGTTTCGCAGCTGAACTACAGCAACCTCACCGGTCATTCCGGCGAGCTGTTTGCCCGGGTGGATACGCCATCTCAAGTGTTCGTGAAAGGATACGTCGGCGCAGGCGCCATCACCGACGGGAAACAGACCGACGAGGACTGGAGCCTGCTCGACGGATCGTCGCCTCCGAAAGCGGTCACGGCCTACGAGGTGACCGGTTCCACAGCATCCGGCTCGCTCCAGTATGCCACCGCCGACGTCGGATTCAACGTGTTGCACGACCGGGATTACAAGGTCGGACCTTTCGTCGGCTACAGTTATTTCCATCAAACGATGAATGCATCCGGCTGCACGCAGTTGGTAACGCCAGGCTCGCTGTGCGACCAGCCTTTGCCGGCAAATCAACTCGTCATCACGCAGGACGATACCTGGCAGTCACTCCGCGTAGGTGTCTCGGCTGTCATGACGATATGGGATCGCTTGGGGATCAACGGCGATGTGGCCTACCTGCCGTATGCCCAGTTTAGCGGACTCGACACCGATTGGCTGCGGACTCCGGTTGCGTATTTCCCGGAGGACGGTACAGGACGCGGCCTGCAAACCGAACTCATCTTGACTTATCGTATTACGGAGAATCTCAATCTTGGCGTCGGTGGACGCTATTGGGCCATGTGGAGCACGAGCGCCAGCCAGAGCTGCCACGGCGGCTGTATCGATGCTGCGGGCGGTGATGCCCCGTCGTCTCCGCCAGGTCCCTTTACCACCAATACCCAGCGTTACGGGACGTTCATCCAAATGAGCTATCGGTTTAACGCGCATCCATAGCTCTGCTTGCGTGCGCGGCAGGCGTCGCGAGCGCAGCGGGCGGATGCTGAGTTATTAGAACTGTGATTCGTCATGCCCGGCCTTGTGCCGGGCATCTACGTCTTTCATCCTCGCGACCAAAGATGTGGATGGCCGGGACGAGCCCGGCTATGACGGCTTCACGCGGAAGCCGCGATTACCCCGGCGGCTTATGCGATAGCCAGCGGCCCGCCTCGGCGGCGGCGAAAAAGTCAGCGAGCGCGGCGTTGAATGCGGCCGGCTCCTCGCTGGTGATGGTGTGGCCGGAACGCGGAATGACGAGCAGCCCCGCCGTCGGCACCGTGCGCTTCAGAAAAACACTTCCCTCGAGACAACTGTCATCCTCATCGCCGACGATGACCAGAAGCGGCACTGAAAACCGCTGCAACTCCGCTTCCATGTCCCAGAGCGTCGGCCGCTTGGCCTGCAGCATCGCCATGGTCAGCGCGTGGCCGAGCGCCGAATGCTCGGCGAGCATGCGGGCGAATTCCGCATAACCGCGCGGGTCCTTGTGCTTGTGCGCCTGCCGCGTCGGACCGTCGGCATAGAGCGCCGCCGCCGCGGCGATGTCTTTCTCGGTAAACATCTTGGCGGTATCCGCCGCGAGTTGGCGCATCGCCTCGCGCGCCGCGGGATCGGCCACTGAGCCCCAGCCGCAGCCGGCCGCCGTCACCGAGATGCAGCGCTGCGGATGTTTGATGCCGACATGCAGCGCCGTGTAGGCGCCCATGGAATGGCCGACCACATGCGCCCGATCGATGCCGAGCGCATCCATGATCGCGATGACGTCGGCGCGGGCGATATCCTGACCATAGCGCGCCGAATCGCTCTGCACGTCCGAGGGCGGATAGCCGCGCGCGGAAAAGGTGACGCAGCGATGCGAGCGCGCGAAGGCGCGCATCTGTGGTTCCCAGGTGCGGTAATCCCCGGCGAACTCGTGGACGAACACGACGGGCGTGCCTGCGCCCGCCTCTTCGTAATAAAGCCGGGTGCCGTCCGCGCTGGTGATCATGGGCATTTGCAATGTCTCGTTTTGGCGTAATGCGGTGGAGGACTTTATGCGGCCCGCGGCAGCATTTCGAGTTCGCAGGTCTGGGTCACCGGCTCCGGCAACTCCCCACCGGCAATGTCATAACCGATGGCGCGCAAAATTCCATTGGCCGGGCTCATGGCAACCGCAAGCCGCGTATAGGGGTTGAGCACGGGCGGCCGCAGCCAGTCGAAATTCTTCGCCGCACCGCTCCACTCGGCCAGCGCGTCGCACCGCGCGCGACTGTAACCTGCCGCGTCGGCGAACGAGCTCACCAGGAATCGCCGCGTGCCGATACGCCCCTCCCAGCCCGGCCGGACCGGCACCCAATCGTTGGCGGCGCAGGTATTTTCCTCGCGGGTGACGCAACCGGTTTCGGTGCGCTCGATCACGCAGCGCTCGTGCGCGGCGCAGCCGACCAGCGTGTAGATCGCCGGACGCGCGACCGGCGTTGATTCCAAGAGCCGCCGCGCCGCGGCAAAATCTTCGCAGAGCTCGAACGCCCGGCGTAAAAGCTGATCCGGCGGGATGCGGCCGGCGCGCGACCGTGCGTTCAAGGCATTTGCCGCGAAGTCGTAGGGGCGAAGCCAGCGATGCCGGGTCCGCCGCCGCATCGGTGCCTGGTTGAGAGAAGCCGCGAAGCGTCGCGGCGCCATCGCCGTGAGCACGCCGACATAGCCGGGCCAGGTAACGCTGATGAAATCACCGCAGGCGCCGCGCATATGCGCCAGCTCGGTGTGGCGGCCGAGACCGATGAAGGGCCAATCCAGCGTGCGGAGCAGCCAAGGCACGCCATCGTGTTCGCTGGCGCGCGCCGTGCAGCCCCAGTGATACGAAGCGTTGAGCAACCAAATGCCGGAGACATCGAGCGCCGCGGCGATCTGCGCGATCTCCGCCAGGTAAGGCGAACGCGAACGCGCAAGCGAGCGGCGCGACAGCCAATCGAGCGCCGGCACCAGCGGCAGCATCGCGGCCGGGAAAAAACCGAGACAGGCGTCGCGCAGCGCGCGGGCCCGCATCGCGCTGTGCCGGGCGTGGCGCGGCGGGCCGCCGTCGCGGATATCGACGACCGGAATGGCCGGCAACGGCGCACTCATGGGCGGTCCACGGCATCGGCCTCCGGCATAATTTCAATGTCGCGGCCTAAATCCAATGTCATCCGTGCGTGAATGTCCCCGGCGCGCCGCCGCGTCAAGGCCGGCAAAAATACGACACCGCTCGTGGCCGACGAGCGAATGAGCATTGCATGGCAGCCCGCGCCAATGCGATTTTGCTCCGGAGGCAGGCGGGAGACGGCAATGGCGGTGCGGGCAAGGGGGGCATTCATCCGCGTTACCGCGAGCGCAGTCGCCTTGGCGGTCTTGCCGGCAGGCCGCGCAGCCGCCGGGCCGCCGTTCCAGACCGACGATCCCGAACCGGTCCCCTATCAGCATTTCGAGTTCTACACGCTCTCCACCGGCACGGTCGTACGCGGCGACACCCAGGGCGTGGCGCCGGCTTTCGAGTTCAACTACGGCCTCGTTCCCAACGGGCAAATCCACATCATCGCGCCATTGACGTTGGACAGTCCCACCGGCGGCCGGTCGCAATTCGGCTACGGCGATACCGAGCTCGGCTTCAAGTATCGTTTCGTCGACGAAGACAAGAACGGCTCACGCCCCATGATCGGGGTCTATCCGCTCGTCGAACTGCCGACCGGCAACGCCAACCTCGGTCTCGGCGCCGGCAACATGCGCGCGTACTTTCCGCTGTGGATACAAAAGAGCTTCGGCGATTGGACAACCTATGGCGGCGGCGGTTACTGGATCAATCACGGCGACGATACGCTCAATCGCGATTACTGGTTCTTCGGCTGGCTGCTGCAGCGGCGGGTGACCAAGCAACTCGTCATCGGCGGCGAAATCTTCCACCAGACCGCAACGGTCGTATTCGGCGGCATCGACAGCGGCGCGGCCACCACCGGCTTCAACATCGGCGCCATCTATGATTTCGACGAACACAACCACCTGCTCGCGTCCGCCGGTGCCGGCCTGCAGAATGCGTCCGCCACCAATCTGTTCTCCTGGTACATCGGCTACCAAATCACCGGACCCTAAGGCCGCGGTGGCTACGAGCCGATTTCCCGCGCCGCCCGGCGCTTGTGCGCGGCCAGCGCCATCAGGCGGCGATCGCGCCAGACCTGGCGGTCGCGCAAGCGGCCGGCGCCGAGTTTTTCCCGCCGCTCGGCCTCGACCGTGTCGATCACCGGACCGCCCCAGTCGACCCGACGCTGCATGGCAGCGAACAGGTCCTTGTAGAGAGGCTCATAGCGCTCGACATAATCGCGCACGCCGCCCGGCGCGTTCAGATCAATGGTCTCGAACGGTCCCATGAAGCTCCAGCGCAGCGCCAGGCCTTCGCGAATGCCGATATCGACGTCCTCGACGCTGGCATAGCCGTCCGCCACGAGGCGGAAGGCCTCCTCCAGAAGCGCCCCCCCTGCATGCGGTTCATGACGAAGCCGTCGAGCTCGCGCTTCATGACGATGGGCGCGTGGCCGGCGGCTTTCAGGAAATCGGCGGTGCGCCGGACCGTTTCCGTGGACGTCCACGGCGCCGGCACCACTTCAGCCGCCGGGATGACGTAGGGCGGATTGAGCGGATGGACCACCAGACAGCGCGCGCGGCCGGCCAGCGCCTCGGTGAACTGCGACGGCAGGATCGCCGAGGTCGAGCTGGCCAGGATGGCTTGCGGTGGCGCCGCGGCATCGAGGCGTGCAAAAATCCGTCGCTTGACCTCGACGTCTTCGGGCGTGTTCTCCTGGACGTGATCGGCCCCGCCGAGCGCTTGCTCGAGCGTTGTTGCGATGCGCATGCGGGCGCGGACTTGACCCGGCGTGGCGCCGCCGAGGAGATCGTACTCCGCAAGATCGGGCAGGATCGTATCGATGTAGGCGAGCGCGTCGGCGGGCGCGGCCGCCGCCGCGTCCCAGAGCGCCACGTCATGGCCCGCCCGCGCGAAGCTGATGGCCCAGGCGCGGCCGATGAATCCTGTACCGACGATGGCGACCTTGCTCATGCGCCCGCTCTCTCACAGCGCTTCGACATTGCCGCACACTCCGATCGACTGTCCGGAAATGTTCTGTCCAGCGCCGGAAACAAGAAAGACCACGGTCGCGGCGACGTCCTGCGCGGTGACCATGCGGCGCAGCGACACGCGGTCGAGATAGGTCTTTTCCATCTCGGCGTAGCTGACGCCGAGTTGTCCGGCGCGCGCCGCAATGACGTTCTCCATCCGCGGGCCGGCGACGATGCCCGGGAGAATGGCATTGACCCTGATGTTTGCCGGCCCGAGCTCTTTGGCGAGGCTCTGGGTCAGGCCGATGACACCCCATTTGGCGGCGGAATAGGGCGTGCGAAACGCATAGCCGAAACGACCGGCGGCCGAAGACATGTTGACGATGGCACCGGCGCCGGCGGCTTTGAGCATCGGCACGGCAAAATGCGCGCAGAGAAACTGGCCGGTGAGACAGATGTCGATCGTGCGCCGCCAGTCGGCGGGCGCGATCTCGTCGATCCCGCCGGTCGGACCGGCGATGCCGGCATTGTTGACGAGCACGTCGAGGCCGCCGAGATTTTTCTCGGCCTCGATGAACAGCCGCTCGACATCGGCCTCGCTGGCGACGTCGGCGCGGCTGGCGCCGGCCGCAGCGTGGCTCTTACGGAACTCGGCGAGAAAATCGCCGGAGACGTCGCAGATATGAACGCGAGCCCCGCCGGCGATCAGTGCTTCGGCGATGGCAAGGCCGATGCCGGAGGCGCCGGCCGTCACAAGGGCGCGCATGCCGGCAAGGCTTAGGTTGATGGGCGCAGCACTCATCTGGCGGATCTCCCGATCAGTTTCGCAACGGTGTCAAAGTCCGAGATAGGCGTCGCGCAAGAGCTTGTCGTTCTTCACCCGATCGCTGGGCCCGGTGAGCACGACGCGGCCGCGATCGAGCACGTAGGCGCGGTCGCTGAGCGCCAGCGCCTTGCCGACGGCCTGTTCGACCAGCAGGATCGCCTGCCCGGCCTTTTTCAGTTCGAGCAGCGCGGCATAGACCTGGCTGACGATTTGCGGGCCGAGTCCGAGCGAAGGCTCGTCGAGCATGAGCAGCCGCGGCGAATTCATCAAGGCGCGACCGATCGCCAGCATCTGCTGCTGACCGCCGGAGAGATTGGCCGCAACGTCGCTCAGGCGCGGCTGCAACGCCGGAAAAAGACCGAGGACGCGATCGAGATTTGCAGAAAATGTCCCGCGTGCATGTGACGGATAGGCGCCGATTTCAAGGTTCTCGCGCACCGTGAGCAATGCCAGCATGCCGCGCCCTTCGGGAACGTAACCCAACCCGAGATGCGCTGGAACCGATGGCCGGGCGTGGCTCAGGTCGTGACCGAGAAAACGGACGCGGCCGTGCCAATAGGGAAGCTGCCGCATGATGGCGCGCAACGTCGTCGACTTGCCGGCGCCGTTGGCGCCGAGCACGCACACGCTCTCGCCCTCGTCGACCTGGAGGTCGACGCCGTGAACCACCTCGATGCCTTCGTAGCCGGTCTTGAGCCCGGAAACCTCAAGCATGGGCAAGGTCGCTCTCCTCCTTCCCCAGATAGGCTTCGATCACGCGCGGATCGCGGATCACCTCGTTCGGCTCGCCTTCGGCGACGATCGCGCCGGCATCCAGCACCACCAGATGGCGGCTCAGCCGCTTGATGACGTCCATCAGATGTTCGACGACCAGAAATGCGACGCCCTGTTCCGCCAGCTTCTCGATGGCGGCGAGCACTTGCGCGAGCTCGCCGGCCGACAGTCCGGCCATCAGCTCGTCGAGCAGCACCAACCGCGGCGCCAACATCAGCACGCGGGCAAAATCCAATAGCTTCAAATGGCCGGTCGGTAATTTCCGCGGCGATTGATCGGCGGCATCGCGCAAGCCAAGCAGAGCCAGGGTATCGAGCGCCTCGCGGCCCGCTTGCGCGATAGTCAGGCCGCGCACCAGACCGCCGACCATGACGCCCTCGACGCAGGACATATCGAGGATCGGCGTCGGGCGCTGGAACGTGCGCACCAGGCCAAGCCGCGCCCGCTGCGCCGTCGACAGGCCGGCCAGCTCGCGGCCGGCAAAATGCACGCTGCCGGCATCCGGCACATAGACCCCGGCGAGCACATTGATCAACGTGCTTTTGCCGGCGCCGTTGGGGCCGATCAAGCCGACGATGCCGTGCTCCGCGATGGCAAAACTGACGTGGGAGAGCGAGCGCACCGCGCCGAACGACTTGGAAATGTCCTCAAGTTCGAGCAGCGCGCTCATGCCACGGCGCTCTGCATGCGGCCGGCGACCGCGCGCACCAACCTGACCGCCATCTCGCAAAGCCCGCGCGGCTCGGTCAGTACGATCGCAACCACGGAAAATCCAAGAATCATGACGTCCCAGCCGCCGGCGGCTCCGATTGCGGCGTTGGCTGCGGCGTCGATCGCCTCGTAGAACATGGCGCCAACGATCGGACCGACCAGATAACCGGTGCCGCCGACCACCGCCGTCAGCGCGATCTGGACCGACAGGTTGAGACCGGAGAGGAAGTTTGGATCGGCGAAGCCGATATAGAACACATAGACCACCCCGCCTAACGCGGTGAGCGCCGCGCTCAGGCAGAACACCGTTACCTTGACGAGCGCGACGCGAATGCCGGCCGCCGCAGCGACCTCTTCGCTGCTCTTGATGGCGGCAATGTAGAAACCAAGCCTGCTGCGTCTGATCAGGCTGATGAAGATGGTGACCGCAGCGAGCAGCGTCGTCGCGATCAGGTAATACGCCTGCACATTGGTGAATTCGAGCTCGAGCGGGGCGTCATGGGCGAAGGTGATGGCGATGCCGCTCGGACCGCCGGTGAGATCCGAATAGTGCAGGATCAGCGACAGCACGACGGCCGCCGCCGAAAGCGTCGCCAGGGTGAAATAGGGTCCGCGCAGCCGCAACGTCGCCGCGCCGATGATCGCGGCAAGAACGACCGCGGCGGCAACGCCGAGTACGCCGCCGATGAGCGGCGATAGGCCTCTTTGTTGGAGGATAATCGTCACGTAGGCAGCCACCGCGACGAAGACGGAGTGGCCGAGCGAGATATTTCCGGTCAAGCCGGACAGCACGTTCCAGCTCTGCGCCCACAGGCCGAGAAAGACCATGGTGGTCGCGACGCTCACCAGATAATCGCTTTCGATCGCCACGCCGGCAATGGCGGCGATCGCCCAGACGACGCCGATGATAGTGAGCCTCACAGCGTACGCCTCCCGCGCGTGAACAGCCCTTGCGGGCGCAGCAGCAGCACGGCGAGGAACACCACATAGATGGTCGCCGTCGACAGATCGAGATCGAAATAGGACGCGGTCAGCGACTGCATGACGCCCATCAGCAGGCCGCCGAACACCGCGCCGACGACGTTGCCGAGGCCGGCGATCACGATGGCAAGAAACGCCACCACCACGAAATTCTGGCCGACATTGGGGAATGTGTAATGGTAGGGAATGAGCAGCGCGCCGGCGAGGCCGACCAATCCGATGGCGATCGCCGTCGTCACGATATAGACGCGGCGCGCGTCGATGCCGAGCATTTCCGCGGTCTCGACGCTCTCGGCAACCGCACGCGCGCTTTTGCCGAACCGCGTCATGCGCAGCAGCAAAGCCATCACCATGCTGACGATCAGCGCCACCGTGAAGGCGACGGCGGGTCCGAGTTGCAGATTGAGTCCGCCGAAATGGATCGCGGCGCCGTTGACCGGGTTCGGCACCAGCTTGAAGCCGGAGCCGCGCAAAACCTGGGCCAGGCCTTGGGCGCCGATCGACAGCCCGATGGTGAGCAGGATCTGCGGCGACTCGCCAAATCGCGCGGCGCGATCGAGCAGCAGCAGATAGAAGGCGAAGCCGACTGCCGCCATGACGAACATGGTCGGAATGGCGACCCAATAGATGCCAAACAGCCCGGGCAGCGTGCCGAGGCTGGCAAGCCACACGGCGACATACATGCCGGCCATCAGAAACTCGCCGTGCGCAAAGTTGACGAGCTTCATCACGCCGAACATCAGATTGAGGCCCATGGCGACCAGCGCGTAAACGCCGCCGATCAGGAGCCCGTTGACGATCGACTGCAGAAGGATCATGGCGCCGCCCTCGCGGCCATTAGGCGCCCCGTTGCGCGGCTAAAGTACGTTCCGACGAAGGAGCGGGATGCTACGGCTTCACCACCGTGGCCGTTGCGACGCCTTCCGGGAACACGGTGCGCGGCACGCCGCCCTGCCACTGGATCATCACCGGAAAGACCCGTGTGTTGGCGCCGTTGGCGTCGAACTCGACTTCGCCCGGTTGCATCATGGCGCCGCTTCCTGCGGTCACGCGAATCTTAGCCAGCGCGTCGCGCACTTTGGCCGGATCGTCGGAGCCCGCCGCCTCGATGGCCGCCGCCAGCACGGAGATTCCCGCGTAAGCTTCGCCGGCCTGCTCCGGCATGAAAGTACCAAACGACTTCAGGTAGCGCTCGGTGACGCCCTCCAGCTTGGGATCGTCCTTGACGTTCTTCGAATCCAGGTTCCACGAAGCGACGCTGGTCAGTCCGTCTACTTTGGCGCCCAGCGATTGCCCGATCGGCGGCCAGATGAAGCCGGCACCGCCGCCGATCACCAGCACGTGGGATTCGGCGCTGCGTAAAGCGGTGAGGAGCAGGCTGGCGTCGCTGATATAGGAGACCGGAAACAGAACCTGAGCGCCCGATTGCTGGATCTTGGAAACCAGCGGGCTGGCGTCGGTGATGTTCTCCGGGTAGGCGGAATTGAGCACGATTTCGAGGCCGGCTTTCTGCGCGAGTTGTTCGATGCCCTTTTCGGTGGCGATGCCGTAGGGGTTGTTGACGTAGAGGATCGCCGCCTTGGTGATCCCCATCTTGTACCTGGCATTGAGAAACTCGAGGAACTTGACCTCCTGATTGCCGAACGCCGAGCCCTTCGGCGCGATCTGGAACAGATAACCGCCGTTGTTCGGCGTCACCAGCGCGTCGCTGATCGCGGAGGTGACCACGGCGACGTGGTGCTTGACGAACGACGGCAGCGCCGCGGTGGTGAGCGGCGACAGCGCCAGGCCGTAGCCGCCGGCGACCTTGTTCTGGGTCAGTACGCGCTCGGTGGTGGTGATCGCGCCTTGCGGATCGTTGGTCGCGTCGGCGATGATCGGGGTGAGCTTGGCGCCGCCGAGCGATTTGATGCCGCCGGCGGCGTTGACGTCCTCGACCGCGAGCTTGGTGGCATTGACGATCATCTCACCGACGCTGGCATTCGGCCCCGACAGCGGGACGATGACGGCGATCTCCACCTTGTCTGCTGCTTGTGCGGATTTCAGGCAGGACGCGGGTACGACGAGAATGACGCCGAGCAAAGCCAATAAGCCGCATTGAATCTTGCGCATTGCACCCCCCGGTGACGCCGGCCCGATGGGCCGTTTGCAGCGATCCTACGCCGGGCCGCTGAAGCGTTCAATGCGACAGCGGGTGACGGCGTGGCGGAGGATTCTGTCCCCGTTGCACCGACCAGTTGTGAGATTGCGGGCTCGCAGGGCGAGCCCGTCAGGACCTGATCGTGATTGACGGCGGCCCGGCACTCGGCATGTCCAATGACGCTGGCGCGCGGACATCCGCCATCGATGATGCTGCGCGTGATGTCTGCCGCACGACCGGGATCGCGGGCAATCATGACATGCCCGAGACGCCGCGCGTCGATTTCTGAAGGCACCGCTGCTTCGAGCATGCTGTGGACGGATGCGTATGGAAGGGATTCTTCACCTGTGTAGTGTGGCTGGTGCGGCGTCAAAACCTCGTGACAAGACAGTCGCGGTCGGCTAGAGAGAGCCCGACTCATACAGAGGAGTCGACGCTCGTAAATCTTGCATTGCTGCGGGAGAGATCGGCTGTTCGCCGGCGCCGAAGGAGCAACCGCCCCGGAAACTCTCAGGCAGACGAACCGCGCAATTGCACATAAGACTCTGGAAAGAGACGCGCGTTTGCGTCCGCCGACGGGATAACATTCTCAGGCAAAGATACAGAGGGGGCACCCGATCAATCAGCGCATAGCTGGTGCGGTGCCCGATGCCGAAATTCGATTTTGCCGATTGCACGTGTCGCTCGCCGATTGGTCTTTGGCCGATCGGCGGGAACGGTGCGTTCGATCATGATCCGCCCCGCTCGGGCGCCTGCGGGCGGGCGGTGCGATGATGGCGCATCCGGCTCCGACGGCATTGGCAGTCAAGCAGACGCCGCTCCATGCGCTCCACCTGGCGATGGGCGCCCGCATGGCGCCGTTCGCCGGCTATGACATGCCCATCCATTACCCGCTGGGTGTGCTTAACGAACATCTGCACACCCGCAGCGCCGCCGGCCTGTTCGATGTCTCGCATATGGGGCAGATCGCATTGCGCCCGCGTTCCGGCGGGATCGCCGACGCCGCCCGCGCCCTTGAACGTATCGTGCCGGCCGATGTCTTAAGCCTTGCACCAGGACGGCAGCGCTATGCGTTTTTCACCAACAGCAGCGGCGGCATCATCGACGATCTGATGATCGGTCACTGCGGCGAGTGTCTGGCCCTTGTCGTCAATGCCAGCCGCAAGGACATCGATGAATGGCATCTGCGTACCGCCCTGTCGGATATCTGCACCATCGAGGTGCTGGAAGACCGAGCCTTGCTAGCGTTGCAAGGCCCAGCTGCGGAGGCGGTGCTGGCACGGCTCTCGCCGTCGTCCGCGTCGATGCGGTTCATGGATATTCGGCCGGCCTCGATCGCCGGCGTGAGCTGTCTGATCAGCCGGTCCGGTTATACCGGCGAAGACGGCTTCGAGATGAGCACTCCAGCACGCGACGCGGAGAAAGTCGCGCGAGCGCTGCTTGCGGATCAAGCGGTGACGCTCGTTGGTCTCGGCGCCCGCGATAGCCTGCGGACCGAGGCCGGGCTCTGTCTTTACGGTTGCGATATCGATGAGAGCACGACGCCGGTCGAAGCGGCGCTGGGCTGGGCGATAGCGAAAGTTCGCCGCCGCGGCGGTGTGCGCGGCGGCCATTTTCCCGGCGCGGATGTGATCCTGGAGCAGCTCGAGCGCGGCGCGCCGCGATGCCGCGTCGGGCTGAAGCCGCGCGGGCGCGCGCCGGTGCGCGCCAGCGTCCTGTTGTACACCGATGCTTCCGCATCTCAATCGGTCGGTGCTGTCACGTCCGGCACATTCGGTCCCTCGGCGGCGGGCCCGGTCGCCATGGGTTACGTGCCGCGCGCGTTGTCTCGTCCGACCACGCTGTTGTTTGCCGACGTGCGCGGTAACCGGCTGCCGGTCGAGGTGACGGAACTGCCGTTCGTCCCGCATCGATACAAGCGAATAGAACGCGGAGCAATTCTGCAATGCTGAAATTCACGCAAGATCACGAATGGGTTCGCATTGAGGGCGACGCGGCGACGGTCGGCATCACGCAGTACGCCCAGGAGCAGCTCGGCGATCTGGTGTTTGTCGAGTTGCCGGAAGTCGGCAAGCACTTCGAAAAGGGCGCGGCCTCGGCCGTGGTCGAGTCGGTCAAGGCGGCCTCCGAAGTCTATGCGCCGATCGGCGGCGAGGTCGTGCAGGTCAATCCGGCGATCGTCGCCGATCCGGCGCTGGTCAATTCCGATCCGATGGGCGCCGGCTGGTTCTACCAAATGAAGCTTGCCGACCCGGCTGAGGTCGACGCGCTCATGGATGAAGCGGCCTACAAGGAGTTGCTCGGATGAACCACATGCCGACCGATTTCAGTGACGCAAAATATCGAGCCGCGGCGACGGCCGTCGAAACGTCATTCGATCCTTGGCAATTCCGCTACCGGCATCTGGGTCCATCGGCGGACGACGTCCAGCGTATGTTGCGGGTGGTCGGAGCGCCGACGCTCGACGCCCTGACCGACGAGACCATCCCCAGCGATATCCGCCAAGCGCAGCCGCTCGATCTCGGTCCGGCGCTGGCGGAACCGGAACTGCTGGCGAAGCTGCGCGACGTGGCATCGCGCAACCGCCCGATGACCTCGCTGATCGGCCAAGGCTATTACGGCACGCATCTGCCCGCCGTCATCCAGCGCAACGTGCTGGAAAACCCGGCGTGGTACACGGCCTATACGCCGTATCAGCCGGAGATCAGCCAGGGCCGGCTCGAAGCACTGTTGAATTTTCAGACCATGATCGTCGATCTGACGGGGCTCGAGATCGCCAACGCCTCGCTGCTCGACGAAGCAACCGCCGCTGCCGAGGCCATGGCCATGGCGCGGCGGGTGAGGCAATCACAAGCAAACAGCTTCTTCGTCGATCGCGATTGCTATCCGCAGACGATTGCGGTCGTGGAGACCCGGGCCGAGCCGCTGGGCTTTACTGTCATCGTCGGCGATCCAGCCGATCTCGATCCTAAAGCGGTATTCGGTGCCCTGTTTCAATATCCCGGTTCGTCGGGAAGCATCGTCGACCACCGTGAACGGATCGAACGCCTGCATGCTCACGGCGCTGTCGCCGTCATGGCCGCCGATCCGTTGGCGCTGGCTTTGCTGGTGCCGCCGGGAGAACTCGGCGCCGACATTGCGCTCGGCTCGACGCAGCGATTCGGCGTGCCAATGGGATACGGCGGCCCGCATGCGGCGTATATCGCGACCAAATCGGCCTATCAGCGGGCGCTGCCCGGCCGTCTGGTCGGCGTCAGCGTCGACAGCCGGGGCCGCAACGCCTACCGCCTGGCGCTGCAAACACGCGAGCAGCATATCCGGCGGGACAAAGCCACCTCCAATATCTGTACGGCGCAAGTGCTGCCGGCGGTGATGGCGTCGATGTACGGCGTCTATCATGGGGCCGGCGGCCTGCGGCAGATCGCTTTGCGCGTCGCGCACACCGCCGCGACGCTGGCGCGCGGCCTGCAGGACCGCGGCTGGAACGTGTTGACGACGCATTACTTCGATACGATCACGATCGATGTCGGCGATCGGCAGGACGCGATCATCGAACGCGCGCTGCAGCGGGGAATCAATCTGCGGCGTCTCGGCGCCGACGATCAATCGCCGTGCAGAATCGGCATCAGTGTCGATGAAACGACGACGACGGACATCGTCGAACGCGTCTGGGCCGCCTTCGGCGCCAAGGATGGAGACGGCGGTAGCGAGGCTGGTTCGTTCGCCTCCATCTCACGCCATACGGCGAATGCCATTCCGCCGGCGCTCCGCCGCACCACGGAGTTCATGACTCATCCCGTTTTCGTCGAGCACCGCTCGGAGACGGAGATGTTGCGCTATCTGCGCCGGCTGGCGGACCGCGATCTCGCGCTCGACCGCACCATGATTCCGCTCGGCTCCTGCACCATGAAGCTCAACGCCACGGCGGAGATGGTGCCGCTGACCTGGGCCGGCTTTGCCGACGCGCATCCGTTCGCGCCGCGCGAGCAGGTGCAAGGTTATGCGGAGCTGATCGCCGATCTGGAGGCGAAGCTGGTCGCGATTTCGGGTTACGACGCCGTTTCGCTGCAGCCCAATTCCGGTGCGCAAGGCGAATATGCCGGATTGCTCGCGATCCGCGCCTATCATCGGCAGCGCGGCGACGTTCAGCGCACGATGTGTCTCATTCCGACCTCGGCGCACGGTACCAATCCGGCGTCGGCGCATTTGGCCGGCATGGGGGTCGTTGCGGTCGGCTGCGATGCGGAAGGCAACGTGGATTTGGCCGATCTACGCGCCAAGGCCGAAAAGCACGCACCGCGGCTCGCCGCGATCATGATCACCTACCCCTCGACGCATGGCGTGTTCGAGGCCGCGATTCGCTCCATTTGCGACATCGTGCACGCCAACGGCGGACAGGTTTATTTGGACGGCGCCAATCTCAATGCCCAGGTCGGACTGGCGCGCCCCGGCGAGTACGGCGCCGACGTCAGCCATTTCAATCTGCACAAGACGTTCTGTATCCCGCACGGCGGCGGCGGTCCCGGCATGGGGCCGATCGGCGTCAAGGCGCATCTGGCGCCGTACCTGCCCTCGCATCCGCATCTTTCCGACAAGCCGTCGCCGGTCGGGCCGGTGGCGGCGGCGCCCTATGGCTCGGCGTCTATTCTGACCATTGCCTGGGCCTATATGCTGTTGATGGGCGGCGAAGGCCTCACCGCAGCGACCAAGCTGGCGATCCTCAATGCCAACTACATCGCCCGCCGGCTGGAGGGTCACTATCCGCTGTTGTTCCACGGCCGCAACAATCGCGTCGCGCATGAATGCATCATTGACGTGCGGCCGTTCAAGGAAACGGCCGGCGTCTCCGTCGACGATATTGCCAAGCGGCTGATCGACTACGGCTTCCACGCGCCGACGATGAGCTTCCCGGTCCCCGGCACGTTGATGGTCGAACCGACGGAATCGGAATCGAAGGCGGAGCTCGACCGCTTTTGCGACGCCATGATCGCGATCCGGGCAGAAATCCGCGATATCGAAACCGGCCGCATGCCAAAGAATGACAATCCGCTGAAGAACGCGCCGCATACCGCGCTGGACCTTGCCGACAACAGTTGGACGCATCCTTATCCGCGCATGCGCGGCGCTTATCCGGCGGGCGCGAGCGGCGACAAATATTGGTGCCCGGTCAATCGCGTCGACAACGTCTATGGCGACCGAAACCCGGTCTGCACCTGCCCGCCGATGGAGGGTTACAGCGAAGCGGCCCAATGATCAGCCGGTTCGGCTCGGGCGACGTGTCTCGCCGGTGCGAATTTCGAAAACCTGAGACGGCGTGGTGGCGGATGCAGTCGGTATCGAACTGGTCTCAACATCTCGCTTTCCCTGCTAACAGGGAAATTTACAGGGAATTTGCACTGGACGACGCACCGGTTCGAACTACCCGTGCTGTTTACATCGATAATTTTACCAGTTTCGCGCGTTTTCCCTAATGACGGAACAGCGAATTCTATGGCGTAAACAGAAGCGTTCTGCTGTGCAGTCTCAGCACTAGGAACCTAGCCTGTATATCTCACACTATCTTTGCATGATTGGGCAGTTTTGCGAGGAGGCTTGTTTGCTTTTTTGCAGATGCGGTAGGCCGTGGCGTCTGGAGACGCGAGAGTGCTTGAACGATATCTGGGC
>JBEKWO010000035.1:0-36712 GCA_049512975.1 Xanthobacteraceae bacterium | reverse complement strand
GGTGAGCGCTCAATCCCCACCCTCTGGGATCGGATCGGAGCTATCCTCAAAACCTTCACTCCAGAGGAATGCAACAACTACTTCAAAAACACCGGGTATGGATCAAACTGAAGGGAATCTGCTCTAGATCGCACTGCACCGGGCTATGGCGGCGGCGCCGTGGGTCGGTCGGGATAGGAATCGAAGTATCTGAGGCGCGGCGACCCGCGGTAAGGCGCCGCGCTCACAGCCCCAGATAAAACTTCTTGATCAGCTCGTTGTTGTTGAGCGCGTCCATCGTGACGCCCTCGAAGGCGATCTTGCCATGCACGATCACGTAGCCGCGGTCGGCGATGCGGATCGCTTGGGTGAAGTTCTGTTCCGCCATCAGCACGGTGAGATTGTAGCGCGCCTTCATTTCGGCGATCGCATCGATGGTGCGGCTGACCAGCATCGGCGCCAGCCCGACCGAGGGTTCGTCGACCAAGAGGATCTTCGGCGCCAGCATCAGCGCGCGGCCGAGCGCCAGCATCTGCTGCTCGCCGCCGCTCATGCTGCCGGCGAGCTGGGCGCGGCGCTCGGCGAGGCGGGGGAAGGTCTCGAAACAGACGGCGAGGTTACGGGCAAGCTCGCGGCGCGCGGCCGGGCGCGAGGCGCCGAGCAGCAGGTTTTCCTCCACCGTGAGCTTGGGAAACAGCCGGCGTCCCTCCGGCACCAGCGCGATGCCGAGATCGGCGATCTGTTCGGTGCTGCGGCCGACGAGGTCGTGTTGGATGCCGTCGATCTCGGCGACGATCGATCCGGCGCTCGGCCGCACCACCCCCATGATGCACTTCATCAGCGTCGATTTGCCGTTGCCGTTGGTGCCGAGCAGCACCACGGTCTCGCCGGCGCCGACCTTGAAGGAAACGTCGTCGATCACGCGCACCGCGCCATAGGCGGCGTGGATGCCGGCGATGGTGAGGCTGCTAGCCAAGGTAGGCCCTCTCCACTTCCGGATCGCGCATGACCTCGTCCGGCTGGCCGTCGGCGATCTTGCGCCCGGAGACCAGCACCACCAGCCGCCGGGAAAAGCTCATCACCGCGCGCATGATGTGCTCGATGAGGATGATGGTCACGCCGCGCTCGTTCAAGCACAGCAGCAACGCTATGATCTCCTCGATCTCCGAGTGGGTGAGACCGGCCATCGATTCGTCGGCGATCAAGAGCTTGGGTTCCGCCGCCATGGCACGCGCCAGCTCGAGCTTGCGCATCTCGACCTGGGTCAGGTCGCGCGGCAGCCGCTGCGCCTTCGCCTCCAGGCCGACCTCGCGCAGCAGCTCGACGCAGCGCGCCTCGATCTCGTGCCCGGAGCGATGGATGCCGCGTGCCGCCACGGTATAGATCAGCGGAATGCGCATGTTATCGAGCAGGCTGAGGCTCGCGAACGGCCGCGGCAGCTGGAAGGTGCGGGCGAGCCCGCGGCGCGTGCGTTGATGCGCGCTCGAGCCGTCGAGGACATGGCCGTCGAAGCGCACCGAGCCGGTATCGTTGGGCAGCGTGCCGCAGATGCAGTTGACTAGCGTCGACTTGCCGGAGCCGTTGGGTCCGATCAGGCCGACCCGCTCGCCGGCCGCCACCGCGAGCGAAATATTCTCCAGCGCCACGAAGCCGACGAAGCGCTTGCCGAGGTTGTCGATCTTGAGCAGTTCGGTCATGGCGCAGGTCCCGGTACACGATCCGGTGCCTCGGCGTCGACGTGGCGGCGGCCGACGAAATCATCCGGCTTGCGCTGCAAATATTTGTGCACCAGCCCGATGATGCCGTTTGGCGCGACAATCACGAAACCGACCAATAGCAGGCCGACGATCAGCAGATTGACCGCCGACGAAATCGTCACCGTCGCCAGCTGCTGCAGCGAGCCGAGCAGGATGGCGCCGATCAAGGGACCGACCCAGCTCGTGGTGCCGCCAATCAGCGGCATGGCGATGGAGTTGACGGCGTAATCGAGGCCGAACGCCGAGGACGGCTGCAGATAGCCGATGTAATAGGGAAACGGCGCACCCGCCATTCCCATCAGCGCGCCGGACATCGTGGTGGCGATCAGCTTCAGCCGCAGCGTCGGCACGCCGGAAGCTTCCGCCGCCAGTTCGTCGTCGCGAATCGTGGCGAAGCCGTAGCCGAGACGCGAGCGTTCGATCACACGGGCCACCGTAATCGCCGCGACCGCCAGCAGCATCATGATCAGGAACAGATATTCGATGTAGTTGCCGAACGGCGCCATCGTCTCCGGCCGCACGATATAGGCGCCGCGCGAGCCGCCGACATACTCCCAGTTGACGATCAGCGTCTCCAGGACGACGGCGAGCGCCAGCGTCGCGATGGCGAAGAAAGCACCGCGCAGCCGCAGCGTCAGGTAGCCCATGCCGAAGCCGACGACGCCCGATACCGCGCCGCCGACAATCAGCACGGCGGGAATCGGCAGCGGATAAAGCCGGTGCAGGGCGACGGTCGAATAGGCGCCGAGCGCGAAGAAGGCGGCTGAGCCGAAATTCACGTAGCCGCAATAGCCGCCGAGAATGTTCCACGCCGTCGACAGCACGACGTATTGCAGCACCACATAGCCGGCGAAAAAATAATAGTCGTTGCCGAGGGCGACCGCGGCGGCGAATACGGCGCCGCCGACGATAAGGCAAATGAGGAAGAACAAGGGCGAGCGCACGGCTAGCGTCCCAACAGGCCGGCCGGCCGCACCGCCAGCGCCAGCAGCAGAAAGCCGAACGACACCGCCGGCGCCCAGGACGGACCGTAGAACGTCGAGGTCAGGCTTTCGAAGACGCCGACCAAAAGGGCGGCGATCAGGGTTCCGGGCAGGCTGCCCATGCCGCCGAGCACGCAGATCGCGAACACGCGGCCGATATATTGGCGGCCGACCGACGGCTCGACCGGCTGGATGATGATGAGAAAGGCGCCGGCGAGGGAGGCGGTGGCGATCGAAATGCCGAAGGCGATGCGCTTGATCCGGATCGGGTCCACGGCCATGAGCTTGAGCGCGAACTGATCCTGCGCCACCGCCATGATCGCGCGGCCGACGAACGTGCGCGTCAGCACCAGCTGCAGCGTGGCGATCAACGCCAGCGAAACCAGGCACGGCACCAAAAGGCGCATGGGGATGTCGACGTCGCCGATGTGCCAGGTCGGACCGATATAGGGCGCCTCAACGTAACGATAGTCGACGCCGAAATAGAGCACCAGCGACACTTCGGTAATGAACAGCAGGCCGAAGAAGAAGGCGAGGCCGCGCAGCGATTCCTGGCCGCGTTTCTCGAACGAGACGTAATAGACCTGATAGATGCCGGCGCCGAGCGCGTAGAACGCCGGCGCCACCAGGATGCTGGTGACGATCGGGTCGAGGCCGAGGCTGACGCTGACGATATAGGCGATGTAGGAGCCGAGGATGATGAAGGCCGGATGCGCGATGTTGACGATGTCGAGGATGCCGAACGACAGCGACACGCCGACCGTCACCGCCGCGTAGAAGGCGCCGATCAGGATGCCGGAGACCATGGCGTTGATCAGAAGATCGAACGAAAAGATCATTCGTCAGCCTTGCGTAATCCTTTCCCATCACCCTGAGGCGCCCGGCGCAGCCGGGCCGCGAAGGGCGACGGCATCAACGATTCGGCCGCCTCCTTCGCGGCTCGCGGAGCCTGTCATCCGGCCGGCCACTTCGGGCCGGACCCGTTGGCTCGCGCCTCAGGATGACGGAAGGAAGCGTAGAGGCGGTTCGGCACGCGAAGCTGCTACGCAGCGGCGCGGATGGTTTCAGGGATTGCGAGCGGCTCGTTGGCGCTGTCGAGGAATTCGACGGTCATGAAGACCATCTCTTGGTCGCCGATATTCGTCAGGTCGTGGACCTTGAACTGGCCGGGTCCGTAGGTCTCGTGCCGGGTCTCGCCCGGCTGATAGCTGTATTCGACGGTGGTGCCGTCATGAACGTGCTGGCGACCGCGGCCGCCGGTGACGCAGGTCCAGAAATAGTCCAGCACATGACGATGGAAGCCGACGCGCTCGCCGGGCGCCAGCCGGATGATCCAAACCCGGACGCGGTCGCTTTCCGAGACAAGCGCGGTGCCGACGCAGCCATTGTGGTTGTGACGCTCGGCCTCGAATTCCGCGGCGATCGCGCCTAGCCATGCCGTCGTGTCGGCGCGGTCGGTTGTCTTGTCCAGCATCGTCAGGGCCATGGCGTTCCTCCCGTGATTATTGTCAGAATACAATACAGAACGTTCGCATGATGCGAAATAGCCGGGCATTTCATGCCGCAACGCCGCGCCCCACGCCGTGCCCTTATCATCGGCGGTTCGATGAGCGGCCTGTTGGCCGGCATGATGCTGGCGCGGCGCGGCTGGGAAGTCGACATTTTCGAGCGCGTCGCCGGCGAGCTTGCCGGCCGCGGCGCCGGGATCGTCGCCCAACCCGAGCTGATCGCCCGGCTCGCCGCGCACGGCCTCGACGTGCGCGATCTCGGCGTTGCCATCACGACGCGGCAAATCCTCGATGCCGCGGGCGGCGTGATCGCCACAAGGCCATGTCCGCAGGTGCTGACTGCCTGGGAGCGCGTCTACCGGGTATTGCGCGATGTGTTCCCGCCGGACCGCTATCACCGCGGCCGCAGCTTTCATGCATTCGAGCAGAGCGGCGGCGGCGTGGTGGCCCATTTCAGCGATGGCGGCACTGCGGTGGGCGACGTGCTCATCGGCGCCGACGGGCTGCGTTCGACCGTGCGCCGGCTCTGCCTGCCCGCCGTGGCGCCGCTCTACGCCGGCTACGCCGCCTGGCGCGCGCTCATTCCGGAGAGCGCACTGCCGGCCGCAATTCATCGCGACCTGTTCGAAGCGATGACGTTCTGCCTGCCGCCCGGCGAGCAATTCCTCGGCTATCCGGTCGCCGGCCCCGACAACGATCTGCGAGCGGGACAGCGCCGCTACAATATTGTTTGGTATCGTCCGGCGGACGAGACGAGCGAACTTTCCCGGCTGCTCACCGACGAGAATGGCGTCAGGCATGCGATCTCGATTCCGCCGCCGCTGATCCGCGGCGACGCCATCGCCGGCATGCGCGCCGCGGCGGAGCGGCTATTGGCGCCGCAATTGCGCGACATCGTGCGGCTGATCGAGGAGCCGATATTGCAGCCGATTTACGATCTGGCGAGCCCGCGCCTTGCATTCGGCCGGGTCGCCATCATCGGCGATGCGGCCTTCGTGGCGCGGCCCCATGTCGCAGCCGGAGTGTCCAAGGCGGCCGATGACGCGGCGTCGCTCGGTGCGGCGATTGACGGCGATGATATCGACGCCGGGTTGCGCCGTTTCGAGGCGGAGCGCGTGCCGCAAGGCAATCGCATCATCGAGCGGTCGCGGCATCTCGGCGCCTATCTGCAGGCGACGCAGAGCGCCGAAGAGCGCACCCGCTCCGCCGCCCACGGCATTCCCGAAGCGGTGCTCGCCGAAACCGCGGTGCTTGATTTTTTGTATAGGTGAACAGTCAGTCCAAACCGGCGCCGGCTGCTCAACTCGCCTTTGCAAAAATCAGGTCGTGACTTCGTCGCGGAAGCTCGCGGCGGTTGGGCTGGCGGCACGAAGCTTGGGATAGAGCTTCTTGAAATCCGCCACGATCGTTGCGAACGGCACGTCGGCGAAGGCGCCGCGGTCCTTGAGATATTCCATGTGCCGCCGCCCGGTCTGGTCGAACGGATGGAACAGGCTGTCGTTGACGCCGTCGAAGTCGAGCGGTTTGATTTTCGCTCGCTCGCACAGCGCCGAGTCGAACGCCGGCGTGCACTTGACCCATTTTCCGTCGATATTGAGTTCCGTGTAGGAGTGCCAGCAGAACGTATCGCCGACCCGGTCGCGAAGTCGCTTCGAGGTGAGATGGTTGCGCACGTCGGCGTAGCCCGGACGCGCCGGAATGCCGCAGACGCGCGCCGCAGCTGCAAGCACCGCCGACTTTCCGACACAGAAGCCTTTGCCGGCGTGAAGCACGGCGCTGGCGCGGAATTCGGCCGGATCAAAAAAATCGATATAGGGATCGTACTGGATCGAATCGCGCACCGCGCGGTAAAGCGCGATCGCCTTGTCCTTCACCGTGCGCGCGTTGCCGGCCGCGCTGCGGGCGAAGGCCTGTATCGCCGGATCGTCGCAATCGACAAAAGGCGTAGGGCGCAGATAGTCGGTGTTGTCCGTCACGTTGCGCATCGGGTGCAGTCAATGAGTGTTGCGTGCAGGGAAGGTCCAATCCTTGCCCATGGCTTATGGCGAGCGTCAAGCCCGAACCGATCGGCCCGCGCCGTCATTGCTGCCGCCGCAACGGCGGCGGCGCCCAGCTTCCGTTCAGCACGGCCGCCTTCGGCGCATAGAGCCGCATGGTCAGTCCGAGCGTGCCGGCGCTGGGCGAGGGCAGCCAATTGGCGGTTCGGTCGCTGCCGGGGTCGTCATGTTGCACATAGAGGTCGAGCGATCCGTCGGCGTCGTATTGCAGCGCGTCGCGGTCGCCGAGGGCGAAACGGTTGATCGCATTGGCGACCGGGAATCCCTCGGCGTCGTACATGGTCACCGACCAGAAGGCGTCAACCGGCGGCAGTTCGGCCTTGGAGAAATGCAGGATGTAATTGTGATCGCCGGTCGGCGGTTTGCCGTCCGCGTCCGCGACAATCAGCGGATAAACGGCATCTTCCGGCGGGTTCACGCCGAGACCGACAAGCGCAATGATGGCGCGCTTGAGGTAGTAATTGCCGTACACGCCCACTGTGTCGGTGTTCATTTGCCAGCCGTTGACCACGCGGGCGAGGGTGGGGATTTTGTCGTGCATAAACTTCAGGCCGTCGGCCGCGGCTTTTTTCAGGGCGTCCTGAACGGCGGGATCAAGCTTCTCCGGTTCGTAGCTCCGGCCAGCCTCAATGCCGATCCGCGCCAATCTCGCGATCATCGACCAGTCGGTGAGATGGGGCGGATTCACCTTCATGAGTTCGACCGCTCGCTTGAAATAGGTGAGCGGCGGCATGGTGTTGACAAGTTCGAGCGGCGCCGGCGCCGTTACGTGAAGCGGCAGGGCAAGCGGTGGCTGAGCCGGTGCCGGCCCATGGCCCCACTGCGACAGCGGCGTGATGGTGTAACCGTCCTGTACCTTGTGACGGCCGCATAATCCTGCGGGCCGTTGGTCTGGGTGCGGCCGATAATCCAGACATACGGCGTCGGCGCCTCGATGCGCATGACACCAGCGGGCAGGTCGCCCGTCCATCCGCGCGGCACGACGGCGAAATGAGCTGCCGCCGTTCCGGTGGTGCGCTTTCCCGGAACCGCGAAGACGTCGGTCCACATGTCGAGCATGGGCAACAGATAGTAGCGCCCGCCGGTGTCGGGTGCCGACACGATCATCGGCTCTTTGGTGAGGTCGAGCCACGCCGACGAATAAAGCGTGTCGAAATTGGGCCGCACCACGGCCCTGAAATCGGCCGGAGGAAAGGTGCGGATGTGGACAAATCTGTTGACGAGGCTATTGGCTGGCGCTCCGGGAGTGTGGTTGATTTGCTCCCGCGTTACATCCATCGTGACGAGCGGATAGAAATAAATATAAGCCTCGACGCCGATCTCGTAGGCTTCCTGCGCGCTGACGCTTGCCTGAGCGTAGCTTAAGTCGGGAGAAAATGTCGCTGCCACGCAAGTCAGCGATGCCAGCAGGATTGCTCGTGCCGACGAGCGCATGTTGACCTCATACGTGCTGGCCGCCGTTGATGTGGATCTCGGCGCCGTTGACGTAGGACGAAGTGTCCGTGCACAGCACGTAGATGATCTTTGCCACTTCGTCGGGCGTGCCGAGGCGGTGCATCGGGATCATCTCGACGATCCTTTCCGTGCCGGGCGACAGCATCGCGGTGTCGATCTCGCCCGGGGCGATGGCGTTGACGCGGACGCCGAGCGCGCCGAAATCGGCGGCCATCTCGCGCGTCAGGCCGGCGAGCGCCGCCTTCGAGGTTGCATAAGCGGCGCCGGCGAACGGATGCACGCGCGAGCCGGCGATCGAGGTGACGTTGACGACCGAGCCCTTGGCGGCCTTGAGCTCGTCCAAGAGCCCGCGCGCCAGCATGATCGGGGCAAAGAAGTTCACCTGGAAAACGTGATGCCAATCCTCGCGCGCGGTGTCGATCGAGCCGAGCCGCCTGCCGCCCGCCCCCTTGGGTGAGATCGCGGCGTTATTGACCAGCGCGTGCAGCTCGCCGTTGAGCCGCTGTTTGATCTCGGCGATCGCCTCGTCGGTGTTGTCGGGGTCCGCCAGATCGACCTGGACGTGGTCCTCGGGGCCTGCTTCCCATGGACAATTCTCCGGGAACGGGTGCCGCGAACAGGTGAGGACGCGCCAGCCGGCGGCGGAAAAACGCTTGACGGTCGCGTGGCCGATGCCGCGGCTCGCCCCGGTGAGAAGGAGCGTCCGGCGCGGCTGGTGGCTCATAGGCATTTGTTTCTTCCAATCCTGCTGACGCCAGGTTTCGCGTTTGATCTCATGCTCAATTTTTGCTGGAGCATGATCTTGCCCGAAAGCCGGGTGCCACTTTTCGGGATCATGCTCATGGATAAAGCCGCGTCTTGCTCCACGCTACCGTCGCGCTCGCGCGCGTGAACGCGATACGGTCATGGAGCCGAAACGGCCGCTCCTGCCAAAACTCGATTCCCTGCGGCACCACACGATAGCCCGACCAGTGCGGCGGCCGCGGTACCTGGCCGATTGCGAATTTCGCCGTGTAACGCGCTACCGCCTTTTCGAAGGCCATGCGGCTTTCCAGCGCGGCCGACTGTTTGCTGGCCCAAGCGCCGATCTGAGCCATGCGCGAGCGCGTGGCGAAATAGCTGTCGGCTTCCGCCGCCGAAACCGGCTCGACGCTGCCGCGGACGCGGACCTGGCGCTGCAGCGACTTCCAGTAAAACGTCAGCGCCGCCTTCGGCGCCTCCGCCAGTTCATGACCTTTGATGCTGTCGAGATTGGTGTAAAAGACAAAGCCGCGCTCATCGAAACCCTTCAACAGCACCATCCGCGCATTCGGCAGCCCGTCGGCATCGACGGTCGCCAGCGTCATGGCGTCCGGATTGACCGGTTCGGCGCGCTGGGCCTCGGCAAACCATACGGCAAACAGGCGGAACGGTTCGTCGGCCGCGGTGAAGTCACCGCCCGTTAACCACCCCGGGTGTTCTATAGGCGCTGCGTCGGACATTCTGCGGAGTACTCAGTGCTCGCGTGCGGCGATCGGGAAGCATGCCGTCGGTGTCTATATAGTGGAACCGGGGCGCCACGCCTATGTTGGCCGCTGCAGCGGTTTGCTGCCGTGACGGCCCTGCTCGGCGCGTTTTCCGCCGCCGGCTGCTCCTATCAGCTCGATTCGCTGTTCTCCAAAGCCGATTCGGACGTTGAGCAGACCGGTTCGACGGTTCGCTCAGCCGACAAAGCGGGCCATGCCGCCACCGCCGCGCCGCCGTCCGAGGTCGACCTCGCTTATGCGCGCGCGGTCGCAGCCGACGTGCTCGCGCACGCGGCGAAGGATAGCAGCATCCCCTGGGAGAATCCGCATACCGGCGCCGGCGGTAACATCACGCCCCTCGCCGCATCCTATAGCGAGGGCGCCTTCACCTGCCGCGATTTCCTGGCGAGCTACGTCCGCGGTGAATCGGAGGCCTGGCTGCAAGGCGCGGCCTGCCGCACGCGAGAGGGAAAGTGGGAGGTGAAAAGCCTAAAACCTCTCAAGCAGGGCTGATCGGATCATCGTCGCACTCCCGCCACCGATAGAAACGCATTGCAGGGTGGTGGCGTAAATCCCACATTGCAAGATATGGGCGGGCGGGGCCAGCCCCGGAACTTAAGCGGAGTCGATGGGGGATGCGTGATCCCTATGAGGTGCTGGGCGTCGATCGCAAGGCGAGTGCAGCCGATATCAAGAGCGCGTTCCGACGCCTGGCAAAAAAACTGCATCCCGACGCCAACAAGAACGATCCGAACGCGGCGTCGCGTTTCGCCGAGATCAATGCCGCCTATGAAATCCTCGGTACGGACGACAAGCGCAAGGCGTATGACCGTGGCGAGATCGACGCCGAGGGCAAGCCGCGATTCCAGGGCTTCCACCCTGGCGCCGGCGCACGCCCGGGCGGCGGTTTTACGCCGGAAGGGGACTTTGAGACTTTCAGCTTCGGCCCGGAGGGCTTTACCCGGACCACCCGGGGCGGCCGCGGTGGCGGCGGTTTTGGCGGTTTCGAGGATATCCTCAGAGACGCCTTCGGCGGCGCGGGCGCCGGGCCCGGCGCGCGCATGCACCGCGGCGGAGCTGCGTTCGAAGCCGAGGATTTCGGCAGCGGCGCCGATGTCGCGGCGGCGTTGACGGTGACGCTGCCGGACGCGGCGCACGGTGTCACCGAGCGCCTGCGACTGCCGTCGGGCAAGGATGTCGAAGTCAAGATTCCCGCAGGCATCGCCGACGGCCAGCAAATCCGGCTGCGCGGCCAGGGTATGCCGGGACCGGGCGGAGCCGGCGATGTGCTGATTACCCTCTCGATTGCGCCGCACCCGATTTTCACCCTTGAAGGCGCCAATCTCAGGCTGGACCTGCCGATCACGCTCGACGAAGCCACGCTGGGGGCGAAGGTGCGGGTGCCGACCCTCGACAAACCCGTTGAAATCGCCATCCCGGCCTGGACTAGCAGCGGGCGCACCTTCCGCCTCAAGGGCAAGGGCTTCCCGGCGAAAGCGGGCCGCGGCGATCTGTTCGCCACCGTGCGGGTCATGCTTCCGGAACGCATCGACCCCGAGCTCGAAGCGCTGATGCAGAAGTGGCGGAGCGAGAAGCCCTACGATCCGCGCAAGGGGATGTGAGCGCCTTAGAGCGCAATCGCTTCAGATTGAAACGATCGGCGCTCTAATATCTTGGTGGAGCATGATCTTTTCGGAAAACCGGGCTCCACTTTTTCGGATCATGCTCTAAGCCCCGATACGCTGCTGCGGGCCGCCGTGAGCGGCGCTCATAAACTCCAGGCCCCGCGCTTGATGGCTGCTACGGCCGTGTGCCATAGGAGTCCGGGGCCGATACGTCCAGCGAGGTGAGTGGAATGGCGGAAGTCTCAGGCCTCATGCGCGGCAAGCGCGGCCTGGTCATGGGGGTCGCAAACCACCGCTCGCTGGCCTGGGGCATTGCCAAAGCGTGCCATGCCCACGGCGCCGCGCTCGCCTTCACCTATCAGGGCGAGGTGCTGCAGAAGCGCGTCGAGCCGCTGGCCCGGGAGGTCGGCGGCATCGTCGTCGGCCATTGCGACGTCACCGAGCCAAAGACCATCGACCAGGTGTTCGCCGCCGTGCAGTCCACTTGGGGCACGATCGACTTCCTGGTCCATGCGATGGCGTTTTCGGACAAGGATCAGCTCGACGGACGTTACATCGACACCACGCTGGACAATTTCATCCAGACCATGCTGGTGAGCTGCTACTCGCTCACGGCGATAGCGCAGCGCGCCGAGAAGCTGATGCCGAATGGCGGCGCCATGCTGACGCTGACCTATTACGGCGCCGAGAAATGGATGCCGCATTACAATGTGATGGGGGTCGCCAAGGCGGCGCTCGAAGCGTCGGTGCGCTACCTCGCCGCCGATCTCGGCGTGAAGAATATCCGCGTCAATGCCATCTCGTCGGGACCGATCAAGACGCTGGCCGCCTCCGGCATCCGCGACATGCGTTATATTCTGCGCTGGAACGAATACAACGCGCCGCTGCGGCGCAACGTCAGCGTCGAAGACGTCGGCGAGGCCGCGGTGTATCTGCTCTCCGACATGTCGCGCAGCGTCACCGGCGAGGTGCATCACGTCGACGCCGGCTATCACATCGTCGGCATGAAACACCCCGACGCGCCGGATATCGCCGTCGGCAAGAACGGCGACAACGGCAAGGATTGACGGCGCTACGTCCGCCAGCCGGCTCTGGACGACGGTACCAACAAAACAGCAGCGGCCGGACTTTCGTCCAGCCGCTGTCACGAAACACCGCTCGAGGCGCCTCGCGAATTCAAGAAGCTGACGGCGCGGCCTCAAGGCGAGGCGCGCATGCGTCATTACATCTTGGTTTTCTTCTTCTTCTTCGACTTCTTTGACATGGCTTGCGTCCTTGTTGAGTGATGAACGTAAACGGCAGGGTTGAGTTTAAGCTTCGCGGGCGCGTATCTCGGGTCCCCGGGGCTTTCGCCCCCCTTGCCAAAAACAACGATGCCACAGGCAGATCGCAGGCGCAACCTAAGAATTGAAAATAACCCTGATTCTTCCATAGCTTAACGGATATTCAGCTTTTCATTAATCGACGTTCAGCGAGATGAATGCGGCATGAACACCTTTATCGGAGTTGCCGCAGTGGGGCCTTCGCGCGGCGGCGTTTGACCCGGTGGAGTCGACGGGTTACCAAGCCCGACGCGCCTGACGTCGGGCACTCAGCGCCATTGCGCGTGCTGGCGCGCCAAGTTTTTCAACCATGTCGTTCAATACGTTCGGGCATTCCTTCCGGGTAACGACCTTCGGCGAGAGCCATGGGCCGGCGATCGGCTGCGTCGTCGATGGCTGCCCGCCGCGCATCGAGCTCAGCGAAGGCGATATTCAGCCCTATCTCGATCGGCGGCGGCCGGGCCAATCGCGCTTCACCACGCAGCGGCAAGAGCCGGACGCGGTCAAAATCCTCTCCGGCGTGTTTGCCGACGAAGCGACCGGTAAGCAGGCCACCACCGGCACGCCGATTGCGCTCCTCATCGACAATCTCGATCAGCGCAGCAAGGACTATGCCGACATCAAGGACAAATACCGTCCCGGCCACGCCGACTACACCTACGATATCAAATACGGCCTGCGCGATTATCGCGGCGGCGGCCGGCAATCGGCGCGCGAGACGGCGCTGCGGGTCGCTGCCGGCGCCATCGCCCGCAAGGTCGTGCCGGGATTGCAGGTGCGCGGCGCGCTCATTGCGATGGGCTCGCACCGGATCGACCGCGCGCGTTGGGATTGGGCCGAGGTCGAGCGCAATCCGTTCTTCTGTCCGGACGCCGAAACCGCCGGTTTTTTCGCCGAATATCTCGACGGCTTGCGCAAGCGCGGCTCTTCGATCGGCGCGGTGATCGAAGTGATCGCCGAGGGCGTGCCGCCAGGGCTCGGCGCGCCGATCTACGGCAAGCTCGACGCCGACCTCGCCGCCGCGCTGATGAGCATCAATGCGGTCAAGGGCGTCGAGATCGGCGCCGGCTTCGGCGCGGCGGAGCTTTCCGGCGAGGAGAACGCCGACGAGATGCGCATGGGCAATGACGGCAAGCCGGTCTTTCTCTCCAACAATGCCGGCGGCATCCTCGGCGGCATTTCCACCGGCCAGCCGGTGATCGCGCGTTTCGCGGTCAAGCCCACGTCTTCGATCCTGACGCCGCGGCGCACGGTCGACCGCTACGGCCGCGAAACCGAAATCTCCACCACCGGGCGCCACGACCCCTGTGTCGGCATCCGCGCCGTGCCGGTCGGCGAAGCCATGGTGGCATGCGTCATCGCCGATCATTATCTGCGCCATCGCGGCCAGGTCGGCGAGCCGCCGGATTGGCCATTCGCGCTGCCGCGGCGCTGACCGCCCGCGCGCTGACGAGATCCAAAGAACAACATGAACGAACCTCACCAGCGTATCAGTGCCGCCGTTGCCGCCTTCGCGCGCGGCGAAATCGTCATCGTGGCCGATGACGACGATCGCGAGAACGAGGGCGACCTGTTTGTCGCCGCCTCGTTGTGCACGCCCGAGAAGATGGCGTTTATTATCCGCCACACCTCGGGCATCGTTTGCGCGCCGCTGGCGCAGGACGAAGCGCGGCGGCTCCACCTCGATCCGATGGTGGCGCGCAACGATGCGCCGCTCGGCACCGCGTTCACCGTTTCGGTCGACGCCCGCCATGGCCTGACCACCGGCATCTCGGCGGAGGAGCGCACCAATACCGTGCGCGCGCTGGCCAACGGCAATATGGGTGCCGCCGATTTCGTGCGGCCCGGCCATGTGTTTCCGCTGGTGGCCAAGGAGGGCGGCGTACTGATGCGCTCGGGTCATACCGAGGCCTGCGTCGACCTCTGCCGGCTCGCCGGGCTGCCGCCGGTCGGCGTGCTCGCCGAGCTGATGAACGACGACGGCACCGTGATGCGCGGGCCGGAGCTTGCCGCCTTCGCCGAGCGCCACCGGCTGCAGCGCATCTCGATCGCGGAGCTGATCGCTTACCGGCAGACGCGCGACAAGCTGATCGAGCGGGTCGGCGAGTTTCCGGTGGAATCCGAGATCGGCACGCTCTCCGGTTACGCCTTCCTGACGCCGTTCGATCCGGTCTATCACGCGGCCTTCGTCCATGGCCGCATCGGCGACGGCAAGAACGTGCTGACGCGGCTGCATCGCGCCAATCTCATCACCGACGTTTTCGGCGGCGCCAAAACGATCCGCCGGACGCTGGCGCGCTTTAAGGCCGAGGGTAGAGGCGTCCTGGTGGTGCTGCGCGACGGCGCCGCCGGGGTGCCGGTGATCGCCATTCCCAAATCGGAAGAGACCGCCTCGGGCGAGGCGCGCAGCAAGCAATGGCGCGAGGTCGGTCTCGGCGCGCAGATCCTCAAGGACCTCGGCGTCAGCTCGATACGGCTTCTCACCTCCTCGCCGCACATGACCTATGTCGGCCTGTCCGGCTTCGGCATCGAGATCGCGGCTACAGAGCCAATCGAGGGGTGAACGGCGGCGCGCGGCAGCGCGTCGGCAGCGCGAAAACGAGGGGCACAATGAACAAGATGATTTCCCGCCTTGGCGCCGTGATGACGATCCTGGCGATCGGACTGACGCTCTCGGCCTGCGGCTACAACACCATCCCGACGCTCGAGGAGCAGGCCAAGGCGCGCTGGGCCGACGTGCAGAACCAGTATCAGCGCCGTGCCGATCTCATTCCCAATCTGGTGGCGACGGTGCAAGGCTACGCCGCGCAGGAAAAGAACGTACTCACCGCCGTCATCGAGGCGCGCGCCAAGGCGACGCAGGTCAAGGTCGATGCCTCGCAACTCACCGATCCGGAAAAGCTCAAAGCTTTCCAGGACGCGCAGAACCAGCTCTCGGGCGCGCTCGGCCGCTTGTTGGCGATCTCGGAAAATTACCCGGATCTAAAATCCAACGCCAATTTCTTGGCGTTGCAGTCGCAGCTCGAAGGCACTGAGAACCGCATCGCGGTGGCGCGGCGCGATTACATCGAGGCGGTGCGCGCCTACAATACGGCGCTGCGCACGTTCCCGACCGTGCTCTGGGCGAAGACGGCGTTTTCCGGCAACAAGCCGATGGCGGAATTCACGGCGACGGAAGGCGCGGAAAAGCCGCCGCAGGTGAAGTTCTGATGCCTCTTCGTCATTGCGAGCCCGAAGGGCGAAGCAATCCAGAGCCGTCTGGATTGCTTCGTCGCTTCATCCCTCGCAATGAGGGCGTCGTGGCGGTTCCGGCGTGCGTCGCCGCCCTGATCCTCTGCCTCGCATCGGCAGCCTTCGCACTCGATTTCCCGCCGCTGACCGGCCGGGTGGTCGATCAGGCGGGCGTCATGACGGCCGCAAGCCGCAGCGATGTCGAGGCCAAATCGAAGGACCTTGAAGACAAATCCGGCATCCAGCTGGTCGTCGCTACGGTGAAATCGCTGCAAGGCAGCGACATCGAGACCTACGCCAATCAGCTGTTCCGCTTCTGGAAGCTCGGCGAAGCCAAGAACAACAACGGCGTGCTGCTCTTGGTCGCGCCGGCCGAGCACAAGGTGCGCATCGAGGTCGGCTACGGCCTCGAAGGCACGCTGACCGATGCGCTGTCGTCGGTCATCATCTCGAGCGCGATCATACCACGGTTCAAGGCCAACGATTATTCCGGCGGCATCGAGCGCGGCATCGACGGCATCATCAGCGTGCTCACCACCGACGCCGCCGAATGGCATCGCAAAGTCAACGTCCGTTCCGAGGGGTCGTCGGCGACTTTCAACCAGCTGTTTCCGCTGTTGTTCTTCGTGCTGATGCTCTTCATCGTCTGGTACTTGATCAGCCACGCCAACGGCCCGCCCTCGGCCGGCGGCGGACGCCGGCGCACGGGGTTCGTGCCGTACGGCGGCTACTGGGGTTCATCGGGCTGGGGCGGCGGCGGATTTTCCGGCGGCGGCTTCGGCGGTGGATTTTCCGGAGGCGGCGGTTCGTCGGGCGGCGGCGGCGCGTCGGGGGGCTGGTGATGCAGCTGACCCAGGAGGATCGCGCCGCCATCGCCGCCGCCGTTCACGCGGCGGAGGCCCATAGCAGCGGGCAAATCGTCTGCGTGCTGGCGCATTCCTCGTCGGACTATGCGCATGTGCCGATCCTGTGGGCGAGCGTGCTGGCGCTCATCGCGCCATGGCCGCTCATTGATTTCACGCCGTGGAGTGTGCAGCGGATTTTTTTGATCCAGATCGCGGTGTTCATCGTCGCCGCGCTAGTTTTTTCATGGATGCCGCTGCGGCTTCTGCTGGTGCCGCGCGCCGTGCGGCGGGCGCGGGCGCACCGCGCCGCGCTGGAGCAATTCGTCGTGCGCCGCGTCGCTCATACCAAACAGCGCACCGGCGTACTGATCTTCGTGTCGCTGGCGGAGCGCTATGCGCGCATCATCGCCGACGACGGCATCGCCGAGAAGGTGCAAGGTGCCGAGTGGCAGGCTGCGATCGACGCCCTGACCGGTCACATGCGCGAGGGCCGCATCGCACAGGGTTTCGTCGCGGCGATCGAACGCTGCGGGGCCGTGCTTGCGGCGCACGCTCCGCCCGACGGCTCGCCCAACCAATTGCCGGATCGGCTCTATGTGATGTAGGCGGATTTCTTCCCGGGTATGGGAGGCGGTAGGCTCCCGACAACAAATGAGATCGCCATGCTGGTCGGCGTGCCCAAGGAAATCAAGGACAATGAATACCGCGTCGGCATCGTGCCTTCGACGGTGCGCGAACTCACCGACAAGGGCCACGAGGTTGTGGTCGAGACCCGTGCAGGATCCGGGGCAGGCTTGTCGGACGCCGATTATAAAGCCGCGGGCGCCGAGATCGTGGCCGATGCCGACGCCGTCTATGGCCGCGCCGAGCTGATTGTGAAGGTGAAGGAGCCGCTCGCGGCCGAGCGCAAAAAACTGCGCCGAGGCCAGGTGCTGTTCGCGTATCTGCACCTCGCGCCCGACCGCGAGCAGACCGAAGATTTGATGCAGGCGGGCGTTACCGCGATCGCCTACGAAACGGTGACGGGCGCGCCAGGCGCGCTGCCGTTACTCACGCCGATGTCGGAGGTTGCCGGCCGCATGGCGCCGCAGGTTGGCGCACGCTGCCTGGAAAAGGAGAACGGCGGGCGCGGCGTGTTGCTCGCCGGCGTACCGGGTGTCCCGCCGGCCAGCGTCGTCATCCTCGGCGGCGGCGTCGCCGGGACCAACGCGGCGCTGATCGCATCCGGCATGGGCGCCGAAGTGGCAGTGCTCGACCGCAACCCGGAGGCGCTGCGCCGCGTCGATGCCGTTTTCGCCGGTCGCGTGCGCACGCTGTTCTCCACGCGCGACGTGGTGGAAATGCTCTGCCGGCGCGCCGATCTCGTCATCGCCACGGTGCTGGTGCCCGGCGCAACCGCGCCGAAACTGATCTCGGCGCAAACCGTGAAGGCGATGAAGCCGGGCGCCGTGATCGTCGACGTCGCCATCGACCAGGGCGGCTGCGCCGAGACCTCGCGGCCGACCACGCATTCACAGCCGACCTATGTGGTCGATGACGTCGTGCACTATTGCGTGGCCAATATGCCGGGCGCGGTCTCGCGCACGTCGACCTTCGCGCTGAGCAACGTCACCACGTCGTTCGTGCTCGCACTCGCGGACAAGGGCTGGCGGCGCGCGCTGGCGGACGATGCGCATCTGCGCGATGGGCTCAACGTCCACGACGGCCGCATCACCTACCGCGCCGTCGCCGAAGCGCTGGGATTGCCGTACACGCCTGCGGAGCAGGTGCTGCGCGTCTGAGCCTGCTGTCATTCCGGCAGCGGCGGGATGCGGGCCGCGCCCCCATCGTAAAAGTGATCGCCCGCATAGCTGGAATTCCATTTTAGCGGTACTGCGCCGCCGCTACGCTCATAATACGATCGACAAGGCGACGTTGATTGCCACACCCGAAAGCAAGGAGGCTCCGATGCCCCAGCACTATTCCATCGACCGTGACCGCCGCGCCGTGCTCGGCGCGGCCGGCGCTCTGATATTAGGCGCGGCGCTGTGGCCGGCGCGCGCGCCGGCGCAAACCAATAACGCCACCAAGCTGCGCATCGGGGTCATCGGCTCCGGCCATATCGGCGGCACGATCGGCGGGCTGTGGGTCAAGGACGGCCACAAGGTGCTATTCTCCTCGCGCCATCCCGAGGAACTCAAGGACATGGTGACGGGCCTTGGCGAGCTTGCCCAAGCCGGCACGGTCGAGCAGGCGATCGCCTTTGGCGACGTGATGTTCATCGCCGTGCCGTATAAGGCACTCCCGCAGGTCGGCCAGGATTACGGCGCCGCGCTGAAGGGCAAGATCGTGCTCGACGCTTGCAACGCCACCGCCGCGCGTGACGGTGCCGACCTCGCCGAGGAAGTCGAAAAGAACGGCATCGGCGTGACCTCGGAGAAATATCTTCCGGGGACGCGGCTGGTGCGCGCCTTCAACACGCTCAACTACTTGATCTTCGCGCGCGAAGCGAGGCGTCCCGATCCCAAGCTGGCGGTCCCGATCGCCGGCGACGATGCCGAGGCGGTGAAAGTCGCCGCCGAACTGGTGCGCGACGCCGGCTTCGATCCGGTGGTGGTCGGCAAGCTTGCCGATGCGAGCCGCTTCCAGCGTGGCACACCGGGTTACGGCCAAGAGGTCACCGCCGCCGAGTTCAAGCAGAAGCTGTCGCTCACGCCATGACGGCGCTCAAGCGCTGGGTCGGCTGGGCGGTGCCGGCGACGCCGCAGGAGCGCGCGGCGGCGCTGTGGTCGTTTGCCTATTTCTTCACGCTGCTGGCCGGATACTACGTGCTGCGGCCGTTGCGCGATCAGATGGGAATCGCCGGCGGCGTGCGGAACCTGCCGTGGCTGTTCACCGCCACGTTCGTGACGCTCATCGTCGCGCAGCCGCTCTACGGCGCCCTGGTGGCGAAGCTGCCGCGCCGGCGCTTCATCCCCATCGTCTATCACTTCTTCGTCGCCAACATTGCGCTGTTCTGGGTGTTGTTGACGCTCGGCATCGCGCCGGTGATCGTCGCCCGCGTGTTCTTCGTCTGGGTCAGCGTGTTCAACCTGTTCGCGGTCGCGGTGTTCTGGTCGTTCATGGCGGATCTGTTCACCGCCGAGCAGGGCAAGCGCCTGTTCGGCTTCATCGGCGCCGGCGGCACCGCCGGCGCGCTGTTGGGCCCGGTCATCACCATCGGGCTGTCGGTGCCGCTCGGCCCGGTCAACCTCTTGATCGCGGCTGCGGCGCTGCTGGAACTGGCGGTGATCTGCGTCTACCGGCTCGAGCGCGCGGCGACGGTGCAAGCCGACGCGCAAGGCGACGCCCACGCCGAACCGCGGCGGGTCGGCGGCAGCGCCTTCGCGGCGCTGCCCGAGCTGATCCGCTCGCCGTATCTGATCGGCGTCGGCGCCTGGGTCAGCCTGCTGTCGTTCTGCGCCACTATCGTCTATTTCGAGCAAGCTCACATCATTTCCGCCACGGTGCACGGCGCCGGCGCGCAGACGCGCATCTTCGCCAGCATCGATCTGGCGGTCGGCCTGCTCAGCCTGGCGACGCAAATCTTCGCCACCGGCCAGGTGCTCAAGCGGTTCGGCACCGGCGCCGCGGCCGGCGCGCTGCCGGGAGTCTATGTCATCGGCTTCGCCGCGCTGTTCCTGGCGCCGACGCTGGCCGTCGTGGTGACGCTGCAAGTGGTGCAACGCTGGATGAACTTCGCCATCGCCAATCCGGCGCGCCAGGTGTTCTTCACCGTGCTGGCGCGAGAAGAGAAATACAAGGCCAAGAACCTGATCGACGTTGTGATCTATCGCGGCTCCGACGCGCTATATGGCTGGGTATTCGACAGCCTGCAGGCGTTGGGACTGAAGCTGGGCGCTATCGCGCTCGTTATGTTGCCGGTCGCGGCGGGCTGGCTCATTCTGTCCGCCACTTTGGGACGCACTCAGGAACGGCGCGCCGCGCTCATGGACGCGGCCGCGATGCAGGGAGAACGGGCATGACAATCCGCATGACGCGACGTGAATTCGCCATGGCAACCGGCGCGGCGGTGCTGGCGCGGCCGGCGTTGGCGCAGAGCGACGCGCTGCTGACGCGCGCTATTCCGAGTAGCGGCGAGCGCCTGCCGGCCGTCGGCCTCGGCACCGCGCTTGTGTTCAACACCAACGACGAGGCGACGCGGCAGAAGGCGGCCGCCGTGCTGCAAGCGTTGATCGCCGCCGACGGCCGGCTGGTCGACACCTCATCGGTCTATGGCGATGCCGAGGCCGTGCTCGGCGACGTGATTGCGGACGGCGGCTTGCGCGGCAAGCTCTTCATCGCGACCAAACTCGAGGCGCCCGACGCCGCGGAGCTCAAGCGCTCGCTGGCCCGGTTGAAAACGGAAAAGCTCGACCTGCTGCAGTTTCACAATGTGCACGATCCGCAGCAATCGCTGGCGCAGTTCAAAGAGTGGAAGGCGCAGGGCGTGTGCCGCTACATCGGCATTACCTCGACCCGGCATCAGCAGTATGCCGCGATCGAAGCGGTGCTCGGGCGGGAAAAACCGGATTTCGTGCAGATCGACTATTCGATCGACGACCGCGAGGCCGAGAAGCGCATCCTGCCGCTCGCCGCCGAGGTCAACGCCGGCGTGCTGACCGCGCTGCCGTTCGGCCGTGCCCGGCTGTTCCGCGCCGTGAAGGGCGTGGCGATCCCGGACTGGGCGCGCGGATTCGCCGAGAGCTGGGCGCAGTTTTTCCTGAAATACCTGTTGGCTGACCCGCGGGTCACCGCGGTCATCCCGGGAACCGCCGACCCGGCGCACATGACCGACAATCTCGGCGCCATGCGCGGACCGCTGCCGGATCCCGACCAGCGCCGGCAAATGGTGGCCTTTATCGAGGCGCTGTAGCCGAATTCTCGGTGTGCAAGCGCGCCATCGGGCCAGAAAGCTTACAGCCCGTTCCCGGCCCTGAGAGGACTATAGAGATTGGCGGACGGTCTGCTTGGCTGCAATGTTCCGTCGACTGCCGCACGATCCGAAGCAAGCGCTGCCATCCGCGCGCGGTAGTGATCGAGCACGAACAGCCGGATGGTCGAGGACAGGTTGCCATGGCTGCGCCGCGTGTCGACCTCGCCGACGAGGTTGGACAGCGTTGCCCTTTGATCTCGCGCGATTTCCTTAAGCCCGTTCCAGAATTCATCCTCGAGGCTGACGCTGGTCTTGTGGCCGGCGATCACGATGGACCGCTTGACGATCGCAGATTGCATTTCACTTCCTCCGCTAAGGCAATGCATGCGCCGCAAGCTGACAATAGGTTCAGCAACCATCGCCTGCTCGGACCCACGCCGCGCGTGGACTTCTAACGCGGTTGCACCAACTCTTTGACGCGACGCCGGACCGCGCGTTGTTCCGCACGCCTGCCGGCCCACCAATACCGATTTCGAATCATTGCCACACCGACGGCCGCTGTGCTGTGCAAATTTGTGCAGCCGGCCTTGGGTAATTTCCGGTAGTATTACTCGATGGTGTCGATGCTGTCGGAGCGGCTCGCATCGCGGCGTGCTCGTCGCCCGCCCTTCCGCGATACCGCGCGGTCTTCACGGGCGCGAAGCGCCCGCGCGCCGGTCGGCTGATCGTGCAGGACGACATTCAGCAATGAACTATGGACGTGAATTTCGCCATTGTATTCGATGAATCCCATTCTGCGAAACTTGTTCATGAAATGGCTGACGCGCCCGCGGGTCGTGCCGATCATCTTGGCCAATGTCTGTTGGTCGATCCTGGGAATGATCTGCTCCTCTCGTGTTTCCTTCCCATAATTGGCCAACAGCAAAAGAGTGCGCGCCAGCCGCTTCTCGCTCGAATTGAACAAGTGATCGATCAGATCGTCGTTCAGCCTGACGTTCTGAGTCAAAAGGTACGCGATGAGAAAGTCGCAAAAAGCATGGTTGTCGTGCATGGCGCGGACGACGCTGGCCTTTTCCAGCCGCACCATGACGCAATCACTCATGGTCGTGGCCGTGGAAATGCGCAGCGGCTGGACGGCCAAGCAGCCCTCGCCGCACAAATTATCGGTTTCAAGGACTGCGATGACCGCTTCCTTGCCTTGTTCGGAGACGACTGAGAGCTTCACTTTGCCTTGCTGGATGTAAAAAAACGCAGTCCGCGGCGTCGCCTTGCGCAAAAACAATGGAATTCGCTTGATATTTGGTTATGGTCACGCCGCCGTATGTGGCAGCGAAGGCCTTGGCATCGAAGGGCGGCGTTTCATTGTGTGCCATCATGCGCTCCCGATCAGTTCATCGGGATGGCGAGGCTTTTGGCAGCCGTGGTTGATCTTACCAATGGCCGATGATTCTGTTCCACGTGTACAATTTCTTACAATTGTGGACATTGCGAAATTGCGTTTTGTCACACTGCTATTTGTGACAATGAGGCGCCTTGTCAAAGGTCCTTGTGCAACCGTACGTCATTCTGTCCAACCCAAGAAAAGGCGGCGGAAGAGCGCTTGTCCAATAGCCGGGTATGGGTTATTTCATACTTGCAGCGTATAGTTGAAATTGCTGGCGCAATGGCCGCCGCCAACAACAAGAAAGGAGATGCGGCGCGGGCCTCCTCGAGCATCAGCTTTCCGGTATCGGTTAGTTCGACACCCCGAGTGCGGCGATGGAACAGCGGCGTTCCCAGCTCCTTTTCCAACTGCCGAATTTCTCGACACGCTCGGCGTTTCAATAAACTCTCAATCGCCTTTTCCCTTCGCTGCAGTAAGCTGGTGCGCCCGCCCGCGTCCCAAACGTCCACACCTCCGCTCGCGAGCAGCGAGCAGGTGAGGCGGGTCGTCACGCATCGATGAGGCGGTTGCGAATTGCAATGACGACGGCATTGGTTCTGTTGACGGCGCCGACTTTGCCAATGGCCGAATGAACGTGCGCGTCGACCGTTCGTTTGGTGATGTTGAGAATTTCAGCGATTTCCCGGGCAGGCTTACCGCGGGCCACCCACTCTAATACCTCACACTCGCGCGCGGTGAGCGAATACGGCGTCTTACGTGCCCCGTGTGAGCGCCCGATCAAACGCATGCCCGGCGAAGTCCTATTCACCCGCAGAGGGTGATTCAGTCGCACCGAGTCGATTGCGATATTTGATGGAGGCTCGAGCGCGCGCCCGCGCCGCGCGGCCGCAGGCGATGTTTTCATAGGTCAAAAAATTTCCTATTATAACTATAAATCGCGATTGCGCGAGATTTTTTGATCCAGATCAAGATATGAAGGAAAATCTCACCGGTGGTCGGTTGACGTTAGTCTGCGCGGAGACGGGAAAAGAGGTTCATTCCGGCGTCGTCTACACGCGAGATGATCTGGAGCGGGTGAAACCGGCCAAACTGCTGGAACGCTGCCGTCATTGCGGCAAGTTGCACATATTTAAGTTTGCCGACGCGCGCCTGAAGCCTACCCGGCATTGATACCGACATTGCTGTCAGCCGAAGCGGCAGCCATTCACGACTAACCGCTGCCGGCAGCGACGATTCACAATAACGAGCCCGCCTAGGACGGCAATACGACTTTGCGCGCCGACGCCTGAATGCGGTATATGCATGCCGTGTACAGAAGAATAAACTTGAAAATTCGAAATCAAGGGTAGGAATCGTCATGAATAGCATGCCCAACCCGCGGCCCGACGACCCGGCGCCGCCCGCCAATCCTCGGTCGCTGTATTTCTCGGAGGAACATGAACTCCTTCGTGCCCAGGTGCGCCGTTTCGTCGAGACCGAGATCAAGCCGAATGCGCAAGCCTGGGAAGAGCAGGGGTTTGTGCCGCGCGAGGTATTGCGCCGCATGGGCAGCCTCGGATTTTTCGGCATCCGTTATCCGGCCCGCTATGGCGGATCGGAGATGGACACGCTGGCAACCGTCGTATTCGCCGAAGAACTCGGCCGCTCGACGTTCAGCGGGGTGGCGACCACCGCTCTCGTCCACTCTGAGATGGCCTCCATCCACGTCTTCCGTTCCGGCAGCGAGGCGCAAAAGGACAAATGGATGCCGGGCATCATTGCCGGCGAGGTCATCACCGCCGTCGCCGTGACCGAGCCGGATGCCGGCTCCGACGTGAAGGGCATCCGCACCGTCGCGCGGCGCGATGGCGATTTCTATGTCATCGACGGCGTGAAAATGTTCATCACCAACGGCGTCTACGGCGATCTCTATTGCGTCGCGGCGAAGACCGATCGCTCCGGCCCGCCGAGCCAGTCGATCACCATGTTCCTGGTCGAGAAAGGCACGCCCGGCCTGACCGTCGGCCGCACGCTCGACAAGCACGGCTGGCGATCGTCCGATACCGCCGAGTTGCGTTTCGAAGGTTGCCGCATTCCCGTCGAGAATCGGCTCGGCGACGAAGGGCGCGGGTTCTACGCCATCATGAAGAATTTTCAGAACGAGCGGACGACGATCGGCGCGGTGGCGATGGGCGAAGCGCAGGCCGCGCTCGAACTCACGCTCGATTATGTGCGTACCCGCAAGGCGTTTGGCGCTCCGCTGTGGCAACGGGAGACGATCCGGCAGCGCCTGGCGATGCTCGCCACCAAGGTCGAGGCCGGCCGGCAGCTCGTCTATCACACGGCGTGGCTCGACACGCAGGGCGTCGACGCCACCAAGGAAGTGTCGATGGTCAAGGCCTTTTGCGGCGAGTTGGTCAACGAGGTCATGTACAACTGCGTGCAGTTTCACGGCGGCATGGGCTTCATGCGCGGCAGCACCATCGAGCGCATGGCGCGCGACGCGCGCGTGCAGAATATCGGCGGCGGCGCCACCGAGGTCATGCTCGAAGAGGTGGCGAAGCGGCTCTAGGTCGAATGCGCGCGCGGCCTTGGCAAGGATGGCGGGTCTGCTAGTCTGCCGCCGATAGATTCTCGCAAATCGACAGAAGGGACCGCTATGCGCCGGATGCTGACGATCGCCGCTATGTTCGCGCTCGCCTTGCCAAACCTGGCTGCGGCCGAGGAGCACCATCCACCCGGCAAACCGGGCAACCCGAAGCCGGGCGTCGTCAAGCCGGCCGTTATGCCGCACGGTCCGCACGGGCCACCGCCCGGCCCGCACGGGCCACCGCCCGGCCTGGCGGGTCCGCACGGCGGCCCGTTGACCTTCCGCGGCCACGAGATCCATCGGGCGCATCTCGCACCGTTCGTTTATCCGTCCGGCTATCGCTACCAGCGTTGGGCTGGCGGCATGGTGTTGCCGCCACTGTTTTTGGTGCCTGCTTATTTCTATGCCGATTGGGCGGCACTCGGCTTGGTGGCGCCCGAAGCTGGCTTCCAATGGGTGCGCTATGGACCAGACGTGCTGCTGGTCAACGTGACGACCGGCGAAGTCGTCGATGCGGTTTACGGCGTGTTCTATTAGAAATCGATTGCCGTGTTGCGGACTTAAACCGCCACCCGCCGGCACAGCACCGCGTAAGTCGGAGGCTTCCGACTTGCGCTACCGGTCAGCGTGCCGACATCGTCGGCGGCTTGCGGCTTGGTGGCGACGATCGCCGACCGCGCTTACTTCACCCCGTATTTCGTCCACTGCTCGGCGACGTTGGCGCGGATCGCCTTGGCGCCTGCGCGTATTGACCCTTGTTCTCGTAGGCGTTGGAACGGTTGTTGAAGGCCGCGCTGTAAGACGGATCGATGCGGATGGCCTCGTTATAGTCGGCGATGGCGCGGTCGTAGTCCTTCTTCCTGGCGTAGGCGTAACCGCGGTCGTTGTAGGCGATGGCGTATTTCGGATCGACGCGCATCGCGTCGCTGTAGTCGGCGATGGCGCGATCGTAGTCGCTCTTGGATAAGTAGGCGTCGCCGCGGTTGTCGTAGGCGACGGCATATTGGGGATCGAGCGCGAGCGCCTGATTGTAGTCGGCGATGGCGCGGTCGTAGTCGCTCTTTCGGGCGTAGGCGAGGCCGCGGTTGTTGAAAGCGGTCGCGTATTTGGGATCGACCCGGATCGACTCGCCGTAGTCGACGATGGCGCGGTCGTAGTCTTTCTTGTCGAAATAGACGTTGGCCCGGCCGTTATAGGGAAAGGCGCTCCTGGGATCGAGCTGGATTGCCTCGTTGTAGTCGGGCAATGCGCGGTCGATATCGCCCTTGGATCGGTAGGCGTTGCCGCGACCGTTGTGCGGACTCGAGTATTGGGGATCGAGGCGGATGGATTCGGTATAGTCGGCAATGGCGTGGTCGTAGTCCTTCTTGGCTTGATAGGCGTTGCCGCGGCCGTTATAGGCGAGCGCATAGCCGGGATCGAGGCGGATCGCCTGGTTGTATTCGGCGATGGCGCGGTCGTAGTCCTTCTTGTCTTGATAGACGTTGCCGCGGCCGTTGTACGGGGAGGCGTATTTGGGATCGAGCCGGATCGCCTGGGTGTAGTCGGCGATAGCGTTGTCGTTGTCGCCCTTGGCGCGGTAGCCGTTGCCGCGGTTGTTGAACGCGATCGAGAGATTTTTCTTTGTCTCCTTGCCGGACTGGATGACGGAGGTGCAGCCGCTGACCTGCAGATCGGGCGAGGCTTTCTCCTTGTTGACGCACCAGGTCCATGCCTGCGAGAGCTGCGCGCTCGCGCTGCCGGCGGTAAAAATGCCGGCAGCGACGGCAGCCGCCACGGCGGCCACGCGACGGATTGCAATTCTGCGTAAAGTCGTGGCCATGTCACCGCCCCCGCGTTGTAGCCTTCCCGGCGCACACTAGCACAAGACCGAAGCGGAAAGTCCGGCCTTAATTCGGCCCTCGGTCGCTGCCCTTGATCGGCGGCTAAGCGCCGCGCCCCAAGCTTGTCAATGCCGCTATGCTCGGGTCAGCGGAAGCGCGCCAGGTAGTACGCGAGATCGAGAATTTGCGCGTCGGTGACCGGGGCGAGCACCTCGGCCATGACGCCATCGTAGCCTTGGCGGGCATTGCTCTTATAGTCGCGCAACGTCTTGACCAGATAATCCTCGCGCTGGTCGGCGATGCGCGGAATATTTTCGCGACCGGTCAAATCCAGATTGTGGCAAGTGTTGCAGCGGTGTTGCCCGATCAACGCGCGGCCGTTCTGCAGCCGTGCGGCGTCCGGCACATCCGCCGGCGGTTGCGGCGGCTGCGGCGGTGGCAGCTTGGCGATCGCATCGGCGAATGTGCGCAGATCCTCGTCGGTGAAGTCGAGGGTCATGTCGTTCATGATCTCGGCGACGCGTTGTTTTTCCCGAAACAGATAAAGCTGGATCAACAGATAGGGCGCCGGCTGGCCGCCGAGCGAAGGAACTTCCGCAATTTCCGACCGGCCATGCACGCCGTGGCAGGCAAGGCACGGCGCCATGCGCTCGGCCAAGGCCGCGGCGAAAAGCGGCTGGCCGGCAACGCCGATCAGCGCCATCGCCGCGGCAAGCCGCGGCAGCAATTTCAACATTCGGGGCATTGTCATCGTGAAAAGATGCAGCGAGCGACGAAACGCTCGCCGCATACTCTCGTCAGCGGCCGGCGGTGCGAGCCTTGCCGTAGGTTATGCGGTAGATCGCCCCGTTCCAATCGTCGGAAACCAGCATCGAGCCGTCACGCATGATCTCCACGTCCACCGGGCGGCCGATGTAATTGTTGTTCTCGATGAACCCGGTGAGGAACGGCTCCGACGATTTCACCGTGCCGTCTTTATTGAGATAGACGACCAGGATGTCGCCGCCGAACTTCTTGGTACGGTTCCACGAGCCGTGGCGCGCGAGGAAGATGGCGTTCTCGTACTTCTTCGGAAACATGCTGCCGGTATAGAAGCGCAGCCCGAGGCCGGCCGAGTGCGGGCCGGTCAGCAGGATCGGCGGCACGAACTCGCTGCAGCTATGGCCCCAGCCGAATTCCGGATCAGGCAGATTGCCCTGGTAGCAGTACGGCGCGCCGAAGTCCTCGCCCAGCTTGGTGACGCGGTTGAGCTCGTCTTCCGGCATGTCCTCCGAGACCCAGTCGCGGCCGTTGTCGGAGAAGTAGAGCTGCTTGTTGACCGGATTCCAGTCGAAGCCGACCGAATTGCGCACGCCGAGCGCGACCGTTTCTCTCCCGGTGCCGTCGAGATTGATGCGCCGGATCTGGCCGTGATCGGCGTCATGCAGCACGTTGTTGCCCGGCTGCCCGACCGGAATGTAGAGCTTGTTGTCGGGACCGATGCCGATGAACTTCCAGCCGTGCGCCTCGTCCTTCGGCAGATCGGTGTAGATCACCGTCGGCTTCGGCGGGTTGTCGAGATTGGCCTCGACATTGTCGATTTTGGAAATCTGCGACACCTCGGCGATGTAGAGGGTGCCGCCGTGATAGGCGAGCCCGTTCGGGCGATGCAGGCCGGAGGCGATCGTCTTCAGCTCGGTCTTGCCGTCCTTGTTGACGACGGCGGTGACCTTGTTGCCGAAGCGCGTGCCGACGAACACCGTGCCCTTGTCGCCGACCCGCAGCGAGCGCGCATTGGCGATGCCGCTGGCATAGACCTCGATATGAAAGCCGGCCGGCAGCTTGAGCTTGGCGGTCGGCAGCTTGTCGGGCGGCGCCGGCAACGGCGGCGGCGCGATCGGCGCGAGCTTGGCGGCGGCCGGATTGCCCTCGGGCCGGCCGATCAACGCCGAGCCGGGCGGCAGCGCGGGCGCGGCGGCCGGGGCAGCAGCCGGGGCAGCAGCGGGCGGAGTAGCAGGCGGTTGCTGGGCGAAGACCGGGGCCGCGGACAGGAAGCCGGCGATGGTGCCGGCAAACAGTATGTCGCGCCGGGCGGTTACACACGCAATCATCAGAAGTCCTCCCTGATGTGAACGCGCTTGTCTCTACAGCCGGTACGCGAACTCCGGACCCGTAGCGCGCCTCGATGCCAGCAAGTCTCCACCATTTGCCTGCCGGGCTGCAATCGGAGTGTATTCGCTAGCGAATGAAGCTGTAGCGGAATCGCTCGCCGTCCGCTTCGACGAGCCCGGCGGTCGGGTGCGGAAAATGGATCGGCAGCACAACGATGCCGGTGCCGGCGATCTTGCCCAGGAATTGTCGGCGCGATCGCGCCGCCTGCCGAGGGTCCCAGTCGAAGATCGTCGACCAATCCGGCTCGCGGCACTGCAAGGCGTGATGCATGAGGTCGCCGATGACGACGGCCTGCTGTCCGCCCGAGCGGATATTGACGCAGCAATGGCACGGCGAATGACCCGGCGTCGGTGTGAGCCACATCGTATCGTCGAGCGCAAAGTCGTCGTCGACCAGCAGCGCCTGGCCGGCCGCCACCACCGGCTCGCAGTTGAAGCGCCACACATTGCCGCCGCCGCCGGGTCGATTCTCGCCGCGTTTGGTCGACTCCTCCCATGCGGCGTATTCGCCTTTGTGGAACACGTATTTCGCCTTCGGGAAGGTCGGCACCCAGCGGCCGTCGCGCAGCACGGTGTTCCAGCCGCTATGGTCGATGTGCAGGTGGGTGCAAAACACGTAGTCGATGTCGTCGAACCGCAGACCGGCGGCGGCGAAGCCGTCGAGCCAGGGTTGCTTGGGGAAGTCGAATGGCGGCGGATAGCCCTTGTCTTCGCCGGTGCAGGTGTCGACCAGGATGGTGTGCTTGGGCGTCCGCACCACGAAGGTCTGATAGGGCATCACCATGCGTCCGGACGCCGGGTCGAATACTACCGGATCGAGCTCGGCGAGATGGCGCCGGCCAATGTCGGGGTCATAGGCGGGGAACATGTCCTCCGGCCGCCGCCACGGCCCGTCGCGCTCGATGATGCTGGTAATGGTGACGTCGCCGATCATGAGCGTCCGCATGCTGTTCCCGTTCGCATGTGTGGTGGGTTGTGTCTTTTGGCCGGCCGCGCGCCGGGTAAGGTAAACGACGAAGGCAACATTTACTATCCGATCAAATGTTCCGACGCGCCGCGTCGATAGAAATATACAAAATATCCCGAAGCTGTATTGCTTTCGCTGCGTGCTTTCAGCTTCCCGGACCGACCGTTTGATTCGCGTCTTTCCCGGCTGGCGCCGTCCACAACGCGGCCGCCTCCACATCCTGCAAGCTAGGGTCGGAAGCGACCGGCCGACGCGCGACATCGGTTGCCGCGGATCATCAGCGCGCGGATCGCGTGAGCGCGCGGCGATCTGAAAGATCCGCAGCCGTCGAGGATACAGGAGCGTAACATGAGCGTGCTGACCGCAGCAGTCGACGTCGCACCGCGAACGTCCGGCGGCAAACAACGGTCGATGGCCTCCGTGGTGTTTGCCGGATCGATCGGCACCGTCATCGAATGGTACGACTTTCTGATCTACGGCACGGCGGCGGCTTTGGTCTTCAACAGCTTGTTCTTCCCCAACTTCGACCCGCTGACCGGCACGCTGGCGGCGCTCGGCGCCTACGCGGCCGGCTTTTTCGCCCGCCCGGTCGGCGGCATCTTGTTCGGCCATTTCGGCGACCGCATCGGCCGCAAGACGATGCTGATGATCACCATGGCGGTGATGGGGCTCGGTACGTTCTGCGTCGGATTGCTGCCGACCTATCATCAGATCGGCATCTGGGCGCCGATCCTGCTCGTTACGCTGCGCATCGTCCAGGGCATCGGCCTCGGCGGCGAGTGGGGCGGCGCTTCGCTGGTCGTGCTCGAGCACGCGCCGGCGGCTCGGCGCGGGTTTTACGGCAGCCTGGTGCAGGTCGGATTCCCGCTCGGCATGCTGACGTCGAGCGGCGCCTTTGCACTAGCGGCGACGCTGCCGCAAGCCTCATTCCTGGCCTGGGGATGGCGCGTGCCATTCCTGCTCAGCATCGCGCTCCTTGGCGTCGGCTGGTTCGTGCGCCGGCGCGTTGCCGAAACCCCGGTGTTCGAAGACATCAAGCGGCGCGGCGACATCGCGCTAAGCCCATTTCTCGAGACCATCCTGCGGAATCCGCGCAGCTTCCTGGTCGCCATCGGCCTGAAAATCTCCGAGGTATCGTGGGTCTATATTCTCACCATCTTCGCCGTGGTGTACGCCACGACCAAGCTTGGCGTCTCCAAGCAGCTGATGCTGGATGCGATCATCGTCGCCGCACTGGTCGCCGTGGCGGCCATCCCGCTGTTCGGCTGGCTGAGCGACATCTTCGGTCGGCGGGCGCTTTATTTCGCTGGCACGCTGTTCACCATGGGCTTCGCCTTCCCGCTGTTCTGGCTGCTCGACAGCAAAAATCCCACCATCATCATCCTGACGATGGTGGTGGCGCTCAGCCTCGGTCAAGGCACCATGTTCGGGTTGCAGTCGACCTACTTTCCCGAGCTGTTCGGCACGCGCGTGCGCTACACCGGTGCCTCGCTCGGGTTCCAGCTTGCGGCCGCCATCGGCGGCGGGCTGACGCCGCTGTTCGCTACGTCGCTGGCGAACTATACCGGCGGCACCGCCGGCGTCTCGCTGATGCTGATCCTCTTGGCGGCGATCACCTTCGTCGCGGCGTTGTGCGCGCCGGAAACAAAAGGCCAATCGCTGCACCGCTGACGGACAAGCCGCCCGGTTCTTCGCACGACGATGAGGCCGACTTGCGGGATGTCGCGCGAAAAGCAGCCAAAAAATCTCAGTGACCTCGATACGCCGCTTTGATCGGCGGCGATTGTTCCCGAGCAGTTGCTGCTGCCGGTCCAACGTCATCAACGCTTAGCGCTTCAGGCTATCGCGTCCTGAGGGCTGTGCCATCGGGCGGCGGAGGAGATTAGCCGTGCTACTTTTCCAGCCGCGCCACGATCTCGACATGGGCGGCGTAGCGGAATTGATCGACCGGCGTGATCTCGGTCAGCCGATAGCCGCCGCGCACCAGCTCGCTCAAGTCGCGCACGAACGTTGCCGGATTGCATGACACCGCGACAATGAGCGGCACGCCACTTGACGCGAGTTCGCGCGCCTGCGCTTGCGCGCCCTGCCGCGGCGGGTCGAAGACGACAGCTTCGAAGTTTTTCAGCTCCGCCGCCGTGAGTGGGCGGCGGAACAGATCGCGGCGCTCAATGTCGATCGGCTTGAGGCCGGCGGTCGAGGCCGCGGCGCGCTTGAGTGCGGCGAGCGCCTCGTTGTCGTCATCGACGGCGATAACCCGTGCGCGCTCGGCGAGCCGCAGCGCGAACGGGCCGATGCCGGAGAAGAGGTCGGCGACGCGCGCGGCGCCGGAGCAGGCGGAGACGACAAGCCGCGCCAGCGCCGCCTCGCCTGCGGCCGTGGCTTGCAGAAACGCGGCGGGCGGCAAGGGCACGGTCGCCTTGCCCATGCGCAATGTCGGCGCGCGCGTCAGCGCGATCAGTTCGCCGTGGCGGGTCAGCCGCGCGAGATCATGCGATGCGGCGGCGCGCGCCAGCGCCGTCATCAGCGGCGCCGTCAGGGGGCCTGAACCGCGGACGTCGATGTCGAGGCCGGCATCGGTCGCGGTGACATGGATGTCGAGCGGTTTTTCCGCCGGATCGAGCACCTCGGCAATGGCCCAGGCGGCGTCGATGGCGCCGCCGAGATTTGGCGCCAGGATCGGACAGCGGTCGATCGCGACCAGATGATGGGCGCGCGCCGCCGAAAAGCCGACTTCGAGCACTCCATGCGTGCCGCGCCGGGCATGAAACACCGCCCGCCGGCGGCCTTCGCCGTGCGCGTCGATAAGGTCGGCGACCGGCGCGTCGAGCCCGGCCTGACGCAGCGCCTCGACCACCAGATCGCGCTTCCAGACGCGATACCGCGCCGCGTCCCAGTGCTGCACGGCGCAGCCGCCGCAGACGCCGAAATGCGGACAGATCGGCGCGATGCGCTCAGTGCTCGGTATGTCGATGTGAAGAAGCCGCCGGCGGTCGGGATGGCCCGCGACCTCTTCGACCTCGACCGTTTCGCCGGGCAGCGCGCCGGGAATATAGATCGCGCCGTCCGGGCCGTCGGCGACGCCGTCGCCGCGATGGCCGAGCCGATCGACCGCGAGCCGCTCAACCACGCTCAGCCTCGACCAAGAATTCGCGATTGCCGTCGCCGCCCAGGATCGGTGACGGCATGCGGCCGCCGACGCGCCAGTCCTGCGCCGTCAAAAACGCGGTGATGTCGGCGCAGACCGCTTCGTGGATTGCCGCGTCGCGCACGATGCCTTTCTTGATGTCGCGGCGCTGCGCCTCGAATTGCGGCTTGATCAGCGCCACCAGCGTGGCGCGCAGCTTGAGCAGATGTCCAATCGGTGGCAGCACAAGTTTAAGCGAAATGAAGCTGACATCGACGGTGGCAAAATCGGGCCGCTCGAGAAATCGCGCGGCATCGAGTTTGCGTATGTCGGTTTTTTCCATCGCCGCGATCTCGGGCCGGCCGCGCAGCGAAGCATGCAGCTGGCCGCTGCCGACGTCGATCGCGTAAACGCGCCGCGCGCCGCGGGCGACGAGCACCTGGGTAAAGCCGCCGGTCGAGGCGCCGACGTCGAGGCAGACGCGGCCCGCGACATCGAGTTGAAAATGATCGAGCGCCGCCGCGAGCTTGACGCCGCCGCGCGACACATAGGGATGCTCGGGTGCGGCCTCGATCGCGGCGGCCGACGAGATCGCGTCCGACGCCTTGCGCACCGGTGCCCCGTCGGCGGTCACCCGGCCGGCGGCGATGGCGGCCTGGGCGCGGGCGCGGCTTTCGAACAGGCCGCGCGCGACCAAAAGCCGATCGGCGCGCTCTCGCGTGGTCATGGCAATTGTAGGGTGGGCACTGCGCGCGCTTTCAGGCTTGTTCCGCGTGGGCAAAATCGTGCACGCGGAGTGCCCACGCGGCTATGGAACAGACGACGATTTAGCCCACCCTACAGGGTAGGCTACCTGACGAGCTTCACCGCCTCGCCGCGGATGTTTTGGCCGAGAGCCTCGAATGCCTTATGGACGATGCCTTTGGCATCGAGTCCGGCCTTGGCGTACATCGCGTTCGGCGAATCCTGGTCGATGAAGATGTCGGGCAGCACCATGCTGCGAACCTTGAGGCCGCGATCGAGCAGGCCGTGCTCGGCGAGCGCTTGCAGCACGAACGAGCCGAAGCCGCCGATCGAACCCTCCTCGATGGTCAACAGCACCTCGTGTTCGCGCGAAAGCCGCAGCAAGAGATCGACATCCAGCGGCTTGGCGAAGCGCGCGTCGGCGACCGTGGTCGACAGGCCATGCGCCGCCAATTCGTCCGCCGCCTTGAGGCATTCGCCGAGCCGGGCGCCGTACGAGAACAGCGCGACCTTGGTGCCTTCGCGCAGGATGCGGCCCTTACCGATCTCGAGCGGCCTGCCTTCTTCCGGCATCGGCACGCCGCGGCCTTCGCCGCGCGGATAGCGCAGCGCCGAAGGCCGATCGTCGATCGCCACGGCGGTAGACACCATGTGTACCAGCTCGGCTTCGTCGGCCGCCGCCATCAGCACGAAGCCCGGCAGGCAGCCGAGATAGGCGACATCGAAGGTGCCGGCATGCGTCGGCCCGTCGGCGCCGACCAGTCCGGCGCGGTCCATGGCGAAACGCACCGGCAACCGCTGGATCGCGACATCGTGCACGACCTGGTCATAGGCGCGCTGCAGGAACGTCGAGTAGATGGTTGCGAATGGCTTGAAGCCTTCGGTTGCCAGCCCGGCGGCGAAAGTGACGCCATGCTGCTCGGCAATGCCGACGTCGAACGTGCGCTCGGGAAACTCCTTTTCGAACAGGTCGACGCCGGTGCCCGAGGGCATCGCCGCAGTGATGGCGACGATCTTGGGATCCTTGCGCGCTTCCTTGATGAGGCTTTCCCCATAGACCTTCTGGTACGCCGGCGCCGTCGGTTTCGATTTCACCTGGGCGCCGGTGGCGACGTCGAACTTCACCACGCCATGGTACTTGTCGGCGGATTTTTCCGCCGGCGCGTAGCCTTTGCCTTTCTTGGTGACGACGTGAACCAGGAACGGCCCGTTCTCGGCGTCGCGCACGTTTCTCAGCACCGGCAGCAGATGATCGATGTTGTGGCCGTCGATCGGCCCGACATAGAAAAAGCCGAGTTCGTCGAACAGCGTGCCGCCGGTGACGAGCCCGCGCGCATATTCCTCGATGGCGAGCGCACGCTTCTCCAGCATCCTGCTCGGCAGCCGCTTGGCGATCTGGCGGACGATGTGGCGCAAACTGCGATAGCCGCGTCCGGAGACGCGGCGCGCGAGGTAGGCCGACAGCGCGCCGACCGGAGGCGCAATCGACATGTCGTTGTCGTTGAGCACGACGATGAGCCGGGAATTGATCGCGCCGGCATTGTTCATGGCCTCGTAGGCCATGCCCGCCGACATGGCGCCGTCGCCGATGACGGCGATGACGTTATTCTTCTTGCCGCTGAGATCGCGCGCCACCGCCATGCCAAGAGCGGCGGAAATAGAGGTCGAGGAGTGGGCGGCACCGAACGGATCGTATTCGCTCTCGGCGCGCTTGGTGAAACCGGACAGGCCGCCACCCTGCCGCAGCGTGCGGATGCGGTCGCGCCGGCCGGTGAGAATCTTGTGCGGATAGGCCTGATGGCCGACGTCCCAGACCAGTCGATCGCGCGGCGTATCGAACACGTAATGCAGCGCCACAGTCAGCTCGACCACGCCGAGACCGGCGCCGAGATGACCGCCGGTGACCGAAACGGCGTCGATCGTCTCCCGCCGCAGCTCATCGGCAAGCTGGCGCAGCTGGCCTTCCTCGAGGTGCCGGAGGTCGCTTGGCGTTTTGACCAGATCCAGCAATGGGGTCTTGGACGGAACGGTCACGCGAACACTCCTTCTTATTAGCCTCGTTGGCCTCTCGCGGGCCTAAATAGTGAACGTCGGTGTCAAAGTGCCGATGCGCCCGATCCCCCACGCATAGCGCCGAACCCCATAAACATTAATCTTTACACCATTCCAGGCCGGCAACGCAATTTCGGCCGCAGGCGGGCGCTTGTCAGTTTAAGCGTCCGGTCTATGGCTCTCTGGCTCCGCTGGGGCATATTCGGACGTAAGCCCCCGTACTCAGCAACGCCGGATATAGGGATTGGTTCGGACAAAGCCATTGTCGAAAAAGGTAAATCTTGCCACGCCGAAGGGCCCCGAAAGGAATTACAATCTTACGGCGTGTACAAAAACTGCATAAAACTGGGCCTAAGCAAATGTGACAGAGGAACTTCAAATCCGAAAACCGCATTAGAATGATGACGTTAATGGTGGCCTTTCGGATTCCGCAGTTCGCTGCGGGCAATGCGCGGCGAACGCCCGCGCGAATTCCGCAATAGGCCGCCACAGGCCGAGCACCGCAAAACCCAAGCTGACCGATCGTGGCACTCGAGACTTACCGAAAAAAGCGGCAATTCGGCGTGACGACGGAGCCGCGCGGCCGCAAGGGCCGGCGCGGCGGTCACCGTTATGTGATTCAGAAGCATGCCGCGCGGCGGCTGCATTACGATTTGCGGCTCGAGCTCGACGGCGTGATGAAGAGCTGGGCGGTGACGCGCGGGCCGAGTCTCGATCCCGGCGAGAAACGTCTTG
>JBEKWO010000034.1:0-37141 GCA_049512975.1 Xanthobacteraceae bacterium | reverse complement strand
CCCGAAGGCTTCAGCCATTTCGTTACCTCCATAGCTGCTCCGGTTGCTTCCGGCTGGAGCGGTTGCCGGGTGGGACTTACACCCACTGGAAAGCGCCGCCTTTCCACGGCGCACGGGTAAAGCGGACGTTGCGCGGACATCGTGAATGTGTCGAGGGGCGAAGTATACCATGCGGCCGCAGGGCCTCCCATGCCTCATATTGCGAGCAAATTGTCCCCGAACCAAATTGAGGCCGTCGCCTCATATCTGAGTTTTATCAAATAACGCTGCAAACTGAACTCAGGAAGCTAATGCCCGATTGTACCTTCGCCGTTCCGCGCCACGATGCGCGTTAGCGTTGGAGTTGCATAGTCGTCCAACAATGTCCGGCGGGGTGAAGTGTTGTTTTTATCAGGTCATCGGCGCAAAGGCGGCCTGCCGCGATGTCCCTGCTGCAAGGCTCACCGGGCGGCAAGATCGACAAGCTCTTGAACCTCTCCCGTCTGGTCCTGCACCAGCCAGTGTGTTAGATCGCCGCTCGATACGACGGCGAGCACCTTGCCGTTGTCCACAATCGGCAGGTGTCGGAATCGCCGCTTGGTGATCAATTTCATCGCGTCGGCGACCGTCGTCGTCGAACGGATGCAGAATGGGTCCTTCGTCATCACCTCGGACACCTTCGTGTTGCCCGGATCAAGGTCGCCGGCCAGCACTTTGTTCAGCGCATCCCGCTCCGTGAAGATGCCTATCAGCCGTTCGCCATCCAAAACGATCAGGGCGCCGATTTTGCTGGCCGTCATCAAGCGCACACACTCGGATACGGGGGTATCGGGTCCAACTGAGTGTATGGCTTTGCCCTCCCCGAATATTCTGTTCAATGGAGTCTGGTGCTTGTCCTCTGGTAATTTCTTGAAGTACACGGCGATGGCGGCGATGATCACGAATGCAATGAACACATATATCTGCACTTGGCCAAAAAGGAGCGTCTGTACCTCGTCCCGCGTAGCGGCAAGTGCTGCGGGGGAAAGCAGTGCGAGACCGATGGCGGTGCCCGATTTGTAAAGAAGCTTTCTCATCGCTGTTGCTCCTCGATTACAATGCTGACCACGACCGAGCTTTTCGCTCGCCGCCCACTTGTCACACCCTGACGCATTCAGATGACTTTGGAGCAATCAACTCCTCTCCCCACTGACCGACAATCCACGTCGCCGGACGGAAGAGCGGCGAGGCCGATCAAGCCGTCAAGATGTACTCATGCATGGCATTCGACTCGAGCTCCATTTCTCGGAGCCGATAATTGACCACGTCACCAATCGAGATGATTCCGACGAGTCTGCCGCACTCGACCCCAGGAAGATGGCGAAATTTGCCCGCAGTCATGCGCTCCATGATCTCGTGGATTGTGTCGGATTGCGTGCACGTCTCGACCTCCCGCGTCATCACCTGTCCAACGGGCTCGTCGCAAAGTTGACAGGCGCCTGCAACTCGGATGTTTCGGGCGAGCGTGCGCACGATATCGCGTTCGGACAAAATCCCGACTATGTGCTGATCAGCATCGGTGATCACTGCGGCGCCGATCCGATGCTCGTCGAGGATTTTGACGGCGTCGCAAAGCGGCACCGTCGGCTCGATCGTGATGACGGCATTGCCTTTGCGGGACAAGATGGCTTTGACTGTCATGGGCATCCTCCATATGCGCGGACACCCTTTCATCGAACGCGGTAGGCGAAACCACACCCCACGAACCTAGTTCAATGGTGGGCGCCATTGTAGCGCACAGCTTCTCGAGCCCAGCCGCGGACGCATTGATCTAGGTCAAGAGGTGAGGGTCCGGTGGCTCGATCGGTACGCCGAACAGCAGGCAGTGCCCTGGACTTCGCCCCACGGCCCGACTCTTTCTTTTTGCGCTCGGAGACAAATACATTTGGCCAATTATGTTGCAGTGCATGAGTCTCTTCATGGCCCATCTCTGCCGCGCCGACCTCGCGCCTCCGTGTCCGTTATTAGGCGTCTAGCTGCCGCGCTGGTCCCATGGCCGGCGCGGCAGTTGATGACCCAAGAGAGACATGGGCGATCCAATTTTGCTGCGACGCATAATACAATGGTGTGGTAGCCTTGTGTCTTCGCTAGAGGCGAAATATGAGACGGCGGAATTTCAACACGCTTGCTGCGGCGTTGGCCTTGTGCGTTCGCGCCGCATCACCAAAAGAGGTAGACCCATGACCGCGTTCAATGCCGTGCGTTTCAAAGTGAAGGCGGGCCGCGAACAGCAATTCCTCGATGCTCACAACAAGGTTGCGTTTGCTTGGCCTGGGCTTATTCACGCCAATGTCATCAAGACTGGCGAGCACACCTTCTGCGTCATCGCCGAATGGACCGACATGGATGCGATTGTCAACGCACGCGACAGCATGATCGCGACGCTCAACTCGTTCCGCGACACGCTTGAAGATCTTGGCGGCGGGCTCGGCGTCACCGACCCGGTCTCCGGCCAGGGTGAAGGTGCTGAAATAAGGAGGCTGTAATGTCTGCTTGTGGCCCCTTAGCGCCGGATCACGTTTTGATGGCTGACGGTCGCTATCGGAGTCGAAGCGGACATATACGAGGCCCGGGCCTTGACCATCTCAGTCGAAAATGACCCATCTGCGACATTGCCGATCCAAACTTGCTGTGATGCACGCCAGTGTGACATTTGCAACGACCACATGGTTACGCGGCATCGGCGTGCGGCAGGTCCGCCTCGCCTGCGGGCTTGTCATGTTCACTTACATCTTCTCGCATTTCTTCAATCACGCGCTCGGCAACATTTCGTACGCCGCGATGGAAACGTGGCTCTCGTACCACATCTGGTTTTGGAGGATTCCGGTCGTCAATTTCGTGCTCTATGCGGCTGCAACGACGCATGCTGGTCTCGGTTTGTGGGCGCTCTATCAGCGTCGGCATTTTCGCTACACGGCCGCCGAAATCACCCAGCTCGCATTGGGGCTCAGCATTCCGCTTTTGATAGCCAGTCATTTCGGCGGCGTGCGACTCGGAGGACTGCTATTCGGGCGTGATGCACCAAACTATGCAGCGGCATTTTTTGCCTATTGGGTCGCGCGCCCGCACATGATTGCGGTCCAGTTCGCTCTGCTAAGCGTAGCCTGGATTCACGGCTGCATCGGACTTTATTTCTGGCTTCGCCTAAAGCCATTTTTCAAATGGGCGTCTCCGTATTTGCTGGCGGTGGCTGTGCTGCTGCCGCCGCTCGCATTGATTGGTGCACATCACGGCGCGAGCGCAGTCATCGCGCTCGCATCACAGCCGCAATGGCGTGCTGAGCATGTGAAGTTCATCCCTCCGGAGCAGCGTTCGGTCATCGACAAGATTTCTCTTTTTTATTTCCCGATCGGTTACATTGGCCTCATCGGCTTGGTGTTTGTCGCGCGCGGCGGGCGCGCGCTGCGCGAACGCCGGGGCGGCATGATCACGATCACATACCCCGATCGGCAGGTGCGCGTGCCGAAGGGTTTAAGTGTTCTCGAAGCGAGCCTGCGCTTCAAAGTACCGCACGCCAGCGTGTGCGGCGGTCGGGCGCGATGCTCCACCTGCCGCGTTCGCGTTGTCAGCGATCGTCGCGCATTGCCGCCACCATCCGGCCGTGAGGCGTTTGTGCTGGCGCGCGTCGGCGCGACCGGCGATCCGGCAATTCGGCTCGCCTGTCAGCTGCGCCCGCACACCGATGTGGCCGTCATCCCCATGCTAGCCCCGAATATCGGCGCCAACTTTGTCCGCAATCGATACCGCGCGCACATCGGCGAGGAGCGCTACATCGTCGCCATGTTCGTCGACATGCGCGGCTCGACCAAACTCGCCGAGGCACGGTTGCCATTCGACATCGTATTCCTGATCAATCGTTTCCTCGGCGCGGCTTCGCAGGCTGTGATCGACGCCGGCGGCCAGCCCAACCAATATGTCGGCGATGGCATGCTCGCCTTGTTCGGCCTCAGCGTCGACCCGGCGACTGCCTGTCGGCAGTCGATGTCAGCTGCGGCGAATGTTGCCGCGAATGTCGAATATATGAACCACCAGTTCGCCGCCGAACTGCGCGAGCCGATCCAATTTGGCATCGGCATTCATGGCGGCGAGGCGATCATCGGCGACATTGGCTTTCGCGATCACACGGTGTTCACCGCGATCGGCGACACGGTGAACGTCGCAGCGCGGCTGCAGGACATGACCAAGACGCTCAATTGCACGATCATCGTGTCCGAGGAGGTCTGCAACACTGCGGGCATCGCGCCCGATGCGCTGACGCGAATAGAGGTGTCGATCCGCGGTCGCGACGAGCCGATGACAGTCCGCACGGCGGCGGACCCCACCGTGCTGTCCAGCTTGCTCGATCCGCAAGCTGGACCGGTCACTGCGGAGCCGCAAATTTCATAACCCGGAATTGACCCAGAAACCGATGGCCGGCGTGTCCATTTCTGATACGGTGGACCGCTGTTCGACCGCGCGCCTCCAGATCGGTTATCTCCTCGGCATCGGCATCCGCTATTTCCTAATTTTTACGCGCACGAGTCTGACGCGCGCCGCTTTCTTTGCCGCTTCACAGCCGGCGCGGCCGTGGTCCGATGGCAAAAGGCGCGCTGATTTTCTGCGGTGCGAAATGACGCAAGTGGCCCGGAACTACCTCGATGGCGAACGGCCGGCGCGGCAGCTTTGTGGGGTAAAGCGGCCGCGCGTTCCGTGAGATGACGCGGCAGAAATTGACCCCAAGCCGACATCGGGTGTCGGCATCACATGGGTCGATGATATTGGGAATGCAAGTCGAGATAGCGTCGTAGGCGCCGATTGCAGTCCGCTCGGCAATGCTGCAACTTGCGCAAGCCCAAGAGGGAGGACTCGCATGTCAAGCCGCGTCGTGTCCTCGCCGAGGTCAAGGCGGTCCTACGGTTCCCGTCTGCCCGGGAAGAGGATCTGCGCCATAACCCTGCTGGGCTGCGTGCTGCTCTGCGCTTGCACGCCGAACTCCCAATGGGAGGACACAACGGGCCAGGGGCGGACGGACGAGCAAAGGAAGGCGGACTACGGTGCGTGCTACGAGAAAGCCGGGTTCAAGCCGGATGGAACGCATCCCCCGCTCAACGAAGGCTTTGCGGCGATCACGAAGTGCATGAGCGAGCGCGGGTGGAGGGTGGTAGTCGAGCCCATCAAGAAATGGAGGGACACGACGGGCCAGGGGCGGACGGATGAGCAATGGAAGGCGGACTACGGTGCGTGCTACGAGAAAGCCGGGTTCAAGCCAGGAACGAATCTCCCGCTCAACGAAGGCTTCCCGGCGTTCACGAAGTGCATGAGCGAGCGCGGGTGGGGGCTGGTGGTCGAGCCTATCAAGCGATGAGGCGAGTCACTGGCCCGGTATAGAAAGACGCCCGATCTCGGGGTGGATGTAGATCTCCGCGACGGTCAGCTTCATTTGCGTCGCATGAGCTTTTTTGTGTCAACATCGTTTCGTTAAAAGTGCTGATTATCAGTGACGGCGCGGCATTTTGGTCACACATCACAAATATGATGCTCGGACAGGGTCGTGCGTCTCTACAGGCGGCTGCCGCGATCGTCCGTTACCTAAGCAGCCACAGGCAAGGAGTAGGGTGATGAAAACGATCGTTATTACTGTTCTGGCCGCACTGGCAATGGCCGCCGCGAGTGCGACCGCTGTTTCGGCCCAGGTGCTAAATCTCTCGGGTCAATTTCAGTGCGTGAAGATGTGCGCAGCTGGTCCGCCAGCACTAGCCTACATAACGCAGACCGAGTGGCAGATGAACCTCGTGAACGAAGCGGGTATCCCGTCGCGCGCCTGGATTGATTATCCTGGGCACATCTGGGTGCAGAACTGGAACGAAGGGGCGATCTATTCACCCGACGGCATGATCATTCAATTTGACCACGGAACAGTATGGCAGCGAGTTGTTTGGTGACGGCGCGGGGCCCCGCCCTACTTTCCGCACAAAAGGGTCGGCAGCTTGGCGAAGTTCGCCGCCGTGCGGCAGGCCTCGTCGCGGGTCAACCGGTTGGTGGCCGAGCAGCGCTGCGGTGCACCGAGATGTCCGCAAGTGGGTGATAAGCGGAAGTAGCTTGCGCACGCTCGAAATGACGTGAATGACCCAAAGGAGACCAAGGTCCAGAGGCGGTTTCTTCGGTTTCGCTTACACGATTTTGCTCGGATTCATAATTTCAAGAGGATCGAGCGCACGCTTGATCGCGCGCATCGCTTCCACAGCAGCCAGACCATGCTCCGGCTCAAGGAAACGCTTCTTGCCTTGGCCGATGCCGTGCTCGCCGGTGCAAGTTCCTTCCATGGCGAGCGAACGTTCAGCGAGGCGCTCGATGAAGGCTTGCGCGCGGGCGACCTCCTCTGCGTCATCCATCATCACTGCGACGCCGGCGTGAAAGTTGCCATCACCGGCATGACCGACGATCGGCGCAACGAGGCCGCTCTCCGTAATGTCACGTTCTGTCTCGGTCACGCACTCGGCCAGCCGTGAGATCGGCACGCAAACGTCGGTAACGACGACGCGAGCACCTTTTCGGAATGACTGCATCGCCCAAAAGAGATCGTGTCGAGCTTGCCACAGTCGGGTTCGATCCTCCGGCTTGGTGGCGTATTCGAACGCGCTTGAGCCGTATTCGCGCGCGACCTCGCCGAAACGTTTGGCCTGCTCGGCCACGCCTGCATCCGTTCCATGGAACTCCACGAACAACATCGGCGTTTCTGGCAGGTTCAGCTTCGAATAGGCATTGCAGGCGCGCACCATCACGTCATCTAGCAGCTCGACCCGCGCCATCGGGAGGCCAATCTGGATGGCAGCGATGGCGGCATCGCAGGCCGCCTTGATTGTAGCGAAGTGGCATACGCCCGCGGAAACCGCTTCCGGTATGCCATGAAGTTTGAGCGTCAGCTCGGTAATGACGCCGAGCGTACCCTCGGCACCAACGATGAGGCGGGTCAAATCATAGCCGGCGGATGACTTACGGGCCCGCCGCGAAGTCGACATGACCTCACCGCTGGGTAACACCACCTTCAGCGCGAGCACGTTGTCTTTCATCGTTCCATAACGGACGGCGGTCGTGCCGGAAGCACGGGTCGAAGCCATGCCGCCCAGCGACGCATCGGCACCCGGATCGACTGAAAAAAATAGCCCCTGGTCTCGCAAAAAGTCGTTGAGTTGCTTGCGGGTTACACCCGGCTCGACCACGCAATCGAAGTCCTCGGGATGTACTGTGAGCACGCGGTTCATGTCCCGGAACGCGATGCACACTCCGCCGTATGGCGCGTTCACGTGACCCTCAAACGACGTTCCCGTACCAAATGGAATAATGGGTATGCGATACCGCGCGCAGATGCGTACAATGTGTTGGACGTCTTCGGCCGATTGCGGAAACACGACCGCATCCGCCGGTTCCGCTGCAATCCAGGTCGTGGTGTTGGCGTGTTGCTCGCGCACGGCTCGCGAGGTCACGAGCCGGTTGCCGAAAGCGGACGCCAGCTCCGCGATGGCATCCTGAACGGCGGGGACCAGCCTGCTGGTGCGGTCGATATTGTGCATTGTCTATCTCCCGATCAGAGGCAGCATGGCGCGTTACGGGAGAGTGGGCTGACCGAAATGTAAACTCACTAGCCAGTATACATTCAGACGGCGTATCATGGTTTATGCCTAGACCTGCCGCAAACACGAGGCGCCGCATTCTCGATGCGGCTTACGAACTGTTTTATCGAAAAGGTTTCAACAGAGTCAGTGTCGACGAGATTGCAGCAGCGTCAGGACTGACGAAGCGTTCTCTCTATTATCATTTCAATAGCAAAGACGAGCTGTTGGCTTCGGTGCTCGAGCTTCAGCATGAATTGGCTTTGGCGCGGATTCGCAAGTATGAGGACCGCTATAGAGGAAATCCAGATGAAAGTCTCGCGATCTTGTTCTCCGAGCTTGCCAAATGGTCCGCAAAGCCTGGATGGACGGGGCCTGGCTTCACTCGTATGGTGATGGAGCTCGCCGACCTACCTGGCCATCCTGCGCGCGCTGTCGCGCGTCGGCACAAGGCGGAAATCGAGCGCTGGTACGCCGAGGTGTTTGCCAAGGCTAAGGCTCAATCGCCTTCGGAATGCGCCCGACAAGTTGCGCTGCTCGTCGAGGGCGCGGCAGTACTGATCCTCATCCACGGCGATCGAAGCTATGCTGACACCGCGGCGCGCGCCGCCAAACGGCTGGTCCGAGATTTTGGATGCGAAGCCCCTAAGTTGGGTGCTGCGCCAGCAAGAAAGCGCACCGGATCGCCAAGATATGTCCGGTGATGGCCCTTCTCGTCCTTTGCCGTGACGCAGCAATTCGTCTGCTATTAGGGGCAAACCGACTCGTCATCGACGGCCTCAATCCGGCGAGGTAGTTTCCGGGTCTCCGCCATGACGGTCCCTTTGCCCAAAGACAGATTAGACCTTTTCGACCCGGCGATACTACGGTTCGCCGGGCTTGAATGGCGGTTCCTTGCCGGGCGGGACGTCCTGCTCGCTCATCGCCAATAGCATCGCCACCGCAACATAGCCGCCCGCCACCGCCGTCAGATCGACGACCTGCTGCTCGCCCAGCAGCTCTTTGGCGCGATTGAAGGTCTCGTCGGAGACCGCATGCTGGATCGTCAGCTCGGTGACGAAGTCATAGACCACTGACTCCTGCGGCGGCATGTTCGACGGCCGCTTATTAGCCTTGAGTTCGGCGACGATGTCCGGCGACAGCCCCGCTTTGATAGCGAGCGGCGCATGCGCAAGCCACTCCACCTGGGAGCGCCACTGCCGCCCGATGATGAGGATCGCAAATTCATTGAGCTTCAAAGGCACCGATGTTTCCCAGCGCAGGTAATGCAGCAGATCGAACATTCTTTGCCCGAGCACGGGGCTGCGCAGCAGCGGATTGTAGGGGCCGCCGATACCGACGCTCGAAATCTTCATGATCTGCTCGGCGAGCGGTTTTTGCTGGTCGGTGAGTTGATCCATCGTCAGTTGCGAAAAGCGGGGCTCTTTGCTCATGGCACGGGGTCCTGCCGCTATGATTGCAACCGAGCCGGCCGCCAACGTGAGCATGGCCGTAACGATCAGGGTCGAGCGTCTCATGGGTTTCCTCCAGCTCCGCAGACGAAATTCTGCGAATGTATCCGACCCCGGAAATGTGTGCCACGCTGTCATAAATAACGGCACGATCCCGTCATTCTGCTTCCCGGCTATTTAATATTAGCACAATTACGCGGTCAGAGCTGGCCGTGTGCGGAAACTCCGAAGCCCCCGCTACCGCATGCGCGATGTCGCCTCCTGGCCCTTCGCGTCACTTAGTGCGATGCAGCGTAATGTCCGGAGTTGAGGTCAAAGCGGACTCGAAATCGATGGCCTCATTCGGTCGCTAATGACCCATGACGTCACTTTGGCGCGAAATTTCGGTGCAAAAAGCAGCACGGGGCCGTGCAGGCTATCCTGACGTCTAATGCTCAATCCACAGACCTCAGAGAATTGGTTTTATGTATCGCGATCTACGGCAGTGGCGGGGCATCCGATGACACATTTTAGCGCAGGGAACACCGAAAAAGCGGTCTCCCCGAGAGACTGGGATTAGCCGGAAAACGATTAATAAGATGCTCGCGCATGAACAACGTGCCACCTCGCTTCCGCGCTGCTGGCGCTGGCTTGGTTCAAGAAGGACTGGATCTGAACGGGTTGGGTGCCGCCGGAACACCGTCGCCGCAAAGGCAGACGGCTAACGCATGAGTGCGCCGCCGTCGACGCTGATGGTCTGTCCGGTCACGAAGTTGCTGTCGTCGGAGCAGAGGTAGATCAGAGTGGAGATTAAATCGGCCGGCACTTGGTCGCGCTGAATGGCGCGGGCTGCAATGCCGGCGGCGCTGGCTTTGCCGGTCCAGTCCGGATTGACGGCGACCGCTTCGCTCATGGTCAAACCCGGGGCGATGGCATTGACGCAGATATTGTACTGCCCGAGTTCGCGTGCGAGCGAGCGCGTCATCGACACCACGGCGCCCTTGGAGGCGACGTAGTGCAGCAGGTTCGGGGTGCCTTTGAACGCAGTGCCGGAAGCGAGATTGACGATGCGGCCCTTTTTCTTCTCGATCATGACCGGGGCGACGGCCTTCGCACATTGAAACGAGCCGCGTACGTTCACCGCCATCACCCGGTCCCACTCCTCCTCGCTGATGTGTTGGAACGGCTTGGTGCGGAGATCGGCGAACAGGCCCGCATTGTTGACGAGAATGTCCACTGTGCCGAATTCCCGCACGGCATTGGCGACGAGATTCTCTACCGAATCCTTCAAGGTGACGTCCGCATAAACATAGATGGATCGCGCCTGCCTCTCCGCGATACGTTCGGCAACCGCGCTGCCGTCAAGTACGTCCGCAACGACTACCGTAGCTCCGACGGCAGCCAACCCCTCGCAGAATGCCGCGCCTATCCCGCGAGCGCCCCCCGTCACGATCGCAACCTTGTCCTTGAGCCGGGTATCCATGTTTTCTCCCAATCCGCAAACCACCGTACAAAGCCATTCGCGCGACGCCAACCGCCTGCAGGAACCGCATCGAGACGGGACGGTCATTCTGCGGGCGCGACGCAACACTCGTCATCCTGCTGGCCCGGCTCGCCGTCGATGCAGTTGGCAAGGGAATCTGCGAGCATCCGGTAGCAGGCGAATAGCTTAAGCGAGGGGGAACGGGGATGCCCCGCGTTTCCTCCCTATTAGTCTAGCTGGCTAAGCGGGCAACGCCTACGACCAGTGCCGCTACGAGATTAAGGTGGCCGGCGAGAAGGTCATTGCGCAAAGGGCCGGAAGCGGCCGTTTCCATTGCATTGATTTGCATTGCCGCCAAGTCTTCCCCCGGACCAGAGGCAAAGCAGTTGTCCTTGGCATGGCCCTGGGTGGCGGGCTTCCGCGCTCACGATCGGCCGTGGTACCGGAGGCATTTGTCGCGTAAGACGTTGCACAATGACTTTTCAGCTCGACCCCACCGCAACGCTGCCGGCCGATGGCACTGACGGAACGCTTGTTGGCCGCCTTTGGCGCCCCGACCTCGAGGGACCTTCGGTAGTCGCCCTTCGCGCAGACGGCTGTTACGACGTGTCGTGCGCTTTCCCGACCGTGCGCGATCTGTGCGAAGCGCGGAGTCCCGCCGCGGCTATCGCGGGCGGCAAGGGAGAACGAATCGGCGATATCGGGCCGATCCTAGCGAATACCCCGGAGCATTCTCGTGATCCGTCAAAAGCATATCTACTGGCCCCAATCGACCTGCAGGCGGTCAAAGCCGCAGGTGTCACCTTCGCAACATCGCTCCTTGAGCGCGTCATAGAAGAACAGGCGCGTGGCGAGCCGCAACGTGCGGCCGCGGTGCGAGTGGAAGTGGAGACGGCGATCGCCGGCGCCGTGGAAAGCCTCAGGCCGGGCTCGTCCGAAGCCGCCGCACTGAAGCAACTCCTCATCGCCAAGGGCATGTGGTCCCAATATCTCGAAGTCGGCATTGGCCCCGATGCGGAGATCTTCACGAAATCGCAGCCAATGTCTTGCGTCGGTTCAGGCGCGGCGGTCGGAATTCTTCGGTCCTCCGTATGGAATAATCCCGAGCCGGAGGTCGTCCTTGTAGTCAACTCACGCGGCGAAATCGTCGGCGCGACACTGGGCAACGATGTCAATTTGCGAGATATTGAAGGCCGCTCCGCCTTGCTTCTCAGCAAGGCCAAGGACAACAACGCCTCGACCGCGATCGGGCCGTTCGTGCGTCTCTTCGATCGGACATTTTCGCTCGACGACGTGCGGAAGGCCGAGGTGACGCTGACGGTGAAGGGCCGCGACGGTTTTGTTCTCAATGACCGCAGCGCCATGGACCGGATCAGCCGCGACCCGGCCGACCTAGTCGCTCAAATGCTCGGTCCTCATCACCCTTATCCCGATGGAGCCGCGCTGTTCTTGGGAACGATGTTTGCGCCGGTGCAGGATCGCGATGCGCTCGGCAAGGGTTTCACCCATCACGTGGGGGACGTGGTGACGATAGCCTGCGACCGGCTCGGTTCGCTCGCTAACGTCGTCGCGTACGCAGAGTTGGCCCCGCCCTGGACATTTGGCGTAGGCGCGCTCATGCGCAATTTGGCCATGCGCGGTTTGCTCGGCGCGTCGTGAAGTCCCGGCTAAGATCAGACCTGTCCCCATCCCATGACATGTTCCGGCGCAATACTTCCTCGCCGAGACGGGCGCGCAGGTCGTTGGCGGTGGCGATGGCCGGCAACAGATGCGGGTCGCGCTGTTGAATGGATAAAGAGCACGATCCCGAGAGTCGCCGAGGGGGGCCAGCCGCGAGTGGTGACAGTCCGGCGTGATCGACAACGACACAACGAATTTTTGCGCCGGCAATTGTCTGAGCTTGCTCCACAGCTCCCGGCGTGCTTGCATCGAGCAATTGCTCAGTGTCTGAACTGACCCCGATGCAACCAGTGCTTCGGCTCCACGAAGACGTGTTGTCTAACGACACTGCGGTGTCGTTTCCGGCATTGCCGCGCATGATCTTCCCGGTGTATGGCTCCGCCACGGTCGACGATCGAGTATTGCGGGCCGAGGAAGCCTGGAGTGGGGAAGGCGCCGTAACCCTGAGAGCCGGCCGCGATGGAGCAACGGCGTGGCGATGGGAGCTTGCGCCGGGCGATGCCGACGGCCGCATCACCACCGGCCCGGGCATCGTTTCCCGCGAAAAGTTGTCCGCGCAGCTTGAGACGCTTCCGAAGGGCGCGTTGCTTTTGCGCGGCGACAGCGTCGCCTTCCCGGCGGGCGGCTGCGCCTATCTGCACCGCCATCAAGGACCCGGCATCCGTTGCCTGATCGAAGGTGGAATCCGCATCGATACGCACGGCCGCTCGACGTCATACGGTCCGGGCGGCGCTTGGTACGAGAGCGGGCTGGATGCGGTCTTTGCCCAAGCCGCCGACCGGCCAAGCCGGTTCATTCGTGTCATGATCCTGCCCCTCGCATATCTGGGAAAAAGCTCAGTCCAGTATTTCAACGAGGAAGATAAGGCGAAACCGAAATCGCAACAATACAAGATCTATGTTGATATGCCGATTGCCCTTGCGGCAGCTTCACAGTAGCCAAACGACGTCATGCTGCTCCGTTTCAAGGCTCGCTAGCCTGACCTGCGTCCCACTACATGCCGGCGCGTGGCTTTTGACGGCGCAGAAAAAGGGGCATGTTCGAGTATCGGTTGCCAGCTCGCGGCGTCTTTGCTGTATGCTTTTGCCGATGTTCCGCAGCGGCAGGATCTGCCACGCGGTCCGTACCTTCCTTGATCTCAGGAGGCCTGTCCTGTGAATGTCTATGATTTGAACGAGCGGGTTGCGGTGGTCACCGGCGGGGCTCAAGGCATCGGTCTTGCGGTGGTCAATCGTATCCTCGCCTCCGGCGGCCGCGTCGCCATATGGGATCGCGACCGGGCGCTCCTTGACGAGACAGTAAAGTGTATCGCCAAGGGCGACCGCGTGCTGGGACTGGCGGTCGATATCGCCGACCTTGCCTCCGTTGAAAATGCCACCAAAGCGACGATCGGTGAGTTCAGCAGGATCGATATCCTGGTCAACAATGCCGCTATCGTCGGGCCGAACGCGCCGACCTGGGAATATCCTCCCGAGGCCTTCCGGGATGTCGTCAATGTCGGGCTGCTCGGCACCTTTTATTGCTGCCGCGCTGTCGTTCCGCACATGATCGCGGCGAATTATGGACGTATCGTCAATTTGAGTTCGGTCGCCGGCAAGGAAGGCAATCCGAAAGCGCCGGCCTATAGCGCGACCAAGGCGGCGGTGATCGCGCTCACCAAATCGCTCGGTAAGGAGCTCGCCGGCTACAATATCGGCGTCAATTGCGTGACGCCGGCCGTTGCCAAGACGACGTTGGCGCTGAGCCAGGCGCCGGACTTTTTGGCGATGATCGTCGCCAAGATTCCGCGTGGCCGGATGCTTGAGCTCGAAGAAGCCGCGTCGATGATCTGTTGGCTCGTGACCGCGGAGAATTCGTTCACCACCGGCGCGGCCTTCGATCTGTCCGGGGGCCGGGCGACCTATTGAACGGCAGAAAGGGGAACGAACCGTCACTCGCACAGACGCGGTTCGGGAGGTGACGACTCGAATGAGCGTGATGAAACTTTATTATGCGCCGGGGGCATGCTCGCTGGCGCCTCACATTGTGCTTGAGGAAGTCGGCGACCGTTTTGAACTGTCGCGGGTCGATCTCGGCGCTAATCAGCAAAACAGCGCGGATTACCTTCGCGTCAACCCTAAGGCGCGCGTGCCGGCGCTGACCGACGGCGATTGGACCCTCAGCGAAGCACCGGCGATCCTGCGCTATATCGCGGCCCGCCATCCAGCCGCCGGGCTTTGGCCATGGGACCCGCGCGAAGAAGCGCGCTGCGCCGAATGGCTCAATTGGCTGTCGTCGACCATTCACGTCGCCTTTGTTCATGTCCGGCGCGCGGCCCGCTACGCCTCAGACCCCCGCGCCGTCGAGGATGTCGCCGCCACCGGCAAGAAGACCTGCCGCGAGCTCTGGCAGGCGGTCGACGAGAAGATCGGCGACGGGCCTTGGGCCATCGGTGAGCGCTACAGCGTCGCCGATCCGCTGCTCGTTGTTTATTGGACGTGGGGACGCGGGCCGCTCCTCGGTTTCGACATGGCGCGCGATTTTCCGCACTGGACGGCGCACGCGCGGCGGCTTGCCGCCCGCCCGGCGGTGCAACGGGCCTTCGCTGCGGAAGGCCTCACGCTGCCGGCATAGGACTAACCGAGAGCGGCGATGACCTCGCTGACCTTGGTTACCGCGGCGACGTTGGTCAGCGCGTATTGCACTGAGGCGCGGTGCCAGTCGGCGTTCATTGTCGAGCAGCAATCCTCCGGCACGATTACGAAATAGCCTTTGTCGGCGGCGGTGCGGCTGGTGTGCTCGACGGACATATTGGTCCAGGCGCCGGTATTGATCAGCGTATCGCGGCCGCCCGAGCGCAACACAATCTCAAGGTTGCTGCCTTCGAACGCGCTCATGCGAATCTTTTCGACGATGTAATCGCCGGGCTGCGGCTCAAGGCCGGGCGCCGGCGCGGCGCCCCAAGTGCCGCGCACCATCGCCTTGGAGTCGACCAGCCCTTCGAACAGCGGCGCGTTGAGCGTCACGCCCGGCGCGCCCGGTTCGACCACGAACCAGACATGGATGATCATCACGCCGCGCGACCGGCAGACTTCGGCGAGGCGGCGGATGTTCTCGACGACATTCTGCTCGCGGGCATGCTGTGGCGCTCCGGAAGAGGCGAATGCGCCGCCGTCCATCATCACGTCGTTCTGCATGTCCTGGATGATCAGTGCGCAGCGCGACGGATCGAGCCGCAGTCCGGTGTTGACGCCGCCGCTTGCGCTGGCGCGTTCCGGCTGGGACGAGGACGAAGCCAACGATGACACGCTGGCTGTTGTACCGGAGGTGCTCGCCCGCATGAAAGGCTCCACCCGCGGGCCGATCTTGGTCCGCACGGCATAGAGCGAATGGGTGGCGCATATGAACAGCGCGCGCCAATCGGCCTTGCCCCAGTGTAGATTGGCGACAAGTTCGGGAACCCGCACCTTGCCGAGTAGCGCGCCCGAGCGCGAGTAAACCCATATGCCGCCGGGTGCCGTCACCCAGATATTCCCGGCGCCGTCACACTTCATGCCGTCGGGGACCCCCGGCTCCAGTTCGGAGCGGATGCCGGAGGCAAAAATCCGGTCTGGGCCAAGCGAGCCGTCAGCGTTGACATCGAAGACGCGGATCAGCGCACGCACCGTGTCGTTGACATACAGGAGCCGCTCGTCGGGCGAAAAACACAGGCCGTTCGGTTGTTCGAACAGGTTGCGATCGACGACAAGCTGCGGCTCGCCGCCGCCCGACGGTATGCGGTAGACGCCCTGGAAGCCGAGCTGGCGCGGCCGCTCGACCCCGTAGACCGGCATTCGCCCGTACCAGGGATCGGAGAAATAAATCGAGCCGTCGGAGCGCACGCATACGTCATTCGGGCTGTTGAGTTCCTTGCCTTCAAAATGCGACGCCAAAATTTCGCGCCGGCCATCGCGCTCGCGAATGAGGCTCGACGTGGCGTGTTCGCACACTACGAGCCCCAGGTCGGCGTCGTAGGTCATGCCGTTGCATTTGTTGGACGGCTTCATCACTTCGCGCACGCCGCCGCGCTCGTCGTAGCGGCGCCGCACGTCAGCCGGCATGTCCGAGAACAGCAGGTATTGATCGCGCGGATGCCAGATCGGCCCCTCGGTGAACGTGAAGCCGCCGGCAAGCCGCTCGACCGGCGCCTCGAGATCGAGCAGCTCCGAGAACTCGCGACGTAACGCGGAGTGGTTCATGAACGCCTCCGCATCTTACGCCGGGAACCATTGCCGTCGCGGCAACGATTGCACCACCGCCCCGGGGACCGAATCCTGGAGGCGGCCGGTGACCATTCCGGCCTCGATCAGCGCCGGACGGTCGTGGACCGGGAGCACGAAGCGCGAGTTGGCGACGACCTTCTTGATCGCGGCCTTCTCCTGGCGCTTGGTCGTACCATGGTTGCCGGTGACGCGTGGCTCCATATCGCCGATTTCACGGAAAGGTTCGACCAGCTGATCGTTGATGTCGTAGATCACGTCGCCACAGATCGTCGCCACCCCTTCGTTGGTCTTGACGACGATGTTCATCGATCCTTCGGTATGGCCGCCCGCCGCCTCGCAGATCAGGCCCGGCATCAGCTCGACCGGACCGGATATTTCCAGATCGAGAAAGCGCAGCGCGCCTTTGGTGTGCAAGCGATCGACGAGATGTTTGATGTCGACCGCCGGATATTGCGGATGCATCAGCCCGGAAACCGAATATTCGAGCTCGCGCCGATTGATGACGACCGCGGTGTTCATGGGGAACAGATCGTCCTTGCCGGCATGGTCGATATGCAGGTGCGTGTGCAGGACATAGCGCACGTCGCCGAGCCGCAGCCCGTGTTTCTTCAGCTGGTTCTCGATCATGGTCTCGTGGGATTGCAGGCCGCGCATCCCCAACGTCTCCATGATCTGGTTCGAGCGATAGCCGGTATCGACCACCACCGGCCAGGTCCCGCCGAGAACGAGAAAGCCGAAGACCGGAACCCGGCGTATGCGGCCGCAATCGCGGCCGAGCACCAGGAAGCTCGATTCGAGTTCGATGTCGCCGTAATCGAGAATTTTGATTTCAAGTGCCATGGTTTCCTCCCCCGAGTGAATTGAGCCGATAAACTTTCGCCGCCGTGTCGTGAAGCGCCGCGCGCGACGTCTCTTCGCCGAACGGCTTGAGCGCGTGGCGGTACGCCGCCACCAGATCCGAATACCGTGTCCACAATTTCTCGACCGGGAAATTCGAGCCGAACAGGCAGCGTGTCGCGCCGAACAGCTCGACGGTTTCGCGCACCAACGCCGCGATATGATCGGGGTCGTTTTTGTGGATGAACGTGCCGAGTCCGGAGAGTTTCGACACCACGTTTGGGCAGGCGGCGAGATGACGCATCCCGACGCGCCATTGCTCCCATCCGGCCGCGGTAGTGTCTTCCAGCATTCCGGCATGTTGCAGGATGAAAACAACGTTGGGAGCGCTGGCGGCGAGTTCGGCCGCGCCCGCCATCTGGCCGGCGAAAACCTGAAGGTCGAAAGTGCAGGCGTAATCGGCGAGCCGGGCGACGTTGCGCTGAAGTGTTGCGTTACGGGCGAGGTCGGGCTCTCCCGCGAAACGGTACTGCGGATTGGCGTGCCAATGCAGCTGCATCCGCAATCCGCGCATGCCGCGATATTTGGTCAGACGGTCGCATTGCAGGCGCACGTCATCGACCAGAAAATCAGCATAGCCGACGATGGCCTGCGGAAAACCGGTCTCGTCGGCGGCGCGCTGCACGTAGGCGACTTCGTCCTCGAAGGTGTCCTTCGCCCAATTGGCCTGCACGTAAACCGATGCGGTGACGCCGCAGTCGGTGATGTCGGAGAGATATTCGCCGATCGGATAGTCGCGGCGGATCGGCTCGTAAGGGCCGAAGATGCGCGGCTGCATCGGCCCGTCGAGCCATGGTAGATCGGCCCGCCGCCAGATGTGGTGATGGGCATCGATGATGGCTGTCATGCCGCCGCCCTCTCGCTCGCCAAATCGAGAACCTGGGCGCAGATGCTGTCGATCGACGCGCCCTCGGCGAGCTTGTCGAGATAGGGTCGCGCCGCGACGAGACCGGCGGTGCGGGGCTGGAAAGAGGGATCGGCGGCGAGCGGGGTCAGCCAGATGATCCGCCAGGCGATCCGGGCGAAGCGCGCGACCGCGTCGGCCATCGCCGTCGGATCGCCGCGTTCGAGCCCGTCCGAAAGCACGATGAGCGCCGCTCCGCGCGCCAGTGCGGCAAAGCGCGGGATGGCGAGAAAAGCGCCGAGCGCTTCGCCGATGCGGGTGCCGCCGTCCCAGTCGGCAACGACGAGGGAAACCGTGGCGAGGGCCTGCTCGCGGTTGCGCAGGCGCAGCGGCCAGGTAATGCGGGTTAGCCTCGTACCGATGGTGAAGACCTCGGCAGCTTCGGCGCCGCGCACTAGCGCGTGAGCAAAAGCGAGGTGCGCTTGGGTGCGCTCTTTCATCGAACCGGAGACATCGATGAGGAGGACAATGCGGCGCTGGCGCAGGCCGCGCTTGCGGCGACGCAGCCGGATGAACTCGCCGGCGTGGCGCATCGCGTCGCGAAACATGCGCCGCGCGTCGGTGCCGGATCCGCCGCGCGCCGAACGCCATCGATAACCCCGCCGCCGCGGGACGCGGCCGGGAAGCGCGCGCGTGAACCGGCGCAGCGTTTCGCCGTCGTCTCCCAGCGCGAAGCGCCGCGCCGAAAGCCGCTCGGCGCTGGTCGCCTTGGCGCCTGATTCACGCGTCTCGTCGCCGAACATCGGCTCGGGTCCCACGGACGAATCTTCCGCGGCGCGCAGCGGCTCGTCCTCAGTTGGCTCCGATTCCAGGCCCGCGCTTACCGCGCCGAGGAAATGCGCATCGAACAGCGCGTCGAATTCGGCGAAGCGCTCCGGCGGCGGCGCCAGCGTCGCGTGAGCGGCGCGGCGGATGTCGCCGATTTCGCTGGGTCCCAATAGTTCGATCGCGGCAAGCCAAGCCATCGTCTGCTCGGGCGCGACGGCAAAGCCCGCGCGCCGCAGCAGGCCGGCGAAGCCGATGAAGTGACCGATAGGGCCTGCTGTGTCGATCACGCCTGCGCCTCCACCAGGATGGCGTCGATCCTCGGCGCGACATGGACGAGATCGTCCTCGTCCTTGAGGACCACGCCGAGCGAGCGCCGGAACGCTTCGGGCCAACGGGCTCCCTGCTCGTTGAGCAGCGTCGCGGCCTCCGCCCATTCGACCGCTTCCGCAATGCCGGGGAGCTTGGCGAGCGGCTCACGGCGCAGTCGGCCGACCGCGGCGACGACTGCCCGCGCCGTCCGCTCGCCGACGCCGGACGCGCGCATCATGATGATGCGCATTTCACGCTCGGGAGTCGGGTAGTCGATCCAGTGATAAACGCAGCGGCGACGCAGGGCCTCGTGCAGTTCCCGCGTCCGATTGGAGGTGAGGATCACGACGGGCCGCTCATAAGCGCGGATAGAGCCTCGCTCGGGAATGGAGATCTGAAAGTCTGACAGAAATTCCAGGAGAAACGCCTCGAACTCGTGGTCGGAACGGTCGATCTCGTCGATCAGCAACACCGTTTCCTCGGGGTGCCGCAGGCAGGCCAGCATCGGCCGCTCGATCAGGAACTCGTCGCGATAGATGTCGACTTCACCGGCGCCTTCGCTGTGCTGGCGCAACGCCAGCATCTGGCGCGGGAAATTCCATTCATAAAGCGCCGCCGCCGCGTCGATGCCTTCGTAGCATTGCAAGCGCAGAAGAGCGCGGCCCAGCACGCCGGCAATGGCTTTAGCCGCCTCGGTCTTACCGACGCCCGGCGCGCCTTCGAGCAACAATGGTTTGCCGAGGGCGAGCGCGAGATAAGCGGCCGTCGAAAGCTCGGCATCGGCCAAATAGTAGGCGGCGCGAAGCGCGTCCTCGAGCTCGCGCGGACTGCCGATGCCGACAATGGTACGGCGAACCGCCATGACTGCTTATCGCGAGTGGGCGGCAGCGCCGCCGCGCGCCTTCAACGCCCGGAGAATCTTCTCCGGCGTGATCGGCAGTTCGTTGACGCGCACGCCGACCGCATTAAACACCGCGTTGGCGACCGCAGGCAGCACCGGATTCGCGCACATCTCGCCCGGACCCTTGGCGCCGAACGGTCCGTCCGCCGCCGGCCTTTCGAGCACCGTGATGTCGTGGGGACAAATGTCGCCGGGGCCGGGCATAAGGTATTCGCCAAAATCCCGCGGTCCGTTCCGCATATCCGGGTAATAAGGCTCCGGGGTTTCATAAAGCGCGTGACTCATTCCCATCCATGAGCCGCCGACGAGTTGTTGTTCGACAAGCTTGGGATTGATCGCGCGCCCGATTTCGTAGGCGCTAGTCATTTTGAGCACGGTGACTTCGCCGGTCTCGTCATCGACTTCGACTTCAACAATCAGACAGGCATGGGCGTAGCACGTCGCCGGCGTCATCTCTCCGGTTTCCGGATCGACGTCGGAAAGCGGCACCAGGAAAATACCGCGCCCGGAAATCGTCTTGCCCTGGCGGAACTGGGCGGCAATGGCGACGTCGCGAACCGAGATCGAGCGGTGCGGTGCGCCCTTCACCCGGATTGAGCCGAGACCGTCCGTCTCAAGGTCCCCCGGGTCGACCTCAAGCTCTTCGGCCGCCGCCTCCATCATGACTGCGCGTGCCTCGCGCGCCGCCGCCATCACTGCGTTGCCGACGCGGTGCGTTCCGCGCGAGGCAAACGAGCCCATGCAATGCGGGCCGGTATCCGAGTCCGCGGTGTCGACATAGACGTCCTCGACCGGCACCCCCAGGGTCTCCGCGCAAATTTGCCGCGTCACCGATTTCATTCCCTGTCCGAGGTCTATCGAGGACAGTGCCACGGTAAATTTTCCGCTCGGATTGGAATGAACCAGCGCTTGGCTCGGATCGCCGCCGAGATTCATGCCGATCGGATAGTTGATGGTCGCCACGCCGCGCCCGCGATGCTTGGCCATGATCAGCGCCTCCTGGTACCGAAGACTGAAGAAAAGCGCGGAGCGCCGTGCGTCGATCCGGCAGCCGCCGGTGCGGGAGGTGGCGGCGCGCTTCGCGGCGGTGCCGGCGGCGGGGTCTGTGCCGGCCCGGTGACGCGTTGCGGAGCCGCCGGCCGCGCCGTCGCGGTAGCCGCGGCCGGCGCCACGGTTCGGGCAGCGCCCGCATGCCCTGCACCGCCGCCGGTCCGCGACGACATCCGGCGGAATTCATCGCGAAGCGGCCAATTGGCCTTCCCGGCTGCGACCTGCGCGCATTCGATCAGCGCGCAATTCTTTGCCTCACGTCGGTGCGCTTTCATATCGCCGTCGCGGTAGACATTGAGCATGCGGAACTCAAGCGGATCCATGCCGATGGCAACGGCAAGCTTGTCCATTTGGCATTCCAGCGCAAAGTCCAATGCCGTGACGCCGAAGCCGCGCATGGCGGTTGCCGGCGTGCGGTTGGTATAGACGCAGAAGACGTCGGCGTGGACGTTGGGGATGGTGTAGGGCCCAGGAATATGGGCCACGCATTTGACCACCGCGTAGCTCGACAACCGCGTGTAGGCGCCGCTGTCGAAATAAGCGCGCACCTGGCGAGCTATGATCCGCCCGTCCTTCATGACGCCGTCCTTGACGTAGATGCGCTCGGCGCCGCGCGGCGAGCCGAACTGCATCTCCTCGTGCCGGCTCAGCCGGTAGCGCACCGGCGCGCCGGTTAGGCGCGCGGCAAGGATGACGAGCGGCTCGGTCAGCGTATCGACCTTGCCGCCGAAGCCGCCGCCGACGGTGCCACCGATGAAGTGCAGTTGGTTGGACGGCATCGCGTTGATCTTGGCGGCGGTGTCGAGCGAGAAGAACAACGCCTGAGTCGACGTGTAGACGATGAAGCGACCGTTCGTGTCGGGCACGGCGATGGAACCGTTGGTCTCGATTGACGCGTGTTCGATCGGCGACATCTGATAACGGTCTTCGACGACCACTTCGGCTTGCGCAAAGCCCGCGTCGACGTCGCCGAAGCGCAGCTTCTGGTGGTCGTACTTGCCGTGGTATTCAAAAGTGTTCTTCGGATAGGTCGGATTGACCGACGGCGCTCCGGGCTTCAGCGCCTCTTCGACATCGAAGACCGCCGGTAACGGGTCATACGAGACCCGCACCAAGGCCAGCGCCTGCCGTGCCGCGCGCTCGCTGGTCGCCACAATTCCCAGGATCGGCTCGCCTTTGTAACGCACAACGTCGCTCGCGAGCGAAGGCTCGTCATCCTTGCCGAATTGGATGAGACTCAGCAGCGTATTGAGATTGACCGGCACGTCCGCGGCCCGAATGATCCGCTTCACGCCCGGGGCGCGCGACGCCTCGGCGTCGTCGATCGAGCGAATGCGTGCATGGGCGTGCGGGCTGCGCAGGACCTTCAGGTGCAGCAGATTGGCGAACCGGTGATCGTCGTAGAAGGCCGAGGTCCCGGTGACGTGCCCGAGGATGTCCTGGCGCTGCGTCGGTTGGCCGACCTCCTTCAGGTTATCGTCGCGTTCGTCGGCGAAAATGTCTTTGCGAAATTCGAGCATGACGTTGTCCTTCAGGCGCGGCGACGGCTGTCGCCGCCGGCAGCGTCGAGCACCGCCGCGATGATCGGTTCATAACCGGTGCAGCGGCAGATATTTCCGGCGAGCGCCTCGACTACGTCCTGCCGCGTCGGGTTGGGGTTGCGGTCGAGTAGGGCTTTCGCCGCCATCAACATGCCCGGGGTGCAATAGCCGCATTGGGCGGCAAATCGCTCCATGAATGCGCTTTGCAACGGATGCAGGTCAGGGCCGCGGCGCAGGCCGGCGACGGTCTCGATTGATCTGCCGGCGCAACTCTCGGCCAGCGTCAAGCAGGAGAGGCGTGGCGCGCCGTCGATCAGCACCGTGCAGGAGCCGCAAGTGCCTTGCCAGCAGCCGCCTTTCACCGACAGATCGCCGACCGACTCGCGCAGCACGTCGAGGAGATTCGCGCCGCCGTCGGCGAAGGTAGCCACGTCCTCGCCGTTGAGGCGAAATTGAATGGGAGTTTTCATCGGCTGCTCACGCTTGGTTCGCGCCGAGTAGCAGTCGGCGCAAATGGATGGGAAGGATTTCTCGTCGCCACCAGGCGCTGGCGATCGCATCATCGGCTGGCGATGTTCCGTCGGCGGCCACCGCCAGCGCCGGAGCGATGCCTGCGGCGTCGAGGGTGCGTCCCTCGAGTGCCCGCTCCGCGGCCTTTGCCCTCAGTGGCATCGGGGCCATGCCGGCATAGGCGATCCGCGCGCCGGTGACGCGGCCGCTCGTCAGCGGCAATTGCACCGCGATCGAAAGTACCGACATGCCCTCGGGGTGGATCCGGGTCACCTTGGCGAACCGCAGCGCCGCGGCCGGCGGGCGCTTGAATGCCACGGCGGAAACCAGCGCCGCTCCGCGCTCGCGACGACTCATGAATTCATCGAGCGACAACTCGCGCTGGCCGAAGCCACCGGCGAGCATCACAGTTGCGTCAAGCGCGAGCAGAGCCGTCGCGAAATCACCTCTAATCGCGAACAGGTTACCGCCCACGGTCGCCGCCTCGCGCAGCGCCGGACTGCCGACAGCGCGCGCTACCGGGTGCAGAAACGCCAGTTCGCGCTCGGCGAGGATCGCGGCCATGGTCACGCCGCCGCCGAGCTCCACCCGACCCGACGAGACTGCAATGTTAAGGAAGCTCGGGTCGGTCGACCGCACGATCGTCTCGATCGCCGGATCGGCTTCATTGACCGCACGCATCACCAGAGTTCCGCCGGCTAGGAAGCATGCGCCGCGTTCGCTCGCGAGCGCAGCCGCGGCGTCGGTCAATCGGGCGAAGGTTTTTACGGTGACGGTCATGCGCGGCCCTCCACAGCCGATGATGCGGCGACATGGGCGCGCACGGCGGCGAATCCCGCGTCATAGATGTCTTCGCCGACCATGCGGGTCATCTCCGCCTCCTGGCCTTTTCTTGTCGAGAACGAACAACGCCAATCCCAGAATGTCCGGTCGCCGTCGGTTACCGGCGCGAGGCGGACATGGGCGACGTAGTTGAAAAGCGGAACCGGCGTGTCCATCAGACAATAGCTGAACGTCTGCTCGAGATCGGACAACGTCAGCAGACGCTCGCGCAGCTCGGAGCCGTCGCGCAGCAAGAAGCGCCGCACGCAACCCAGCTTGTCCGCGCTCTGGCCGCGCTCGATCGCGCTCTTGGCGACCGCCGGATGCCAGCGATCGTGCCCGTTGAAGTCGCGCAGGAACGCCCACACGCGATCAGTTGGCGCGTCGATGATCGTCGAGCGGACAATACGGATCACCGATTCATCCTCCGAACTGGCGTTTCAAGGCATCGAAGCCACCCTGAAAAACGCCGCCGCCGATGTTCGAGATCAGCTCGGCCTCGCGCTCAGGGGGACAGTCGAATTCCGCCGTCCATTCAACAAAAGTCCGATCGCCGTCGGTAATCGGCGTCAGCCGCAACGTGGCCACATAATTCTCGACGCCCATGGGCGATTCGAGAATCGAGTAGGTGCAGAACAGATCGAAGTCCGACAGCCCGAGAAGCTTCTCGCGAATACGATCGCCGTTGCGCAGCCGGAAATCGCGCACGCAGCCGACTTTGTCCGCCGGTTCGCCGTTCTCGATGCGGCTTTCGGCAATGCCCGGATGCCACGCGGGCAAACCGTTGAAGTCCCGCACCCGCGCCCACACGCGGTCGGAGCGACCATTGATGACGCTGGAGACATAGACGCGGGCCATCGGCTTATTCCTTTTTTCCGACTCGCGGTCAGCTTTGCCCGGACGATCCGCCGCCGCCACCGCCGCCTTCGGGCGGCTTCTTCGGCGCCGTTTCCTTGCGGATGCCTTGCATGTCACGCGCCTCGCGAATGAGGCCCGGCATGCGCGACAGGCTGCCGCCTTCGATGCCGATCTCGGCGAGGATCTGATCGATCATCGGCGCCTGCACGCGGTAGCGCAGCGCCGAATCGATTACCTCGTCGGTAGGGCTGCGTCCGTCGCCGCGCCCGCCGCCGCCATTGAGGCCGTCGACTTGCAGGATGCGGATGCCCTCGATCTTCTCCATCGGTTTGACACTCTCGCGCACGATGCCCTCGATGCGTTCGAGCAGCCTGCGGCGGAACAGCGACGCGCGCGCCGCGTCGGAGAGCACGTTCTCCGCTTCGTTGAGCAGGCGCTGCGCTTCGGCCTCGACCGCGGCGCGCACCGATTCGGCGGCGGCCGCGATCCGCACTTCGTCGGCCTCCTTTTCGGCGATCAGCACCTCGACTGCGCGCCGGCGGCGCGCCGCCTCGCTCTCCCGTACCGTCTTGACGCGCTCCTCGGCTTCAACCGCCTGCGCCCGGGCAATTTCGGCATCGGCTTGCGCGGCCGATTGTTCGCGCGACTTGCGGTGGATTTCGATCGCGCTTTCCATGCGGGCGGTCTCGACCACCGTTTCGCGGCCGATTTCGAGTTGACGCAATTCGCGGTCGCGCAGGATGCGCGCCTCGTCGATGCCGCGCTCCGAGGAGATGCGCGCCCGCTCCACTTCCTCGCGCGCCGCGATTTCGGCTTCCTGGAGCGACTGCGTGCGGGCGACCTCGAATTGTTCCACCGCGCGGCGGCGTTCGAGCCGCGCAAGGTCGATATTCTGCTCGCGCACGACATCGGTGCGCGCCACTTGCTGCGCCGCGACGATTTCGGCTTCCTTGACCCGGCGGTCGGCGTCGGCCCGTTCGGCGAGCTTGGCCGCGAGTTCAATCGAGCGATCCTGCTCGGCAATCTCCACGACCTTCCGGCGCTCGACCTCGAAGATGTCGCGCTTCTTCGAAGATTCGATTCGCTCGCGCTCGAGCGCAAGCTCGGTCGCGATCCGCGCGGCCTCGATGGCCTCGCGCCGCCTGATCTCGGCGTCTTCGATGACCTCCTCGCGAGCGATATCGCGCGCTTTGGTCTCCTGCTCGGCGGCGATGCGCTCGGCCGCCAGCCGCTTCTCTTGGGCTATTCGAGCGGCTTCAACGGCTTCGCGCGCGGTGATTTCGGCGGTGTCGACCACGCGATTGCGGGCGATCTCCAACGATCGGACTTCTTCGTCGCGCGATATTTTTTCCGCCGCGATCTTGCGGTCTTCGAGAATACGGACCGACTCGACGAGTTGGCGCGAGGCGATCTCGGCCGACTCGATGGCTTCGTTGCGGGCGATCTCCAAGCCGCGGGTTTCCTGCTCGGCGCTGATGCGGTCGGCCGCGATCTTCTTGTCGAGGGCGATGCGCGCGGTCTCGGTCGACTCGCGGGCGTCGATTTCGGCGACCTCGATAGCCTTGATCCTCGCGATCTCCCGGCTCTTTGTCTGCTCGTCGGCGACGATGCGTTCGACCGCGATCTTCCTTTCCTGGGCGATGCGCGACGCCTCGACCACCTCGCGCGCCGCGATCTCGGCTTCGTCGATCGAGCGCGTTCGCGCGATTTCCAGGGCTCGAATGCGCTCCTCCTGCTGGATGCGCGCCACGGCCATCACTTCGTGCGCCGCGATGTCGCTTTCCTCCAGCGACCGCGTGCGTTCGATTTCGAGCGTCCTGGTGGCGAGTTCGGAGGCGATACGCTCGGCGGCAAGTGCCTTTTCGCGGGCGATGCGGGCGGCTTCGGTGACCTTCGCGGCGGCGATCTCTTCTTCGTCGATCGCCCGATTGCGCCCGATCTCACGGCGCCGGATTTCCTCTTCGAGGGCGATGCGCTCGTCGGTGACAGTGCGCTCCTGCGCGATCCGTGCGCGCTCCGTCATCTCGCGGGCCGCGATCTCGGCCTGCTCCAGGTTGCGAGCGCGCTCGATTTCGAGGCGCCGGGTCTCCTCTTCCTGGGCGATGCGCGCCCCAGTGACCGCGACCTCCTGCGCGATACGCGCTTTCTCGGTTTCTTCGCGCGCAACGATTTCGGCTTGCTCGACGTTGCGCGTGCGTTCGATCTCGCGCCGCTGGTCGTCTTCCTCGCGCGTGATCCGCGCCTCGGTGAGAACTCGCTCCTGGGCGATACGGGCGCGTTCGACCCGTTCGCGCGCGGCGATTTCCGCCTCGTCGATCTGGCGCGCCCGATCGATCTCGCGCTCGCGAACGTCGCGCTCGGAAGCGATGCGCGCCTCCGCAAGCGCACGCTCGTGGGCGATGCGCGTCTTCTCGACCTCCTCGCGGCCGGAGATCTGGGCCTGTTCGGCCTCGGTGTCGCGCAGCGAACGCTCGCGGGCGACTTCGGCGCGCTGTACCGCGCGTCTGATCTCGATGTCGCGTTCCTGGTTGAGCCGCGCGGTCTCGCTCTCGCGATCGATCTCGAGGGCCTGCTTCTCGGCTTCGAGATTGCGAGTGCGAATGAGGATCATCGAATCCTGCTCGATGTCGTTGCGCAGCTTACGCCGCGCTTCGATGTCCTCGATCAGCTTGGTCAGGCCTTCAGCGTCGAAGCGGTTTGACGGATTGAAGAACTCAAGGTCGGTCTGGTCGAGATCGGTGATCGCCACCGATTCGAGTTCGAGGCCGTTCTGCTTAAGGCTGTCCAGCGCCGAATCCTTGACCCGGGCGACGTATTCGCCGCGCCGCTCGTGCATTTCCACCATCGTCATCTCGGAAGCGACCGAACGCAGCGCGGAGACCAATTTGCCGGACAACAGCGCGTCAAGCTCGGCAATGTTCATGGTGCGCCGGCCCAGCGTCGCGGCGGCGATGGTGACCGCCTCTCGAGTCGGCGGCACCCGCACGTAAAATTCCGACTCGATGTCGACCCGCATGCGGTCCTTGGTGATGAGCGCGTTTTCACGGTTGCGAACGACCTGCATGCGCAGGACATTCATGTTGACCGGAGTGATCTCGTGAATGAACGGGAGTACGAAAGCTCCGGCGTTGATCACCACCTTTTCGCCGAAGAGGCCGGTGCGCACGAAGGAGACTTCCTTCGATGACCGATAGTAGAGCCAGTTGACGAAATAGACGACAATCGCGATGACGATGATCGCGACTATCAGCCAAATAATCAGGCTACCGAGAATGGCGACTGACATCTTACTTCCTCCCCGCCCGCCGACCCTTTGGTCTGACGCGGGCTTGTTCTTTGCTCCGTCTAAACTCTCTTGATGGCCTTGAATTTTTCAACCTGCGCGCAAAGTGCGCGTTCGACCGGAAGGCGCTCCATCGACGAGGCCCCGTAGAAGCCGTGGCAATGGCGGGCGCGCGTCAGGACGTATTCGGCGTCGGCCGGTTCGGCGATCGGCCCGCCGTGGACGAGGATGATCGCGTCACGGTTTACAGCGAGCGCCGCCGCGGCCATCGCGTCGGTCAGCGCCGGACAGTCTTCTAATCGCGTCGAGGTCGACGCGCCGATCGAGCCGCCGATGGTCAAGCCGAAGTGGCAGACCAGGACATCCGCGCCGGCGCGCGCCATCGCCGCCGCCTCGGACGGGTCGAAGACGTAGGGTGTGGTGAGAAGGTCGCGTTGGCGCGCTTTGGCGATCATCTCGACCTCGCGGGTATATCCCATGCCGGTCTCCTCGAGCCCGGCGCGAAAGCGGCCGTCGATCAGCCCCACGGTGGGGAAGTTCTGCACGCCGCTGAAACCAAGCCGAAAGATTTCATCCAAGAAGACATCCATCTGGCGCGACGGATCGGTGCCGCACACCCCGGCAAGCACGGGGGTGCGAGCGACGATGGGCAACACGTCGCGGGCCATTTCAAGCACCACGCCGTTGGCGTCGCCATAGGGCATCATGCCGGCTAGCGATCCCCGGCCGGCCATCCGGAACCGCCCCGAATTGTAGATGACGATCAGATCGGCGCCGCCCGCTTCCTCGGCTTTGGCCGACAGCCCAGTTCCGGCGCCGGCGCCAATGATCGCCTCGCCCCGCGCCTTCATTGCGTGGAAACGAGCGAGAATGTCGGAGCGCGTGATGCGGGGCATACGGTTATCCCCTTGCCCGGCGACGGACCGACCGACCGCTGAACAGGTGGCGAAATTCGGCGACGATTTCCGCTGAAAAGCGTGGGTCGTTGATATGCATCGGCAGCCGAATGAGTCGGCGCGAAGCAGTTTGCCGAACGGTGGTCTCGAGCGATCGGAAAAGCTCTTCATCGGCATTCGGATCCGAGAACGGCAGCCCCGGAGCATCGAGCGCCGAAACCCCACCTCCCGGCAGGAAGAAGCGCACCGGCCCGTCCATGCGATTGAGCCGCTCGCCGATCCAACGCCCGATCCGCATGTTCTCTTCAGGGGTCGTGCGCATCAGCGTTACAGTGGGATTGTGCACATGGAGCGTGCGGCCACGGTAGCGTTCGGGCACGCTGTCCATCGGGCCGAAGTTCACCATGTCGAGCGCCCCGCACGATCCGATATAGGGGACTCGGGTGCGCGTGATCGCTCCGAAACGATCCTCCGTCGCCGGCAGCACGCCGCCGCACAGAAGATCGCAGACCTCGGTCGTGGTGATGTCGATGACGCCGGTCAGCGCGCCGGAATCGACGAGCTTCTCCATCGATTGACCGCCGACGCCGGTGGCATGGAAAACTAGGCATTCGAAATCCCCTTCGAGTGCGCCGACGACGGCGTCGACGCAAGGGGTCGTAACCCCGAACATTGTCAGGCCAATCGCCAGCTTCTTTTCACCACGCCGCGCCGGCGCTCGATCGCGGTCCTCGCCGGCGCCGCGCGCCTTGACCATTCCGACCATCGCCGCGGCACCGTTGGCGAGAACCTGGCGCGTTATCGAATTGAGGCCGGCGACGTCAGCCACCGAGTAAAGCATCATGATGTCGGAGGGGCCCACATAAGGAGCGACATTGCCTGAAGCGACCGATGAGATGAGGACCTTTGGCACGCCGATCGGGAGCGCCCGCATCGCCGGCGCGACCAGCGAACTGCCGCCCGATCCGCCGGCTGAGATGAGGCCGCCGACCGGTTCCTGGCGCCGAATCCAGACTTCGAACGCCTCGGCCATCGCGGTGATCGCGCCACCCCGTTCACCGCTGAAGACGGCGTTTGGGCCGCCGCGAAAGTACGCTGCGATATGGTGCGGCGGCACGTCTGCCGGAGAGGGCCCGCCGGACGTGGAAAGATCGACCAGGATCACCCGCACGCCGGCGGCGGCAATCTGGTCGCGGATGAAACGTAGTTCGGCGCCTTTGGTATCGAGTGTTCCTGCGACAATCACGGGCGCTGCGCCGGAGCGGTGCATCGGTCGCAGCTCGACCGCCGGCGCCGCACCGCGCGTCGCCGGTTCGGGTGCAGCCGTGTGCGTGCGCGCGGCGTTTTCGATCTGGGCGATGGGGACCGGCTGCGACCAGCGTGTCGGCGTCGTTGGATTTGACGCGTAGACGCGGACCGGTCCGCGCGCCTTGGCCGACCGGTGCTCGCCTGCCGTGACCGGCGCCTCCATCGGCTCTTCGGGAGGTTCGTCTTGGCCGTGTTGCCCGACGCCGAGCAGCCTTTGTTGTAGTTCGCGATCCGCCTGGAGGCGGGCCGCGTCCATGATCCGGTTGACGCGGCCGTTGATCATGATCGCGACTTTCTCGGCCACCGCGGTCGCCACGCCGATATTCTGCTCGACGACAAGGATGCCGATGTCGCCTTGTTCGCCGAGGCCAACCAGAATTTCTTCGACCTGCTCGACGATGATCGGAGCCAAGCCCTCGGTCGGTTCGTCCATGATGAGAAGGCGCGGGTTGAGAAGGAGCGCACGCGAGACAGCGAGCATCTGTTGCTCGCCGCCGGACAGCTGATTGCCGCGATTGGTGCGTCGCTCCGCTAGCCGCGGGAAGGTTTCGTAGATGCGGGGGATGGTCCACTGCGAACGGCCGTCGCCGGCAGCGAGCTGGAGGTGCTCATCAACCGTGAGCGAGGGCCACAGGCGCCGCCCCTGCGGCACATAGCCAAGGCCGACCTGCGCGATCTCCGCCGGCGTGCGGCCGACGAGTTCCTCTCCCATGAAACGGATCGAGCCGCTGGCGATGGGGAGCAGACCGACTATCGCGTTGCACAGCGTCGTCTTTCCCATCCCGTTGCGTCCGACCAGCGAAAGCACGCCGTGCTCGAGCGTCAAATCCACGCCCTGAAGGGCGTGGCTGCGGCCGTAGAAGACGTTCAGCCCCTTGATCTCCAAAAGGTGGGGAGAGCGACGTTCAGCCATGGCCGCCCCCCAAATACAGTTCCTGTACCTCAGGGTCCGCCTCGATCTCGCTCGGGGAGCCTTCCTTGAAGATGCGCCCATTGTGCATCATCGTGACGCTCTCCACGACGCGCAGAGCAACGTCCATGTCATGCTCGATAATGATGTAGCCGATGTGGGCGGGAAGCGCGGTGAGGATTGCGACCAGATCGCCCCGCTCATTTGGCGACAGCCCTGCTGCCGGTTCGTCGAACAGAATGAAGCGCGGCGCACCGGCTAGCGCCAGCGCGATCTCAAGCTGGCGCTGCTGGCCGTGCGCAAGTTCCCCAACCAGACGATCGATCACTCTCTCCAGGTGGACAAGGGAAACAAGGTCCGCGACCGACTGCATGATCGCGTCGCGTGCGCGCGTACGGATGAAGGAAAAGCGGCCGCGCGAGACGCCCCGGCAAGCCAGATAGACGTTCTCACGCACCGTGAGACGCGAAAACAGCAATGAAATCTGGTAGGTGCGACGCAGCCCGCGCCGGATGCGCTCGTGCGGCGGCAGCGTCGTCACATCCTCGCCGAAAAAGTGCACCGTCCCCGACGTCGGTGGAAAATCGCCAGTTACGCAATTGAGCAACGTTGTCTTGCCCGCCCCGTTCGACCCGAGCACGGCGCGCCGCCCGCCCGGTCGCACACTCAGCGTGATATCGGTCAAGGCCGAAAGTGCGCCGAACTTCCGGCTAACGCCGCGCAACTCAATCGCGTTGCCGGTGCCGGTGGCGGCTAATCGTTCGGCGATCGTGCTCAAGAGGCGCTCCTGCCGCCGCGCGTGCGCGCCACCCAGCGCCGCCACAGCCCGATGACGCCGTCCGGGGAAAACAAGACAATGGCGAGGAAACAAAGACCGATCAGCGTCTGGAAACGGCGACCGTCGAGACCGATTGCGACCAGCGAATCAAGCGCGAAGGTGCGCAAAATTACGTAGATAATTGCGCCGACAAACGCCCCAATGGGGTGACCTAGCCCGCCGACGACGGCAATAATCAGAAGATCGATGGAGGCCTCGATTCCGGTCGAGCCGGGCGAGATCTGATTATTGAGCCATACCATCAGGATGCCACCGATCGCGGCGAACAGCGCAGCGAAAGCATAGGCAGCGACGCGATGGGCGGTGACGTTGTAGCCGATTGCCTCCATGCGGCGCGGATTATCGCGCACGCCTTGCAGCGCGAGCCCAAATGGCGCCCGCGAGATGTAAAGGACCGCTACGTAACTGAGCGCGGCGAAGAAAAGGATCAGGTAATAGAGCGGCAGTGGATGCTTCCAGTTGATCCCGAAAGCGACCGGCGCCGGTATCGTCGTGAAGCCGGCGAAACCATTAAAAATCGGCCAGTTCTGCAGGGTCAGGTAGAAAAAAGCTGCAGCGATCGCAAGCGTGATCATGATCGTATAAATGCCCTCGGTGCGCGACGAAAGAACGCCCGTCAATGCTCCGAAGGCAACGGCGATGGCGATGGCGATCGGTGCGGCGACCCACCACGGCCAGAACAAACTGATCGCCGGGAGCGAACTCGCGCCGAACACCGTGATCATATAGCCGGAAACGCCGGCTACCGTCATTTGCGCGAGGCTGACCATGCCGCCGTAACCGGCGAGAAACATCAGCGACAGCGCGATAATGCCGAGGATCATCGCCCAGCCGAACACCTGAACGAAGATGAAATCGCTCGCCACCGCCGGCAAGATCAGCAAGACAAGACCAAGCAGCAAAATTGCCGCGTGCTGCGAGGCCCACTGCGACAGCGTGCCGCTGCGCTGTACCTCGCCTAGCGAGGGGGAATCCGTGATTTGCGCCAGTGCCATCAGCGTCTTCCCAGCAATCCGTGCGGACGCAAGGCGAGCACGATGACCATGATCACGAAGGTCAGAACGGTCGCGTAATTCTGGAAGTAAGTTTGGCCGAGTTGTTCGGCGCAGCCGATAATGATGGCGCCGATCGCCGCGCCAGGGATTGATCCCATGCCGCCGACGATGACCACCTGCAGCGAGGCCAACAGAAAATGCGAGTCCTCGCCCAGCGAGATCGATTGAAAAGTGCCGCCTACAATGCCGGCTATTCCCGCCAGGCCCGCGCCGAACGCGAAGACGAGGATGAAGAGAAGCTGGACCCGGTAGCCGAGGACCGACAGCATGTCGCGATCGTCAACGCCGGCGCGGATCATCACGCCGATGCGGGTGCGGTGAAGCGCCAGCCACATGCCGATGCCGATCACGACCGCGGCGACGAAAATCACGAGCCGGACTCGTGGATATTGCAGGAAGACCACGTCGCCGCTTGATTTGACCGCTACGACAATTGGCGTCGGCGTCGGTCCCATCAGATAGTCCGGTGTATCGATCTGGATGGCATTGCCGCCCCAGACCCAGACCATCAGATCGGAAAACACGATGGACAGCCCGAGCGTCACCAGCGTCTGGCGCAGATCCTGCCCTTCCATGCGGCGAAAGATGAAGAACTGCATGGCCATGCCGACAAGGGCGCAACTAATAAACGCAATGACGAAACCAAAGAGCCATGAGCCGGTCCATTCGCCCGCCTCGTAACCCATATAGCCGCCGAACAAATAAAGTGAGCCATGAGCGAGGTTGACGTACCGCATGAGGCCGAAAATCAACGTGAAGCCGGTGGCGACGAGAAAATAAAGGGCCCCTAGCGTGATGCCGTTGAAGATCGCGTTGATGAACAGCCGCTTGCGGCCGAATACGTCCTCAAATCCCGCCGGCCACGGTGCCAGGACGAGCCAGAGCGCGAGAATGACGGCAACGGCAATGGCAAGCGCGGCAATGGGATGATGTCCGACCCAACGGCCAAGCGCATCGTGGCGCGCCGGCACCCGGGCTCCGCTGTCGCCGCCAAACGTTGTGGCCACCTTGCGCCCTCCGACTTTGCCCGAAACTACCCGAGCGCAGGGACGACGGCATGCTTGGCAGTCTGATTTTTGCGCGCGCCTAGTCGCTCACGACCCGTGCGATGGCGCGATATTGCGTGGGTGCAATCCCGACATGCGCGGAAAAGAAATGGGTGAAATGACTTTGTGACGAAAAGCCGAGTTCGTAGCCGATGTCGGTGACCGAGGTCTGTGAGCGCGTCAATCGATCCAGCGCTCGTTCGATGCGCATCGTGTTGGCGTAGAGTGCGGGGGTTATCCCGGTATTCTCGCGGAACAGCTTGAAGAAGTGCGGGCGCGACAGTCCGGCGTCGCGAGCCACAGTGTCGAGTTCGATGCCCTCGGTAAGGGCATCGTCCAAAATTCGCAGCGATTTGCGAACGCGAAAGTCTATTGGCGCCTGCGGCTGCGACTTTAGATTGGGTCGATCTCCGGTCCTCCAGGACTCCTCGAAACTCGCGTCAAACAACTGATTCAAATAGCGATTCACTATCCGGAAGCCGGCATTCGACACCAGCGCGTGAGCGAGGCTGGCGCAGATGGAGCAGAGAGTCGTTCCCACTCGGAGTTCGTTTGCTCCGAAGCGAAGGCTCCCGCGGCCCTCGTGATCGCGGTCAAGCCATTGGTCGCAGATATAGGCGACTAGAAAGACCGACGGCTTGTCCTCACAACACGGTTGAAAGGAATGCGGCTGCCAAGGATTGATCGCAACTCCGGCGGCTTGATCAACCAAATGGGGAACGTCAGCAATCGTGACGATTGCCGGCGGCCCACTCAAAAGAAAGGTCAAATGGCCTTCGCGGTGAGCGTGTGTGCGCATCGGCTTGTCCAGCCGGTAGACGGTCACACGACCGAATGAGCCATGGCAGACCGCCAAAGCGGTACTCATACGCTGCCTCCCTAGGGGCATACATTGTTGTTTTGTTTGGCAGATTAAACGACGTCTCGCCGTAATTGACAAGTGGGGGATCAACCCACCCCGGCGGGTTGATCCGCAGCCCCACTCTTGGAGGCGTCAAGAATCAGACTGGTAGACACGTCTGCACAGCCCGCTTTAGCCATTGGCGGCTTGTCGCCTCGGTCGGGGCGCTGCTACGATTTATTCTTCGGTCGGGCACCGGGGGCGACGCTCACATCCCCGCAAGAACGCGCAAGCGCCATTCGACCGGCAAAAAGGCGCCGTCTCGCGGCGCTCGGACATCAGGAGGAGGGAACCCCATGCACAAGGGCTTACTATTGGCGAGCGCGGCTGGCCTTGTGGTGCTCGTCGGCACCGGGTCGGTCAACGCCGCCGACAAACTCAAAGTCGGCGTCACCGCGACACTCGAAGGCACCTATACCGTTCTCGGCGAGGACGGCATGCGCGGCTACGAGCTCGCGGTTGAAGCACACGGCGGCAGGGTCGCCGGCAAGGAAATCGAAACTATCGTCGGCGCGACGGACGCCAGTCCGGATTCAGCGGTTCGCGCCGCCAAGAAGCTGGTCGAACAGGACAAGGTCGACATCCTGATCTCGCCGCTTTCAGGTTCCGAAGGCATCGCGATCCGCGATTACTCGAAGACCCAGCCGCAGATAACGGTCATGAATGCCGGATCCGGCGCGCTGGAGACGACGTATGGAGATCCATCCGCCGGTATCGCTCCGTCGCCGACGTTCTATCGTACCAACCTGGACGGTGCACAGTGGCAAGCGGGTCTCGGCGACTACGCGTACAACGTCAAACACTACAAGAAGATCGCGACGGTCGGCGAAGACTACTCCTTCGTCTACACGCAGGTGATGGGACTGACGGTCGAGTACTGCAAGGCCGGCGGCGAGATCACCAAGCGTTTCTGGGTGCCGCTCGGCACCAAGGACTTCGCTTCGGTTATTTCGTCACTGCCCGATGACGTCGACGCCGTCTATCTCGGCCTCGGCGGCGCCGACGCGGTGAACTTCCTCAACCAATACCAGCAGGCCGGCGGCCATGCCCATCTGCTTGGCGGTTCGATCATGGTCGATCAGACCGTGCTGTCGTCAAAGGGCAAGGCGAAGGAAGCGCTGATCGGCACCATCGCCGCCAGCGGTATGGCCGACAACGACCCGAACCCGAAATGGCAGGCGTTCGTGAAGGCCTATCAACAGCACGCGAAGACCGGCTTCTTCAAGAACGCCTTCTCCAGCCCCTCGCTGCTTGCCATCAACTACTACAACTCGGCCGACGCGGTGTTTAAGGCGCTCGACCAGGTCAAGGGCGATCTTTCGGACAACAACAAGAAGTTCCGCGAAGCTTTGAATAAGATCGAGCTGGACGCACCGAACGGAAAGATCACGCTTGACGAGAACCGCCAGGCGATCGGTACGAATTTCGTCACCGAAGTCGTGAAGGACGAAAAAGGCGATCTCATCAGCAAGGTCGTCAAGGTGATACCGAACGTGCAGGAGCGGCTCGGCTTCTCCAAGGTGGCCTTCGATAAGTTCGTCCCGCCGGGACGCGACAATCCGCCTTGCAAAAAGTCGTACGAGTAACGTGTAAGGACCCAAAGAAGCTTTCGGCCGCGCGTTGCGCGGCCGAAGGACTGCGCTCCTCTGTCTTGCTCAGCGCACCTTGCGCTTACCGAAGGTGGGCTGCACTTCCGGAATCGGCGGCATCTGCCAGGTGCCGATGACGGGCATGGTCGTGTCGCGGTTGATGACCACGTCGATGACGGTCGGAATATCGGAGCGGATCGCTTCGCGATAGGCGTCGCCGAATTGATCGGGGTGTTCGACGCGGATGCCGCGGCCGCCCATGGCTTCGGCCATCTTGGCGAAATCCGGATTCCACAGCTTGCCGGTGCGTTCAT
>JBEKWO010000033.1:0-37346 GCA_049512975.1 Xanthobacteraceae bacterium | reverse complement strand
CTGCGCCGCATGAACGAGGCCGGCGTGCTCGGCGAATTCGTGCGCGCGTTCGGCCGCATCGTGGCGATGATGCAGTTCAACATGTACCACCACTACACGGTGGATGAGCATCTGTTGCGCTGCATCGGCGTGCTCAACGAGATCGACCGCGGCGGCGTCCCCGACGTTGCGTTCGCCAGCGAGCTGATGCGGACGATCCTGCCGGAGCATCGCACGGTGCTGTATCTCGCGCTGTTCCTGCACGATATCGCCAAGGGACGCATCGAGGACCATTCGATCGTCGGCGCGCGCATCGCGCGGCGGCTGGGTCCGCGGCTCGGGCTCAATGCGGCCGAGACCGAACTGGTTGCTTGGCTGGTCGAGGTGCATCTCGTCATGTCGACCGTGGCGCAGTCGCGCGACCTCTCCGACCGCCGCACCATCGAGAACTTCGCCGCCGTGGTGCAGTCATTGGAGCGGATGAAGCTTCTGGCCATCCTGACCACGGCCGACATCCGCGCGGTCGGACCCGGAGTGTGGAACGGCTGGAAGGCGCAACTCCTGCGCACGCTCTATTACGAGACCGAGCCGGTGCTCACCGGCGGCTTCTCCGAGGTCAACCGCGCCGAGCGCGTGGCGGCGGCCAAGGCCGAGTTCCGCGCTGAGATGACGGATTGGCCGGCAGAAGAACTCGACGCCTATATCGCGCGCCACTATCCGGCCTACTGGCTCAAGGTCGACCTGCCGCACAAGGTGGCGCAGGGGCGCTTCGTGCGCGACACCGAGGCGGCCGGTAAGCGGCTCGCCACCAGCGTCGGCTTCGACGCCGGCCGCGGCGTCACCGAGCTGACCGTGTACGCGCCCGACCATCCGTGGCTTCTTTCGATCATCGCCGGCGCCTGCGCGCTCACCGGCGCCAATATCGTCGATGCCCAGATCTACACGACCACCGACGGGCTGGCGCTCGACACCATCTCCGTCTCGCGCGAGTTCGAGTTCGACGAGGACGAGGCGCGCCGCGCCGCGCGCATCGGCGACGCCATCGAGAAGGCGGTGCGCGGACAGATCAAGCTGCCCGACGTGGTGCCGAAGCGGGCGCCGCCGAAAGGCCGGCTCAAGGCCTTCGCCATCGAGCCGGAGGTGACCATCAACAACCAATGGTCCCACCGCTACACCGTGGTCGAGGTGACCGGCCTCGACCGGCCTGGGCTCCTGTACGAGCTGACCACGACGCTGTCCAAGCTCAACCTGAACATCACCTCGGCGCACGTTGCTACCTTCGGCGAACGCGTCGTCGACGTCTTTTACGTGACCGATCTGCTCGGCGCCAAGATAACGACACCGACCCGCCAGGCCGCGATCAAGCAGCCACTCATCGCGCTGTTCACCTTGCCCGGCAACGAGACCAAGCCGGCGCGGGAGAGTGCGGCGGAGTAGAATTGGTCTCGCCGCGCGCGGCTCTCGGCAGTTTGCAGCACATGATTCGAAGCTCCAGTTTGCGAGCTGCAATCACGCCTATGCCGAAGCTGGCAAAATGTCGTCCCCGTATTTCCGGTATTGCCCCTTGACCGGACATCGCTCGGGTTTGGCGACATCGGCACGAATAAGGCTTTTCGGATATCAGCGGATTGAAGCATAGGCGCAAATCAAATAGAAATCGAACCTGCCTCCGCCTGATTCGGCACCTGGAAGGAGGAGATCGCTAAAAAAAATTCCGACCGAAATCGCAACGCCACGCGAAAATGATCACATTGAGGTCAACGCTAAACCCGTGAGATTTTTTTTTGGATCGCTCCGCAATGGATGTGGCTTTGTCGCCGGCTGTTTCCTCTGTTCTCTGCTCGCTACGCTTTTGCTGCCGATAACCGCCTCGTCCGCAGACCAGGAGAATTCAACCGGCAAATCGGCGGATCGTGAAGGATCGCTCGCACCTTTGAGTCTTCCCAAACGCCCGCTGATCGAGAGCGCTCCGCGCTGGACTGTCTCAGCCGAGGCCATCGTCTTGGGCCGTTTAGGCGGCGTCAATCAAACGCTCGTCGAACGCATGCCGGGCACTGTACCCTTCATCAACCCACCCTACGATACGTTGACCGCCCCCGGCGTCGAAGCTTTCAACAGCAACCAGTTTCGCCAGGGTTTTTCCGCAGGACCGAAAATAAGCCTGACTTACCACGGCGATTCCGGCTACGGCGTGGAGTTGTCGTATTTCAACATCTTCGACCAAAGCGCCAGCAAAACCATTGGCCCCGACAATCCGGCAGACTGGCTGGTGATGAAGGCTCCCGGCCTCTTTTGGCAAACTCAAGATTTTCCGTACCAAGGAATGGCATGGCGTGCCGCCACGAATCTTTATAACCTCGAGGCCAACGGGCGATTGGACATCACCAGCCGCGTGACGCTACTGGCCGGAGTCCGTTGGCTGCAATTGAATGACGATCTTGAAGGGACGTTGACCCCCGCAGATCGCAGTGCGCCTTCGTGGAAGGCAAATCCTCTTTATTTTGGCTCCAATCTTTTTCAGGTCGGCACGCTCCCCCTCGATTTACCAGCAGGAAATTACCCGCCCTTCTGGACGACAAGTACGACGAACAATCTCTTTGGCGTCCAAATCGGCGCGGATGTAAAAGTGCTGGAGTTTGGCCGCTTTTCGCTCGACGGGCTGATCAAGATCGGCCTCTTTGATAACTATGCCGAGCAGTCGACCGGGGTCAGCCTCAAAAAGCAGGTATTCCCATCGCAGGCCACCACCAACCACGCGGCCTTCGTCAGCGAAGCCGGCTTGCAGGTGAAATATCAGCTTCTCAAGGGGCTCGCGCTCAAGGCAGGCTACGAAGTGCTATGGCTCGACGGCGTTGCTTTGGCGCCTGGACAGATCCAGGAAACTTTGACTCTGGCGAACGTGCGCGCACTTGGCGTCAACTGCGGGTCAACTGTGCTTTTTCAGGGAGCCACGGCCGGATTGGAGTATTCGTTTTAGAAGCGGCTGGCGGGTCCGGCTGGTAAGCAATCTCGCTCTTGTTCGGATTGGCATCCTCGACACTGCTGACTGTCATGGTGACCCCAGCGATCCATGTCGCCTTGCGCGATGCCGACGCAACAATCGGAGAGCCGGAGCCTTAATCGGGCAATCCGCGCGGCTGACACCGGGCGCATCGCTTAAGCCATTGCGGGTATGGTTGACGGTAGTAACCGGCCCTTAAACCACGCTCTCTACCGTCCCGGCAGCGCCTTCGCGCGCTGGGGACGGGACATGGCGTGGCGACGACAGGCGGGCCGCAAACGTGCGCCGGACGCAGGCGTTCTCGACCTTCGGCTGCGCCCGCAGGACCGCACCGGCGGGCCGCCCGCTGCGCACGGCGATGGTGGCCGACGGCGACGTGACAGCGCCGCGCCGCGCCAACCCCGTAAGCGGCGCCGCAGCGGCGGCGGCAAAGGCCGTTCCGGCATCGGCCGTCTGATCTATTGGGGCGCGGTGCTTGCGCTCTGGGCGGTGATCGGCGGAATCGGCACGCTCGTCTGGATCGGCATCCACCTGCCGCCGATCCAGTCGCTGGAAATCCCCAAGCGGCCGCCCTCGGTGCTGATCCTCGGCGCCAATGGCGCGACGCTCGCCACCCGCGGCGATATGGGCGGCGCGGCGGTGCCGCCGCGCGAACTGCCGGATTACGTGCCCAAGGCCTTCATCGCCATCGAGGATCGCCGCTTCTATTCGCATCACGGCGTCGATCCGTGGGGCATCATGCGCGCCGTTATCAAGGACGTGTTGCGGCGCGGCGCCTCGCAAGGCGCTTCCACCATCACCCAGCAGCTCGCCAAGAACCTGTTCTTGACGCAGGAGCGCACCGTATCGCGCAAGCTGCAGGAGGTAGCGCTCGCCTTCTGGCTCGAGCACAAGTTCACCAAGGCAGAGATCCTCGAACTCTATCTCAACCGCGTCTATTTCGGTTCCGGTGCCTATGGCGTGGAAGCCGCCGCGCAGCGCTACTTCGGCAAATCGGCGCGGCAATTGACGCTCGCCGAGGCCGCCATGCTGGCCGGTCTCGTCCAATCGCCGTCACGGCTGGCGCCGAGCCATAACCCAGACGGCGCCGAGCGCCGCGCGCGCCTCGTGCTCGCCGACATGGCGGAGCAAAAATTCATCGGCAACGACGCGGCGCGGCTGGCGCTCGCCAATCCCGCGCGCGCGAAAAAACCGGCCGGCGCCGGCTCGAACAATTACGTGGCGGACTGGGTGATGGACGCGGTGGACGACCTCGTCGGTCGCTTCGATCAGGACATTGTGGTCGAGACCTCGATCGATCCGGTGTTGCAGGACGCGGCCGAGCATGCCTTGACCGATGCGCTGGCGCAGAAGGGTGAAAAACTCGGCATCGGCGAGGGCGCGCTGGTGGCGATGACGCCAGACGGCGTCGTGCGCGCGCTCGTCGGCGGCAAGAGCTATGGCGAGAGCCAGTTCAATCGCGCCATCGCCGCCAAGCGGCAGCCCGGCTCAGCGTTCAAGCCCTTCGTCTATCTCACCGCGCTCGAACACGGGCTTACTCCCGAAACCGTGCGTGAGGACGCGCCGATTTCCGTCAAAGGCTGGAAGCCGGAAAACTATGAGCATCAATATCTCGGCCCGGTGACGCTAACGCAGGCGCTGGCCAATTCGCTCAACACCGTTTCGGTGCGCCTGACGCTGGAAGTCGGTCCCGCCGCGGTGGTCCGCACCGCCTATCGCCTCGGCATCACCTCAAAGCTCGAGCCTAACGCCTCGATCGCGCTGGGGACGTCGGAAGTCTCGCCGCTCGAACTCGTCTCCGCCTACGCGCCCTTTGCCAATGGCGGCTTCGCTGTTGCGCCGCATGTCATCGAGCGCGTGCGCGACGCCGGCGGCAAGACGCTGTACGCGCGCGCAACGCAGGCGCTCGGCCGCATCGTCGACGCGCGCTACGTGGCGATGATGAACGGCATGATGCACGAGACGCTGATCAGCGGCACCGCGCGCCACGCCGATCTGCCCGGCTGGGCCGCGGCCGGCAAGACCGGTACCAGCCAGGATTTCCGCGACGCTTGGTTCGTCGGTTACACCGCGCACCTCGTCGCCGGTGTATGGCTCGGCAACGACGACAATTCGCCGACCCGCAAGGCGGTCGGCGGCGGCTTGCCGGTCGAAATCTGGAGCCGGTTCATGAAGGCCGCCCATCAGGGTGTTGCGCCTGCGGCGCTGCCCGGCGTCGGCGGAGGAGGATGGCTGAGCGCGATGCCGCAGCCCGAGAACGCTGCTCCCGCCGGCGCACCCGCGGCGGCGGGCGCTCGATCGCCGCAGGCCGACCACGGCGGCCTCGATTTCTGGCTGCTCGATCGCCTGTTCGGACGGCGCTGACAGGTTCTGTCACCAGCAGCGACGCAATACCGCGATTACCGCTTGCGCCCAGCGACTTCACTGCGGGCCGAGCGCAGCGCGTGGTTCGCGCGCGCCGGCGTTCGGCTCCAGGAAGGCTCGCATTTCCTCCAGGAAGCGCGCAAATGCCGGCTCACTTTCCAGGATCAAGTGGTTTCGACTTTCGAGCGGCACGAACCGGGCTCCGGGGATGCCTGCCGCCATCCGCCGCCCCGCTTCGAAGGGGACCCTGGCGTCCTGCCGCGCATGCATGACAAGCGTTGGGACCCCGACCTGAGCGAGCAGCGATGAAATATCGGTGTCGCCGTTGGCCGAAAGATTGCGGACCGCATCGGCCGGCGAAGCCGAAATCCGTTGCAGCTCATTGAACCAGTCGATCTGTTCTTTGGTGCCTTCCGGAAGAAATTGCGATGTGAACATCTGGCGAAACGCCGGGTTTTCCTGGCCCCACCCGACGCGTGTCAGGGTAAGCATGGCTTCGCCCGCCTCTTTCTCGGCCTCGGTCCTGGCGCGCTTCCTCCATCCGACCGCATAGCCTCCCAACAGAACCAGATGCGAAACCCGTTGCGGATGCCGGACGGCATAGGCGATCGACACGGCGCAGCCTTGCGATATGCCCAGAAGCGCGAAGCGTTCGATACCGGCAGCATCGACAACCGTCTCCAGATCGTCGACGAAATTTTCAAAACTGACGTTCGGGATCTCTCGATCTGAAAGTCCATTGCCGCGGGCATCGTAGCGAATGAAAGTATGGTCGCGAGCCAGTTCGCGATAGAGGTGCCGCCAGATTGGGCTTTCGAAATCAAATTCGAGGTGAGTCATCCAGTTTCCGGTCTTGACAATTGGAAAGCCTTGACCCATCCGCGAATAGGCCAACTGCACGCCGTCCTTGGTTTGGCAAAAGTGGATGTCCTGTTCATAAGGCTTGGTTGCCGCGGTCCCACCGGCTGCGGTTGCCGGCGGAGCGGCAGACTCCGGCAGACCTTCAATATCCTTTGCCGAAAGCCCGAAAACCCCCACCGTACGGGAAATGTTTTTCACGGTTTGCTCGCCAAGATCGGCGAAGGCGATCGCAAGCTTGTCCCGGATGTGGTCGTTCGCGGTCCTGGAAATGCAGACGCCGCCAGGCTCGCAAAGCGTCTCGAGACGAGCGGCAATATTGACGCCATCGCCAAAGATATCGTCGCCATCGATGATGATATCGCCGACGTTGACGCCGATCCGGAAAATGATTTGTCTTTCTTGCGCCACGCCGGCGTTGCGCCTGACCATGCTGCGTTGAACGTCAACTGCGCAACCGACCGCATCCACCACGCTGGCGAATTCCACGAGCATGCCGTCTCCCGTTGTCTTGACGATGCGGCCGCCCTGCTTGGCGATAGTTGGATCGATCAGTTCCCGGCGATGCGACTTCAGAGATGTCAGAGTTCCGATCTCGTCGGCACCCATCAGCCGACTGTAGCCAACCACGTCCGCAGCTAAGATTGCGGCGAGCCGACGTTGCATGGATTCATCCCCGTTACCGATCGCGCCCGCCCCTGAGGCGACGGCTACCAACATCGCCGCGAAGACGCAAGAGGACCCTCTAGTGCTTCACGCCGGCGCGACATATGGCCGTGAAGCTGCCGTTTTTGTGGCGAATTGATGCAGATCAACCCGCTGCGGCGCGTTTTACGGTCTTTTGCTCGTGGCCGGTTTCTCGCCGGTGAATTGGCGGCACGATGCAACCGCAGCTGATGAAATATCTCGACCGGCGGATACCGCGCTACACGAGCTATCCGACCGCCGTGCAATTCGGCGCCGGCGTCGATGCGCGAACCTACCAGCATTGGCTCGCGGCCTTGCCCGCCGCCGCGCCGGTCTCGATTTACGTGCACGTACCGTTTTGTGCCGAGCTTTGTCTTTACTGCGGCTGCCATACGACGGTGGCCCGCCGCTACGGCCCGGTTGCGGCCTATGTGGACCTCTTGGAGCGCGAGATCGAACTGATCGGCGGATTTTTGCCGAGACCGCCGGTTAACGAGATTCACTGGGGCGGCGGCACGCCGACGATGCTGCTGCCGCAGGATTTGCTGCGGCTGACCGCAGGCTTGCGGAAAAACTTTACGATGACGGCAGAAACCGCCAGCGCCATCGAGATCGATCCCCGTTCGCTGACGCCCGAACACGTCGCCGCGATGGCGGAAATGGGGATCACGCGCGCCAGCCTCGGCGTGCAGGATTTCGAGGAGCGCGTACAACAGGCGATTCGGCGGCCGCAGAGTTTCGAACAGACCGCACGCGCGGTCGATGGTTTGCGCGCGGCCGGTATCGCCAACATCAATCTCGATCTGATGTACGGCTTGCCGCACCAGACCGTAGCGACGATCAAGGCGACCGCGAAGCGCGCGCTGGCGCTCGATCCGGATCGCATCGCGTTGTTCGGCTATGCCCATGTGCCGTGGATGAAACGTCACCAACGGCTCATCCCGGAAGCGGCGCTGCCCGGCGACAGCGAGCGGTTTGCGCAAAGTTCCGCGGCCGCCGCGGTGCTGGTCGGCGCCGGCTATCGGCGGATCGGCCTCGATCATTTCGCCAAAGACGGCGACCTGCTCGCCCGGCGCCAGCGTGAAGGCCGGCTGCACCGCAACTTCCAGGGCTATACCACCGACGAATCCTCGAACCTCATCGGCTTCGGTCCTTCGTCGATCGGCGCGTTGCCCGAGGGCTACGTGCAAAACGCCCCCGGCATGGTCGCCTACCGCGATGCGATCGTCGCCGGCCGGCCGGCCACGGTGCGCGGCCGCGCGCTGTCGCCGGAGGATCGGCTGCGCCGCTCGATCATCGAGCGCCTGATGTGCGATCTGACCGTGGACGTTGCCGAGCGGTGCGCCGCCCACGATACCGACGCGGGGCATTTCACCGCCGAACTTGCCCAGCTCGATGAGCTGGTGAGCGACGGCATCGTCGAGCGCACCGGCACCAGGATCACGGTGCCGGAGCAGAGCCGGGCGTTCGTGCGTTCGGTGTGCGCGGTGTTCGACGCCTATATGGCAAACGGCGAGGCGCGCTTCTCCAAGGCGTCGTGATTTTCTTGACGAAGGACACCTCACCGCCGAGCGAGGAGTGGGGTCGGTCATCAGGGAGCGAATTCAGGAGGGCGACGATGCGATTTCCGTCTTTGATTGGCCTGTTCTGCGTCGGGTTGTTCCTCAGTGGCGCCGCGGACGCCCAAAGCCCAGGCGGCGTCGTACGCATCGGGATTCTTAACGACCAATCCGGCCCCTATGCAGATTTCGGTGGCAAGACCTCGGTCGAAGCCGCGCGCATGGCTGTCGAGGACATCGGCGGGAAGGTCCTCGGAAAACCGATCGAGATCATCATCGGCGATCACCAGAACAAGCCGGATGTGGCCTCCGGCATCGCGCGGCGCTGGTTCGATATCGACGGGGTGAGTGCAGTTGCCGACTTGACGAATTCGGGTGTTGCACTGGCGGTCCAGCAAATCGCCAAGGAGCAAGGCAAGATCACGTTGTTCACCGGGCCGGCGACGACGCGACTGACCAATGAAGATTGCTCGCCGACCGGCTTTCACTGGGCGTTCGATACGTATTCGCAGGCGGCCGGGACGGCCCGCGCCGTCGTCGCCGAAGGTGGCAAGAGCTGGTTCCTGCTGGTTGCCGACTACGCCTTCGGCCATCAGCTGGCCAACGATCTCAACAAGGTCGTCAAGGCGAGCGGCGGCACCGTGGTCGGCGAAGTCCGGCATCCGCTCAACACCAGCGACTTTTCGTCGTTCCTGTTACAGGCGCAGAGCTCGAAGGCACAAATCGTCGGTCTGGCGAATGCCGGCGCCGACACCATCAACTCGGTGAAGCAGGCGGCCGAATACCAGATCGCCGCGCGCGGCCAGAAGTTGGCCGCGCTTGTGGTCGTGATCAGCGATGTCCATGCGCTGGGTTTGGCGACGGCCAATGGGCTTATCTTTACGACCGCCTTTTACTGGGACCTGAACGACGCGACGCGCGCCTGGTCGAAGCGATTCTTCGAGCGAACCGGCCGCATGCCGGGGATGGTGCAGGCCGGCACCTACTCTGCGGTGTTGCACTATCTCAAGGCGATGGCGGCGGCAGGCGCTACCGACGGCAAGACCGTGGCGGCGAAGATGCGGGAACTGCCGGTCGATGACGTCTTTGCCAAAGGCCGGATCCGCGAGGATGGCCGCATGATGCACGACATGTATCTCGTCGAGGTCAAGGCGCCGAACGAATCCAAGGCGCCATGGGACTACTATAAGGTGCTGCGCCGCATTCCGGCCGAAGAGGCGGCCCAGCCGCTGAGCGAGAGCAAGTGCTCGCTCGTCAAGCAATAGCAGCTTCGTTCTTTGCCGCTGAGATTTTATGAGAGCCATATCGATTCACTTATTCCTGCTTGCGTCGGGTCTCGTGCCAGCAAGCCCACTCGAACTGCTTGGTGTCCGCGGCGCAGAGTCCGGCCGCCGCGTGCCCGCAGGCTGTTGGCTCGATCCCCGCAGCAACCAAAAACGAGATGACGTGTTCGCGGCCCTCGCCAGGTGCGGGGTCGTGCTACTCGGCGAGTCGCACGACGAGGCGGAACACCATCGCTGGCAGCTCCATACGATCGCGGCGCTGTTCGGCCATCGACCCGACATGGTCCTCGGTTTCGAGATGTTCCCGCGGCGCGTTCAGCCGGTGCTTGACCGCTGGTCCAAGGGCGAGCTGGACGAAACTGCCTTTCTGCGTGAGGTCAATTGGCCACAGATCTGGGGCATTGCCGACGAACTCTACCTGCCGCTATTCCATTTCGCCCGCATGCATTGCTTGCCGCTGCTGGCGCTTAATGTCGATCGGGCGACGAACCGTCGCGTTGCGGCACAAGGATTCACCTCCGTGTCGAATGCCGAGCGGGAGGGCGTCGGCGATCCTGCGCCGGCCTCTTCTTGGTATCGCGACCGTCTGTTCGAGTGGTTTAAGAAACACCCGGCCGCTGGTCATGCTGCCCGCGCAGCTTCGGAGCCGTTCGAGCGTTTCGTTCGCGCCCAGCTGTTTTGGGACCGCGCGATGGCCGAAGCGATCGCTGGCGCGCGGCATGATGGGCGGCGGCCGCTGGTCGTCGGCGTCATGGGCAGTGGCCATGTCGAGTATGGCGACGGTGTGCCACACCAGCTCGCCGCCCTCGGGGTAGATGATGTGACTACTGCGCTGCCCTGGCGTGCGGACACCGACTACCCGATCCACGATCCCCCAATTGCGGATGTGCTGTTCGGGGTGGCACCGCCCTTCGTAACAAACTGAGATGCCGACTTTCGCATCACTCCCGATCTGAAGGCGGGACGTTGCGTTGGGGCCGCTTGCGAAATAGGGCACTTCGCCGCGCAATGGGGTTTTTTGATCAAGATCAAAGCGTCAGGGACCGAACAATGGGCTTATTTTCAGCCTACTTGCGCGCCTGAGCACGCTTGAGAACAAGAACCTACCGTGTTTCAGCAAATTTCGGGGGGATTGTGCAAGAACAGCACGAGATTCGCATTCATGGGCGGGGCGGCCAAGGCGCCGTCCTGGCATGCTCGATTCTCGCGCAAGCGCTGATCGACGACGGCAAACATGCGGTCGCGATCCCCTCGTTCGGATTCGAGCGCCGCGGCGCCCCGGTGGCCGCCTTTCTACGCTTCGATACCCAACCAATCCGGGCGATGACGAACGTCTACCATCCCGATTGCGTTGTCTGCATCGACCCCACCGTCCCCCGCACAGTCGATATTTTTGCCGGTATGAAACCGGGCGGCACCGTGGTGCTGACAACGAAGGCAAAGCTGAAAGAACTCAGCTTCCCAGATGCCGTTTCCCGCGTCGGCCTGTGCGACGCGGTCGGCATAGCTCTTTCGATCTATCAAAAACCGGTGACTAATGCGGTTATGCTCGGTGCGTTCGCGCGCACCACCGGATTGCTGACTCTCACCTCGCTCAAGGAAGCGCTGCAGCAAATGGATTTCCGCGACGCCGGGCTGACCGAAAACCTGACGGCGGTCGAGCGCGGGTACAACGAGACTGCCGTGTACGAATTGCAGAAGGTGGGCCATGAAGCGGCAGTCGCGTGATCATTTTGACGCGTCGACCATTCCCGACGATCTGGCGCCGATCGCCACCGTCCTGAGTGGAATGCTGCCTGGCGATTGGCGCAGCATGCGGCCGCTGATCAATCGGCTCAAGTGCGTCAAATGCGGGCTGTGTTGGCTCTACTGTCCGGTGCAATGCGTGATCGAGAAACCGCGTTGGTTCGAGTTCGATCTGGCCGTGTGCAAAGGCTGCGGAGTTTGCGCGCAGGAGTGCCCGCACCGCGCTATCCGCATGGTTGAGGAGGTCGGCCGATGAGCACTGCCGCCAATGAATCCCGCGCCACTTCCAACAAACCGCACTTCACCGTATGCGAAGGCAACGAGGCCGCCGCAATCGGCGTCGCCTTGGCACGCCCAGACGTCGTCGCCGTTTATCCCATTACGCCGCAATCCTCCCTGGTGGAGCACCTTTCGCAGATGATCGCCGATGGCCGCTTGCAGGCCGATCTCATGAATGTCGAGGGCGAACATGCGGTGATGTGCGGATTGCAAGGCGTGGCGCTCGCCGGTGGTCGGACCTTTACCGCGACGTGCGGGCCGGGGCTTGCCTTCATGTTCGAACCTTATGTCCGCACGCCTGGCATGCGGCTGCCGATGGTGGCGTCGCTGGTCACGCGGGATCTGCTGAGCCCGCAGTGCGTCTGGGGCGGGCAACAGGACGCCATGGTGGTTCGCGAAGCCGGCTGGATTCAGATGTACTGCGAAACGGTACAGGAGATCCTCGACACCATCGTGATGGCATACAAGATCGCCGAGCACCGCGATGTCATGTTACCGGTGAACGTCTGTCATGACGGCAATTACCTTTCTTTTGGCGTCACCCGAGTCGATTTGCCGGATCAGCAAGACGTCGATGACTTCCTCGGTCCGCCGGCCACCAACTGGCACATTGCGCTCGATCCATTGCGGCCGATGGGAGTCGATCCGTTGACCGGTGGCGCTGGGGGGCCCGGCCCACGCAACTTCGTGCGTTATCGGAAGGGCCAATGCCGCGGCATGCAGAACGCGCTCCGAGTGATCCGCGAGGTGCACGCCGCCTGGGGCGAGCGGTTCGGCCGCTATCACGCGCCGCTAGTCGAGGAATATCGGCTCGACGACGCCGACTATGCGCTTGTCACCATCGGCAGCATGACGGGCGCGGCCAAGGATGCGATCGACATCGCCCGCAGCGAGGGCGAAGCGGTTGGCCTCATCAAGATCAAGACCTTCCGGCCGTTTCCGCTGCAGGCGATGGTGGCCGCACTGGCGAAGGTGAAGCGTATTGGCGTCGTCGATCGCGCGGTGAGCTTTGGCTGGAATTCCGGTCCCGTCTATCAGGAGACATTGGCAGCGCTCCATCACACCGGCAAATCCATTCCGGCCATCAGCTTTATCGGCGGTCTTGCCGGTGCCGACATCACTGTCGAACATTTCGCTCGCGCCATCGCGTTAACGCGCGAGGTGGAATGGGACCACCGCCGCAACGAGCCGGTCTGGCTGAATGAGAACGATTGAGAGAGCCATGCACAGCGAGTACATCATCGTTGGCAGCAGCCATGCGGCCCTGGAAGCGGCAACGGCGATCCGCCTAGTCGATGCCGACGGTACGTTGACGCTGTTGACGCGCGACGCCCATCTTCCCTACTCACCGACCATTCTGCCGTACGTAGTGTCCGGACGGTCGCAACCCGACAACGTGGTTCTGCGCGACCATACCTATTTCCGCGATAACGCGATCGCATTCATGCCCGGTACGGACGTTGTCGCGGTCGATCCGGCCCAGTCAAGCTTACGCCTCGCATCCGGCGAGACCTGGCAGTACGACCGACTGCTGATCGCCACCGGCGCTGCACCCACGCTGCCGCCGGTTCGCGGCTTGGCCGATGTGCCGTTTCATGTGCTGCGGTCCATGGATGACGCCGTCGATCTGCGGCAAGCAATTGGCAAAGCTCAGTCAGCGATAGTGTTGGGCGCCGGTCTCATCGGCATGCACGCCGCCGAAAACATGGCCAAGGCCAAGATTGCGGTGACGGTGGTCGAACTGCAACCGCACGCGCTCGCAGGCTATTTCGAACCGACGGCCTCGGCGATCATTGAGCGTACGTTCGTCCGCAACGGCATCCGAATGTTAATGGGGCAAACCCTCAGCAGCGTCGAGCGGCAGGGCGACGGCTGTCTCGCCACGCTCGCCGATGGCACGACGATCGCGGCCGATCTGTTGCTGGTGTGCACCGGGGTCCGGCCCAACATCGGATTTCTGCACGGATCGGGCATAGAGGTGGACACCGGCATTCTGGTCGACGATTGGATGCGTACGAACCTGCCGAACATCTGGGCCGCCGGCGACGTTGCACAGGCGCGCGGGTTCTGGGGCGGCACGGTCGTCAATGGCATTTTGCCGAATGCGGTCGAGCAAGGCCGCATTGCCGGATTCGGCATGGCCGACGACGCAGGCGTTGTGCCCTTTGCGGGCGCGGTGCCGCTCAACACCTACAGTTTCTTCGGACAACAGGCGATTTCCGTCGGACGCGGCTGTACCCGCGGTGGGCTCGAGATTGAAGAAAGCGGCGTCGACGCCGACGGGGTCTACCGGCGCATTGTCCTAAAGGACGGCCGGCTGGTTGGTATCGCGACGATTAACGATTTCGTCGATGCCGGCATTATGTGGCAGCTGATCCTCAGACGCACCGATCTCTCCTCGGTCAAGGCCGAGTTCATCGCCAATCCACAGCTGACCGGGCGACAATTGATGTCGCAGAACTGGCGTTAGGGGCGCACCGTGGGCACGTGCTTCAACACTCTGCAGTTCCATGCAAGCCGCTGCGACGGCTGCGGCGACTGCATGACCGCCTGCGCGCAGACCAAAGCGAATTCCAACGATCAAGCGTACTCGCGCATCCGCATCTTTCCCAAGGCTGCCGGCGACGGCGTCGAGCTCGCGCTTTGCCGGCAATGCGCCGATCCTGTCTGCGTTATGAATTGTCCGTCTGGAGCTCTTTCGAAAAACAGCGACACCGGAGTCGTCGACTGGGCCGAGAGCAAATGCGTCAACTGTCTGTTGTGCACGGCCGGCTGTGTCTATGCCGGCATCGTTTATGAGGCCGCGGTCGGGCATGTCACCAAATGCGATCTATGCAACGGCAATCCAGCCTGCGTGAAAGCTTGTTCGCGCGAGGCGATCGAGTATCTCACGGCGGCGCGCATCTTCAATGCCTATGCTGACCAGGAGGATATGTTCTGCCGTGGCCTCGCCGCCTGTCACGGCTGCAACTCCGAACTCTTGATCCGCCACACTATGCGCATGGTGGGCCCGGACGCGGTCGTTGCCGCGCCGCCCGGCTGCATCCCCGGCATGGGTACGGTCGGCTACAATGGGCAGACCGGCGCCAAGGTTCCAATCTTTCATTCACTCTTGACCAACACCGCCACCATGCTGGCCGGGGTCAAGATGCAGTACAATCGCGTCGGGCGGGATGTCACGGCGATTGCGCTGGCGGGTGATGGCGGCACCTCGGATGCCGGATTCCAATCGGTCTCTGGCGCGGCGGAGCGTAACGACCCGATTTTATTCATCTGCGTCGATAACGAAGGCTACATGAACACCGGCATGCAGTCGTCCGGCGTGACGCCCTACGGTTCGTGGACCTCGACGACGCCGGTCGGCGGCCAGATGCAGGGCAAGCGCACCGAGGCGAAAAATCTGCCGCTGATCATGACCATGCATAATTGTTCCTACGTCGCCACCGCCTCGACCGCATTCCTTGAGGACTATTACGCCAAGCTGGAGAAGGCGATCGAAGTTGCGAAGACCGGCATGGCCTATCTGCATGTCTACGCCCCGTGTCCGACTGGTTGGCGCTTCCCTTCGGCGATGACCACGCAAGTTTGCCGCATGCAAGTTCGCACGAATTTCATTGCTCTGTGGGAGTACGATCCCGGAAATGGCCTGCAATTCACCCATCCGATTGACAGGCCGGAACCGGTTGCAGAGTACCTCAAGCTGATCGGCAAGTACCGCCACCTCAGCGAGGAGCAGGTCAGCCATATCCAGCACACCGTCGATGAAAAGATCGCTTTTTTACAGCAGTTGACGCAGATGGCTGCGGCCCGCCGCCCTGCACCGCTTCACTAAATCACTGGGCCGCGGCGCAGACCGCTTCAGCTTGCCAAATCAGCCGTAGTTGCGGTGCGCTCACCGCCGGCGGTCGAGCCGAGCAAGCGCCGGCGCTGCGCCGGTGCGAAGCCGTTGGCGCTCGGCTGATAGAACACGCTGTAGCGGCCGACCGCCTCGGCATAGGCCGCGGCGTCGGCGGCCTTCTTGACCTCAAGCGAGTCGAAGCCGGCGCGGGTCAGAAACAGAAACTGATCGCGCAAAATTTCGCCGGTCGCGCGCAGCTCGCCGCGGAAGCCGTAGCGCTCGCGCAGCTGCCGCGCCTGGGTATAGGCGCGGCCGTCGCGGAAATTCGGAAAGGTCAGCGCGATCAGCGCCAGCCGGTCGAGCCAGGGCGCAAGCTCGGCAATCTTGCGGTCGTTCGGCCAGATTAGCCCGGTCGGCGCGCTGCGCCGCGACAGCTCGGCGGCGTCGGCGAGAAAGCGCGCGGCCGGCACGATGACCGCCGCGCCGTCGGGGATCGGCGCGTCGTCGACCACGCGCAGATAGGGGTCCTCGACGACGCGGCCGCGTTTAACGAGTGGCATAGACACGCTCCTTGAACGGCTCGATGCCGGTGCGATCGACGGTCTGCAGGAAGGTTTCCTGCGGGTCCTCGCGCAATTCGAGATAGGCGGCGACGATGTCCTCGACCACGTCGGCGACGTCGGCGTAGGGCACCGCCGGGCCGATCAGCGTGCCGATCGCGGCGTTCTCGTCGGCGCGGCCGCCGATCGTGATCTGATAGAACTCTTCGTTGTTCTTCTCGACGCCGAGAATGCCGATATTGCCGACGTGATGATGGCCGCAGGCGTTGATGCACCCGGAAATGTTGATATGCAGCGGGCCGAGATCGCGGGCAAGGTCGCGATCGCGGAACCGCCGGCTGATCTCCTGGGCCACCGGAATGGAGCGGGTATTCGCCAGGCTGCAATAGTCGAGCCCGGGGCAGCTGATGATGTCGGAGACGAGGCCGACATTCGGCGTGGCGAGACCGGCGGCGTCGAGCGCCCGCCACAACCGCGGCAGGTCGCGCTGCGCCACATGCGGCAGCACCAGGTTCTGCTCATGGCCGACGCGGATCTCGCCGAACGAGTAACGGTCGGCGAGTTCGGCAATCGCATCCATCTGCTCCGCGGTGGCGTCGCCGGGCGTGCCGCCTTCCGGCTTGAGCGACAGCGTGACGATGGCATAGCCGTCGACCTTGTGGTTGGCGACCGAATTGGCGAGCCAGGCGCCGAACAGGCGGTCGCTGCGCGCCGCGGCGAGCGCCGGCGGCGAATCCGCGAGCCGCTCGTAGGCCGGATAGCGGAAGCGCGCGGCGATGTCGTCGACCGCGGCCGGATCGAGCGCCAGCGGCCCGTCCTTGATCTGACGCCATTCGGCCTCGACCTCCTTGGCGAAGGCTTCGGCGCCGAGATCGTGCACCAGGATCTTGATCCGCGCCTTGTAGATGTTGTCGCGCCGTCCGTACGAATTGTAGACGCGCAGGATCGCCTCGACGTAGCTCAACAGATCGCGCTTCGGCAGGAACGGCTTGATCGTCTTGGCGGTGAACGGGGTGCGGCCGAGACCGCCGCCGACCATGACTTCGAAGCCGGTTTCGCCGGCGCCGTCGCGATGCAGCCGCAGCCCGATGTCGTGCACCTTGACGGCGGCGCGGTCGTGCGTGGCCGCGGTCAGCGCGATCTTGAATTTGCGCGGCAGAAACGAGAATTCGGGATGCATGGTCAGATGCTGGCGCAGCACCTCGGCCCAGATGCGCGGATCCTCGATCTCATCGGGGGCGACGCCGGCCCACTGGTCGGTGGTGATATTGCGCACGCAATTGCCGCTGGTCTGCATGCCGTGAAGGCCGACGCTGGCGAGATCGGCCATGGCGTCGGGCAGCTCCTCGAGTTTGATCCAGTGGAACTGGATGTTCTGCCGCGTGGTGAAATGGCCGAAATTGCGGTCGTAGCGCCGCGCCACCTGCGCCAGCATGCGCATCTGCACCGACGACAGCGTGCCGTAGGGAATGGCGATGCGCAGCATGTAGGCGTGCAGCTGCAGATAGATTCCGTTCATCAGCCGCAGCGGCCGGAATTCTTCCTCAGTCAGTTCGCCGGACAGCCGGCGTCCGACCTGATCGCGAAACTCGGCGACGCGCTCAGTCACTAGCGTGCGGTCGAGTTCGTCGTAGAGATACATGCTTGCCTCGCGGTCAGCACGCGATGCGCGTTTCGCTGCGCGTCTCGACGGTAGGTCCGGTCGAGCGGATCGCCTCGCGCAAGTTTCCGGGCTGCAGCTCGCCGTCCGCGGCGATCTTGACCGGCGCGATATAGGCGCCGACGGCGCGCGTCTGGTCGACGCTCGCCGCCGCCAGAAGCTCGCGCGCGGCCGCAGCCGAAATGGCGACGGCGGCGCCGCCGAGGCGCATCGTCCAGCCGCCATCGGCGCGCCAATAGACCACCGCGCCGTCGGTCAGCCGGTTCGCGGTCACCACCACCGGCCGGTGATTTTCAGTTTCTGTTGCAGCGGCGACGTCATGCCGCCAACTCCCGCTCTGCGGCTGGTTCGGCGGCGGCGCAGCCGAGCGCCGCCGTCACGCCGGGCACCACGACGACCGCGATGCCGGCATCGCGCAGATAGTCCAGCTCTTCGCCGCCGCGGCCGAAGATGAATGGATCGCCGCCCTCCAGGCGCACGACATTCAGTCCGCGCCGCGCCGCTTCGGCGAGACGCTGGCTGATGGCGTCCTGACCGATACCCGGCCGGCCGCTGCGCTTGCCGACAAATACCAGCTCGGCTTCGCGGCGCGCCCGATCCAAAATTTCGGCGGTGACGAGTTCGTCGTAGAACACGATGTCGGCGCCCTGCAACGCCTGCAAGGCCCGCAACGTCAACAGGTCCGCGGCGCCCGGGCCGGCGCCGACGATAAAGACAGCACCGGATGGCGCCGGCGTGTCGTCGCCGTGTTCGATAGCGTGCGTCAGTGCCCGCTCGGCATCGCGCCGACGCCCGGCGAGCGCCGCGGCGCCGATCGGACCGTCGACCACGCGCTCCCAGAACCGCCGCAGCGAGCGCCCGCTGCGCAGCGCCTGCGCCGCGCGCACGCGGAAGCGGCCCATCAAGGCGGCGAGCTCGCCGATCCGCGCCGGCAACAGCGCTTCGATGCGTTCGCGCAGCCGGCGCGCCAGCACCGGCGACGTGCCGCCGGTGCCAATCGCGACGACGACATCGCCGCGATCGACAATGGCGGGGAAGATGAACGTCGAAAGCTCGGGACGGTCGACGACATTGACTGGAACGTGCTGGCTTCTTGCCAGCACCGCGATCTCGTCGTCGAGCACGTCGCCGGCCGCCGACACGACCGCAATGCAATCGGTAAAATCGGCTTGGCGCGGATCGGCGAAACAAATTTCGAGCGGCCCGGACAACGCGGCGGTCAGCACTTCTTCGGCGACGCCGACGTCCTTGGAATACCAGCGCACCCGCGCGCCGGCGGAGCGCAGCAGGCGGAGCTTATTGAGCGTCGCCGGCCCGGCCCCAACCAGGCCCACCACGCCTTCCGTGAGATCGAGAAACACCGGCAAGAAACGCATCGGGGTAAATTCCGCGCAATGGAAGAATGTCTTTCCATATAACACCGAAGTTTGCCTTTCAAATAGAAGAATATTCTACTTATTTGTCTCCGGACGGGAGGATGCGTCCATCGCGCGACGCCCGGAAATGAGAGGGATTTGGTCGCTTAGCGCCCGGCCGAGAGGCGGCATCGCGAACCAACATTGATGTTGAGCGGCCGTCGCTTAGCAGCAATCGCCCAGTTGTGGCGCAACCGCCACCGCGGCGGCCGGACGCAGATCCTGATTTTGATCCCGAGGACCATTTCGATCGGTCCCTTGGACCATTTCACGGGTTCGGGCGTTGAGTCGTCTGCCCGACTGCCCCCAGCCGGGTAGGCGGTCTTGGCTCGCGCCGACCCACAAAGCGGCTCCCGGGTCCTGGCCGCCTTCTCTTGTGCTATAAGTCTTGTGCCAATAAGCAAAATCCGAACGTCACGCCGTAGCGCCGAAGGGGGAATCAAATTTCCGGCGCGATGGGCCGATGCGCGCGGCTTGTGCGCCGTGAAACCGAACTGATGCAGAGGCGCGCTTGCGCACAGGGTCCTTTGATTCAAATCAAGGCGACCCAAGCCAAGGCGCTTAGTTTTATCTTCGGCTCAGAGCGATCCGGCCGGGAAGGAAGAACAAGCTGAGCCGGGCGGCCTTGACCGAACCTTCAGCGGGGGCTCCGGTCAGGCCGCCTTCAACTTTTCCGCAGAGCCCGAAATCCAAACCGCCACAGTAATTCAAATCGCAACAATCAAAACTGTCTGACGTTGCGCGGCAAGTGGACGAAAAACTCCGCTTCGATCCGGCTCTATGAAAAGGCTCCGCCACCGGCGAGCCGCGACCCGCGGTGCGGCGTGACCGAGAACGCCTCCCGCCCGTGCCCCTTTGGCACGAGGAAGCGCCAATCGACCGGAATAATTGTCCTGGGCCGGCGCCTGAAATTAGGAAATATAAATACTCCATCCAGCAATTCGCGGTCTAATTTTGCTTTTTACGCGCCGCATACTACCTTCAAGTGAAATATTATTCTAATGCTGCCCGCCCTGGTTCCGCATCGAGCCGCGGATTTGCGCCGCAGGCCAAATGATTGCAGGCAAGATGAGCAACATCTCCGAAGTCCAAAGCACGATCCCGGTGCCGACGCCGCTGCGCTGGCGCGAGCTCTGGCGCAAAGAAGATTGGTGGGCGATCTGGCTCGGGCTTGGCATCGTCGTCGTCGCTTACGCGCTGTTCGCCAACGGCGCGAGCATCCGCTGGCTAGCGGTGACGCCGGCGAAGTGGTCGAACCTGGCGCAGCTCGGCGCGCATTTTAGTGCCAACGCGGTGCGCTACCTGGCGCAGTTTCTGCTCTGGCTCGCGGTGTTTTCCGCGGCGCTCACCGCGCTGGGACATAAGGTCAGAGACTTCGTTCCCGCGTTCGTGCTGGTCTATGCGCTGTCGGTGGCGATCTTCACGCTCGGGCAATGGGACCAGGCCAATACCTACAATCTCGAGCCGCCGCTGGTGGCGTTGCTGATCGGGCTCCTCTTGTCGAATCTCGTCGGCTTGCCGCGCTGGCTCGATGCCGGCTTTCGCGTCGAGTTCTACATCAAGACCGGCATCGTGCTGCTCGGCGCGACGCTGCCGTTCACGCTGATCGTGTGGGCGGGACCGGCGGCGATCCTGCAAGCCTCGATCGTCTCCGTGGTGACGTTCCTAGTCATCTACTGGGTCGGCTTGCGTCTCGGCCTCGACCGGCGGCTGGCGGCGACGCTCGGCGCCGGCGGCGCGGTGTGCGGGGTTTCCGCCGCCATCGCCATTGCCGGCGCGGTCGGCGCCAAAAGGGAGGACGCGCCGATCGCCATCACCACGGTGATCATCTGGGCGATCGTGATGATCTTCGTGCTGCCGTTTGCCGCCGCGGCGCTGCATCTGCCGGCCGGCGTCGGCGGCGCCTGGATCGGCACCTCGGAATTCGCCGACGCCGCGGGCTTCGCCGCGGCGCAGACCTATGGACATCTCGCCGACAGCGGTGTCGTCGCCGGCACCAGCGATCAGGCGGTGTTTGCCTATACGCTGATCAAGGTGGTGGGACGCGACGTCTGGATCGGCATCTGGGCCTTTGTGCTAGCGATCATCGCCACCACGCAATGGGAGCGCACTGAGACCGGCCGCAAGCCCGACGCCGCAGAAATCTGGTGGCGCTTTCCGAAATTCGTCATCGGTTTTTTGGTGGCGTCGCTGATTGTCACGCTGGCGACCACCGGCTACAGCCTCGCCGACTACAACAAGACCGTGGTGCCGAGTCTCGTCGGACCGATCAAGGATCTGCGCAGCTGGGCCTTCATCTTCTGCTTCCTCAGCATCGGCCTGACGACGCGGTTCCGCGATTTGGCGACGGCCGGAACCAAGCCGTTCCTCGCGTTCAGCGCCGGCGCGGTGGTCAATATCGTCGTCGGCTTTGTCCTCTCGGCGCTGGTCTTCGCCGCGCATTGGGAAAATCTGGCGCGCTGACATGGCAGCGCTTGGCGCACATCCGCAGCAACACTGTTTCGCCTGCGTTCATTTCCGCAACGACGCGAAATTTCTTGAAGCCGTGTTCGGCGGACTGACCAGCTTGAGCTCGGGCTTCGGCTCGGTGCGCGCCGACGACGGCATCTGTCTGCGCCACGATCGTTATCTATCCGCGCGCAGTTTTTGCGCGGAGTTCGCTCCTGCGGGCGCGAACCGAAGCGATGCTGCGGCGGATCTTAGTGGAGTATGATCTTTTCGGAAAACCGGCTTCCACTTTTCCGGATCATGCTCTAGCGCCGCCTCAGATCGCCTTGCCGAGATCGTGGTTCTTCAACGGCAGCGAGCGGATGCGTTTGCCGGTGGCGGCGAAGATGGCGTTGCACAAGGCCGGCGCCAGCGGCGGCACCGGCGGCTCGCCGACGCCGCCCCAGAAATCGCCGCTCGGCACCATCACGGTTTCGACCTTCGGCACGCCGGCGATGCGCAGCATCTCGTAATCGTCGAAGTTCGATTGCTCGACGCCGCCGTTCTTGATGGTGATTTCGCCCTGCAGCGCCGCTGTCAGCGCGAACACGACGGCGCCTTGGACCTGCATCTCGACCGACAGCGGGTTGACGACATGGCCGGAGTCGAGCGCAACCACGACGCGGTGCACGCGCGCGGCACCGCGTTCGATCGAGGCCTCGACCACATGGGCGCAATAACTGCCGCAGGCCTCGTTGACCGCGATGCCGCGGAACACACCCGGCGGCAGCGGCGCGAACCAATCCGCCTTCTTGGCCGCGGCGTCGAGCACGGCGAGGTTCTTCTGACTGTCGCGCAGGAGCCGCCGCCGGTAGAGATAAGGGTCCATTCCGGCGGCGTGCGCCATCTCGTCGACGAAGCATTCCTTATAATAGACGTTCTGCGTGTAGTTGATCGCGCGCCAGACGCCGATCGGCACCGGCGATTGGCACACCACGTAATCGACCAGATAGTTCGGAACGTCGTACGGCATTTCGTTGGTGAGCCCGCTGAGGAAGCTGCGGTCGATGAAACTGTTGCCGAACTCCGGCACGATGCCGGAAACGAAAGACGGACCGGCAAGCCGTATCTTCCAGGCGATCGGCATGCCGTCGGCGTCGAGTCCGGCGGTCAAGCGCGCCGCGCCGACCGGCCGATAGAAATCGTGCTTGACGTCCTCTTCGCGCGTCCAAATGAGCTTGACCGGCGCTTCGACTTCCTTGGCGATGAGCACCGCCTCGCGAATGTATTCCTGGATCGCCGCGCGGCGGCCGAAGCCGCCGCCGAGCATCATGCGATGGACCACGACCTTGTCGTTCGACAGGCCGGCGGCCGCCGCCGCGGTGGCGAGCGCGGTCGTGGCATCCTGCGTCGGAGCCCAGATTTCAACCCCGCCGGGCCTGACAAGGGCGGTGCAGGTCTGCGGCTCCATCGTTGCGTGGGCGAGGAACGGCACCGCGTAGTCCGCCTCGACGCGGCGCACGGCGCGGGCCAGACCTGCCGTCACGTCGCCGTCGGCGCGGCCGACTTGCGAGCCTTTGGCGTCGAGACCGCAGCGCACGGTTTGAAAGATGTCGGCGCTCGCCATGCGGCCGTTGCCGCGCTCGTCCCACACCACCGGCAGCGTCTCGATCGCGCGCCGCGCGCGCCACCAGGAATCGGCGACGACGGCAACCGCGTCGGGCAGCCGCACCAAGCGGCGGATGCCAGGCATCGCGGCGATCGCGCTTTCGTCGACCGATTTCAGTCTGCCGCCGAATACCGGGCAATGCAGGATGGCGGCGTAAAGCATGCCCGGCAACCGCACGTCGATCGCGTAGATCGGCTGCGCGGTCACCTTGTCGAGCACGTCAAGGCGCCGGCGCGGTTTGCCGGCTAGCTTCCAGGTGTCGGGTTCTTTCAGCTTGACTGACGCGGGGGGCACGAGCTTGGCCGCATCCTCGGCGACGGCGCCGAATGTCAGCGTGCGGCCGGTCGGCCGGTGCGTGATCGCACTCATGTGCGCGACGCATTCCGACGCCGCCACATTCCAGCGCGCCGCGGCCGCGGCGATCAGCATGTGCCGGGCGATGGCGCCGGCCTGCCGCAGGTAAAGCTGCGAAGACGCGATCGAACGGCTGGCGCCGGTCGACAGATCGCCCCAGACGCGGTCGCGGCGCCAATTCTCCTCGGGGGCGACGAACTCGGTACGGACTTTGGCCCAATCGCATTCCAACTCCTCGGCGACCAGCATGGCAAGGCCGGTCTGCGCGCCCTGCCCCATCTCGGACCGCGCGATGCGGATGACGACCGAGTTGTCCGGGAAAATCACCAGCCAGGCCGTGACCTCCGGGGCCTCCGCGGCCGCGCGCGCCGGTGCAACGGGTGCAAATGGGATGGCAAAGGCCAGCGTCAAGCCGCCGCCTGCAGCGCTTATTCCGGTGAGGAAGGAACGGCGGCTCAGCGGGTCGCCCGTCATTGCTCTTCCCTGGCCTTCATGCTCGGCGGTGAAGGCGGCGGCTCAATCGAGAACATCGTCACTCGCGCGTCGCCTCGCCCGCGCGTCCCTGGCCGCCCGGCGCGGCATCCTAACAAACATCGTGCCGCAGGCAACGGCGGAGTTAAGGCCCGCTCCAGCGCGGTTGCGCGCGCAGCCGCCGCGTCAGCGCCCAAAGCAGGAACGTCAGGCAACCCATGGTGGCGACCACGCCGGCGACGGGCCAAGCCGAGTGCCCGAGGTAATCGCCGACCACCGCCGCGACGACAGCCGCGGCCGTTTGCTGCACGAGTCCCATCAGGGAAGCCGCGGTGCCGGCGCGCTGGGGAAACGGCGTCAGCGCCCCCGCCATCGCCTGCGGCATCGAAAGGCCGAGGCCGGCGAGGTACACCGCCATCACCGCCACCAACCAGATACCGTTTTGGATTTGTGCGGCGACGACCGCCGCCACGCCCAGGCCGCCGACGGCGAGCGCCACCACGCCGAGCCCCATCGTGCGATCCAGACCAAGTCGGGTCACGAGCCGCGCCGCGATGGTCGCCCCGGCCATGTATCCGGCGGCGCCGAGCGCGAAGGTGAAGCCGAAGGCGAGCGCTGAAAGTCCGTAGACTCCTTGCAGCACGACCGGGCCGCCGGAGATCCACGCGAACAAGCCGGCATAGCTGATGGTGAGGATGCCGAGATAGGCGAGAAAGCCGCGATGCCGCAGCACTGCGCCATAGCCGCGGACCATGGACGATAACGAGATCGGTTCGCCGCCGCGCTGCGGCAGCGTCTCCGGCAGCAAGCGGTGCGCCACGAAAATAGCGATCGCCGCCGCGGCGCCCATGACGATGAAGCTCGCACGCCAGCCGAACGCGGTCTGCAACACGCCGCCGATCATCGGTGCCACGATCGGCGCGAAGGCGCTGATCGAGCCCATCAGCGACAGTTCGCGCGCCGCGCGCACGCCGGAATACAGATCGCGCACCATGGCGCGCGCCAGCACGATCGAACCCGCCCCGCCGACCGCCTGCAGGAACCGCGCCGCGATCAGCGTGTCGATGGATTGTGTCGCCGCGCAAATCAGCGTGCCGGTGACGTAAAGGCCGAGCGCCGCGAACAGCACCGGACGGCGGCCGTGCCGATCCGACAGCGGGCCGTAGATCAGCTGGCCGACGGCAAAGCCGATCAGGTAGCTCGAAATCGTCAGCTGCACGCGCGCCGTCGGCGCCTCGAGAACGCGGGCGATGTCGGGCAGCGACGGCAGATACATGTCCATCGACAGCGGGCCGAGCGCCGTCAGCATGGCCAGGAGCGTCGTCAGCGAAAGCGTGCCAGGGCGGAGCATCAGCGCAAAATATCTGGAGGGAGAGTGCCTTCAGCGGGCGGCGGTTTCGGTTATAAGGGGCGGACTTTGGTGCCCATAGATCATCTGGAACAGAGCATGGATGCAAAAATCGAGCATCGCGCGGCGCGCCAGCCGCGCTTGGAAGACGACGCGCTCGTGCGCGGTAACGGCCGCTACGCCGCCGATGTTCCGCTGCCGAACCAAGCTTACGCCTATTTCGTGCGGTCGCCGCACGCTTTTGCGCGCATCGTCCGCCTGGACGTCAGCGCGGCGCTGAGCGCACCCGGCGTCGTCGGCGCATTGACCGCGAAGGATATAGAAGGGCTCGGCAGCATCGGCCGTCATCCGCCGCTAAACGGGCGCGGGGGCAAGGGGCTGGTGATGCCGCACCGCCCGGCGTTCGCGGCCGAGCGGGTCGTGCATGTCGGCGAGGCGGTGGCGATGATCGTCGCCGAGAGCGCAGTCGCCGCGCAGGATGCCGCCGAGCTCGTCGCCGTCGAATACGCCGCGCTCGCCCCGGTGACCGACGCGCGCGCGGCGCTCGAACCCGGCGCGCCGCAAATCTGGCCGGAAGCGCCGGGCAATCTCGCCATCGATTGGCCGGGGCCGGCCCGCGATCCCGAGGCGAACGCCCGCGAGGTCGACGCCATCTTCGCCGCCGCAAAATTCGCGGCGCGCGTCGCAGTGACAAACCAGCGCATGGTGGTCGCCTCGATCGAGCCACGCGGCGCCACCGCGAGCTACGATGCCGCCGCCGACAGTTACACGCTGCGCGTCTGCACGCAGGGCGCCGGCGCCGTGCGCGACGTCCTGGTCGCCATCATGAACGTGCCGAAGGAGCGCCTGCGGGTGCTGACCGACGACGTCGGCGGCGCCTTCGGCCTGAAGACCGGCCCCTATCCGGAATACGTCGCGCAACTGGTCGCCGCCAAAAAACTCAAGCGTCCGATTCATTGGATGTCGGGACGTTCCGAGGCGTTTCTCAGCGACAACCAGGCGCGCGACCTCTATTCCGAGGCGGAGCTGGCGCTCGACGGCAAGGGCCGCTTCCTGGCGCTGCGCATCCGCAACACCGCCAATCTCGGCGCTTATGTCGGCGCCGTCGGCGCCAGCATCCCGGCGTGGAATTTCACCCGCTGCCTGCCCGGCATGTACGACATCCGGCATATCGACGTGAGCACGCGCTGCGTCTTCACCAACACAATTGCGACCGCGCCCTATCGCGGCGCCGGGCGGCCGGAGGCGAACTACGTGCTCGAGCGCGTCGTCGAGGAGGCGGCGCGCATTACCGGCATCGATCCGGTAAAGCTGCGGCGGCGCAACCTCATCCCCGCCGTCGCCATGCCGTACAAGACCGCCATCGGCACGACCTATGACAGCGGCGATTTCGCGCCCGTCCTCGACAAGGCGTTGGCGCTCGCCGGTTACGATGGCTTCAAGGCGCGCCGGCGCGCAGCGAAATCGCGCCGAAAATATCGCGGCATCGGCATTTCCTGCATGCTCGAACATGCCGGCGCCACGCCGCTCGAGGGCGCCTGGCTCACCTTCCCGGGCGACGGCACGCTGACCCTTAATCTCAATGTGCAATCGACCGGCCAGGGCCACGCCTCGGTGTTCACCCGGCTGGTCGCCGACCGGCTCGGCATCGAGCGCGATAAAATCACCCACAAGCACGGCGACTCGGCGCGGGAGATCGCCGGCTACGCCTCGGTCGGCTCGCGTTCGGCGATGACGGCCGGCGGAGCAATCGTCAAATGCGTCGACGTGATGCTGGAGAAGGGCAAGCGCATTGCGGCGATGCTGCTGGAGGCGTCGGAGGCCGACATTGTTTACAAAGCCGGAAGCTTCGGCGTGGTCGGCACCGACCGCCGCATCGCGCTGTTCGGACTTGCCGCGCGCTCGGCGGAGCTGAAGAAGCAAGGCGCCATCGCGGAGGATCTCGACACCAAGGCCGCGACCGAAACGCCGCTGACGTTCCCCAACGGCGTCCACATCGCCGAGGTCGAGATCGATCCAGCCACCGGCCACATGGACATCGTCGCCTACACCGCGGTCGACGATTGCGGCAATGTGCTCGACGGCATGATCGTCGAGGGCCAGCTCCATGGCGCGGTGGCGCAAGGCCTCGGCCAGGCGCTGATGGAGCAGGTGGTTTACGACGACGGCGGGCAGCTCGTCACCGGCTCGTTCATGGACTACGCCATGCCGCGCGCCGCCGATATGCCGCCGATCCGCGACGCGCTTCTCTGCGTGCCGGCGACCACCAACCCGCTCGGCGTCAAGGGCTTCGGCGAAGCCGGCACCACGGCGTCGATTGCCGCGGTGATGAACGCGGTGGCCGACGCGATCCCCGGCGGTGCCGCTGCGCATCTCGACATGCCGGCGACCGCCGCGCGGCTATGGGAGGCCTGCCGGCGCGCGCAGGCTGAAGCACAGGCGAGCGGGAAAGCGTAACTCACCGGTAGCCGACTGACTTCACCCGATATGGTCCCCGGAATTGTCAAAATTCGCCGCCGCGGCGCTCTAATTTCGCCGCGGCGCCTTCGTTCAAATGCGCGCGGTCGATGGGGACCGATCGGGGAAGCAAAGGGGAACGTTGGTCAGGGTCGGTGGCCGGCTGCCGCGCGCCTCGCGCGTAAAGGCATTGGCCGGGCCTGCCGGGGACTTAATCGGCACTTAACGAAAATTCGTCTTAATGGTTGCGCGGGTCTGTGGGGTCCTTCGCGCAATCTTTCGCCGGGGGCGCGGCTGCGCGCTTGTCCGCTTCGATGGTCAAGACGCGGCCGTCGAAGGCTCTCATGAACAAGCAATCTTCATTCTGGGTCTAGGGGAATGGCGTTCAGTACCGAGTGGCGTGATAATTTCTGCGAAGGCTACGATCAGGGGCGTCTATCGGGCAATGCGCGCCCGCAGCGGCTGTTCGGCGGCGCCGCGCTCATTTGCGTCGCCTTCGCCTGCGCCTTCACGCTGTGGACCAACTTGACCCAGACCGGGACCGAGCAAGTTATCGACGTGCAGGCGCGGGCGGCGATCGCTTCCAACACCGATGCAAGGCTCGCGCTCGCTTCGAACGCCTACGCCAAGCTCGCGGCGGCTTTAAACAGCTACGCGCGGAAGGCGGCGCTGTCGACCAGCTATGCCCGTCTGTTCGATTCGCGCTATTTGGGTGCTCCGCCGGAACCGTTTGATAGGATCGCAGCGCTTCCAGCCGACAGTGAGCCGGCAGAATCGGCCATCGAGCAGACGCCAGATATCGCCGTCACCGGCTCGATCGATCGTCAAGCCGTGCAGCGCGACGCAGCGATGGCGCAGCCGCCTCGATTGCCGCCGCGGCGGACCGCGGCGCTCCGCGAGACCGCACCCGCGAGCCGGGCCGCCGCAACCCCGCCGGCCGAGAAGCTGGGCATTTTCGAGAAGCTGTTCGGCAAGCCGGCGCCGCTGACGCTTGCCTATGCCGCGCCCGATGATGGCGATCTCGGCGGCGGCCAGAGCATCATGCCGGGCCGTTACGATCGCTGGACCGCCGTCTATGACATCTCTGCGCACAAGGTCTACATGCCGGACGGCACCACGCTGGAAGCGCATTCGGGCTACGGCAACCGGCTCGACGATCCGCGCCACGTCGACGAAAGAATGCGCGGCGCCACGCCGCCCACCGTCTATGATCTGAAACTGCGCGAGAGCCTGTTCCACGGTGTGCAGGCCATTCGCCTGATCCCCGAGGACGAGGACCAAGCCTTCGGCCGCAGCGGGCTCCTCGCCCATACCTACATGCTCGGCCCCAACGGCGATTCGAACGGCTGCGTGTCTTTCAGGGACTACAATGCGTTCCTGCAGGCCTATTTGAATCACCGCATCAAGCGGCTCGCCGTGGTCACGCGGCTGGATTGAGGCGAGCATCGTAGTCCGGGTTGGCAAAGCGAAATCCGTGAGCTGCCGGCAAAAGCTCATCGTTTTGCAGGTTGGGTTGAGCCGACGGATTGCGGCCTAAGAGCGCAATCGCTTCAGATTGAATCGATTGGCGCTCTAATATCCTGAGTGGAGCCTGATCTTTTCGGAAAACCGGCTTCCACTTTTCCGGATCATGCTCGAGATCACCGCTCGCACTGCTCCAACGCCGTTCCGTTGACTGGCCGGCAGTTCGGAAAATGCGCCATCAGTTGGGCTTCACCGGCGAGGGCATCTTCGTCATCGCTGATGAAGCGGACAAAACCGGCGGCTTGGGCAATTTCGGCGTCGCTATAGGCCAATCGAGCGCGATATTGTCCTTGCCGCAGCCGGTCGATCAACAGCGATGCCGCGCCATCGTCGAAAATCAGATGGTCGAATTGCGGCGATGCAGTGAGGGATGACAGAAACCTCTCGGTCGCCGCAATGCGGTCGGGCCATGGCGGGAGCGCGTACAGCCAAGGTGCATGTTCAATGGCGCCGCCTCTGCCAGCGAAGAGCGTAACGGTTCCCATCAACACGAAAAGAAACGCCGAAGCCGCCGCCATAACCCCTTGCAAGCGAACGAGCCTGGCCCGCCGTTCGACGTTCACGGCTGCTGGCAGCCTTAGCAGGAGTAACGGCCAGAAGAACCCAAACATCAGCGGCACGGAATAATATCCAAACAGGCCGCCGGCCATCGGCGAAATGGCCAGCAGAGACAGCCCGAGCCACGGCAGGCAAAGTGCAACCCCGAGCGCCAGGACGCGGTCTCGCCAGTAGACGACCGCTGCGGTCAGAATGGCAAGGGCAACGAAGATATAGGAACGCGCCGCCGCCCAATAGATCAAGCGCTGCAGCAGCATCGGCCCATCGATATGCGCCAGAATAGGATAGCCGAGATAGACTCTGCCCAACGCCTCCCCGCCGTCAGGCAACCAAAATTTCTGCAGCGCAAGCGCAACAGCGCTATAGGAAAAACTAACCGCCGCGAGAAATACGAAGCATCGCGCCAACGTCGTGTTCTTGGTCGAGAATGCAGCCAGGGCCAGAGCGGCGAATGCCAGACAGGCATGCAGCCCGGCATCCTCGCGGACCGAGAGCATGATCGCGAAGGCAAAGAGCGCCAGAATTTGACCCCACACGCCACGCAGGCCTAGCCAGCAAGCAATGCCGGCAAAGAACAGCGCCGGGATGAAGCTCTCGACGTGAGGAAACCCGATCATCGACAGGGTCAAGCCGTTCAGCGCCAGCAGCACTGCAAGCACAGCGCGCCGAAGCGGCGATGCAACGTCTTCCTTTGGCAGAAGATGAAAGATACCGACCCATAGCAAGGCGGGCCACAGGGCCATGAACAGCGAATACCAGACCGCATAGGGCATGGCGGGAAACAGCACCGCCAGCGCGTGAGAAAGAAAAAAATCAGCCAAAAGTGGATCGGCAGCGCAAATCCGCCAATCAGCAGCGGATTTGGCATGGGCCAATCGGCGGCGAAGCGGGACAGCCAGGCAAACCAACCGCTGTCATAGACCGGAGCGCCGTGGAGATAGAAATAATGCAGATTGTATGAAAAAAACACCAGGACGATGAGCAAACATATAACGGCTGCAATAACGCCGGTGGCGTATTGTGTAGTGTTTCTCATGCTTGTGCTACGCGAACAGGACCCCACACGAGTGGGTGGCGCCACGGTCAACGGCCGGAGAATGTTAGCCCAACGACCGGTCAATTGTCATATCTGCACGAGGGAGCGCCTTCCTGATTGTAAGAGAGCTTGATACGGCATGCTAGCTCGGGTTGAGCGAAGCGAACCCGGGCCTCATTCGAGGCCGAACTGGATCGACGCAAGTTGGTAAGATGGGTTGAGCCCTTGCGAAACCAATTCTACGGACTGACTACCGACGTTGACGAGTTGCGCGCCGGTAGTGTCGGCAATGTCCGACTATAACGATACAGTCGGACCCCGGTTACTATCACCCAGATAGCGGTCAGTGGAACGGCGAAGAATTGAAAAAGGCCAAGAATGAAAGATGCGGGGACAACGGGAGCAGCCGCGCCGACGATGCCTATAACGTTGACGATGACGCCGAGGACCCCCATCCACCGTGGGAAGATGCTGCGCCCTTGCAGTACGATAACGCTCCAAAGAAGCCATCCTATCGCGCCAACCCCGAAGCTGAGGACGGTCTGGAGAGGAAGGGCGGCATAACCATAGGTGGCCGCCGTGACGTAGGAGGCCCTCGCGGCATCAGTCGGGGCACTTGTGAACCCCTGGCCGAGGCTGACGAGAGTCAAGGAGTTCAACTCGGTGACGCTAATGTCGTAGAAGAGGTAAAAAAATACAAACAGAGTGCCGATAAGAGCCAGAGTCCTGTTGTAGCGTCGCAGGACGAGATAGAACGCGACGGATGGCACGAAGCCCAGCAAATCATTAAAAATCCAGAGGCTCCAAAGACTGTTGGCCAGCAACTGTTTTTGCGCCACGAGCTGCAGATAAGCCGTCGGGTTGCTTGGGTAGCCGGCGCTATAGAGAAGATACCCCATTCGCGACGAGGCAAGCCCTGCAATACCCGTCAAGACTGCCATGATCCCGCCCACGCAGTACAGGCCCTTCCAATCTTGATCGGTCGTTTCTGAAGATGCCATCTCAACCCCCAGAAATTATTTTTCTCCCTTGTCGCACAGTGCAAGAGTTATCATTCACGCGAACGCGGCGTTTGACCCAGATCAACTATTCGGGACACTCAGCCAGCTGCTTCACCGGTTTCTGAAATGGACGACGTGGACCATCATAGCGTCACGAGGGAGCGCCTTCATGGTTGCAAAAGCATTTGATACGCCGATCATCGACGATGGCGAGGCGCTGATCGGGCCGTGGCGTACGCCGCAGCAGATGTTGGCCACGCAAGTCTACGACGGTCACGTCTCGATCCACGACGACGCGATGGCGCAGAAAGTAGGATTCAAGGCCGCGACCATCGAGGGGCCGACGCATTTCAGCCAGTTCGATCCGCTATGCGAGCGCTTGTGGGGCGACGCGTGGTTCGAGACCGGGTGCATGTCTGCGCACTATCGCAACGCCGTTTTTGCCGGCGAGGACGTGCAAGCCGCCGTCTTAAAGCCGAAGCAGGCGCAAAGCCAAGTCGACATTCGCATGGTCAAGCGCGATGGCACGGAGGTCCTAACGGGCACCGCATCGGTCGGGCGCGGCCAATCGGCGACGGCGCTCGACAAGCGGCTGCACGACGAGATCAAGCCGCTGACCGACCCGGTCATCCTCCGCGACGTCAAGGTTGGCATGAAGACGCGGCGGCAGAGCGTGCGCATGGATTTCGATCAGAGCATGGGCGAGCTCTATCCGTTCTCGCTGCGCGACAAGCTCAAGGTGATCACCGAGCCGTCCCCGCTTTACCAGCCGGACCGCGCCGCGGACAACAAGTGGGAGCGCGCCATCATCCCGTTCGAGATGCTCAGCGTGCTCTTTCAATATCGGTCGCGGGACGATCGTCTGCCGGTCAAGGGGCCGGCGGTCGGCTTGTTCGCCGATCAGGAAATCCGGCTGCTCGACGGACCGCTGTTTGTCGGCGAAAGCTACGAGCTCGAGCGTGAAGTAGTGGCATTGAGCGGCAGCCGGCGCACCGAGAGCCTGTGGGTGCGCAGCTACGTCTTTGCCCCGCCAAGCGGCCGCCCGGTGGCGACGATGCTGCTCAATCTCGCCAGCATCAAGGAATCGCTGCCCGGCTATGCGAAAGAGTACGCAGCGCTATATGGGTGACAGCAAGGTAGCAAGCTACCCCAGCCCCGGACCAAAAACTTTATCGGTCGGGATATTGAAGACGGCTGCAATGCCTGGCCACGCCGAATTAATGAATGAAGCGTTAACGAGCGTCGGGCATGAGCGGAACTCGGTAAAGACCGGCGGCTTGCCAGGCTTAATCCGTTGTTTAGTCGAGGCGGTTAACAATTACTCCAGTAAGGCAGGCCGTATGCGAATTGTGCTGGTCGATCCAAGCCGCGCCATCCAGCGGGCAATGACCGATCTTATTGTACCGGGCGAGCATGAGGTGTTTGCTTGCAGCCAGGGACAAAAGGCGCTTGAGCGCATTGCCGCGGATGATCAGGTTGGCACCCTCATCACCAGTGTCCAGCTCGCGGATATGTCAGGAATTCAGCTTTGCGCGGCAGCCCGCAAGCTAGCCGGCTCGCGCCGCTCACTCTTTATTATCGTTATGTCGTCGACAGACGATTACGAGCAGGTCATTCAGGCGTTTGACAATGGCGCAGATGACTTCATTCGCAAGCCGCCGCCCCCGGAAGAGCTGCGAGCGCGGCTACGGGCAGCGAGTCGTTTCACGTCAATTCAGCGTGACTTGATAAGATACGCCACTTCAGATTCGCTCACGGGTTTCCTCAATCGACGTGCTTTTTTCGCCGATGCCGCAGAGGCCTGCACGGCAGCGGCCTCAGGAAACCCACTTTCGGTTATTTTATTTGATGTGGACCGGTTCAAACGCATCAACGACATGCACGGGCACCAGGCCGGAGATGTTGTGCTAGCCAAACTCGGCGCGGCGGTAAGAAGGGTATCGGAGGGCCCTGTCGGCAGACTTGGCGGCGAAGAGTTTTGTCTGCTTTTGTCCTGCGACCTCGCCGAGGCAGTTGAGGTGGCCGAGGATCTGCGGCAGTCCATTAAGGCGCTGGATTTCACGGAAATGGAATCCTTTGGGGTGACATGCAGCTTTGGCGTCGCTGAGTGGGAAAACGGCGATACAATAGATCGCATTTTGCGCCGCGCCGACCTTGCCATGTACGAGGCCAAACACACCGGCCGGGACCGGGTAATTGCCGCGGATAGTTTCGTGGTTACCGATCGCCACGAAAAATGGCGAGGCGTTGCCCGCGCAACAACTGTGCGCAAGCAGTAAAGCTCTGCACCGCCGACGGCGACTGCGCCATCGCTTCGCTTTGGATCAAAATGCGATCTCGGCTTGGCTCCTCGCTGCGGGCGCCTTCGCGGCGAGCCGTTCGCGTTGTATTGTTGTTCACAGCGGGGAAACGGAAAATGGCCGTCGTGCTAGTCGTCGAAGACAATGACAAGCCCGCGTGCTGGCGGGATCGTAGCTCGATCAGCAATCAGGACAGAAGGCGCGTGGAAGTGGACAGTACCTTCCACCCCTACCGCGCACCGCAGCTGCCGCCGAAAGGATGACCATGAAAATCAATTCGAATGATTTTCGCGTGCCGGAAGGCGAGCACGTCGACCTGAACAAATGGCCGACCAAGGCCGCGCCCGTGTACGGCTCGAAAGAGCAATACAAAAAACTTCTGGAAGACCATGTCGCGCAGCTGAGCGCGCAACAGCACCTGCTGTACGCGTCGAACCGTTACGCGCTGCTTCTGATCTTCCAGGCCATGGACGCGGCGGGAAAGGACGGCGCCATCAGCCACGTCATGTCCGGGGTCAATCCGCAGGGCTGCCAAGTGTTCAGCTTCAAGCATCCAAGCCCGACGGAACTGCAACACGATTTTCTCTGGCGCACCACGCGCGATCTGCCGGAACGCGGGAAGATCGGCATTTTCAACCGCTCCTATTACGAGGAGGTGCTGATCGTACGCGTCCACCCCGAGATTCTACAAAGCGAAGCGATCCCGGGGACGCCGCATCACGACAGGAAGGTTTGGCACGAACGCTATCGCTCGATCGCGAATTTGGAGAAGCACCTCCATCGCAACGGCACCCGCATCGTCAAGTTCTTCCTCCACCTCTCCAAGGAAGAACAGCGCCAGCGCTTTCTGGCGCGCATCGACGAGCTGGAAAAGAACTGGAAGTTCAGCCTCGGGGATATCGAAGAGAGGAAATACTGGAAGCAGTACATGAAGGCCTATGAGGAGTGCCTCAGCGCGACCAGTACGGCGGATGCACCCTGGTATGTCGTGCCCGCCGACGACAAAGAGAACGCCCGGCTGATCGTCTCGCAAATCATCCTCGATACGTTGCAAGAACTGAAAATGAGCTACCCGAAAACCAGCGCCGCGCGCCGGCGGGAATTGCTGGCGATCCGCCGGCAGCTGGCGAAGTGAGACCGCGCGCGCCGGCGCTAAAAAGCGGTCATCAAGGAGGGCGTGATGTATACCAAAATCCTGATACCAACGGACGGGTCGGAACTCGCCGGGAAAGCGGTCCAGCACGGCCTCGCCTTGGCCAAGCGGATCGGCGCCAAGGTCGCCGCGCTGACCGTGTTACCGCCGTTTCATACGTTAACGACCGACACGCAGATGATCGAGGACACGCCGGCTCAGTACAAAGCACGCATGCAGAGGCATGCCGAGAAAACTCTTGGCGCCGTCGCCGCCGCAGCACAAGCAGCAGGCGTTGCGTGCGAGACAATCCATGTCGAGCATGAGCATCCCTACCGGGCGATCATCGATACCGCGGACGCGAGAGGCTGCGATCTCATCGTCATGGCTTCGCATGGCCGCCACGGTGTGTCCGCGATCGTCCTCGGCAGCGAGACGGTGAAGGTCCTCACGCACTGCAAGATCCCGGTGCTCGTCCATCGATGAGCCACGCTGTCGACCAGAGGCCTTTCGCCGGACCAAGAAACCTCGCTCGGCAAAAAGCGTTTTAGAGCGCGGGCGCGCATCAGATCGTTAGGAATATCGCCACAATCACCTTGCCGGCAAGGCGAGCGACCCTATAATGCGGCGCTTCCTTCGCGCAGGGGAATGTTTTGGCGCCGCCGGGAGCGACCTCCGTAGCCATTATCATGGGCAGCCAGTCCGACTGGCACACCATGAAGCATGCCGCCGAGACGCTCAACGCGCTCGGCGTTCGCTACGATGCGCGCATCGTCTCCGCCCACCGCACGCCGGAACGCCTCTACGCCTTCGCCAAAGGGGCGAAAGCCGCCGGCTTTCAAGTGATCATCGCCGGCGCCGGCGGCGCGGCGCATCTGCCCGGCATGACCGCCGCCCTCACCTCACTCCCGGTGTTCGGCGTGCCGATCGAATCGAAGGCGCTGTCGGGGCTCGATTCGCTCTATTCCATCGTGCAGATGCCGCCGGGCGTTCCCGTCGGGACGCTGGCGATCGGGCAAGCGGGCGCCATCAATGCCGCGCTGCTGGCGGCAAGCGTCTTGGCGCTGAGCGATCCGGCGCTCGGCGGCCGCCTCGAAGTCTGGCGGCAGCGCCAGACGGCCGGCGTCGCCGAACGGCCTGAGGAATCCGAGGGGTGAGCACCGCCTTTACGGCAAGGCCGCCGTGCGGCCCGGCCGCAAGATGGGGCATGTGACGCGAGTATTTGCCGAGTAACGGCATCGGCGCGGCGTGTGGACTCGGCTTGGCATATCTGCTAGAGACCGCGGCCAAGTGGCGCAGGTGTGAACGCCTGCACCGCCATTCCATTCACTGAGCGCATTAGCTGAGCGCACTGATGAGGAGGATGCGTGCAGGTTCTTGTTCGCGACAATAATGTCGACCAGGCCCTCAAGGCGCTGAAGAAGAAGATGCAGCGCGAGGGCATTTTCCGCGAGATGAAGCTTCGCGGCCATTACGAAAAACCCTCGGAACGAAAGGCTCGGGAGAAGGCGGAAGCGATCCGCCGCGCCCGCAAGCTGGCGCGCAAGCGGTTGCAGCGCGAGGGCCTGTTGCCGATGAAGCCGAAGCCGACCACCGGCCCCGGTGCCGCCAGGTCCGGACCGCCGCGCCCGCCCCGCTTTGGTTGAGACATCGCGAACGTTTTTTGCCGACGGCGCGGGCTGATTTTGCCCGCGCCTTTGTTTTGGCGGGCTTGGGCTAGCACTACTTTGGCAGATTTACTCACGCTGCTTTTCCTCGCTGATCCAGGATCGGCAGTACGGACATCGCTGAGGACTTGATCGCATGATGAGGTCGACGATGGCGTGGCGGACCGCCGGCA
>JBEKWO010000032.1:0-37696 GCA_049512975.1 Xanthobacteraceae bacterium | reverse complement strand
TGGGTGAGGCCAATCAGGCCCGCTTTGGAGGCGGCATAGTGCGGACCGACGACACCGCCCACGTGGGCTGCGGTCGAAGAGATGTTGATGATACGTCCCCAACGGGCAGCGCGCATTGCTGGCAGTACGGCTTGGGATACAAAGAATGCGGACTTCAGATTTACATCGATAAGCTCGTCCCAGTCGGCCTCCGTAACCTCGTCCAGCCCTTGGGTGCGCGCGATCCCGGCGTTATTAATCAGAATGGTAATGGGACCGAGCGCGGCCTCGGCCTCACGCACCAGCCGACGCGCCTCGTCTACCCGTGAGACATCAGCTCGCACGACGGCTGCGCGTCGAGCACGCCGTCGGATTTCGTCGGCACAAGCCTGTGCTTCATCTTCTCGCGCTCTGTAGTTGACCACCACGTCGACGCCAATCTCGGCGAGCCCAAACGCGATGGCCCGCCCAAGGCCGCGACTTGCGCCTGTCACAAGCGCAATGGCGTTTTGCAGATCAGTCATTTATTCGTCCTTTCGAACAACGGGGACACAAGGGATCGGTCGATGACCAAACGTATCTGATTAACCTCAAAGGCGAAGCCTCGGCGAGCAACTTGGCCGCCGAGCACCGACCGGGCTCGTACTCGAAATAGAAATAGTCGAGCGCCTGCCCGTTCCTGTCGCGCCCGCATATGGCCGTTTTCTCGCCCGTAATGTAGCAGCCGCGCTCGCCAAATTATAACCGCCGCGGCATAGTGCCAGGAGCAGCCACAGGTAAGGAGTAGGGTGATGAAGACGATCGTTACTACTGCGCTGGCCGCGCTGGCAATGGCCGCCGCGACTGCGTCCGCTGTTTCGGCCCAGGTGCTAAATCTCTCGGGTCAATTTCAGTGCGTGAAGATGTGCGCAGCTGCTCCGCCAGCACTAGCCTACATAACGCAGACCGGGTGGCAGATGAACCTCGTGAACGAAGCGGGTATCCCGTCACGCGCCTGGATTGATTATCCTGGGCACATCTGGGTGCAGAACTGGAACGAAGGGGCGGTCTATTCACCCGACGGCATGATCATTCAATTTGACCACGGAACAGTATGGCAGCGAGTTGTTTGGTGACGGCGCGGGGTCCCGCCCTAACCCCTTGATATATAACCACTGCCGATAAACGGCTGTTTGTCGCAGGCTTTTACGCAGAAATTGGGACACCGATGATGACGCGCCGTCCGCTGGTCGCCGGCAATTGGAAAATGAACGGCCTCAAAAGCTCGATCGGCAACCTGCAAAAGATCATCGCCGCCGCGCCAGGCCTGCCTAAGGTCGACTTGATCGTGTGCCCGCCGGCAACGCTGGTCGCCCGCTTTGCAGAAGCCGCGCGCGGATCGCCCGTCGCGATCGGGGGCCAGGATTGCCACGCCATGGCCTCGGGTGCTTACACCGGGGATATTTCAGCGGAAATGCTCAAGGATGCCGGGGCCGCCGCGGTCATCGTCGGTCATTCCGAACGCCGGCGCGATCACGGCGAGACCGATGCCGCTGTGCGCGCCAAGGCGCTGGCGGCAAAGCGCGCCGGCCTGCTCGCGATTGTTTGCGTCGGGGAGACGCGCGCCGAACGCGAGGCCGGCGCTACGCTCGCCGTGGTCGGCGTGCAGCTCGATGGCTCCCTGCCGGATGACCCGGCGGATGTCGTGGTCGCCTACGAGCCGGTCTGGGCCATCGGGACCGGGCTGACGCCGACCGCCGCAGATGTCGGCGAAGTGCACCGCTCCATCCGCCAGCGGCTCGGCTCCCGTTACGGCCAAGCGGGGCAGGGCATCCGCATCCTCTACGGCGGCTCGGTGAATGCGGCGAACGCGAAGGAACTCCTGGGGGTCGAGAACGTCGATGGAGCGCTGGTTGGCGGCGCGAGCCTCAAGCCTGACGAATTCCTGGCGATCACGGGGGTTTACCGCTAGGTCGGCCGCCACGCGACTCCGGGCAAAGAAGAGCGCATAAGCCCCGACTGAAGCGCCATGGAAAATCCGCTTCGGATCATGTAGAGACGCCCGCGACTTCCTATATCGAAAGGCGCCGCGCTCGCGGCCGCAAGCGGATATCATATCGATGCTGACTGTCGTTATCGTCATTCACCTCATGCTGGTCGTGGCCATGATCGGCGTGGTGCTGCTGCAGAAATCCGAGGGCGGCGGACTGGTCAGTTCCACCAGCGGCTTTATGACCGGGCGCGGCACGGCCAACGTCCTGACGCGGACTACCGCCTTGCTCGCGGTGGGATTTTTCATCACCAGCTTGGCGCTGTCCTGGCTCGCGGGCCTTGGCCACAAGCCGGCCTCGCTCATCAATCCCGGCGCGCCGGCCACCCAGGGAGCCCCCGCGCCAGTGGCGCCGCTGAGCCAAAGCGGCCGCGGCGTTCTCGACCAGTTGCGCGGCAATGCGCCGGCGGCACCGAGCCCGGCGCCAGGCGGGCCGCAAGTGCCGCAGTCGAAATAGCCGCAAAACGCATGGCGCAAGCGACTTCGGCCCAGACGCTTGCGACGACCAAAGCCAAGCCGCCTTCGATACGGCATGAGGATTCTGCCAGAATTTTCTGTTATTATTTGATTTTTCCAGATTTCAACGGGCGCGCGGCAGCTCTTCCGGAATATCGCTCGTCGAATCGTGCGATCCGCGCTAAACGTTAAACCCCATGGCGCGGTACATTTTCATCACCGGCGGCGTGGTTTCCTCACTTGGCAAGGGTCTGGCGTCCGCGGCGCTCGGCGCGCTGCTGCAAGCGCGCGGCTACAAAGTCCGGCTGCGCAAGCTCGATCCGTACCTCAATGTCGACCCCGGCACGATGTCGCCCTACCAGCACGGCGAGGTCTTTGTCACCGACGACGGCGCCGAGACCGACCTCGACCTCGGCCATTACGAGCGCTTTACCGGACGCCCCGCCACCCGCACCGACAACATCACCACCGGCCGCATCTACCAGGAAATCCTCGCCAAGGAGCGGCGCGGCGACTATCTCGGCGCCACCATCCAGGTCATTCCCCACGTCACCAACGCCATCAAGGAGTTCATCCGCGACGGCAATGAGGGCTTCGATTTCGTGCTCTGCGAAATCGGCGGCACCGTCGGCGACATCGAGGGCCTGCCTTACTTCGAGGCCATTCGCCAGCTCGGCAACGACATGCCGCGCCGTCAGGTGGTTTATATCCATCTGACGCTGATGCCCTTCATTCCCAGCGCCGGCGAGCTCAAGACCAAGCCGACCCAGCATTCGGTGCGCGAGCTGCGCGCCATCGGCATCCAGCCCGATATTCTTTTGTGCCGCACCGACCGACCGATCCCGGACAGCGAGCGGCGCAAGCTGGCGCTGTTCTGCAACGTGCGCGAAAGCGCCGTGATCGAGGCGCGCGACGTCGACAACATCTATGCGGTGCCCGAGGCCTATCACGCCGGCGGTCTCGACGGCGAAGTGCTCGCCGCCTTCGGCATCGAATTTCCGCCCGAGCCCGATCTGGCGACCTGGCGTTTCATCAACGAGCGCATCCGCAACCCCGAAGGCGACGTCACCATCGCCGTCGTCGGCAAATACACCGGTATGAAGGATGCGTATAAGTCGCTGATCGAGGCGCTGTCGCACGGCGGCATCGCCAACAAGGTCAAGGTCAATCTCGACTGGATCGAAAGCGAGGTGTTCGAGAACGAGGACCCGGCGCCGTTCCTCGAGCATGTCGACGGCATTCTGGTCCCCGGCGGTTTTGGCCAGCGCGGCGCTGAGGGAAAGATCCGCGCAGCGCGCTTCGCGCGCGAGCGCCAGGTGCCGTATTTCGGCATCTGCTTCGGCATGCAGATGGCGGTGATCGAGGCGGCGCGGAACCTCTGCGGCATCGAGGACGCAAACTCGACCGAATTCGGCCCCACCCGCGAGCCGGTGGTCGGCCTGATGACCGAATGGATGAAGGGCAACGAGCTGCAGAAGCGCGGCGTCGGCAGCGACCTCGGCGGCACCATGCGGCTCGGCGCCTATCCGGCGGTGCTGCAACGCGGCTCTCGGGTCGCCGAGATTTATCACGCCGCCGAGATTTCCGAGCGCCATCGCCATCGCTATGAAGTCAACACCACGTACAAAGATCGGCTGGCGCAACACGGCATGCGCTTTTCCGGCATGTCGCCCGACGGGCTATTGCCGGAGATCATCGAGTACGACGACCATCCCTGGTTCATCGGCGTGCAGTTCCACCCCGAGCTGAAATCGCGGCCATTCGCGCCGCACCCGCTGTTCTCCTCCTTCATCGAAGCGGCGGTGGAGCAGAGCCGGCTGGTATAGCCCGTCATTCCGGGCGTTGACCCTGACCCGCCGGATGGTCATGGTCCCCGTCATGAAGCCGATGCGGGTCAGACCCAATCCCGTTGTCGCCGTGGCGAAGGTGCGCTTCGGCAACGCGCTGCCGCTGGCCTTGATCGCCGGCCCGTGCGTGCTGGAGAGCCGCGCGCATGCCTTCGAGATGGCGTCGGCGCTCAAGGACATTGCCGCCCGGCGCGGTGTCGGCTTCGTCTACAAGACCTCATTCGACAAGGCGAACCGCACCAGCCGCAACAGCGCGCGCGGCGTCGGTCTCGACAAGGCGCTTTCGATCTTCGCCGAGCTGCGGGAAAAACTCGGCGTGCCGCTGCTCACCGACGTGCACGAGCCCGGCCAGTGCGCGGCCGTCGCCGAGGTCGTCGATGTCTTGCAAATCCCGGCGTTCCTTTGCCGGCAGACCGATCTGCTGGTGGCCGCAGCCAAGACCGGTCGCGCCATCAATGTGAAGAAGGGCCAGTTCCTGGCGCCCTGGGACATGGCCAACGTGGTGGAAAAGATCACCGGCGCCGGCAATCGCAATGTGCTCGTCACCGAGCGCGGTGTTTCGTTCGGCTACAACACGCTCGTTTCCGACATGCGGGCGCTGCCGGTGCTGGCCAAGATCGGCGCGCCGGTGATCTTCGATGCGACACATTCGGTGCAGCAACCGGGCGGGAAGGGGGCCACCTCCGGCGGCGAGCGCGCGTTCGTGCCGGTGCTGGCGCGGGCGGCTGTCGCCGTCGGCGTGGCCGGGCTTTTCATCGAGACCCATCAGAATCCCGACAAGGCGCCGTCCGACGGTCCGAACATGATCCCGCTCAAGGACATGGAACCGTTGCTTGAGCGATTGATGGAATTTGACGCCTTGGCGAAGACCGCCGGCAAATCCCGGACAAAGCATCCGCCACGATAGGAATTGCAAGTCCACCGCGCTCGCTCTTGCCGCGGCACGGGAAAACCACCATCATTGGGGTTCACGGCCAGGGGTGTCGCGACGGCGTTGCGCAGGTGCGCAGGCTTGCGTCGCGGCTGAGATCACACCCGTCGAACCTGTCTGGTTGCACCCACCCTCAACCATTTGCCTGATCCTTCAGAGGCTTGGCAGCGCCAAGTGTCAAACCGGGGTCCTCGTTTGACACCTCCGCGTTGCCAGGACGGTCCCGTTTCGTGCCGATCAGGCGCGCCATTGCCGTGCGCGCCATCCGCTTGCGGTCCGCGCCCTGCGTGTAGTGCAGGGCCGAGCGCGCCCCGGCGTGGCCGAGCACGCTGGCGATCTCGTTCGGGTTCGAGCCGGTTTCGGCCAGCGCATCCCCGAGCGAATGTCGCAGGCCGTGAAGGGTGTATTGCGGCGGCAAGCCAGCCTGATCGCACCACTGGCGAAACTCGTCGGACAGGTCATTCGGCGAGAACGGCTTGCCGGTCTTGGTAATCAGGAAACTGGTCAGGCCGGTGATCGGCGAGGCCTCGATGATCGCGCACAACTCGGGGTGCATCGGGATATGCGCGGGGACGCCGGTCTTCTTCCGGGCGATGATGATCTCGCCGCCGTCGACGATGTGCTGCGGCCCCACCTTGGCGACCTCGCTACGGCCCGCGCCGGTGTAGCGCGCGAGCGCGAACGCCAGCCTAGCCTTGGTGCCGACCGGGTGGCGCGCCTCGTATTGCGCCATGATCTCCGGCGGCCAGCTTGGATGCTTGTCGCTCTTTGCCTTCGGCGCGGTGATGCCGCGCGTTATGTCGTGCTTGGCTTGACGGAGGAGGCCGCGCAGAGCCTTCAGGTGATTGCGTGCCGCGTGCGGTCGCAGGTTTTCCAGATAGGCGGTGAGGAAGTTCTCGTTGATGTGGCGCAGCGGCCATTGCCCATAGCGCTCGCGGAAATGTTCGAGGATCGCGCGGCGCATCGCGCGCGTGCCGTCGGACAACTCATCCTTCCATTTCGAGGACATGTAGTATGCCGCAATCGCCGCGCTCACGCTGCCTGCGGTGCTGCGCGATTCTGCGCCGGGTTCGACCTTGCCCGCGAGCGCCTGCTTGTAGGCCTGCCAAAACGCCTCCGAGCCGATTGGCCCCGGCAGCGGCACGCTCTTGTGACCGCGCTTCCTGAAAAACAGATAAGTGCGCCGAGTCTTCTTGCTGAACCAGCGCTGGAGATACGGAGGCAGACCCCTCGACCTGCTCATCAGCGCGCCCCCGCTTTTTGCTTGCGCAATCTCTCGGCTTCGAGATCAAACAAGTTTACATCGGCGCGGGCACCCGCGCCCTGCTCGCCGAACCGCAACTCGACGCGGCCGCTCGGATCGAGCACGGCACCGCTCACTTTCGCGCCCGCCTTGGCGGCCTGCCTGAGCGCCGCGGCGAGCGTCGGCTTGCGTGCGCGCCGGTTCCGCGCCACGGCGGCGGCGGCCGGCCAGCTGCCGAAGGCGGCAAAATCCGCCGTCGCCGTCGTCGCCCTCGCGCTTTTCGCGGCGGCGATGTCGTTGCTGTCGGTGATGGTGCTGGGCGGCGCGGTCATGGCGGCTGGCGTCGGTTTAAACACGCGGCTCGCACGGATGCGAAAACGCAAGACGGTTTCGGCGCATTTTGGAACCTTCGGTGCCAACGGTGCTCGATTCTAGCGGGAGTGGCCACCCGAGCAAAGCGAAAGCGGCCGGCGTCCTCACATTTCCCTACATTTTTCCGATACCGCACTTTGACGCCGATACAGCCAAAAAAGCCGATACATGACCGCCAGGTCTCTCACCGGTTGCTGGCGGTGAGCCGGGGGTTTAGGTTCCCATCGATGACCAGAGCCATCCCGTGCGGGGGGGCGGCGGAGACGTTCTCAGCAAATCCAGGCCAAAACAAATGACCAAGGAACCACATGGCAGCACCGCCGAAGAAACGGCGGCCGTAAATGAGACGTTCAAAGCCTTCGCCAAAAAGCACGAGGAACACAACGAAACGGCCGCAGGACGCGAACGCATACAGTTTCGTCTCGAAGTAGGATTGGCCGTTGGCGTCGCTCTCAATATCATTCTCACTGGCGGTCTTCTCATAGCGGGAGCGTTCCAGGCCGATTACAGCGGGCAGCAAGTCAAAGCGAGCCAAGACCAGTTGGGGGTAATGCAGGATACCGAGCAACGGCAGCTGCGCGCCTATATCGGCGTTATAGCAGGAGATTTGGAAAACTTTGGCGTTATCGGAAAAATGGCCGTCAAAATGGTTCGTAAGAACTACGGGCTGACGCCTGCTTACGAAGTTGGATTTTCCGCCATAGGCACAGACATTGTTAGGACAAATGCTTCCTTCGCCGTAAGTGCCGGAATCTGTAGTCAACCAACCGCCAAGGCAAGTATTGCCGGACTCATTACAATGTTCCCGACCGTTGAGTTGCCGCTGACTGCCAAGTTTTCCGATCTTAAAATCTCCGATGGCGATTTGGCCGCCATTAAAGCTGGCGACTCGCAGTTCGTGTATTTTGGCGACGTTTGTTATCGCGACACGTTCGGCAAGGTGCACTACACGAACTATTGCTACATATACAAAGGCACCAGCATGGCTGCCAAAGACGCTGACGGCTGCCTCATACACAACGATTCCAACTAAAATCGCCCCGCCTCACTTGAACCAAGGCGGTGGAAACCCGTGCACATAGCCAGCCGCCCAGATGACAAAAAGCAGCCCGCCAAAAATGGCGATCCACGCCAGTGCGTTCTTGAGGGTTGTGCCTAGCGTCTTCCCCTTTATTTCACCCATCATCAATAAACCTGCTGGCACCATTACGATCAGGCACAGCAGCAGAAACTCTTTCATGGTGACGGCGCTTCTTGTAGGAGCGCCACCACAGCCTTGATGACTTGGGGCTGGACATGAGGCACCACATAGACCCCGACGAGGCCAATGAAACCAAAGAACAGCAGGCCGAACGCAACCACGCCGCCGCCAACCAACCCTGCGATCTCTGCTGCCGCAATCAAACTGACGGGCAACACCCCGAGCACTCCGACGAACAAGAAGGCCACCAGAGCAATCCTTACGACTAGTCCGATGGCCTTCCCGATTGACTGTAACCCGTGATGCAATACGAGAAGAAGCGGCTTCATGTCCATGTTGGATGCTCATCGCCATGCGCCCTGAAGACTACTTTGATCTACAAGAGCGCCGCCGCACAATCGGCTACTTGATCCTGATCGCGGCCATCATCCTCTTCGCGCTCTGGCTATACGGCGTTTGGCCTTTCTGAGCCGGGCAAAAAAGTCGGTGCAGCGAAGAGGCTTACATGAACACCGTCTTTGCCCTCATGATCACCGTCACCCTTGGCAGCGGTTTGTTCACATACCGCTTCAACGATTACAATAATCTCCAAAGCTGCGAAGCCGCCGCCCAAGCTGAGGTCCAAAGAAGACTTGAGCGGATACCAGAGGAGGGGGAGCCAAAGCCAACGACCTCGTGAACTGGCGCTGTTTCAACCGCACTACGCTCCAAGACGATGCGGTCGGGTTCCCTGGCAACCCCAAATAACCGTCCGAGCAGATGCGGCGCTCAGCCTGGCGGCCTTCAGATGGTCTGGCGACAACCACTGCAAGGCGCTGGCCGCTTGGCGAGCGGCTGCCGCGTGTTGGTGCCGCGCTCCGCGGCCGCAAGATGAAGCCGCGCGGATCGGGCGATTCGCATCGGCGGGCCGTTGTTTTGCGTGTCGCGTGCGACGTAAAATCGAATCAGAAAGCGGCGATTCGCGCCGTGGAACGCAAAGAGCCCCGCTGGTGGCGGGGCCCTGAGCGAAAAACGGGTCTGTCTGGATGGACACCCGCTTGTATATGAACTGGAAGACCTTACTCCCTTCTGGATTACCAAGCAAGCGGTGCCAGCCAGCAGCCCCAAAAATGGTGCTGGCTATGTACAAAAAGCGCAACAGTATTAGCGGTCAATGGTCACCGCGCCTGATCGAGATGTTGGAGTCGCCCGCCTATCGGGTGCTGTCTAGGGCCGCCCACCTCGTCATCTCGCGCATCGAGATTGAACTCGGCCATCACGGCGGTAACGACAACGGGCAACTGCCGGTAACCGTCGAACAGTTTGTTCAATACGGGGTGCATCCCATGTCGGTCGCCCCCGCCACCCGTGAGGCTGAGGCTTTGGGCTTTATCCGCGTCACCGAACGCGGCCGTGGCGGCAATGCCGAGCACCGCTCACCGAACAAGTTCCTGCTGACCTTCGCCCATGGCCGCGACAGTAAACAGCGACCGCCGACTCACGACTGGCGGCGTATCAAGACTGAGGAACAAGCGGAGCAGGTCTCCACCATCGCTCGCGCCAACAAAGACCCGGTTGCCATTTCGCGGGGAAATAGAAGCTGGAAGCCGGTCGCGGCAAAAACATTTCCCGACCCCGGTTTCTATAGTGTTTCGACCCCGAAAACCGTGGTCGAAAACCCCAAAGTCCCGACCCCGGAAACCGGGGTTACGGGGTCACCACGGAAACCGGGGTTACTTTCTATATTTCGGGAGGGGGAGCGCAGCGACATCCAACCTTTGACTTGTCTAGACAGCGGCGCGGTGTCGCGGTGGCGCTCGATCCGCGGGACGCGGGATCGGCCGACATGGCGACCGGGCGACCTGGAATCGACCAGCACGGCCTGCATCTTCGACGAGATGGACCAGAGCGTGCACGAGGAGTTGAGTCCCACATTGACGACGCGCTCAGGCATCAGGCTGGTGGTTTGGACGGAACGGAACACCCCGAACAGCGCGCCGCGTCGGCCTCGCCGTAGGAAGCCCCAGAACGAGCGTTGAGGCGAGGGGCAATGCCTCAGAGGGCCGAAGCCCAGCGCGACCACGCCGCGAGCGACGCGATGGCGAGCACGCCGACCACGATGGCGCTGCATTGATGGCGATGCTTACCGAAGCCGGCGCTTTTCGCATGACTCGCGGGCAAGCCCATGAAATGGTCGGCGGATGTCCGACACACCGCCCCCGGCCGACGCCGACCGCCCGAAACGCCGCACGGCCTACGGCCTTGAGACGGACCACGCGACGTGGGCCGAGGAGCTTCTCCCGACATTAACGACGGCGCTCGGCAAGCACATGTTCGCGGTCGTCGTCGTTGAGGAAGGCCCGGCGCAGGGGCCGCGGCAAAACCGCCGGAACAAACGCAACGCGCGGACCACGCCGCCGACCCGACGCCCCCGGAAACGCCGCCCGGTTCCGGGACAGCTGGAAATAGATTTTGCGACAATCCCAGACACTGACGGTTATGTCCCCGCATTGCCGTCCGGTCAGGGCCGGCCGAAATAGGCCAAATAGGGCACGCGGCGGCCATCATCGCCTTAAGAAAAAAATCGCCGCTAAATATGGTGGTTCCTGGCTGCGGCCCTTGGGTGACGCAAGGTAGTTTGCCGCTGCCGATTGTCGCCATGGTGTCACTGATGACCGCGGTGATCGGCAATGGCGACGCCGGCGGGAGCGGCGACGGACGCCAGACAAAACAGTTGCTTTGTCAAGGCCTTGCGCGCGAAAATATATTGGCTGTCGGCACCTCCCATCTGTCCCACATATGATGATATATGGGACAGTAGACGCATCCCAGCCATTGCGGCGCAAGGGGATTCCGATGCCAGACGCAACACGCCCAGCCACGGTTAATGGGACAGTCCCGGGAATGGGCCACAATCGGCCGCCCATGCCGAACCGGCGCGCCAACGATGCACTGCGGCCGCGCAAGCACCTGACCGAAACCGAAATCGAAACCCTGATGAAGGTCGCCAAGCGCGACGCCCGTTATGGCCACCGCGACGCGACCGCGATCCTGTTGTGCTACTGGCGCGGCCTACGCGCCGCCGAACTGTGCGAACTGCAATGGTCACAGTTCGATTTTGAGCGTGGCACAATGCACGTCGTCCGCAGGAAGGGCGGCGATCCCTCGACGCACTACCTCAACGGCACGCAGTTGCGCGCCCTGCGCAAGCTTCAGGCCCAGAACCCGGCGAGCCGCTACCTGTTCGTCGGCGAGCCCCGTAAGGGCAAATCGACGCCCGTCACGACCGCATGGTTTCGCAAGATGTTCGCGCGCCTGGGCGTCAGGGCCGGGATGCCGTTCCCCATCAACCCGCATATGCTGCGCCACAGCTGCGGGTTCAAGTTCGCCAACGAGGGCAAGGACAGCAGATCGCTGCAAGGATATCTCGGCCACCGCAACGCGCAATCGACGGTGATCTATACGCAACTGGCGCCCGATAGGTTCAAGGGCTGGGAGGCAGAATGATAGCAAAGGCCTCGATCGCCAAGTCCTACGCCTGCGACTACAAAGCTGGCCAACGATCGCCACGACACCCGCGCCCCGCAAAGCTATCTCGGTGGAGCGCTGGCGGCAGCAACGTGACGCCGTGTCGCCAGGTCGCAAATTCCGAAACGTAGGGAAAAAGTCCCTTCCGGCTTGCGCTGGGCTTGGCGGGCCGGCATCATCGCGTCGGCTGCCACGGGGGTCTCGCGGGGGGCTGCGTTTTCGGCACTGCCCCCCGTTTTCTAGACCTTGCCGACGCCGTCATGGGGGAGGCTACCGTCGAACGCCTTCACCGCCGAAACGGACATCGTCGAGCCGTTCGAAGGTGCCGCCGCCGCCGCTGACATCGCCGCGTGGTTCAGCGGCGTGCTCGCTCGCCTGCGCTGAAACGAACTTTTACTGAGTTTCACTGCATTGTGACGATAAGACGCTTGCCGGACGCAGGCGAATCGGGCCGAATCTCTCGCGGGCGCTCGCTAGGCCCCTTAGCCGAAGGCGCACTGCGCCAGCCGCATCCCTGCTCCCCCCTCTCGCAATCCAAGTAGTTCACCGAAACGCTGCGCAACTTCCGCGCCGCGTCCAACCATGGAGATTTCCCTATGAGTTCACCAGAGAAAGGCCGCCACCTGAAGAAGAAGATTCAGATTCAACTCGACCAAAACACCTTCGACGCGGTCGAGGTTGCGGCCCGCGCCAGGCTACAGTCGTCTTCAAGTTGGCTCCGATGCATTCTCCTCGACGCCCTCGCCGCCAAGGCGATGCCGCGGCAACCCGAGCACGCGGACGCGGCCTGATGACGGACGACGTGGCTGAATCGTTGGCCGGAAACGGTGCGAGCATGTCAGGGGTCAATCTGGGGTCTGTCACGGTTCAGTCCACCGTGGGGGACGCCCAGTCAGCCGAATCGGGCGTCATGTCTGGTCGGCGTTCTCAGAGGGGAATTCGTGCTCCGAAGCGTGGCAAGTCGCGGGTCACCAATGGTTCGGCATTGTTGCCGTCCATCCAGGACACGCATCCATCTGCGGCATTTCGTCGGTATCGTGACCTGGTCGTGGCGTTGACGGCAGACGCTGGCGGCCCTGAGTTATGCAGCGAGGCGCGCAAGCAGATTATCCGCGCCTTCGCCTCCTGTAGCGTGTTGCGAGAGCAATCCGAAGCGAAGCTTGCCGTCGGCATAGAGATCGACGTCCGCAGCCACGCGCTGCTGTGCAGCACGCTGACGCGGCTGGTGACGAGGCTCGGCATCGAGCGCCACCAGAAGCAAGTCGAGAGCGCGTCCGAGATCATCGCTCGCAAATATCCCAAGCCGCCGCACGACGAGGAGGCCACTTGATGCAACCAATCATCACACTGACGCAAGCGATCACCGACGTTGACTTGTTGGGCGGCCCGTTCGTGAGCCCGAGTTTTTGGACGTGGAAAGTGATCGCCAAGTTGATCGACGGTTTGCCATTGGTCGAGCCGCGCGAGATAGCGTTGTTCGAGGCCTGCACCGGCAGAAAGTACAACAGGCAGGCAATCCGCGCCGTGCGCCGTCTCATACTGCTGGCCGGTAGACGAGCCGGAAAAGATAGATTCATGAGCGCCTGCGCGGTTTGGCGCAGCGCGTTGGCCCAGGACTGGAACGCGCACATAAGCGCCGGTGAAGGTGCCGTCGTGTTGCTACTCGGCGCTGACAAAAAACAAGCTCAAATCTTGCGGCGGTATTGTCGCGGCCTGTTGCAGACGCCCGGTATGCAAGCCGAGGTGACGCGAGACACCGGCGAGTTGGTAGAGTTCCGCAATGGCGGCTCGCTGGAGATCATGACCAACGATGTGAGGCTTGTCGTCGGCAGGTCGGCTATCGGGGTTTTGGGATCGGAATGCTGCAAGTGGAAGACCGGCGAGGCCGAAAGCTCCGACGAGGAAGTCGTTTCCGCTGCCGTGCCGTCGATGGCGATGTGCCCCGACAACGGCCCCGACGATCCTGGCGGGCTCCTGATTCTTGGGAGTTCGGTCTACCGACGTCGGGGCCTCATGTATCGGAAGTTCAAAGAACTGCACGGCAGCAGCAGCGACAGCAACGAAATCTGTTGGTTCGCAACCTCTCAGACGATGAACCCGCGTTTGTCGCAGGCCGTCATAGACGCGGCATTAGCGAGCGACAAGCTCAAGGCGTGCGCCGAATATTTGAACCAGTGGCGCGAGGACGTCAGCGACTACGTGCCGCTCGCCGATGTCGAGGGCTGCACCGACTGGGACGCCTTCGAGCGGCCGCCGCTGCCGAACGTCCAATACTGGGCCAAGTTCGACGCCGCCACCGGCGTTCCGACCGGCGCGTCCTTCACCATGGCCGTCTGCCACCGCGAGAACGACGACATGGTGGTGCTCGACGTGATCCGCGAGCGCAAACCGCCCTTCGTGATGCGCGACGTCGTCGCCGAGTTCGCCATGGTCTTGAAGTCGTACAATGTCTCCGAGATCGACGGCGACCAGTACGCGCGCCAGATAGTCGGCGACGAGTGGATACGCAACGGCATTCATTTACCAGAAAAGAGCGACACGAACACAAACAAAAACTACCTGCGCTTTCTCACGATGCTGATGAGCCGCCGGGCGAAGCTGCTCAACAGTTCGACGCTGCGCTCGCAGCTTACGTCGCTGGAACGTCACGTGCAGTCCGGCCACGAAGAAATCCGCAAGCCGCAAGTCGCCAGCGCCAGGGACGACGTGGCGGCGGCCGTCGCTGGGGCGGCGGTGCGCGCCGTTGCAAAAAGAAGTTTGTTTGGTGCCGACGCTGTTTGGCTGAACGACGGCCCCGAACCCGACGCGAAACCATCTGCTACCGAAAACCAGAACTATGCCGAAATGTTGGAACGTGGTGCCACCAGCGGCGCCGCATATGAGCGCTGGCTGAAACAACAGGATGAGAGTGCCGAGGCCGCGGAAGCTAGGGCGCGGGCTGCGGCGAAAGCCGACGCCGAGGCCGCGGCGTGGAGGCAGCGCCGCTACCTGCTGCAGAACATGAACGGCGGCGCGATGCCAGGCGACCGCCGCGCGGCGCTGTTTTCCCATCCTAGTTTTCGCGCGTCATTGCATCGGCGCTAGGCGCGGAACAGAGGTTGGTATGACCGACAATCAGATCAATAACCAGAGAGACCGCAGCACATTGGCCGAACTTCGGGCGGACATCGTCGCCGCCGCTTGCGTTTTCGGCGTCGTGCTCCTGGCCGCGTGGTTCGTGTCGCTCTGGTGGGTCGGATGATCACAACACTTCGCTTGCGCCTGACGGAGGCGCAGTGGCGGCTCCTGAACAGGAGCGCCGAGACTTGCCGCACCAGCGACGAGCGTGAAGCGCTGATTGCGAAAGTCGCCTGCACGCTGGCGCACCAGGGCTGGCCCGTTACCGACGACGACATTGCGCTCGCGATCAGAGACGCGATTCAAACCACCAACGAGGAGGAAGACCGATGACCACCACCAACACAGCTAGAAAATACCGCCGCATGGCGTGGGACGACCCAAACGCGTGGGACGAGCATGGAATCCTCCGCGACGGCATCACGGTCAGCGTCCCCACCTACCTCATCGACGCGAACGCGAAAATGAGCGAAGTCTATGACGCCGCGCGAGCTACGCGATCCGGCGCGTACAATCGGCCGGGCTTTCGGCGGCCGCTGCATCAGGACGCCGCCGCTCTCGATGCTCGGCAGCTCGCCTACGACCAGCACCGGCATTACGTCGAGAACGCCTGGCGCGATGCCGATACTGATCCCGATCGCGACGACAAGGGCGTGAGCGGCTTCGGTGAACGAGGCCAGAGCGGCCCTGTCGAAGACATGAGTTGCACGGTGAAGGGCAACCCCGGCGGCGACGCCGCTATGACCACGGATACGCGCGAATTGGCTTACCAGGCGTACGACGAAGGCGTTTCGCGGCAGTGGCAGAGCGGCAAAGACAAACCGGCGGTCCGCGATCCGTTGCCAAGCCGTGGCGACGGCATGACCGCCAAGGCCGCTGCATACCAGGCCTACGACGAAAGCATCTCCCAGCAGTGGCGCAATCCGACGGCATAACCATTCGGAACAAACATACGGATAATTAGGAGGCATAGAATGAGCAAACTTACCCTCGAAAAACGCATCGCTGATGCGTTGAACAACAACATCGCCGCAATCGATCTCGCCGCGCTACTTACTGAAACAGAGGCCGCGATCACCCAAGCCTCGACCGCCGAACGGGAGCGGGCTTTAGATCCAATGCTCTCGCCAGACCCGACGGCAGCCCGTGTCGCAATGGACGACGCGGAATTTATGTGCAACCGGTTGCGGACGATGCTTCCGCGACTCACCAAAAGGTATCAGGAAGTTGATGCTGCAGAAGCCTTCGCACGGTGGGACAAAGAGCGGGACGATCTCGAAGTGCGGCGCGATGCGGCAGCAAAGCGTTTCACCAAGTATCCAGCGCTCGTGGCTGAACTTGTCGCTATCTTCAGCGAGTGCGCCGCCATCGACAAGGAAATTTCGGGACTTAACGGTCGCGCTCCTTCAGGCGCTCGGAATCTAAAATCCACTGAGGTTGTCGCCCGTGGCATCGGTGCCTTTAATTCAACCGAGCCGTCGATAGTGAAAACGGCGGTACTTCCTGACTACGATCACAGCGCCCAGACGGCATGGCCAATACGCGAGGTGGTCGACTGGGCCAGCATTGCGCCGGTTCAGTATCATCCCGGGGCCGACTGGGCTGCAGCGCGCTCCGATGCCGATGCCGTGCAGAAGCAGCCTGATGCCGTTCAGCGGGAGCGACAACGCATCGAATCCTATTACAGGGACCTGACGCGGGCCCAGGAAGAGCGCCAGCGCCGTGAGGCAGAAGAGGCGCTGGCGGCGTGGCGACGGTCGGCCTGAAGGTTCTGCTCCCCCGCGTCGCCGGTCCTTCCGAGCGACGGGGTCGAGGCGGGCAGCTCGGCCGTTCCCGGAGCCCTGGGGGCGAGCCGAGGGCCTGCTTCAGTCAATCCATCGCACCCCGCTGGGCCGAACAGGCATATGAGGAATCAGCTCGCGTCGGGGTCGAGATTGTATTTCCTGCACTTGTTGCGAACGATCTCGACGTCCTTGCCACCGGCAACAAGAACGACCACGGCCGACGACACCGTGCCGCCCGTGACCGTGGCGGAGACGATAAAAGCCTGCCGACCATTATAGGCGGGGTACGGACTCTTGGCGTTCACCGTCCCGCAATAGTTGACTGGACCGTTCGCCGTGTTCTGAATCTTCGGCCATCCGTACTGCGCCGTCGCCGCGTCGCGGAGCGAAGGGGCGATGGCGTTGGTGATGATCGTTTTTTCTGCTTGCGTAAGTTCGCGCTGGCCAAGACCCGACGAGGTCGCACAAGCCCCAAGCGCAAGGCTGGCGGCCGATGCAACAATCAACCCACGCTTGATTTTCAGATTGGGCCAGCGTGAGCCACGCCTGAGCTTGCTGTGCATTATATTCTCGATGTGACCAACAGGGAAAAATCGGCGCTGTTTTTCGGCTGGCTGCTCACTGACTTTGGCCATAGATCGTTAATTTTGTGCATAGGTTTTATCTTGGCTAGGGCGGGTGTGGCTAGGGTCGCTGAGCGTCTTATTGAACGGGGGCCAATGGCTGCTTTCGGGGGAGGAGCAGACATCACAAATTCGAGCCGTCTCGTCCGCTTTTGACCCATTTCGCCAGTGCCGAGGCTAATTTTGCTGTGCTGCACAACTTGCCCATCGATATGCTAGGGTAAGATCGTCCATCCAGGGAGGGCTCGGTGAGACGGCACAGCGCAATAAGCCGTAAGCCGGCGAAGGTGCGGCATCGTAAGGCTGCGAAGGCCAAGCGGATCAACGTGTCGGGAGCTGCGCGCCGCGGTAAACCCTCCGTCGGCGAGCTCCGAGCACAGGCCAGCACGCTCAGTCGTCAGTTAGCGGAGTCGCAAGAGCAGCAGACGGCGACGTCGAAGGTGCTCGATGTTATCAGCCGCTCGGCGTTCGATCTGCAAGCAGTGTTTGAAACAGTCGTGGAAAGCTCGGGCCGGCTGTGCGGGGCGGACAGAGCCCAAATCCTCCGTTTCGACGGCGAGCTGCTGCGCCTGGCGGCGAGCCACAACGCTACTCCGGAGTGGAGGGAATGGGTGGCGCAACATCCCATCCGGCCGGGCCGGCACAGTGCTTCTGCTCGCGCCGCGCTCGAACGCCGAACGATCCACATTCCCGATGTCATGGTTGACCCGGAATATACGTACGGGGTGGGTTTTAGTGGCGTCGAGCCGTTTCGCACCATTCTCGCGGTGCCGATCCTTAAAGGTAATGACTTGCTGGGCATCCTGATCATTTATCACCTGGAGGTCAGGCCCTTCACGGATAAACAGGTCGCCCTGGTCGAGACCTTCGCCGATCAGGCAGCCATCGCCATCGAGAACGTGCGGCTGTTCGAGGCCGAGCAGCAGCGCACGCGTGAGCTGACAGAGTCGCTGCAGCAGCAGACGGCGACCTCCGACGTGCTCAAGGTGATCAGCCGCTCGGCGTTCGATTTGAATGCGGTGTGGCGCACGTTGGTCGAATCGGCGTGCACGCTCTGCGACGCGCCTCAGGGCTTGATCGAGCTTCTCGACGGCGACGTCTACAGGTTGGTGATGCAAAAGGGCTATGGCGAGGCTTTCGAACGTTACTTAGTTGAAAACCCGTTGCGCGCGGGTTCTCCTTCCGGCACCGGGCGCGCCGCGAGCACCGGGGTCGTCTCGCATATCCCCGATGTTCTCCAGGATCCGGACTATCGGCTAACCGAGGCCCAACGCCTGGGCGGCTATCGCGCGAACCTCGCGGTCCCGCTTTTGCGCGAACAAAAAGTGATCGGCGTTTTCGTCCTGGCGCGCCCGACGCCAGGCCCATTCACGCCCCGCCAGATCGAACTGGTTCGGACCTTCGCCGATCAGGCGGTCATTGCCATTGAAAACGTCCGCCTGTTCGACGAAGTCCAAGCGCGCACCAAAGAGCTTGCCGCCTCACTCGACGAGCTGCGCGCGCTCGGGGAAGTGTCCCAGGCGGTGAACTCGACGCTCGAACTCGAAACCGTGCTCTCCACCATCGTCGGCAAGGCGGTGCAGCTCTCTAGCACCGAGGCTGGCGCGATCTACGTGTTCGATAGTTTGAAAAGCGAGTTTCATCTGCGCGCCACCTACGGCATGGATCAGGTGTTGATCGACGAGCTGACACAGCGGCACATCGGCCTTGACGATCCGAACATCACGCTGGCCCTCGCACAGCACGAGCCAGTCCAGATCGCCGACCTGAAGGAGCAAGCGCCCTCGGCCGTGAACGAGATCATCCTGCGCGCCGGATACCGCGCGTTGTTGGTAGCCCCGCTGCTACGCGGGGAGGAGATTGTCGGCATGCTGGTGGTCCGCCGCCGCACGCCTGGCGCCTTCCCGCAGAACACCGTCGACTTGATCAAGACTTTTGCGGCACAGTCAGCGGTAGCAATCGAGAACGCGCGCTTATTCCAAAACGTTGAAGCCTCGCTGGAGGACTTGCGGACTGCGCAGGACCGCCTTGTCCAAACGGAGAAGCTCGCCTCGCTCGGTCAGTTGACCGCTGGTATCGCGCACGAGATCAAGAACCCGCTCAATTTCGTCAACAATTTCTCGGCCATCTCGGTCGAACTCATCGACGAATTACGCGAGGCGCTTGGCGGAGTTCATCTCGACAGCAAGCTGCGCGCAGAGATCGGCGAGATCGCCGATACGCTGCAAGGCAATCTCGACAAGGTCGTGCAGCACGGCAAGCGTGCCGACGCGATCGTCAAGAACATGCTGCTGCATTCGCGTCAGGGTTCTGGAGAGCACCGGCCGGTCGATATCAATGCCCTGGTCGAGGAGAGCCTCAATCTCGCCTATCACGGGGCGCGGGCGGAAAAGCAAGGCTTCAATATCACCCTGGAAAGGTCCTTTGACCCGGCCGCCGGCGAGGTCGATCTGTACCCGCAGGAGATTACCCGGGCGCTGCTCAACCTGATCTCCAACGGGTTCTATGCGGCAACCAAGCGCAAAGCGGTGGCAGATGGAGCCGACTACGAGCCTACGCTGGCTGCAGCGACCAAGAACCTTGGCGACAAGGTCGAAATCAGGATCCGCGACAACGGCACTGGCATTCCACCCGAGGTAAGGGAGAAGCTGTTCAACCCGTTCTTTACGACAAAACCAGCGGGTGAAGGGACTGGACTGGGCTTGTCAATTAGTCACGACATCATCGTCAAGCAACATGGCGGGTCTATAGAGGTCGATACGCGACCCGGCGAGTTCACCGAATTTCGGATTGTTCTGCCGCGCGCGGGTGCGTCCCTTATCAAGTCAGGAGAACGCATGTGAACCCGCTCGTTCTCGTGGTTGATGATGAGCCCGATGTGGAGGTTCTGTTCCGCCAGCAGTTCCGGCGCGACCTCCGCGATGGCCGGTTCACCATGGAGTTTGCGCAATCCGCCCCCATGGCACTTCAGCGCATCACCGATGCTGGCGACCGGTCACTCATTCTGATCCTGTCCGACATTAATATGCCGGGGATGAGCGGCCTTGAACTCTTGCCCAAGGCGAAGGCGCTGCGGCCAGATGTTCCAATCATTATGATTACCGCCTATGGCGACGCCGAGACAAAGCGCCAAGCTCTGGAACGCGGCGCTGAGGCGCTGCTTACCAAACCAATCGACTTCGGGACGCTCCGTAGCGAAATCGATATGTGCGTTGAACGCGCGGCATGAGCGAGCGTTTCCTGGTCTGATTGGTGATGATGGCTGCCGCCGTTAATTCCACCGTGTACTAGGCAGGGAATTTGTCGGATAACTCTCTGTTGTCCTGGTCCAGTAGCGCGGTTGCACCACGCAGGAGGGGCCGCGATGCAGCAGATTGCGGACTGGCTCAGACAGCTCGGCATGTTCGAATACGTTGAGCGGTTTGCCGAGAACGGAATTGACCTCAGCGTCCTGCCCGATCTGACGGATCAAGATCTCAAGGATCTCGGCGTCCTGCTCGGCCATCGCCGCAAACTGCTTCGCGCCATCGCCGATCTCAAGGACGTCGAGAAGAGCGAACGCGGTGTCGCCGTTGCCGCTGCAGCACCCGCCGAGCCGCGCCCGCAGGACTCTGCCGAACGCCGCCAAGTCACGGTTATGTTCTCGGACTTGGTTGGCTCGACAGCCCTATCGGCGCGCATGGACCCTGAAGACCTCCGGGAAGTCATTTCGGCCTATCAGAAATGCGTCGCCGAGACCGTGCGCCGTTTCGCTGGGTTCGTGGCGAAATACATGGGCGACGGCGTGCTCGTGTATTTCGGCTATCCGCAGGCCCATGAGGATGATGCCGAGCGCGCGGTACGCGCGGGACTGGAGCTGGTCGGTGCCGTCAGTGCGATCAAGTCAAATGCTCCCATGCAAACCCGTGTCGGCATAGCAACCGGGCTTGTTGTCGTCGGTGACCTCATTGGCGCGGGTGCGGCCCAAGAGCAGGCGATCGTCGGCGAGACACCTAACCTTGCGGCACGCCTGCAGGGGATCGCCGAGCCGAACATGGTGGTCATCGCCGAGGGCACACGAAGGCTTCTCGGCAATCTTTTCCAGCTGGAGGACCTTGGGGCCAGGGTCCTCAAGGGCATCACGGTGCCGGTGCGGGCCTGGGCGGCGGTGCGGGCGAGTTCGGTGGAGAGCCGCTTCGAGGCGCTACACGCAACCGGCTTAACCGCACTGGTCGGGCGCGAGGAAGAACTCGAATTGCTGCTGCGGCGCTGGTCTCGGGCAAAGACCAGCGAAGGCCAGGTGGTGTTGCTCTCCGGCGAGGCCGGTATTGGTAAATCGCGGCTGACGGCCGCGTTTCTGGAACGCCTTGCCACTGAGCCGCACACGCGCTTGCGCTACTTCTGCTCGCCGCAGCACACCGACAGCGCGTTTTATCCAGTCATCAGTCAAATGGAACGTGCTGCTGGACTGGCACACGACGACACCCCGCCGGCGAAACTCGACAAGCTCGATACCCTGCTAGCGCAAAGCTCAACGTCAGCCCAGGACGCGGCACTCTTCGCCGAGATGCTGTCGCTGCCGAACGACGGACGCTATCCCACGCTCGAACTAGCCCCGGAGCAGCGGCGACAAAGAACGATGGAGGCGCTCATTGCACAAACCGAGGTGCTGACGCGCCAAAATCCGGTACTGATGATCTTCGAGGATGTGCATTGGACCGATCCTACGAGCATGGAACTGTTTGGTCGTGCGGTGGATCGGATCGCGAGCCTGCGCGTACTGCTTATTGTCACGTTCCGCCCGGAGTTTGTGCCACCGTGGATCGGACGGCCCCACGTGACGCCGCTAACTATCAATCGGCTCGCGCAGCGCGACGTCGGAGCCATGATCGACCGGGTTGTCGGCAATAAGTTACTCCCAGCGAGCATCCGGCAGGACATCATCGAGCGCACCGATGGCATTCCGCTGTTCGTCGAGGAGATGACCAAGGCGGTCCTGGAGGCCGAAGGCGAGAGCGAAGCCCGGCGCACCGCCGCCGCGGTTCCGTCTCCGGCCCTAGCGGTTCCCGCAAGCCTGCACGCCTCGCTGATGGCGCGGCTCGACCGGCTCGGCTCCGCCAAGGAGGTCGCTCAGATTGGAGCGGCGATCGGGCGGCAGTTTTCCCATGCCCTGCTGGCTGCGGTGGTGCGCAAGCCAGAGGCGGAGCTGGGATCGGCGCTGGACCGTCTCATTGCCGCTGGTTTGCTGTTCCGGCAAGGCGTACCGCCACACGCGACCTACTTGTTCAAGCATGCGCTGGTGCAGGACGCAGCCTATGGCACGCTGTTGCGCGAGCCGCGACGCGCGCTTCACGCCCGTATCGCCGAAACCCTTGAGACCCAATTCGTGGAGATTGCCGAGAACCAGCCCGAGTTGCTTGCGCGTCACTTCACCGAGGCTGGCCTGATCGAGAAAGCTGCGAGCTTATGGGGCAAGGCGGGTCAGCGGTCGCGGGAGCGCTCGGCGCTGGTTGAAGCCATAGAGCAGCTTACGCGGGCTCTCGACCAGATCGCGACCTTGCCCGGCACAACGGCGTTGCGCCGCGAACAAATCACTCTCCAGATCGCACTCTTAAACCCACTCCAGTATGTGAAAGGGTATGCTGCGCCGGAAACGAAGGCGGCCGTTGAGCGGGCACGCCTCCTGATCGAGCAAGCGGGGGCGCTAGGAGAGCCTGCCGAAAACCCGATGCTGTTGTCTTCTGTCCTCTCTGGCTTGTGGGTCACGAACTGGGGGGCGTTCAACGGCGATGTTTTGCTTGACCTCGCCGGGCAAATCCTGGCGCTAGCCGAAAAGCAGGGGGCGACCATCCCGCTTATTAGCGGGCATCACCTCATGGGCATCTCCTTGATGGCTACGGGGGATATCGCGCAAGCCCGAGCGCACTACGATCAGGCGATGGCGCTTTACGATCCTGCCAAGCACCGTCCGCTGGCGATGCGACTTGGCACAGACACCGGACTGATAATGATGTCCTGGCGATCATTGACGCTATGGATGCTTGGCTTTCCCGAGGCCGCACTCGCGGACGCCAAGCAAGCGCTCAAGGATGCCCGCGAGCTCGGCCACGCTGCCACGCTCATGAATGCGCAGGGCATCACAAGTTGTACCCATGTCCTCTGCGGCAATTATGCGACCGCAAACGTGCCCTTCGATCAACTTGTCGCTTTGGCGGACGAAAAAGGTTCCTTGTTTTGGAAGGCGATCGGAATGATGGGCCAAGGTTGGGTATTGGCCTTAGCTGGTAGAGCCTCGGACGCGGTCAAAAAACTCACCGCCGCCATCAATGCATGGCGCTCAACGGGAGCAACCCTTGCGGTGCCCGGGTGGTTATCACATCTGGCGTTTGCTTATGCAGAACTCGGACAATTCGATGACGCCTGGCGCTGCATTGGCGAAGCGTTGACCACGGTGGAAACAACCAACGAAAGGTGGTTCGAGGCCTATGCCCGACACATAGCCGGAGAAATTGCGCTGATGATGCCGGAGCCGGATGCGGCAAAAGCGGAGGCCTATTTCGAGCGCGCGCTCGCGGTTGCCCGTCAGCAGCAGGCAAAGTCTTGGGAACTGCGCGCGGCGACGAGCCTGGCGCGGCTGTGGCGCGATCAGGGCAAGCGGCAGCAAGCCCGCGATCTTCTCGCGCCGGTCTACGGTTGGTTCACCGAAGGTTTCGACACGCTCGATCTGAAAGAGGCCAAGGCGCTGCTCAACGAGTTGGCGTCATGAGGGGTGCCGCTGGCCCCGACGGATAATCGAATGAAGCGGGGAAAACTAATCGCACTTTTTGAGAGCGGAACCCGCACCGCCGTGATTGGGTTGGTGCTAATTGCATTTCCCTATTCATCAACGAATGCGCAGCAGCTCCCTCGGGAGGGGTGCCGCGCCGTTTCCAAGATCGAATATGACAGCGCTAAAAGGCAATATTTGTTGCACGGCAGGTTTGGCAGTTACGTAAGAACGGGCCATTTTTGGCGGCATTACTACTGGTACTGTCACTGATAGCGCTATCATCGCTCCATGCCCGCTTCCCGCCGCTTCCCGCCGCCGTGGACCGTCGACGAGCACAACAACGCGTGCTTCATCGTGAAGGACGCCACGGGGCAGGCGGTCGGCTATTTCTCCTTCGACGATGAACCGCAGCGCCGCTCAGCGGATGTCCGCTTATAGGCAACTGCGGTCACGGGTTGCTTTTCGAGCGAGACGGCTCGGTCGCGAATGACCCAAAGCGGGCCTCGCCGCCGAACACTCATTCTTCCGGCAGCCCCGCCTTGCGCAGGCCTTCGAACAGGGGCGGTAAATTCGGCGCATGCGCCCTCATCCATTTTACGGTGAGATTGGGGTTAAGGCGGCGAGCCTCCGCCAAGGCGGTCTTCGCCTCGTCCATCTTGTCTTCAAGCGCATACGCGGCGGCGAGATCGACGTAAGGAATGAAAGAACGAAGACCAGTGTCAATCGCCTTATGATATTCGTCGATCGCGGCGTCGAAATGCCCGAGGCCAAGTTCCGGATCGCCCACCCCCACATGCCAGAAAGCGAAAGATGGATCGCGCGGACTTAACCGCATCGCATGTTGCGCATCGTATTTGGCTTGTTCGAAACGGCCGAGAGAAACTTCGGCGAAACCTCGTGTCGAGTATAAAGCGGCCATATTTGGATTGACGGCGAGACCGGCATCGGCGGCGCGGAGCGCCTCATTCGGGCGTTGCGTAAGCATCAGGTAACCGCTCTTCACCCAATATGCCCGCGCATTATCGGGAGCGAGCGCGATGGCGCGGTTGGCCTGACCGAGTACTTTTGCATCGTAGTCGGTCTCGGTGGTCGCCCACCCGAATTGATATTCGAGGTGATAAGTAAATGCGTCGCCCGCCAACGCATCGGCATTGTTCGGATCGATCTTGAGCGCCTGTTCGAACGAGGCGCGCGCCGCGTTGTTGTTGTCCTTCGTGAGCGGCTGCCTCAATAAGATCGCGCGGCCGCGCATGGTTAAATCAATGGCATCGGGGCTGCTGGACTGGGTGCCCTTTTCCGCTTCCGCTTTGATCAGTTCGGAACCCAACGTATTTGCCAATCGCGCTACCACCTGATCTTGCAGCTTGAACAGGTCGGCGACGTCTTCCTCGAAGCGGTCAGCCCAAAGATGCGCGCCGGTCTGACCATCAATAAGTTGCGCGTTGACGCGCACCCGGTTCTGGTCGCGCTGCACAGAGCCTTCGAGGACATAACGCACACCCAGTTCCTTGCTGATCTCCTTGGCGTCGATGTTCTTGCCCTTGAAGGTGAAGGCGGTATTGCGCGCGATCACGAAGCTGTTGCGGATACGCGACAGTTCGGTGGTGAGGTTTTCGGTGATGCCGTCGGCGAAATAATCCTGGCTGGGATCGCCAGAGAGGTCGGCGAAGGGCAGCACCACGATGGAAAGATGCGTAGCCTCGGTGGCGGTTGGCTTCGATGCGACGGACCCCGTCCGGGTGGCGCTATGGAAATACCAAACGCCGCCCGCAATCACGATGAGTGCGACGATTGCCACACCCGCCAGCACGAATATTGAACGCTGCTTTGGTGCGGTGGGTTTGGTCGTTTTCACCTGCACCGGCTTGCCGACTTCGAGCGAATAAACGCGGACCGGCTCGGCAATGTTTTTGAGTTGGGTCGCGCCCAGGTCGCTCACGGCGAGATCGAGCCGCGATTTCACTTGCCGGTAGGCGTCCTCGGAGAGGCAGATCGCGCCGGGCTTGGCGATGCCCTCCAATCGCGCGGCGATATTGACGCCGTCACCCATCAGGTCGCCGTCCGCTTGAACAATCACGTCGCCAAGATGGATGCCGACCCGGAAGTCGATGCGCCTGTCTTTACCGAGCTTGGCATTGCGTTGGGCCATGCTCTTCTGCACCTCGATGGCACAGCGCACCGCATCCACCACGCTCGCAAACTCGATCAGAATGCCGTCGCCAGTCGTCTTGACGATACGGCCCCGATTGCTTGCGATGGCGGGATCGATCAGTTCGGAACGCAGCGCGCGGATGCGGGCGACGGTGCCGTCCTCGTCCGCGCCGACAAGGCGGCTGTATCCGACCACATCGGCCGCCAGGATCGCTGCGAGTTTCCGGGTCTCGGCCATGACTGCCTTCCGCCACGATCCAGACTAGCACAAAGACCCGTTCAGAACCGACCCGTCTGTACCGAAACTCCGAGCCACCGCTACCCATGAGCGATGTCCGTTCGTGGCCCTCAGCGCCGGATCACGTTTTGATGGCTGACGGTCGCTATCGGAGTTGAAGCGGACATGGACGAGCCTAAGCCTTGACCATCTCAGTCGAGAATGACCCTCAACGGAAATGCCCGCTATCGTCACTCCATCACTCGCTCCACCTCCTAAATATCGCGGTCGATGGCTTCACTACGCGACCGCTAGCGCCTGATCGATATCGGCAATAATATCGTCGATATGCTCGATGCCGACCGACAGTCGCACATAGGCGTCAGTGACGCCGGTCTTCAGCAGCTCTTCGGGCGTAAGCTGCGAATGCGTGGTCGTCGCCGGGTGAATTGCCAGTGAACGCGCGTCGCCGATATTGGCGACGTGATAGAACATCTTGAGCGCGTCGATGAACTTGCGACCGGCGTCGCGACCGCCCTTCAGCTCGAAGCCGACCAGCCCGCCGTAGCCGCCCTTGAGATAGGTGTCAGCGCGGCGCTTCATCTCGCCGCTCATCAGGCCGGGGAAGATCACCTTGGTCACCTTGGGATGTTTCTTGAGCCAGTCGGCAACGGCCGTTGCGTTGGCGCAGTGCTGGCGCATGCGCACCACCACCGACTCCAGCCCCTGGATATGCAGGAAACAGTTGAACGGCGAAGCGGCGGCGCCGATGTCGCGCAGCAGCGTGACGCGCGCCTTGATGATATAGGCGATGGGGCCGAGCGGCTTGACGGCCTGCGTCCACACCGCGCCGTGATAGCTCGGGTCGGGCGTGTTGAGCATGGGGAAGCGGTCGGCGTGCTTTTCCCAGTCGAAATTGCCGCCGTCGACGATGATGCCGCCGATCGAGGTGCCGTGGCCGCCGATATATTTGGTGGTCGAGTGCATGGTGATGGCGGCGCCGTGCTCGATCGGGCGGCACAGCACCGGACAGGCGGTGTTGTCCATGATGAGCGGGATGCCGAGCTCGCGGCCGATCTTGGCGACCTCGGCGATCGGGAACACCGTGAGCTTGGGATTGGGCAAGGTTTCGCCGTAGTAGCAACGGGTCTTGGCATCGCTCGCGCGCCGGAAGTTCTCTGGATCGGCGGGATCGACGAACCGGCACTCGATACCCATGGTGCTCATGGTGTTCTGGAACAGGTTCCACGTGCCGCCATAAATGTCGGTCGAGCAGATGAAATTGTCGCCGGCGTGACAAATATTCTGAACTGCGAACAATGACGCCGCCTGCCCCGATGCCACCGCCAGAGCAGCCACTCCGCCCTCGAACGCGGCCACGCGCTCCTCCAGCACGGCCTGCGTCGGATTCATGATGCGGGTGTAGATGTTGCCGAGCTCCTTGAGCGCGAACAGGTTGGCGGCGTGCTCAGTGGAATTGAATTGGTAGGAGGTCGTCTGATAGATCGGCACCGCGACCGCCGTGGTGGTCGGGTCCGAGCGGTAGCCCGCGTGCAACACGATGGTTTCGGGATGCTGGCTTTTAGTTGGCATGGTTCCCCCCCAAGCTGACCCCAAGGCCGCTGGTTCTGATAACAATCCCACAGCCTATTCAATGCCGCGCCGGATGGTCAACTCTAACCCGTTCGTGACCACGGGCTTTGATGGTCCGCAGGCTCGCGGTACGTCAAAGCTGCCATGACGCGGACACCACCCCAATGTCGCAGTTGACCCACATTAGCGGACAATCTATTCGGCCCAACTGGCTGTCGTTGGGTTTTTTTGCGAATTGAAATGTCGTTTCTGTTGAGTCACAAAAGCTCTGCGTGGCCGAAAGCCACTGTTGAAGAGATAATTGACTCCATAGGGCGGCTCCTCCCCAGACGGCGAAAAGGCGCGCTGTTTTTCTGCGATGCGAAATGTCGCTTATTGGCCCTTAGCGACGCGCCGCCTCAGCATGGCTGAGCGTCGCTTTCGGCGCAAAGCGGAAATGGCGCTATCATCACTCCCATGCGCCGCTTCCCGCCGCCGTGGACGATCGATGAGCACAACGATGCGTGCTTCATCGTGAGGGACGCCACTAGGCAGGCGCTCGCGTATTTCTATTTCGAGCACGAACCCGGTCAGCGCTCGGCGGCGAAGCTACTCACCAAGGACGAGGCGCGGCGGATGGCGGCGAATTTGGCCAAGCTGCCCGGAGCTGTTGCTGACCGGGACCTGATGGATGGCTAGCGTTCACTGTTTTGCATCAGCCGCAAGCGCCGCGGCCAGATGAAGACCAGGACCGCGCATCTTGCGATCCGCCCAAATCTTAAGATCAGCGACCGTGAAGTGTTCGAGAAAAGGGTTGGCTTTTATTATTTGCTCGCGCTTTGACCGACCCGTTGCATCGGCACTCGCCATCACGAGCGCCGCGTCAGCGTTCTCCGGCGCTGAAAGGATCGCGACAGCGCCCGCGCCGCCAGCAAAGTGGGCCAAGTAGACCGTTCCAGCGGTGGCAGGCAAGCCCCGTTGCCTCAGCATCGCAGCATTTCGTTCCACAAATCGCGTTGTGATCTCTCGGGCGAGTTTCGGCTCCCGGCGTAGTTCTAGGGTTTCGCTTTCGCTACGCCCCCTGGTCAGATCGGGCCGGTACGCTTGGATCAGGTCGAGCCAGGTTTCGTTTAAAAATTGACCGGGTCCTGTTGCGCTGGACCGGCTATTCTTCGCGGTTGGATCGCCGTTCGATTCAACGCCAATAATCCGTTCGACCACCGCATTGATAGCTGCTCTGCCGGTCAGCTCGTCTCGTTTATCAAAATACCGGTAAAAGTTTGACCCGCCAAACCATCCTAGGCCAAGCGCCATTAAAAGCGCGCCCGTTACAATACCGAGCCGAAATCCTCGCCCGCTGCGGGGCTCGTGCGACACCCAGCGTCCGTTCTCACTAGGGACCGCAACCTCGTGAACCCTTAGAGGTGCTGCATCAGATGTTTGGGTGTCAATTAATGCGGCTGCGGCGTCGGAGACGATCAGTAACTGCCTATCAATCTCATGGAGAATGGCAATCCTCTTTAAATCGAAGAGTGCTGGCGGGACTTCCAGCGCCTCGTTTTCCTGTTGTCGTACCGACCATTGACCGGCGGGCTGCGGCTCCTCGCAGTTCTTGCTGACGCCTGCTGTTTTCATTGGTGTGAATTGGCCGAATGATTAAGCAGACGTCATATGGCCGGATGAATGCACGAAGCTCGCGATAAGTTTCTATCCGCCGACCGATTGCTTGCACTCTTATAACAAATCGAGCTTTTTTTGGCCAACCCAAACGGCTCGCTTTTGTTGGTCTAGGCCTGCCTGACGATCATTCACTGATCGTGCGCACCACGCTCAAGATTGGACGCGAATTGGCCGTCTCGCCGCCGAGTTCCTTTTGGAGCGGCTCGTCGTACTCGGCAAGCGTCTCCACCGGCCCCTTAGCTTTCACCTGCACGATCTTGTAGCCGTTGGCCTTGAGCTGGACGAGAAGCTCAGGCAGCGCGAGCGATGTCGGGTGCTGGAAGTCGTGCATCAGGACGATGCCCTTGCCGTTCTTCTTCAGCTTGGACATGACGGAGGCGATTACCTTCTCGGGCTCGCGGATCTTGAAGTCGAACGAATCCACGTCAGTGGAGAAGATGCCGATGTTGCGTGTGCCGAGATACGCAAGCAATTCGGGCGAGTGCCGCAGGGCCGGGAAGCGGAAGAACGGAGCTTCGGGCTGGCCGAGCGCCACGCGGACCGCGCTGACGCCCTTCTCGATCTCTTCTTTCGCCTGGTCGGATGTCAGCTTCGACAGATCGACATGCGACCAAGTATGCGAGCCGATCGTATGCCCTGCCGCAGCAACCCGCTTAAGTATCTCAGGGTGCCACATGGCATGCTTGCCGATAGGGAAGAACAGCGCTTTGGTGCATTGGGCTGCCAGTGCCTTGAGTACGGCTGGCGTATTGCCGGGCCACGGACCGTCGTCGAAGGTCAGCACTACTTCCCCCTCGCGCAGGAAGTCGTAGGCCTTGAAGTGCTCGAATCCGAAGCCAGGCCCCCCGGTCGTGTCGATTTCCACGACGCGCGCGACGCCGAGAGGGTTAGGATTGCCCGGACATGTTGCCTCGGTCGCGACCGGCGCGGCTGTCGCTGCCGCCACTGCCAGCGCTTTCACCGGATCATTTTGCGCAAACGCGACGCCCGCCGCGAGGGACATCGAGATCGCCAGTGCGCAAACGGTCGCTACACGCATCCTATGCTCCATCCCATCCGAAGGTTGCTGTTCGGAGAGAGCCGTTATTAGGCTTAGATTCGCTTTCGCCGTCACAGCGTTTCCATCCTTGCTCGCGACAATTAACAATGTCTTATTTTTACTATCCCTTCTCTATTGGGGCGTGCACGTCACATTGTAACTAGGCCGCATCACCGCCATGCAGCGCGCTGTGCGCGAGCATTTCAATTTCAACTGGGACAAACACGGCTCATTTCGGTCGCCGACGCCGTCTGCGCTACATCACCACGGGCTGCTGAACGCCTTTGGCCAGATCGGCGTCAGTACCATTGAGATCGTGGCCATTGGCCCGGCGCTCCAGTTCTTCACCGGTCGAAAAAAGACCCGCCAGAAAAGAACCTCGCCGGATGGCCTTCGGAGAGCGCTTCACCCAAGGACAAGGCCTGGCGCATGGCGGCGAACTTCGCCAAGCTGCCGGAACTGCTGCGCGGGCGGTAAATGCTTCGCTGCTATGATAGGCCTTCTGCTGGAATAGATGAACAGCGCGCAGTATATGAATGGCTGAAACATAAGTTTGAGAAACAGGCGAAAACCATAATACCAAGGGCGAAACCCAGGAGGTTGCCGAAGGGCCATGGCCGTGCGCGAGATCATCAAACTCCCTGACAAGCGGCTGCGGCTTGTTTCCGAGCCGATCAAGCGCGTCGACGCTGGCATCCGCAAGCTGGTCGAGGACATGTTCGAGACTCAGTATGACGCGCCCGGCATCGGGCTCGCCGCCATCCAGGTCGGCGTCGCCAAGCGGGTCGTGACGGTGGATCTGTCGAAAAAGGAGGAGGCGCACGAGCCCCGCGTCTTCATCAATCCGGAAATCACCTGGACGTCCGAAGAGAAAGCAACCTACGGGGAGGGCTGCCTGTCGATCCCGGAAATTTGCGAAGAGGTCGAGCGGCCAGTGCAGGTCAAGGTCAAATATCTCGACCTCGACGGCAAGGCGCGCGAGATCGAGGCGGATGGCGTGTTCGCCCGCTGCCTCCAGCACGAGATCGACCACATCAACGGCGTACTGTTCATCGACCACATCTCCAAGCTCAAGCGCGACCGCATCATCAAGAAATTCAGCAAGGCGGCGAAGAAGAAGGTGGAGGCGGTGATTGCCGATCCGGGAATTGGCCCTCGTAAAAGTGTTTGGGGAACTGCATCCAACGCGCTAAACGGGCTTCGAACCGCGCCGCCCCAGCGGTGGCGTTGAGTTGCGTCGGACCGCCTCACAAGGCGTGCGGTGCTATCATCGCCGCATGCCCTCCGCGCGCCGCTTCCCACCACCGTGGACGATCGATGAGGCGAACGACGCCTGCTTCATCGTGAGGGACGCCGCCGGGCAGGCCATCGGTGTATGCCTGCCGAGCGAGGTCAATGACCTGACATGGCCGCGTTTACCTGGCGCTGCACTTGATCCGTAAAATTTCGCCCTAGATAACCGGCCTGCTGCCAGGCGGAGCCTGGCATCTGCCAAATGGCCTGCCAAGCGGCTTGGCTATTACGGCCGTCGCACTTGTACACGTTAAATGCCCAGAGACCGCCAAAAATGAAACGGTGAGAATGACGTAATGGCGCATATAACCAAGCTATCTCCCCCCTCTTTAATAACGAATTAATAAATCAAAGTTGCCTTCCGCCAGTTCCGGGCTCAGCCTCGCGCAAGCGGCGAGGCCCGCCGCAGGGCGGCGAACTTCGCCAAGCTGCCGGAGCTGCTGCGACGGCAAGCGCCCTCCAGATGACTCGGTGTATTCCTGCCGAGCGAGGTCAATGACCTGACATGTCGGCGCTCGGCGACGAAGCTGCTCATCAAGAACGAGGCCCGCCGCATGGCGGCGAACTTCGCCAAGCTGTCGGAGTTGCTGCGGCGACCTTGACCTTCTGCAGGGTCACCGTCCCGCACCAGTAATCAGCACCGCGTCCACGATCGCCTTCTCGATCAGTCCGCGGGCTCTCGCCGCGTCTATTGGATCGAGATAGCCGAAGGTGACGATCGGCGCTCCGCTCTCGTTTAGAATGTTGAAGCCGACGCCCTCAAATGCGTGTCGGCTGTCTTGCGTCATCTGAATTTCGCTGAGCTGGTACATCATGGTCGGACCTGCTTTTCCGGCGCGGCGGGCAAATACACCGCTCGATGCGATGTCGGTGCTATCCTTTGTCGATCGGTGGCGTCGAATACCCCTTGCCGGTCATCGGCGGTAGCTCTCGCGACAAGTCCCATGGATCGCCGTGCTGCTGCAATCGGTGAACCACGTCGTCGGCGATGAGGTTGCGCTCGTCCTCACTGAGCCCCTGGCGGAGTCCTCGCACCAGCTTGCGCGCCCGCATCAGCGCGAAGGCGATTGCAAACCGGAGCATGTCGCCGCGGGTCTTCATAGCCCATTGAAGAACATATCGAGAACGAAAGTCAATCTCTGTTCTCAAGGCGGCGCGGGCAGTGGGGCAGTTTCAATTGCGGCGGGAAAACCCGCTATGATTGAGCTATGTGGCAGGACTACGTTGGCATCGTTCCTGGGGTCGCCGCCTTGGCGATGGGCGTCGTAACTCTTGCCACAAAAGCGATGCCCACTTGGAAAAACGTTGTGATAGTGGCGCTCACGGTCATTGCCATCGGAGCGACAGGATTTAGTCAATGGTGGACGCTGCACGAGAAGGGAATTCAGGAGGCTCAGAAAAGAGAAATCCTGGGAAAGCTGGGAGACTTCATCGCAGAAGGGCAAAACCTTATGGAATATATTTCGGCTAATTCAGATAAGCCGATTCCAAAAGACCGCGCCTTGGCTTGGTCTAAGCAGACAGAAGGTTTTTTAAGGACACTTGGTAACTCCTATGTTGTGCGATTCGAATCAACTGCGGGACTCACTTCAGTAATGTTGGGACACGGGGATGTTGAGCACGGCAATTGGTGGCTAATCACTCGTGCAGGAGTTATTCGCCTTCATGAATTTTCTGCTGAATTTTCCGGTCAGGTTCCTGCCGTGACAGATCATCCCGATTGAACGCGCTTGTTATACAGCCACACTCCAGCGTCCAGTCACGTCCGCGACAATACCGGGCAAGCGCTCGGCTATTTCTACTTCGAGGAGGAGCCCGGTCGGCGCTCGGCGACCAAGCTGCTCACCCGCGACGAGGCGCGGCGGCTGGCGGCGAACTTCGCCAAGTTGCGGGAGCTGCACACCTGACAACAAATCTCGGAAACGGCCTCTCGGCGACTATTACCGTTCATCAGCATTATTCTTGAGTTCAAGCGCGAACACCCAAACAATCAGGCCGATGCCACAGAGAACGAGTGGTATGAGCGGATTTAATATGAAGGACAGAATGGTCGCTATTCCGATCAGAAGGACCGCAAGACCCCAGCCAATCCAGTAAAGGAAGATTTCCAGGAATTTTCCCAATCTGACGAACATTGGATCATCTCTCTTGGCGGAGGGTACTCATCCTAGTCTTGGCCGACTCGTTGGCGTCATGAGCACTCGTGGTCGCAGGGGAGTTTAGCAGAAAAGCTGGACGACTTCTGCTTGTGCGGCCCTCGGGCCTAGGGCCACATCTCCTTCGCCCCTCGCCCACGCAGCATGGCGGCGAACTTCGCCAAGCTGCCGGAGCTGCTACGCAAGCCGTAGGCCGGTCCTTAGCGGAAGCATCTATTGCGTTAGGTCAGTGAGGATCGCATCGCGCGCGTAATCAGCCATACCGAGCCGCGCGCCAATAATCGGCCTATAAGCGCCTCCACATTTGATCGTGACCGGTGCCAGGAACAAAAAGCTGCGCCGCCTTGGTGAGTGCAGTCCCGTATTCGCGATCAGCCATTAGTTTTGCGGTGAGATCCTCTAACTGAGCCGCAGAGTCGAATTGGCTAATCCAGGCCACTCCGTTTATTGCCCCCCCAAACGCAGCGCAGAAAGCTAGTTCCTTCCCTGTGACACGCTTAACGATGGCTCCAATTTCCTTCCCAAACGCGACAGCTTCCGCGAACTTGCCAGGAAGTGTTTGCGCCGACCTGACCAATGTAATCATGATTCCCTCCTACAATGGCTCCAACGATGAGTCGCTAACCAATGGTGCGGCGCATTGATTTGCGGCAATTGGTCAGTGGTGCTGACCAACGCGTGGAAGCCCGTGCTTCGAGGCCCGCCGCATGGCGGCGAATTTCGACAAGCTGCCGGGGCTGGTGCGCAAGGGGCAGCCGTAATTCGCGACAAACTACCAGCAGTTCCAAGAAACCTCTGCCGGTTCCGGCAGTGACTTTACGCTTGAAGCAGCGGCGGGGCGCGCCTGCCGCCACAGCGGGATGCCTATGTAACTCCATCGGTAACGCTCCGTTTACCCGGGTGCGACAAGGTTGCACTCGCCTTCGAAACCGCTGAGGCCGCGGAACGCGAAGCACTGGAGAATTAACTGGAATCTGCCGATCCGTGCGGATCGCGCTCAACCAACGTCAAGCGCTGCGCGCTGTTATGCGCGACGGGAGAACACGATGAACGCTGCGGAATCAAAGTTGTCGATCTCCGACACAGCAACAAAATCGATCGAAGGGGACATTCGCGCCATTGTGCGCGGCAACAGGCCAGCCAGCACGGCCGGGCTTTGCGACGACATCCTCGCTGCCGGAGAGACCTCCATCGCCGATATCGAGAAGCTCATCGGGGAGCTGCAAACTGCGCGCGACTACCTGGAAGCCGAAGGCGAGCGCGTGCGACGGCTGACCACCCGTTATGCGCACCTGACGCAGACTGCATCTGCCTCAGTCAAGATCATTGCCGAGAGCCTCGGAAAATGGCGCAAACCCGAGCTGGAGACAGTCAGCCATGTCCACGCGCCGATGCCGCGGAGCGAAGCACTGGCCTCGAACCTAGTCTACAGCAACGACGTACTCCAGCCGGAGCCGAAGGATTCGTAGCATTGGTTTCGAAAACCGCGGCGCTTATTGGATACTTTAAAACCACCGCTTGACCGGCATGGGCTCGCACTCGTCGCGGCGCCAGGGCCCTGCCGTGACACTTTGTGCCTTCGACGTGATCGAGCGGCTGGAGGGAGGCATGCCGGAATATTGCTTCTATAGGGTCGACCGGCGCGGTCATCGTCTTGGATCGCCAGAAGTCGCCGACTGCGCCAACGACGACGAGGCTGTAGCGCACGCAAAGCGTATCCTCACCGGCTACGTATTAGAGGTGTGTCAAGCGGACCGGATGGTGAAGCACGTTGAGCCGGAAATTTAGGACATTTGCTCAGCGCGTGGCCGCTCCATGCCCTCCGTGCGCCGCTTCCCACCACCGTGGACGATCGAGGAGCATAATGATGCATGCTTCATCATGAGGGACGCCACTAGGCAGGCGCTCAGCTATTTCTATTTCGACGACGAGTCGCAGCGCCGCTCGGCGACCAACCCGCTGACCCGCGACGAGGCCCGCCGCACGGCGGCGAACTTCGCCAAGCTGCCGGAGCTGTTGGTCCCGCCCAGATTGCGACCGGATACTGCCTAGTCGCCGCCATTTTTGCGGCCAACACTATCAACCGGCGCGGGGGATTTCAGCGCAAATAAATACGGACGGCCGCATGAGTAACGCGGCTGTCTGTGTCGTGGCCTAGGCATGCCCCCACATGCCCCCAAAGCCTGCAGGGGAGCCTTGGTCACGGGCCTCGGCGGGGCTGTGTGTGTGTGAGTCTCCGCCGAGGCCGCCACGTTCTGCATGTGCCTGTGGCCAAAAGATCACGCCCGCAGTAGCATGGTTCACGACACGCCCTCTAGCCAAGGTTATGTGAAAGATCTTTTTCATTTCTGACTGTGGCGCTGGCGCAACACTTTTTGTACAGCGAATGTGTTACCGTTGAATTTGTCGAATCAAGAAAGACGCACGGGCTTTGGACGAATGGCTTTTTTGCAACACATCGGACCTCAAGCGGGCCTAGCTTTTGGCGTGACCGCAGCCCTAGCCTGGATGGGATTGGTGTTCGGGCTTTCCAAGCTATTGCGAGACATGGCTGGGGGTGTAGGAGCGCCAAGTAGCGTGCATCGGGGACGACTTGAGGTATCCCGACATGTTTAAATTGCCCGCGTACGACCCGGTCGGAATTGCAATCATGGGATTCGGCGTCTTGTTAACGTTGGCTCTTGCGTTCGTCTTTTGACCGAGTAGGACGGTTGCCATCCCACCTAGAACGCCCAGACCCGCGACGAGACCCGTCGCATCGCGGCGAACTTCGGCAAGCTGCCGGAGTTTTAGGGCACGCGACGCAAGACGAAGACGGGTCCTCGTTGGGTTAACGCCGCATTAACGCAATGCATTGGATGGTCACGATGAGAACAACTCCCTTAGAGGCCGTTTCGAAACGGAATTATTATACTTGACCCTCCTTCAGTCACCCAACACTCGCATGGCCTGTTCCCCGGATTTCTTTGTGGCAATCAGGTAGCGCAAGAAACGCACTGCAGGCGGCGGAACGTCCCGCTCACCCGATGCCCACCGTCGAGATGTGCGCGCGTCTACGCCGAGCAGGCGGGCCGCCGCGATCTGCGATAGCCCGAGCTTTTCAATTGCCTCGCGATATTCGTTGGGGGTCATCTTCGCGGATCGCGTTGGCGAGCGTCAGTGTTCGTTGCTTTCAAAGTATCCTTCCGACACAGCCCAATCGTATAGATCACGCTCAAGAGCCTCCAAGTCGTCGGAAATCCGCTCGTCGCGGTCGAGGAGGAGACACCATTTTCCCTGTGCCTTGGTTACCTCTGGCCAATGCGGTTGCACTTCCTCGATGTAGAGTTCGTCAAGATAGAGATTTCCCTTGGCGGCCGGTTCACCTTCCCATCGTGCATCCGAAAGTGCTGCACCAATGTCCTCGGAGTAACGGCGGGTGGCTTGGAATTGTTCGAATGTCATTTTAATCTCCATCAGCGGGCACCATCGCCCTTCCGATGCATGGAATATAGGGCCATTGGCCCTAACATGTCAAGGGTCTTCCTTCGCTCGCACAGGCCGCGCCATTCACTCGATGAGCCCCATTTTTGAAACCCTACCGCGTCACATGGCCTTGCTCTGTGACTTTCGAAACGGACTCTTAGCTCGACTTTGTGGATTTTTGCCCGGGTTTTAGACGCCGGCCCAGAAGATTGCCGCTTCCGCAATAATGCTCGCGGCCTGTTCGACGCGGGCTGCCATGCGTCCGAAGGGGCCGAACGGAACCCAT
>JBEKWO010000031.1:0-39361 GCA_049512975.1 Xanthobacteraceae bacterium | reverse complement strand
ATCGTCGGAAGGACCGAGAACGCCAGATTTTTCTCATTCAGCACCTCGGGCAATCGCTCGATCGCCTCGCACGTCAACGCTTCGCCGGCACTGCTCTTGCGCTCGCGCGCAAGCCGGCCCGGCTGGCAGGCTTTGGCGAACTGCAAGAGTTCGCGGAGCGCGGTTACAATGCGTGCCGCCAGATGGGGCGTGTCGACGAGTTCATGAATCTGGTGGTCAAGAGGGAACAGCGCATACTCGAAGCGCTGTTCGCGGGAGACGACAGCGTGCTCAGCGAAGGGCCGGTGCGGAGCCCGGCAGCTGCCACTTGAATGTGAAATCGGGGCGCCGCGCGCCGCGATCCCGGTGTTGCGCTTGGTCGCTCTACGAATCCGCTCCCTCGGCGTCGCGCGTTTCCGGCATCAGCAACCACACGGCCGCCAAGCCGGCGAACGTGATCGCCGCCAGCCGCGACCAATCGCCGCCTCCGCTACAAATGCAGGATCAGATTTTTCCGCTACAAATGGCGGATAAGGCTTTAATCTGTCTGGATTCTGATGGCCGAACATTCCCAAGAACAAAAGTTCTGGGGTGAATGAAAAAGAAAATCTTTAGGGACGGAAGGTGATGACGGTTGACGCCACCGCGGTCGCATCCAAGGCCGCAGAGTCGCCGGCGCCGCGCTGGGGCCAGCTCTTCTTCGGCATCATCTGCATGGTGCTGATCGCCAACCTGCAATATGGCTGGACGCTTTTCGTCAATCCGATCAACAAGGCGCATGGCTGGTCGATCGCCTCGATCCAGCTGGCATTCAGCATCTTCATCGCGCTGGAGACGTGGCTGACCCCGATCGAGGGTTGGATCGTCGATATTCTCGGACCGCGGCGCGGACCCAAGCTGGTGGTCGCCTTCGGGGGAATCATGGTTGCCCTCGGCTGGATCGTCGATGCCCTCGCGCAATCGCTTGAGATGCTCTATTTCGGCGCGGTGTTGGCCGGCACCGGCGGCGGCGCAATTTATGCGACCTGCGTCGGTCAAGCCGTCAAATGGTTTCCCGACCGCCGCGGCGTTGCCGTCGGACTGACCGCGGCGGGTTATGGCGCCGGCGCGGCGCTCAGCGTCATTCCCATTCGCGAGGTGATCAACTCGAGCGGCTACGAAGCAGCCTTCTTCTGGTTCGGGCTGATCCAGGGTGGACTCGTCTTTATCCTGGCCTGGCTGTTGCGGGCACCCGATCCCGGCGAGATGGCCGGTGTCGGCGTGCCGAAGGTCCAGCAGACAACGCGCAGCTATACCCCCGCCCAGGCATTGGCCACTCCGGTGTTCTGGCTCCTCTACATCATGTTCGTCATGGTGTCGGCGTCAGGCCTGATGGCGACGGCGCAGATCGCTCCCATCGCCAAGGACTTCAACATCGGCGATGTGGTGGTCTTCTTCGGCGCCACGACGCTGAGCGCGGCGCTCATCATCGACAATATCTGCAACGGCGCGGCGCGGCCCCTGTTCGGTTGGATTTCCGACCATATCGGCCGCGAATACACCATGGCGATCGCCTTTGGCCTGGGCGGAATTGCCTATTGGTTGCTGGGAAGCCTCGGCTCTGCGCCTTGGGCGTTCGTATTGTTCGCGGCGCTGATCTTCCTCACCTGGGGCGAAATCTTCAGCCTGTTCCCGTCAACCTGTACGGACACCTTTGGGGCCAAGTTTGCGACCGTCAACCTCAGTTTGCTCTACACCGCCAAAGGCGCGTCTGCCTTCCTGGTGCCGGTTGCCAATATCATCAAATCCGCGACCGGGAGCTGGCACATGGTGTTCGTGGCGACCGCGATTATGAACTTCGTGGTGGTGGCTTTGGCCCTGTTCGTCCTCAAGCCGTTGCGGCACCGGTTCCTGGACAAAGGCTGAGCCTGTGTCCTTGGCCGGCCATCCGGCTTGGCCGATTTTAGCTTATTCCGACAGGAGTTAGCCTAATGGCGCGCCTCGGTGGGGGGGTGTGCCCTATCGTCCCGAAGAGTTGGATAAATTGGCGTTCGGCACAACCCAGCCTATTTGCCTCTCTTCAGTTCTGGAATAATGTATGCCAGCGATGATCTCGAGCCTTTCCATAACGCGGCGTGCCGAGTTGCGCTCAGCGGATATGACGGTGGTGCAACCGGCCGTTGACCCGCTGGCCAGCCCCGAAAATTTCAAGCGGCAGGCCTATGTGGCGCTCAAGAACGCCATCGCTGCCATGGATATCTATCGCAGCCGTACTGAAATCAGATTAGACGAGCGCCGCTTGGCGCAGGATTTCGGCGTCAGCCGCACGCCCGTGCGCGAAGCGATGGCGCAGCTCGAGCGCGAGGGGTTTGTCCGCTCGGTGCCGCGCCGCGGCGTCTATGTCGTGCGCAAGACGAAGCGCGAAGTGATCGAGCTGATCACCGCCTGGGCAGCGCTTGAAAGCATGGCGGCACGATTGATCACGCAGACCGCGGGCGATGACGACATCGCCTCGTTGCGGCGCATGTTTGCAACGTTCGACAACGGCGAAGTGCGCGCGCATCTCGACGAATATTCCGAGATCAACATCGAGTTCCATCAGGCGATCATTCGCATGAGCGGCAATACCATGCTCATCGATCTTGCGGAGAACCTGTTCACCCACATGCGGATGATCAGAAGAAAGACCATCGGCGAAATGGACCGCGCCGACCGCTCGATCCGCGACCACATACAGATCATCGAGGCATTGGAAGCCCGCGATACGGCGCGCGCCGAGGCGCTGGTGCGCGATCATGCGCTCGGTCTTGCCGAGCACGTTGCGAAATATGCGGATTATTTGGATTGAGGGAGACCTCCCATGGCTGATGCAGCAACAAAAGAGAAACCCGAAACCGCAGATCCGGCCGCAGCGGAGCAGGAGCTGACGGATGGCTTTCATCTCGTCATCGATGCGCTCAAGCTCAACGGCATCACCACGATCTACGGCGTGCCCGGCATCCCGATCACGGACTTGGGTCGAATGGCCCAGGCCGCGGGCATGCGCGTCATCTCGTTCCGGCATGAGCAGAACGCCGGCAATGCCGCAGCCATCGCCGGTTTCCTGACGAAAAAGCCCGGCATCTGCCTCACGGTGTCGGCTCCCGGCTTTCTCAACGGTCTGACGGCGCTCGCCAATGCCACGACCAACTGCTTTCCGATGATTCTGCTCTCGGGCTCGTCCGAGCGCGAGATCGTCGACTTGCAGCAGGGCGATTATGAAGAGATGGACCAGCTGGCCATCGCCAGGCCGCTCTGCAAGGCGGCCTTCCGCGTGCTGCATGCCGCCGACATCGGCATCGGCGTGGCGCGCGCGATCCGCGCCGCTGTTTCCGGTCGTCCCGGCGGCGTTTATCTCGATCTGCCGGCCAAGCTTTTCTCGCAAGTGATGAACGCGGAGGCGGGAGCCAAGTCGCTGGTCAAGGTCATCGACCCGGCACCGGCCCAGCTTCCCGCTCCGGCCGCTGTCAGGCGCGCACTCGACGTCCTCAAGGATGCCAAGCGTCCCCTGATCGTTCTCGGCAAAGGCGCCGCCTACGCCCAGGCCGATGAGGCGATCCGTGCGCTCGTCGAAAAAAGCGGCGTCCCGTTTCTGCCGATGAGCATGGCCAAGGGCCTCCTGCCCGACACGCATCCGTTGTGCGCCGGCGCGGCGCGCTCGACGGTGCTGAAAGACGCCGACGTCGTCATGCTGATCGGCGCCCGCCTCAACTGGCTTTTGTCGCACGGCAAGGGCAAGACCTGGGGCGAGCCTCACTCGAAGAAATTCATTCAGATCGACATCGAGCCCAAGGAGATGGACTCAAACGTCGAGATCGCCGCGCCGCTGGTCGGCGATATCGGCTCCTGCGTCTCGGCGCTGCTCGAGAGCATGGCCGGCAATTGGCCAGCCCCGCCGGCCGATTGGATTTCCGCGGTCAACGCGAAGAAGGAGGAAAACATCGCCAAGATGGCGCCGAGGCTGATGAAGAACACGGCGCCGATGGATTTCCATAGCGCGCTCGGTGCGCTGCGCACCGTCATCAAAGAGCGGCCGGATGCCATCCTGGTCAACGAGGGCGCCAACACGCTCGATCTCGCGCGCGGCGTCATCGATATGTATCAACCACGCAAACGCCTGGACGTCGGCACCTGGGGCGTCATGGGCGTCGGCATGGGCTATGCGATCGCCGCCGCCATTGAGACCGGCAAACCCGTGCTCGCGGTCGAGGGCGACAGCGCTTTTGGCTTCTCCGGCATGGAAGTGGAAACGATCTGTCGGTACAACCTGCCGGTCTGCACCGTCGTCTTCAACAACAACGGCATTTATCGCGGAACCAACGTCAATCCCGCCGGCGGTGCTGATCCTGCGACCACCGTCTTCGTCAAAGACGCGCGCTACGACAAGATGATCGAGGCATTCGGCGGCGTCGGCGTGCATGTGACCACACCCGACGAGCTCGGTCGCGCCGTCAACAAAGCCATGGACTCCGGCAAGCCGACGCTGATCAACTCGGTGATCGACCCGTCGGCCGGCACCGAAAGCGGCCGCATCGGCAACCTCAACCCGCAAAGCATGGTCCGCGAGAAATAAAGGACCGCAGGAGATTAAGGAGAGAAAATAATGGCACTGCGTAAAAAGGCCGCCAAAGCAAAAACCAAAACGGCGGTAAAAAAGTCGGCCGGGCAAGCCGTGAAGCTCAAGGCAGTCAAAAAGCCTGTGGCAAAAGCCGCAGCGAGCAATGGCCTGCCGCGGCCGTCGTCGAAGCCGTGGGGACAGGCGGGCAGGGCGCTCGACGGCGTGCGCATCCTCGACTTCACCCACGTGCAATCGGGACCGACCTGTACGCAGCTTCTCGCCTATATGGGCGCCGACGTGATCAAGGTCGAACGCCCCGGCGTCGGTGACATTACGCGCGGCCAGCTGCGCGACGTGAAAGGCGCCGACAGCCTCTATTTCACCATGCTCAACGGCAGCAAGCGCTCGATCACGATCGACAGCAAACATCCCAGGGGCAAGGAAATCCTCGATCGGCTGGTCAAGACCTGCGATGTGCTGGTGGAAAATTTCGCGCCCGGCGCGCTCGACCGCATGGGGCTCACCTTCGAGCATATCCACAAGCTCAATCCGCGCATGGTCGTCGCCTCGGTGAAAGGCTTCGGGCCCGGTCCCTACGAGGACTGCAAGGTCTACGAGAACGTGGCGCAATGCGCCGGCGGCTCGGCCTCGACCACCGGCTTTCGCGACGGCCCGCCATTGGTCACCGCCGCGCAGATCGGCGATTCGGGCACCGGCGTGCATCTCGCGCTCGGCATCGTCAGCGCGCTCTACCAGCGCCTCCGTACCGGCCGCGGCCAGAGAGTGCTCTGCGCCATGCAGGACGGCGTGCTCAACCTGGCGCGGGTGAAATTGCGCGACCAGCAGCGGCTTAAAGCCGGCCCGCTCACCGAATACAGCCAATACGGCGAGGGCATTCCGTTCGGCAAGGCGACGCCGCGCGCCGGCAACGATTCCGGCGGCGGCCAGCCGGGTTGGATTCTCAAATGCAAGGGGTGGGAAGACGATCCCGACGCCTACGTCTATTTCATCACGCAAGCGCCGGTGTGGGGCGCGATTTGCGACCTCATCGGCAAGCCGGAATGGAAGACCGATCCGAACTACGCGACGCCGCCGGCGCGGCTGCCGCGGCTGCGGCATATCTTCGACACCATCGAGCGATGGACCCTGACCAAGACCAAGTTCGAGGTGATGGAGATTTGCAACAAGCTCGACATTCCGGTCGGACCGATCCTGTCGATGAAGGAGCTCGCGGAGGAGCCGTCGCTGCGCGCGACCGGCACCGTGGTCGAGGTCAACCACCCGACGCGCGGGCCGTATCTGACGGTGGGCAACCCGATCAAGCTGTCGGATTCGCCCGCCGATGTGCGGCGCTCGCCGCTGCTTGGCGAGCACACCGATGAAATCTTGCGTCAGGTGCTCGGCTATTCGGCTCCGCAGATCGCCGAGATCAAGGCGTCCGGTGCGATCACCGCACCGGACAAACCGGCCAAAGCGGAGGCGGCGTAGTTTACTCCTCCCTCTCCCCGCTGCGCGGGGAGAGGGTTGGGGTGAGGGGGCCTCTCCGCTCGGCTCAGAATCGCGGCGGCGCCCCTCACCCTCGCTCGCAGGCTCGCTCGACCTCTCCCCGCCCGCGGGGAGAGGTGCCAACAGGGAAGGGATGTAAATGCGTATCGCGGTTCACGGGCAACAGGCGTTCGGCAAGGCGGTCCTGGAGGCATTGCTCAAGCGCGGCGAGAACGTGATCGCGGCTTACGTCGCGCCGGAGAAGGAGGGCGCGAAGGCCGATCCGCTCAAGGAGGCCGCGCTTGCCGCCAAGCTGCCGGTCTATCAGCCGGCCTCCTATCGCAAGCCCGAAGTCTGGGACGCATTCCGCGCGCTCAAGCCTGACCTGCAGGTGATGGCCTTCGTGACGTTGTTCGTCCCGGAGGATTTTTTGAACATCCCCACCCATGGCTCGATCCAGTACCATCCTTCGCTGCTTCCGGCCTATCGCGGGCCGAGCGCGATCAACTGGCCGATCATCAAGGGCGAAACCGAGACCGGGCTGTCGATCTTTTGGCCCGACAACGGGCTCGATACCGGCGACGTGCTTCTTCAGAAGAAAACGCCGATCGATCCCACCGATACGCTCGCCTCGGTGTATTTCGACCGGCTGTTCCCGATGGGCGTCGAGGCCATGCTGGCAGCGGTCGACTTGGTGAAGGCCGGCAAAGCGCCGCGCATCAAACAGGACGAAACCAAAGCGACCTATGAGGGCCGCTGCGGCCCCGACAATGCGCATATCGACTGGGGCAAGCCGTGGCTGCAGATCGACCGGCTGATCCGCGGCTGCAATCCGGCGCCGGGCGCATGGTCGAAACTCGACGGCAAGACGGTGAAAATCTTCGACGCCAAGCCGCTGCCGGCCAAGGACCCCAAGGGCATCGCCGGCAAGATGGGCGAGATCGTCGCCATTGACGGCGACGGCGTCACCGTGGTTTGCGCCGACGGCCGCTTCAAGGTCAGCCGCGTGCAAGCGGACGGTCCGAAAATCACCGCAGCCGAATTTGCCGCCGGCGCCAAGCTCACCCCCGGCATGAGGTTTTCATGAATCCGTCCCCCGCGAGCGCGGCGAAAGCCCGCGCAGACGCCTCGCAACACACCCATCCGAAAACCGATATCGAGATCGCCCAGGCCGCCAGGATGCGGCCCATCGTCGATATCGCTCGCGAAAAACTCGGCATCGCCGCGGAAAATCTCGAACCCTACGGCCACTATAAGGCCAAGGTGTCGCTCGACTGCATCAAGCGCCTGCAGGATTGCCCGAACGGCAAACTGATCTTGGTGAGCGCGATCACGCCGACGCCGGCCGGAGAGGGCAAGACCACGACGACGGTCGGCCTGACCGACGCCCTCAATCACATCGGCAAGAAGGCGATGCTGTGCATCCGCGAGCCTTCGCTCGGTCCCTGCTTCGGCGTCAAGGGTGGGGCGGCCGGCGGCGGCTACGCGCAGGTCGTGCCGATGGAGGAGATCAATCTGCACTTCACCGGCGATCTGCACGCTATCGGCACGGCAAACAATCTGCTCGCGGCGCTGATCGACAATCACATCTACTGGGGGAATGCGCTCGGCATCGATGCGCGCCGGATCGCCTGGCGGCGCGCCATCGACATGAACGAGCGGGCGCTGCGCTCGATCGTGTCCTCGCTCGGCGGCACCGCCAACGGCTTCCCGCGCGAGGATGGCTTCGACATTACCGTCGCGTCGGAGGTGATGGCGATCTTCTGTCTGGCGCGCGACGTGCAGGACCTCAAGCAGCGCCTCGCCAACATCGTGGTCGGCTATACGCGCGAGCGAAAGCCGGTGCGCGCCGGCGATCTCAAGGCGCAGGGTTCGATGACGGCGCTGCTCAAGGACGCGCTGGCGCCGAACCTGGTGCAGACGCTCGAAGGCACCCCCGCCTTCATCCATGGCGGCCCGTTCGCCAACATCGCGCACGGCTGCAACTCGGTGCTGGCGACGACGACGGCGCTCAAGCTGGCCGATTACGTGGTGACCGAAGCCGGCTTCGGCGCCGACCTGGGCGCGGAAAAGTTCATGGATATCAAGTGCCGCAAGACCGGGCTGGCGCCCGACTGCGCCGTGCTGGTCGCCACCATCCGCGCGCTGAAAATGCATGGCGGCGTCAAGAAGGAGGACCTCAAGGCGGAAAACCTCAAAGCGCTCGAGGCGGGCATGGCGAACCTGGCGCGTCATATTGAGAACGTGCAGAAATTCGGCGTCGTGCCGGTGGTCTCGATCAACCGCTTTTCCGCCGATACCGATGCCGAGATCGCGCTGGTCAAGGAGGCTTGCGCCAAGCTCGGCGTCGAAGCGCTGATGGCGGATCATTGGGCGCTCGGCGGCGAGGGCGCGGCCGATCTCGCGCGCGCCGTCGTCAACATCGCCGAGAGCGGCAAAAGCAATCTCAAGCTCCTCTATCCCGACGACATGCCGCTGCTGGAAAAGATCCGCACGATCGCCAAGGAGATCTATCGCGCCAAGGATATCGAGGCAGACAAATCGGTCCGCGAGCAGCTCGCCGCGTTCGAGAAGATGGGCTATGGCAAATTTCCGGTCTGCATCGCCAAGACCCAATACAGTTTCTCGACCAACCCGGATGCCAAGGGCGCGCCGACCGATCATGTCATCAAGGTGCGCGACGTGCGGCTTTCCGCCGGTGCCGAATTCGTGGTCGCCATCTGCGGAGAGATCATGACCATGCCGGGCTTGCCGAAGGTTCCCGCCGCCGACCATATCGACGTCGGGCCGGATGGTAAGATCGTCGGGTTGTTTTAAGCTGCGCCGATGATCGTGTCTCGGCCGTGCACAGAAAGGTCTGGTTATGTCTCTTGCTGAATCGCCGCGGCTTGCCGCCGCACACGGCGCGCCGCTGCGCCACGACTGGACCCGCGAGGAGGTGCAGGCGCTGTTCGAGCTGCCGTTCCCGGAGCTGATGTTCCGCGCGCAGAACGTTCACCGCGACCATTTCGATCCGGCGGCCGTGCAGATTTCAACGCTGCTCTCGATCAAGACCGGCGGCTGCCCGGAGGACTGCGCCTATTGTCCGCAGAGCGCCAAATACGAGACCGGCGTGCGCGCCGAAAAGCTCATGGCGCTCGACGCCGTGCTTGCGGAGGCGCGGGCGGCGAAGGCTTCCGGCGCCAGCCGGTTCTGCATGGGCGCCGCCTGGCGCTCGCCCAAGGATCGCGACCTCGATTCCGTCTGCGTCATGGTCGAAGGCGTCAAGGCTTTGGGCCTCGAGACCTGCGCGACACTCGGCATGCTCACCGCCGCGCAGGCCCAGCAGCTCCGCGAGGCCGGGCTCGACTATTACAATCACAACCTCGACACCTCGCCGGAGTTTTACGAAAAGATCATCACCACGCGCACCTACCGCGATCGCCTGGAAACGCTCGAACACGTGCGCGCCGCCGGGATCAACGTCTGCTGCGGCGGCATCGTCGGCATGGGGGAAACACGCGAGGATCGCGTCAGCATGATCGCGACCCTGGCAAGTTTGCCGGAGCATCCCGAATCGGTACCGATCAACATCCTGGTCCGTGTCGCCGGGACGCCGCTCGCGGGCGAGCCCAGCCTCGACCCGATCGAATTCGTGCGTACCATTGCCGTCGCCCGCATCACCATGCCGCGGTCGATGGTGCGGCTCTCGGCCGGCCGCGAGACCATGAGCGAGGAGACGCAGGCGCTCTGCTTCCTGGCCGGCGCCAACTCGATTTTCTACGGGCCGAAGCTGCTGACCACGCCGAACCCGGAGCGCGACCGTGACCAGGCGCTGATGGATCGGCTCGGTCTGTCGCCGATGACAGGGGGTTAAAACATCCCCATCCGTTCGCTCGCCATGGTGCCGGTGAGCATGAGGACGCCGAACGCCATCACCGCGAGCGCGGCGCCAACCTCGACGCCGCGCAGAAGAAGCGAGCCGTAGCCGTTGCGCGTGGCGGCAAACCGTTTCGCCATCGCCTTGGCGGCGACGGCAAGCGTGGCGATCGCTGCAACAGTAATTGCCGTGCCGACTCCCATCACGAAGGTCGAGGCAACGCCGGCCCAGAACAAACCCTGCGCCAGCGCAAAAATGAGGACGATGATCGCACCCGAGCAGGGCCGCAAGCCGACCGCGACGATCGCCGACAAACCCCGCCGCCAGCCGCCCGGCCCCGCCAATTCCTCAGGCTCCGGTCCATGCGCATGCCCCCAGGGCAACACGTCTTCCTCTTCGTCGGCGCCGTGATGATGGCCGAGGGCGTGATCGTGCGGCTGAGCGGCATGATCGTGGTGCGAACGATCATGGTGATGGCAATGGGCGTCGGCGGCGTGGACGTGGTGCGCGTCGGCCGGCTCCGCCGCTGCCGGTTCGGGTCCTGACCTGACCGTGCGCAGGGCATGAAGAAAGCCGCGGCCCTTCACCCAAATGAGCCGCGCGCCCAACAGCACGATCAGCGTATAGCTGACCACTTCGATGACGCGCACGGTATCGCCCATCACCTTCGCCGTGGCGCCGATCAGAACCGCGGCGACGGCGACGATCACAACCGCGGTCAGCGCCTGCAGCAGCGCCGAGGCGAACGACAACGCGATGCCGCGCCGCCAAGTCTCCTCGTTGGCGAGCAGGTACGACGAGATCACCGCCTTGCCGTGGCCCGGGCCGGCGGCGTGGAAAATGCCGTAGATGAACGAGATGCCCATCAGTCCCCAATAGGCCGAGCCATCAGTCTTGGATGCGCGGATGAGGCCGGACAGCGCGCGGTAGAACAGCGCCTGCTTGGCGAGGATCCAGCCGGCGATGCCGGTGACCGGCGCTGAATGAATGGCGCCGAACGGCCCGGCCTGCGCCGACGCGGCGGTTGCCAGCGCGTCCGCGGCCACCGCCAGAACCAAGATCACCGCCGCCATAGCAATGCAGCGGGTGAGCCGCACCCTGGCGCCGCTCCTCACGGGCAGTTCACCGCGATCCGGTTGGCGAAATTCGCGCCCATGCCGATATTGGCCTCCGAGGTCTGGAAGGCCTGATCGAGCCGCAGCGTGATCGGGAAATTATCGTCGTGCGGTTTCTCGACCGCGACCGTGCATGGCGCCGGCGCGCTGACCAGCCGCACCGGGTCTTTTTCCGCGAAACCGAAATCGATGAAGAATTCCGGATCGTAAACTTCGATCTCGATCGCCTTCGCCTTTACCGGCGTCTTGAACGGCAGCGTGAAGTGCAGCGTCAGCACCGTCTCCTTCGCATCGTAATCGAGATAATAGTCGATCGGATCGAGGAAGGCGTCCTTCCGCCGTTTGCCATCCACCTTGGCGTAGGTGAAATAGGCGTACTCCTTGAGCGACTCGACGTTGACCTTGGCGAGCGGCGCCAGCTCCTCGCGCGTGAACGTGCCCTTGGTCTTTTGCTCGAGGCCCTGCGTGGCGAAGGCGGAGAACATATCGTCGAAGGCCCAGGCGTGGCGCACGCCGGTGACCGAGCCATCCGCCGCGTAGAGAAGTTCTTCCGTCATCGTCACCCAGACGTGGGGGTGCGCGTCGACACGCCCCGTCGCCGCGACGATGCAGGCCAGTCCGGCCATGACAGAGATGAAGCGTTGGATCATCGGCCCCCGCGCAAGGTGTCGTCGCGATTTGCCGCCCCCGACAGCGGGCGCAGACTTGAACGCCGAGTGGGGCGGAAACGAGGCTGCAGGTCCTACACCCCCGACGCTCCGCCATCGCCGCGCGGATCGTGGGCGCCTTCGCAGCTGCCGTCGACATGCAAGACCGCGGCGCCGGCATGGCCCATCGTATCGGAGTAGGGCTCGGGCAGGACTTCCAGATCATGGCCGGCGGCGGCGAGCTGGTCGACGAGATTGCCGTCGAAGCGTTGCTCCAGGCGCAGCTTGGTTTGCTGATTGCCCCAGGTCCGCCCGAGCAACCAGCGCGGACGGTCGATCGCAGTGGCGAGCGGCTGCCTAAATAAGACGTGGCGCGTGAACACCGCACTCTGCGTCTGCGGCTGGCCGTCGCCGCCCATGGCCCCGTAGGCCATGATGCGTCCGTCCTTGAGGACAGCGAGCGCCGGATTGAGCGTGTGGAACGGCAGCCGGCCGGGGGCGAGCAGATTGAGCGCGCCGCGTTGCAGCGAAAAGCTGACGCCGCGGTTCTGCATCAGCACGCCGGTGCGCGGCAGCACGCAGCCCGAGCCGAACTCCCAATAGAGCGATTGGATGTAGGATACGACGAGACCCGTCGTATCCGCCGCGCCCATCCACACGGTATCGCCGTCGCCGGAGCCGAGCGGCCAGGGCGCCGCCTTGCGGCGGTCGATTTTCATCGTCTCGCCGGCGATGAACCGCGGCTCGAGACAGCGATCGAGCGCATGCGCCAGATGGTTCGGGTCGGTGACGACGCGATCGCGGACCCACAGCGCGCGCTTGGTGGCCTCGACCAGGCCGTGGATATGGTCGAAGCCCTCCGCCTCGGTCACGCTCAAGCGAGCAAACAAGGCGAGGATCATCAGCGAGGCGACGCCTTGGGTCGGGGCATCGGTGTTGTAGACCGTTCCCTCCGGCAGTTCGACGCGCAGCGGCTCGGCGAGTGTGGCGCGATAGCGGGTCAAATCCTCGCGGGTGAGCGGACTGCCGATGCGGGTAAGGTCGGCGGCGACTTCGCGTCCGACGTCGCCGCGATAAAAATCGTCAAGACCGGCATGAGCGAGATGCGCCAGCGTCTCGGCCAGCGCCTCTTGCTTGAGGATGGCACCGACTTCCGGCGGCTTGCCATCCACCAGAAACGTGTCGGCAAAACTCGGCACCGGCGCCAGCGCGACAAGGTGTTCCTGCGTGAGCCGCGCCTGGCTGCGCGATACGGCATAGCCGCTTTGGGCTTGGTCGATGGCGGGCGCCAACAGCACATCAAGCGGCAGCTTTGCGCCATTCGCCGTCGCCGCCTCGAGCGCCAGCATCCAGCCGCCGACGGCACCCGGCACGGTGAGTGCGGCAAGCGGACCGCGGGGCGGAATTGCCTCGTACTCGGCATAAAACTCGGGCTGCGCCTGCGAGCCGGCGGGTCCCGCGGCCATGATCGCACGCACGCGGCCGGACGCCTCGCGGAACAGCCAGAACCCGTCGCCGCCGATATGGTTCATGTGCGGGTAGACGGCGGCGATCGAGGCCGCCATCGCCACCATCGCTTCCAGCGCGTTGCCGCCCTCGGCGAGAATCGAGCGGCCGGCTTCCACGGCGCCGTAATGCGGCGCGCAGACGACGCCGCGGCGGTGACCGGCACTGTGCAGATCGACCATGCTCAGGCGACCGCAGAGGGCTCGGCCAATCCGCGCTTGCGCAACAGCGCTTCCGCGCTCGGCAACCGGCCGCGGAAGGCATTGTAGGCATCGGCCGGATCGCGGGCGCCGCCGGCGGCGTAAATGGTCTCGCGTAACCGCTGCGCGGTGGCCGGATCGAAGATGTCGCCGGTCTCCTCGAAGGCTTCGAACGCGTCGGCATCGAGCACTTCCGACCACATGTAGCTGTAATAGGCCGCGGCATAGCCGCCCCCGGAAAACACGTGGCCGAAGTGCGGCGGGCGGTGGCGCATGACGATCTCTTCCGGCATGCCGATACGCGACAGCACTTGGCTCTCGAACGCGCTGGCGTCGATTGTGCCGGGCGAGCCGAGCGAATGAAAATCGAGATCGGCGAAGGCCGAAGCCAGGTATTCGACCGTGCCGAATCCCTGGTTGAAATTGCCCGCGGCGAGAAGCCGTTGCAGCAGGTCTTCCGGCATCGGCGCGCCGGTTTGGTAGTGCCGGGCGAAGCGCCGCAACACCTCCGGCTGCTCGAGCCAATGCTCGTAGAGCTGCGACGGCAGCTCGACGAAATCGGTGGCGACATTGGTGCCGGAAATCTGCGGATAGGTGACGGCTGACAGGAGGCCGTGGAGCGCATGGCCGAATTCGTGGAACAGCGTGCGCGCTTCCTCGAAGCCGAGCAGCGTCGGCTCGCCATCGGGGGCCTTGGCGAAATTGCAGACGTTGACGATCAGCGGGCGAATGTCGCCGGCAAGTTTTTCCTGCTCCCGCAGCGACGTCATCCAGGCGCCGCTTTGTTTTGACGCCCGCGCAAAGTAATCGCCGAAGAAGAGCCCGATCTCGGCGCCGTCGCTGTCGCGCACCTGCCAGACCCGCACGTCGGGATGCCAGACCGGCACGTCGGCGCGTGCGGTGAAGCGCAAGCCGAACAGCCGCTCCGCCGTGTAAAACGCAGCCTCGATCATGCGGTCGAGGGCGAGATACAGCTTGATGGCCGCCTCATCGACGGCGCAGCGCCGGCTGCGCAGCTGATCGGCGTAATAGCGCCAATCCCAGGGCGCGAGCGCAAAGTTGCCGCCTTGTTCCTGCACCAGCGCCTGCAGGTCGTCGCGGTCGGCGAGCGCTTTTCTCCGCGCGCGCGCCCATACCGTGTCCAATAGATCGCGCACGGCTTCCGGCGTCTTCGCCATCGCATCGTCGAGCCGGTAATGGGCGAAGTCGGCATAGCCGAGCAGTTTTGCGCGCTCGGCCCGCAGCTGCACCATTTCGGCGATGATCGCCTTATTGTCGGTCGCGCCGCCATTGTCGCCGCGCGAGATAAACGCGCGAAACACCTTTTCGCGCAGGTCGCGCCGCTGCGCGAACTGCAGGAACGGTTCGACGCTCGACCGCGACAGCGTGACGACGTGGCCGTCGAGGCCGCGTTCCTGCGCTTCAGATCGCATCGCTTCGCGCATGAAACCCGGCAGCCCGGCAAGCTCCGCTTCGCTCTGAAGAGGCAGCGCGAAATCCTGCTCATCACCCAGCACGTTCTGGCTGAACGCGGTGCCGAGCGCCGCCAGCCGTTCGATGATCGCTGCGAGGCGCGCCTTCGCCGCCGCTTCGAGGCCGGCGCCGGCGCGACGGAAGGTGACGCGGTAACGCTCGAGCACGCGTTTCTGCTCAGCGGACAGGCCGAGCGTGTCGGCCTGACGCATGAGGGCTTCGATGCGCTGGAACAGCGCCGCGTCGGTGTGGATTTTGTTCCAGTGGCGGGCGATCTGCGGGGCGATCTCCCGCTCGATCTCGAGCAGCGCGTCATTGCTGTGGGCGCCGACCAGAAGGTGGAAGACGTACTCGACCCGCGCCAGCGCACGGCCGCTCAGTTCGAGGGCGCCGATCGTATTGTCGAAGCTCGGCGGTTCCGGCGCCGCCGTAATGGCCGCAATCTCGGCCTCATGGTCCGCAAACGCGCGCGCGTAGCCGGGGCGGAAGTGCTCGGGCGTGATGCGGTCGAACGGGGGAACCTCGTGGGGGGTGGTCCACGGCGCAAAGAAGGGATTTGCCGATTGGGGAACGGTCATCAGGGGGCTTACCAAGTGGAGGCGAACTTATATAGGGATTTGAGCTTGAATTGGCCCCTTCTTTCGGAGAGAGTGCCGGCGCTTTGGAAGGGTCTATGAACAAGCCATCCCCGCAGCGCCCCCGGCGCATCCTCTGGCAGAACGTGCTCACCGTGGTCAGCGCGGCGATCCTGATCAGCGCCGAAGTGTTCGGCGCCGCCTTTGCCGGCAGCTGGGCGATCGCCAACCTGCTGGTGCTCGGCGCGATTGGCGCGCGCATTCTCGACGGGCTGTTCGTCCTGGGCGGCATCGTCGTCATGGTGCAGTTCGTCCGCGCTGCGCGCCGCGTCGAGCCGTTCACGGCGGCGGACTGAAAACTCGCCGCGCGGCCCGGCGCGTGCGCCGTGGAAAACTCCGCTGCTACGTTTTGTTAAGAGCAAAACGCTTGACAGCGCGGCTGAATAGCTTAATTCGGAAATCGCCCAATTTCGCACGTGCCTGTGGCCGTGTGTCGGTCGGTGGGCATCCGGACAAGAGGCCGGACAGCCGCCTAAGGAAGAGACACTCCTTCCTTGCTCCAGCGACCGGCAGCCGGAGGCGAAACCGGCATAGCCCGCTCTCCACGGGCGACGCGGCTTAAAGCAACGACGGAAGGGCTTTTTTGGTTCGCTGCCGGCGCCAATGCCGGGGACACCGAAAGGGCTTGTCCATCTTTGCCAGCAGTGCGGAACGGGATCTCCCTCATCCGGACCAAGGCAGCAATCGCGGCGACGCTAACTAGCTCCGCATAGTGCGGAGCCGCGCGCGTCGCAGGAGGTTCACCTCGGCGGCTTCGCCGCCTGTCGGATAAGGGAGTGGGTGGCAATGACCGCGCGAATCCGCGAATTCCTCAGGCAACGCACCGAAGACGGACCCTGCCTCGTCGTCGATCTTGACGTGGTCCGCGACAACTATCTCAACTTCGCCAAGGTGCTGCCGGACACCAAGGTGTTCTATGCCGTCAAGGCCAACCCGGCGCCGGAAATCCTCAAACTGTTGGCCGGGCTCGGCTGCTGCTTCGACGTCGCCTCGGTGAGCGAGGTTCGGGCCGTGCTCGCGGCGGGCGCGCCGCCGGAGCGGATCTCCTACGGCAACACGATCAAGAAGGAGACGGAAATCGCCACGGCCTTCAGGCTCGGCATCACTCTCTTTGCCATCGATTGCGAGGCCGAGGTGGAGAAGGTCGCGCGCGCCGCCCCCGGCAGCCGGGTAATTTGCCGCATCGTCTGCGACGGCTCGGGATCCGAGTGGCCGCTGTCGCGCAAGTTCGGTTGCGAGCCCGCCTACGCCGCCGACATCCTCGAGCTCGCCCATAAGCGCGGGCTGGCGCCTTATGGGGTGTCGTTCCATGTCGGCTCGCAGCAGCACAACGTCGAAGCTTGGGATCGTGCGCTCGCCTCGGCGGCGGCCGTATTCCGCGCCTGCGCCGAGCGCGGCATCACGCTCGCCATGGTCAATCTCGGCGGCGGCTTTCCGGCGCGCTACGTGCGCAAAACGCCGAAGCTCGAATCCTACGGCAAGGCGATCTTCCGTTCGCTGCGCAAGCATTTCGGCAACAATCTGCCGAACACCATCGTCGAGCCGGGCCGCGGCCTGGTGGGCAATGCCGGTATGATCGAGGCCGAGGTGGTCCTGATCGCCAAGCGTTCGCCCGAGGACGAGGTGCGCTGGGTCTATCTCGATATCGGCAAATTCCACGGGCTGGCGGAAACCATCGGCGAGTCGATCCGCTATCCGATCCGCACGACCAAGGATCGCGACGAAACCGCGCCCTGCATCATCGCCGGCCCGACCTGCGATAGCGTCGACGTGCTCTACGAGAAGACGCCGTACCCGTTGCCGGTGTCGCTCGCCATCGGCGACAAGGTCCTGATCGAGGCGGCCGGCGCCTATACCGCGACCTACTCCTCAGTCGGCTTCAACGGCTACCCGCCGCTGCGGCAGTACGTGATCTGAGCATCAGGCGAGGTCAATCAATCCAGCCTCGCCGCTTTCCGTGCCGAAGGCGAGAAGGAGGCCGTCGGCGCTCCAGGCAAGTGCGGTGACCGGCGCGTCGCCCGGCTTCTTCGCCAAAATCTCGGCGCCGTCCTCGATACGGACCAAGAGCACCATGCCGTCGGCGTAGCCGGCGGCGACGATGTCCTGCCTGGGGTGGCAGGCGACGACCTCGATGCGGTGTTCGGAGGGCGCCAACAGCCGCGGCTGTTTGCCCATAGGCCCGTCCTTGGTCTGGAACGGCCAGAGGATGAGCTGCGTCGCGCCCGAGGTCGCGAGCCAACGCCCGCCGATGGTCCAGCCGAGCGAGGTCACGCGCACCGCGTAACCGGACATGCGCATGTGCTGGCGGTCGGCGAGCCGCCAGCCGTGCAGCATCGGCTCCTGCATGGTGGTGACGAGGAAACGGCCGTCGGGACTCACCGTGGCGCCGAGATGCGAGCCCTTCCATTCGAGTTTTTCCGGCGCCGCCTGCGGCGCATTGGGGAACCACAGCGAGGCGCCGTTGTAGTGGGCGACGGCGAGCCGAAAGCCTTTTGGCAGGAAGGCAAGCCCGCCGACGGTCGATGGCGCTTCGAATTCGCGGAGCTCCTTGGCTTGCACGAAGGCCGTCTTGCCAGCCGACCAGGCGACGGCGCCGTCCGGCGCCAGCGCGACGTGATCGATCCAGCGATGTTTCGCATCGGTCGCGAGTATGCGGGTCTCGCCTTGCGCGTTGGTCGCCATCACGCGGCCATCGTCGCCGCCGCTGACGATGCGCTCGCCATCGGCTGTCGTGGCGAGGATCGCGCCGTCATGGACGGCGACCCGCCGCGACTCACCGTCGGCCGCCGCGAATACCATCGCTTCCTCGCCGAGCACGAACACGGCGGCAAGGCCAAGAAAATGCACGGCAACGGTCGCTCCGCCTGCCGTCAGCGGACGGGTGCGATCGACGACGGAGACGATATCGCTGCGAGTGTCGGTCATGGTGTTCACCTCTCCCTGCATGCAGGGAGAGGTTTTTTACGCGACGCAGCGCTCGAATTCCTGCCGGATTTTCTCCTCCGGCAGATTGCGGCCGATAAAGATGATGCGGCTGTCGCGCTTCTCACCCTTGTTCCATGGCCGCTGGTGGTCGCCGTCGAGGATCATGTGCACGCCCTGGAACACGAAGCGCTCATCGTCGTCCTTGAAGGCGAGGATGCCCTTGCAGCGCAGGATGTTCGGACCCTCCTTCTGCACCAGGTCCTGCACCCACGGAAAAAACTTGTCGGGATCGAGCGGCCTGTCGCTGCGCAGCGAAACCGATTGCATCTCCTCGTCGTGGTAGTGCTTGAGGCCGCCGTGATGGGCCTCGTGGTGATGGTCGTCGTGATCACGGCCGTGGTCATGGTCATGATCGTGCCCGTCGCCTTCCAGGAACTCAGGTTCGATGTCGAGGATACGGTCGAGGTCGAAGGCGTTGCGGCCCAAAACCTCGCTGAGCGGAATTTGCGCGCGCTCGGTCTTATGCACCTTGGCGTAGGGATTGATGCCGCGGATGCGCGCCTCGACCTCGTCTAGCTCATCAGCCGAAACGAGGTCCGTCTTGTTGATCAGGATGACGTCGGCGAATGCGATCTGGTTCTTCGCTTCCGGAGCATCCTTGAGTCGCTCATTGAGCCACTTGGCGTCGGCGACGGTGACCACGGCGTCGAGTTTGGTCCTGCGGCCGACATTCTCGTCGACGAAAAAGGTCTGCGCCACCGGCGCCGGGTCGGCGAGCCCGGTGGTCTCGACGATGATGGCGTCGAACTTGCCCTTCCGTCGCATCAACCCGTCGAGGATGCGCACCAGATCGCCGCGCACGGTGCAGCAGATGCAGCCGTTGTTCATCTCGAAGACTTCCTCGTCGGCGCCGATGACGAGATCGTTGTCGATGCCGATCTCACCGAATTCGTTGACGATGACGGCGTACTTTTTGCCGTGCGGCTCCGAGAGGATGCGGTTGAGCAACGTGGTCTTGCCGGCGCCGAGATAGCCGGTCAGCACGGTGACGGGGATTTTGTCGGACGAAAGCGGTGCGGACATGCGGGAACCTCCTGCGGCTATATAGGCGATCCCGCGCCGACCCAACACGCCAGAAAGCCGGTGGCGCCATGGTTGGGGACAATGACATTGCGACCGATATGTTATAATATTACATTCTGAGCCGCTCGACTTTGATTTTTCAGGCGAAACAGCGATGGCGCCGCCATGAAGCTAGTCCTCGGGCTGACCACGGCCCTTCTCCTGACGCTTGCCGTGGCCGTACCGGCACCCGCAGCGGACGGCAAGATCGCGCTGGTGGCGGCGGAGAATTTCTACGGCAACGTGGCGCAGCAAATCGGCGGCGACCGGGTTTCCGTCACCAGTATCTTGAACAGCCCCGACCAGGATCCGCATCTGTTCGAGGTCTCGCCGGCCGTCGTTCGCCAAATCGCCGCGGCCCGAATCGTCGCCTACAACGGCGCCGACTACGATCCCTGGATGGGGCAGCTGCTCAAGGTGACGCCCAAGCCCGGGCGCGTCGTGATCAACGCCGCCGATCTGGTGCACAAGCAAGCCGGCGACAACCCGCACATTTGGTACGATCCGGCGACCATGCCGGCGGTGGCGCGGGCGCTGGCTGCCGCGTTCACCGCGGCCGATCCGGCCCACAAGGACGATTATGCGGCGCGGCTGAAAACCTTCCTGGCGTCGCTCGATCCGCTGAATGAAAAAATCGCAGCCATTCGCGGCAAGTATGCCGGCGTCGCCGTCACCGCCAGCGAACCGGTTTTCGGCTACATGGCGGCTGCACTGAAGCTGAAAATGCGCAACGAGAGATTTCAGCTTGCCGTCATGAACGATACGGAGCCGAGTGCCCGTGACGTCGCCGCATTCGAGCAGGATTTAACAACGCATCAGGTGCGGGTGTTGTTCTACAACAAGCAAGCTTCCGACAAGCTGGTCGGCCATCTCGTCGATCTGGCGCGTGCTTCCAACATCCCGGTGGTCGGCGTTACCGAGACCTGCCCGCCCGGCGTGTCGTACCAAGAATGGATGATGAGTGAGCTGGACGACACCGCAAAGGCGCTGGCCGGGCCCTCTTCATGAACGTCATTGAACTCGATCGGGCGACCATCGCAATCGGCGGCCGCAGCGTCCTCGTGGACGCGAGCTTCGCCATCAAGCGCGGCGAATTCATCGGGGTGCTAGGGCCGAACGGCGCCGGCAAGACGACGCTGATGCGCGCCATCCTCGGTCTGTTGCCGCCGAGCGCTGGAGAAATCCACGTTTTCGGCCGGGCGCCGCAGCGCGGCGATCGGAATATCGGTTACCTTCCGCAGGTGCGTACGGTGCTGCCGGACTTGCGCGTGCGGGGCTTCGATTTTATCGCCAGTTCCGTGCACGGCGAGCGCTGGGGGGTGCCCTCACTGTCGCGCGCCGACCGGATCATGATCGATAGGACGCTGACCGCGGCGGGCGCCGGCGATCTGGCCGCCCGTCCGCTGTCGGAAATGTCCGGCGGCGAGCGTCAGCGTCTGCTGTTGGCGCAAGCATTGCTCGGCGAACCACAGCTATTGCTGCTCGACGAGCCGCTGATCAGCCTGGATTATCGCTACCAGGAAGCGGTGGTCGACCTGGTCCGCCGCTTCACCCGCGAGCGCGACATCACGGTGCTGTTCAGCGCCCACGAGCTCAATCAGCTGATCGGCACCCTCGACCGTGTGCTCTACCTCGGTAATGGCCATGCCGCGCTCGGCACCGTGGCGGAGGTGGTCACGGCCCCGGTGCTGTCGCAGCTCTACGGCACGGATATCAACGTGGTTCACGCCGACGGGCATATCTTCGTGCTGTCGCGCGGCCGCGATGTCGAGCGCGCCGCGCATATGCATGACGAGGGTCATGACCACGACCATGATCACGGCCATGACCACCATGCTTGACTACGATTTCATGCGGAATGCGTTTGCCGCCGCCGGCGTGGCGGCCGTGGTGTCGGGGCTGGTGGGCTACTTCCTGGTGTTGCGCGGGCAGACTTTCGCCGGCCATGCGCTCTCCCATATCGGCTTTGCCGGAGCGACCGGGGCCATGCTGATCGGCGTGGCACCGGTGTGGGGACTGGTCGGCCTCACGGTCGCCGCCGGGATCGGCATGGGACTGCTCGGCGAGCGCATCAGCGGCCGCGACGTCGCTATCGGTGTGGTGCTGGCGCTGTCGTTGGGCTTTGGCCTGCTGTTTCTGCACTACTACACGGCGTTCGCTTCCCAGGCGACGGCGCTACTGTTCGGCAATGTACTCGCCGTCGACCGCGCTATGATCGGCACCCTGGTCGTGCTCGGCTTGGTCACGCTCGGCGGGCTTGCGGCGATCATGCGGCCGCTGATTTTCGCGAGCTTGCAGCCGGAACTGGCCGAGGCCAAGGGTGTGCCGCTGCGCTTTGTGTCTACCGCTTTCCTGACAGTCGTGGCCCTGGCCGTGTCCGAATGCGCCCAGATCGTCGGCATCCTTTTGGTCTTCAGCCTGATGGTGGGGCCGCCGGCGACGGCGCAGCGGCTGGTGACCGGCCTGTGGAGCGGCATGGCGCTCTCCGCGGTGCTCGCTCTGGCCGAGGCTTGGTGCGGTATTGCGATCGCCTACCACACCGATTGGCCGGTCAGCTTCTGCATCGCTTTGCTGAGCGCGTTGGGCTATTTCCTTAGCCGCGGCAGCTTTCTGCCGCGCCGGGAAGAAACAATATGAGCGAGCAAAAAGCCCGCGCCATATGCGTCGGCGAAGTGCTGATCGAATTGGCGCGCGGCGCTGACGGCAGGTTCGCGCTCTCGTGCGGCGGCGACACGTTCAATACCGCCGTCTATCTGGCGCGCGCCGGCGTCGACGTGGCTTTCGCCACCGCCGTGGGCGACGATCCCTATTCCGACAGCATCATGGCGCTCGCCGCCGCCGAAGGCATCTCCGGACATCTCGCTTTGCGCGTCCCCGGCCGGCTGCCGGGACTGTGCCTGGTCGAAAATGGTCCGGGCGGAGAGCGGAGCTTTCGCTACTGGCGCGAGGGGGCGCCGGCCCGCGACCTGTTCGAGCTTCCCGACTGGATGCAGATCGCCGACGCCCTGATGGCGGCGCGGCTGATCTACTTCTCCGGCATCACGTTATCGCTGTATTCGAATAACGGCCTCGGCCGCTTCCTCGCGCTGCTCGAAGCCGCGCGTCAACAGGGCGCCAAGGTGGCTTTCGACGGCAATTTCCGTCCGCGCGGCTGGAAGGGCGACCTCGCGCGCACGCGCACCGTCTTCATCGAAACGCTCAAGCGCGTCGATATCGCGTTGCCGACCTTCGATGACGAGGCCGTGCTCTGGGGTGATCCATCTCCGGAGACCACGGTCGCTCGGCTGCAAGCCTTCGGTATCGGCGAGATCGTCGTCAAGAACGGCCCCAACAGTGCGCTGGTCGCCGCGGCCGGCGGACAGGAATTCGTGCCGGTGCCGGAGGTCATGGTGCCGGTCGACACCACGGCCGCCGGCGACGGCTTCAACGCCGGCTATCTCGCCGCCCGGCTCGCCGGGGTGGACCCGGCGCAGGCGGCGAGCGCCGCGCATCGGCTCGCCGGCGATGTGATCCGGCACCACGGCGCCTTTGTGCCACGCGCCAACGCCGCGATGCATTGAGGCGGAGGACTGACGGACGGGTGACAGACGACGGAGAAAGATGGTAATCGGCGCAAGGAAGAAGGCAGACATCAGGGCGGGAGACGCTCACCTTCATCCGTCCCCGGTTCTCCGGCGTCCGTCCTCTGTCGTCCGTGGGAGGAGAAACACATGAAACGTCTCGCTATCGCGCTTGCCGCCATCCTCGCTGTTGCGCTCGGCCAGCCGGCGCTTGCCGCCGAGCCGATCATCATCAAATTCAGCCATGTCGTGGCGCCCGACGCGCCGAAGGGCAAGGCCGCCGTGCTGTTTAAGGAGCTTGCCGAGAAGTACACGAACGGCAAAGTCAAGGTCGAGCTCTATCCGAACTCGTCGCTCTATAAGGACAAGGAGGAGCTGGAGGCCTTGCAGCTCGGCTCGGTGCAACTGCTGGCGCCGTCGATCTCGAAATTCGGGCCGCTCGGCGTCAAGGAGTTCGACATTTTCGATCTGCCGTTCCTGATGAGCGACGATGCGCGCGCCCGCCAGATGATGGCGAGCCCGATGATGGCGGAATTCAATCACAAGCTCGAAGGCAAGGGCCTTTTGTCGCTCGCCTATTGGGACAACGGCGCCACGGTCTATACCGCAAACACGCCGCTGATCTGGCCGGATGACTTTCGCGGCCTGAAGCTGCGCATCCAGGGCGGCAAGGTGCAAGACGCCATAGCGCGCGAGCTCGGCGCGCTGCCGCAGATCTTGGCCTTCTCGCAAGTCTACCAATCCCTACAAACCGGCGTCGTCGACGGCGAGGACAATGTGCCGTCGAACATTCTGACGCAGAAATTCTACGAAGTGCAGAAACACCTGACCGTGTCGTTCCACAACCGGATCACTTACGGGCTCATCACCAGCAAGACCTTCTGGAATTCGCTGCCGGCGGACGTGCGGAAGGAACTCGACCGTGCGGTGACGGAGTCGACTGAATTCTTCAACACGACGGCGGCGAAGGACAACGCCGATGCTTTGGATAAGATCAAGGCATCGGGGAAGACCGAGATGCATATTTTAACAGATGCCGAAAAGAAGGCCTGGATCGCCAAGCTGATGCCGGTGCATACCGAGATGCAGGCTCGCTTCGGCAAGGACTTCATCGAACGAGTCTACAAGGCCTCGGGCTTTACGCCGCCGCAGTCCTAGGGCGATCAGTCGGGCAAGTGAGGGTTTCAGCTTGCGGGGACAGCTGCTGCTCGACCGCATCCTCGATCGGCTCGAAGAGTGGATCATCGCCTCGCTGATCGGCGCGGCGACGATCCTCACCTTCGTCGCCGTGGTCCACCGCTATGGGGCGAGCAATTCGGCGGTCTTAGCCCGATGGGCCGGCGTGCACGGCTTCGTTCTTCTCCAGCGCACGGCGGACGAGGTCTACACCTCGCTCGCGGCGATCAATCTGTCCTGGGCCCAGGAGCTCGCCACCTACATGTTCGTGTGGATGGCGAAGTTCGGCGCCGCGCTTGGCGTGCGCACGGGAATCCACGTCGGCGTCGACGTCTTCGTCAAGCGATTGTCGCCGGCGGCGCGCAAGCCGGTGATCGTATTCGCGCTATTGTGCGGCGCGCTGTTCACCGGCGTCATCGGCACGCTCGGCGCCGTCTACGTCTATGAGCTTGATCCGGACGAGGTCTCCCCGGAACTCGAATGGCCAAGCTGGATCATCTATCTCTGCATCCCGCTCGGCTCCTACCTGATGTGCTTTCGCTTCCTGCAGGTGATGTGGCGCTTCCTGCGCACCGGCTTGGTGCCGCACCAGGGGTACGGCCTTGATTACGAAGCGCCGCGCGATGCGCCGGCGCCGTTGAGCGGGGCGGCGGGATGATCGCCTTTTCGCACACCGCGAAACCCGCCGCGCCGCGGCCGCTCGGCGACGCGATCACCGCGACGCTGATCGTCGTCATCCCGATTGCGCTGGCGCTCGTCTGCTTCGCCGCCCGGCTGCACGTCATCGAGCTATCGCACACGGTGCGCGCCGAGCTGTTGTTCGCGCTGCTGCTTGCGCTGATGGCGTGCGGCATGCCGATTTCGATTGCGCTTGGCCTCTCGGTGCTCACGTATTTGTTCATCCTTTCGGATGTCGATCCGAAAATGGTCGGCCTGAAGCTGTTCACCAGCCTCGACCGCTTCGAGATCATGGCGATTCCGTTCTTCATCCTGGCCGGCAATTTTCTCACCACCGGCGGCGTCGCCCGCCGCATGATCGATTTCGCCGCGTCGCTGATCGGGCATTGGTATGGCGGTCTCGGATTGGCCGGCGTTATTGCTTGCGCGCTATTTGCGGCGATCTCCGGCTCTTCGGTCGCCACCGTCGTCGGCATCGGCTCCATCATCCTGCCGGCGCTGGTGCAGAACGGCTATCCGCGTCGGTTCGGCGCCGGCGTGATTGCGACATCGGGCGCGCTCGGCATCCTGTTCCCACCGTCGATCAATCTCGTCATCTTCGCGGTCGCGACCAGCGGCATGCAGCCGCGTGGACCGGACGGCGCCGTTGTCGACTCCGCCTCGGTTGGTCAGCTTTTCATGGCCGCGCTCATCCCCGGACTGATCCTCGCCACCATGCTCGGAGCGATGACCTGGTTTCGCGCCTGGCGCAATGACTATCCGCGCATGGCGCGGGCCAGTTGGGGCGCATGCTGGCGCGCCTTCCGCGAAAGTGTCTGGGGGCTGTTGCTTATCTTCCTGGTGCTTGGCGGCATCTATTCGGGCCTGTTTACGCCGACCGAAGCCGCTGCCGTGGCCGCCGTCTATGCCTTCGTCATCGCGGTCTTCGTCTACAAGGGACTGAAGCTCACCGAAGTGCCGGCGGTGCTGCTCAAGGCCGCGGCCATGAGCGCGATGATCCTCTACATCATCACCAATGCGGCGGTGTTCTCCTGGCTGCTGACATCGGAACAGATTCCGCAGTCCATGGCCGAATGGATGACCGACCAGGGGTTTGGCACGGTGGGCTTCCTGCTGGTCACCAACATCGTGCTGTTGGCCGCGGGCAACTTCATGGATCCGGCCGCGATCGTTCTCATCATGGCGCCGATCCTGTTTCCGATGGCGGCGGCACTGGGCGTCAACGCGGTTCACTTGGGGATCCTGATGGCCGTCAACATGGAAGTCGGGCTCTGCCATCCGCCCGTTGGGCTGAACCTCTATGTCGCCTCCGGCATCACCGGCATGGGTATCACCGAGCTGACGGTTGCTGTCCTGCCGTGGCTCGCCACCATGCTGATCTTCCTGGTGATGGTGACCTACATCCCGGCAATCTCGCTGTGGCTGCCGCATCTGTTGGGGATGCTCTGACGTCGCACCTTTCGCGCCTGCCGAAGCCGACTTTCGCAAAGTACATAGTGGGGCGCGTTAATGTCTCATTGCTCCTGCAGGAGCGCCGTTTACTTTCAATCGCACTGAATAGGAAGCATCGCGATGGCAGCGAACAAACTTCTGCAGCGTCTTGGCATCGAGCATCCGATCCTGCTCGCGCCGATGGCCGGCGCCGGCGGCACGCCGGAACTCGCCGCCGCCGTCTCGAATGCTGGCGGCTTGGGCGCATGGGGAGGCGCCTATGCCAAGCCCGAGGAAATCGCCGGCGCGATCCGCCGCATCCGGCAGCTCACGCAACGGCCTTTCAACATCAATCTGTTTGCCGGCGGGTATGAAACTCGCAAGATCGATCCGCAACCGATGCTCGCGATCGTCCGTGAAGCGCATGCCAGGCTCGGGTTGCCGCCGCCGCTATTGCCGCCGGTGCCGGCCGATCCGTTCGATGCGCAATTGGAGGCGGTGCTGGAAGAGCGCCCGCCGGTCTTCAGCTTTACCTTCGGCATGCCCTCTGCTGCGCAGATCGCCGCACTCAAGAAGCGCGGCATCGCGGTTACGGGCACGGCAACGACGGTGCAGGAGGCGCGCCAACTGCAACAAGCGGGGGTCGATGCGATCGCCGCCCAGGGCGCGGAAGCCGGCGCCCATCGCGGCAGCTTTGCTGCGCCGTTTGAAGACTCAATGATTCCGCTTGCGGTTCTCGTGCGCGAAATCTGCGCCAGCACTGCGCTCCCTGTCATTGCGTCCGGCGGCGTCATGGACGGACGCGACGTTGCCAAAGCGATGGCGCTGGGCGCCGCGGCCGTCCAACTTGGCACCGCCTTCCTGCCGTGTCCGGAATCGGGCGCTGCGCCGGCTTACAAGGGGGCGCTGCTCGAAGCCAAAGCCGACACCACGGTCATCACCCGCGCTTTCTCCGGGCGGCCCGCGCGTGGCCTCACAAATGCGTTCATCGCCATGGTGGCCGACAAAGAGGATTCGATTCTGCCGTTCCGCCAGCAGAACGATCTTACCCGGCCGATGCGCAACGCCGCAGGCCAGCAAGGGATCGCCGACTTTATCTCGCTGTGGGCCGGGCAGGGGGTCGCGCGTTCGCGCGCCATGCCGGCCGCCGATCTGGTGAAGACGTTAGTCGATGAGATGCTAGGCGCGGAAGTCGCTCGGCCGTAGCGCGATCGGCGTGCCGTGCGGGGTGCGGGCGCTGGCGCGGCGCCAAGCTTCGCGAGTGCGTGCCAACGTCTCCACGTCGACAAGGCCTTTGGCGGCGACCAGGCGCTCGAGCGCGGCCAGCCAGTGATGGTAATAGGTCTCGCCAGTGTCCGGATCGCCTTGGGCTTGTGCTTTTTTGATTTCCTCGCCGAGCGTGGTCGCCCATTCACTCGAGGAAAATACGCCGCGCTCTTGAAGCGACCGCGCGAGCGCAAAGGCTTGGGCTTCCCAGGGTTCGCGAAACACCGGGCCGTCGGTGCTCATCGTTGCGCCGCTTCCAGATACGGCTCGAAAGCCTCGATTGAGACCGTGAGCGTCGGGTCGGTCGTCTCGCCCCATAGTTCGCGGCCCTCGATCCGCACCGTGTAAAGCCATTGCGGGTTCTCGCCCGCGCCGAGCGCGGACGAATCGGGAAACACGTGACAGCCGCGTATCGCCTCGATCACGCCGACATGGCCGCGCGCGTAGCGCGGCAGCCGCGTATGCGTCGGCGGATGGATATTTTTCGCGCGCACACGGTCGCCAATCTTAAAGCGCGCGGGCGATTGCGCCTGGCGGGCGAAGGCACCGCGCGTCAGCGCGTTCGGCACCTCGTCGGCGGTGAGTTTACGCAGCGGCTTGCCGGCATGCCGCGCCAGTCCGTTCTTGATCTCGTCGACGTCGGCGAGCCCAAGCCCGGTGACGAGGTTCTCGATCTCCAAGGCCCATCGCTTGTAATAGGAGCTGGAGAGGTAGAGCTCCGGCGGCAACGCTTCGATGGCGGCCCGCATTTGATCGATGTTGTAAGCGCCCGCATACATCATGGCGCGCTGCATCGCGAGCGTGCGTCCTTCCCAGGCGGCATGGAAAACCGGCTCGTTCCTTTCAGGCTCCACTTTGCCGAAGCCGTGCATGCCGCCCATGTCGTGAATGCCGTCCATCACGCGATATCCTTCGGTCCTCTCGGCAAGCCGGTGCCGACCATGCAATCGCGGGTTACCAGCGCGGCAAGTTTTTCCTCGCTCCAGCCTTCGGTGCCGGCCGGCCGCATCGGCACCACGATGAAGCGCGTCTCCGCGGTCGAGTCCCAGACCCGGATTTGAGTGTCCGCCGGAAGCGTGAGACCGAAATCGGCGAGCACGCCGCGCGGATCGTTGACCGCGCGGGATCGATAGGGCGCGGATTTGTACCAGACCGGCGGCAGGCCGAGCACTTCCCAGGGATAGCAGGAGCACAGCGTGCAGACGATCATGTTGTGGAGCTTCGGTGTGTTCTCCACCGCAATCAGGTGATCGCCAACGCGATCGATCAAGCCGAGCGACTGCACCGCCCTGGTCGCATCCGCGATCAGCGCCTGCTTGAATGCCGGATCGGTCCACGCCTTGGCGACGACGCGGGCGCCATTGTGCGGGCCGATCTTGGTCTCGTAAGCCTCGATCATCACGTCGAGCGCGGCCGGATCGATGTAGCCCTTCTCCGCCAGCACGGTCTCGATCGCGCGCACACGCAACTGCATCTCGGACAGCTCCGAGCCGTGCTCGCGATCGTCGTCGTGATCATGGGTCATGGTGCCGTTCCAGCCAGGGTACGCTTGCTGCGCGCCATTGCGAGCGGCAGCCTATCACCAGCTCTCGCCGGCGGGGAGGGCGGAAAAGTCGGCGCTTGCGGGATTACTTTTGGATAGGAAAACTACTTGCGACCAATCTCCTCATTTCTTTCCAGCAGCAAAGCGCATTCGCGTCGAATCAGCGGCTGTAATGATTCCGCGAGCATCGCCAACAACCCTGGCAAAAACACTTCCAGGTGCACGTGTTCCTCGGCGACGGCGATGCTGCCGCTGGCGGGCTGCCCGAGCGCGCTTAAGCGAAACTGAACCCGGTCACTAGTCCAGACCGTCTCTTCGACGCTGAACAGATGGCTAAAGTCTGTCCCAACGCTACCAAGGCCAGTTTTGAGGCGACGAAGTGCTTCGCGCTTGCCGAGGCGGTGCGGAATGGAAACGACGAGTGGCTTCGACATGGCTGCTCCAAGAGGCTAAAGCGGATATGGGGACGGTCTTTCCGTCGATCAAATGGGGCCGCGGCGGTCGTTGGAGCCGCACTAATTCGGGATATTCGTCCGAGGATCAGGGATCGAGAAACGGTTGGCAAGGGAGACATCATGACCGCGGCACAAATCTTCGACCTCACCGGCAAGGTGGCGCTGGTGACCGGCGCTTCGAGCGGATTGGGCGTGCGCTTCGCCGAGGTTCTGGCGGACAATGGCGCGGCGGTGGCGCTGGTGGCGCGGCGGGCCGACCGCCTCCAGGTCGTGAAATCGCGGATCGAGAAATCGGGCGGCCGCGCGGTCGCGATCGCAGCCGACGTCCGCGATCTCAAGTCGATGCGGGCGGCGTTCGATGCCGCGGAAAAAGCCTTCGGCACGGTGACGGTTCTAGTCAACAATGCCGGCGTGGTGCATTCCGGGCGCGCCGTCGAGCTTGCCGAGGAGGATTGGCGGCGCGTGCTCTCGACCAATCTCGACGCTGTGTTCTTTTGGGCGCAGGAAGCGGCCCGCCGCATGCTCGCCGCCGGCCAAGGCGGCGCCATCGTCAACATCGCCTCGGTGCTCGGTTTCAATGTCGACAAGGGCGTCATTGCCTACGCCACGGCCAAGGCCGGCGTGATCCAGCTCACCAAGGCGCTGGCGCTCGAGCTCGCCTTCAAGGGCATCCGCATCAACGCCATCGCGCCCGGCTGGATCCTCACCGATATCAATCGCGATTATCTTGCGAGCGAACGCGGCGCGCCGATGAAGCGCCAGATCCCGATGGGCCGCTTCGGCGAGGAGCGCGATCTCGACGGGCCGCTGCTGCTGCTCGCGTCCGACGCCGGGCGTTACATGACCGGCGCGACCATCGTCGCCGACGGCGGCCAGCTGGTGGCGCTACGCGTTTGACCGCGCACGATTGTGGTGCGTCGCTGGTGGAGCCGTTCGGCCGATTTCTGATCATGCGTCGGCAGGTAGATGGTCGGACGCTGCGAGCAAGAGTCGCGAATGCGGGCGAGCGTCGCGTTTGCAACGGCCTCGTCTGGACTTACGCCATCGACCGTGCCGCTCAACATTGTCGACTCAAGATACGACGCGTCGCCGGCGAGCATGATCTGCTGTTCTCCGTCACGCACAATTACTGACAGGTGGCTTGGCGTGTGGCCTGGCGTCGGCACGGCGATGACGTCTCCCGCGTCCGTTATGGGTGCACTGTGCGTAAACGGCCCGTGGGGTGACGGCTGCCAAGCCAGCGGTTCGGGATCAAACCACTTTGGCCAGCGGTTCGGCAGATAGCCTTGAATCGTTCCCCCGATGCCGGCTGTGCGTGCAATCTCGTCGCTGCTGGCGAGGATGCGGCTATGAGGAAAGTGCGCCAGGCCGCCGTCGTGGTCGACGTGCAGATGCGTCAGCACCACCGTTTTGACGTCGCGGGTGCCGATGCCAAGGCTCCGCAATTGCGGACCCACTTCCTGCTCGGGTTCGATGTCGAAGCGAACGCTAAATTGAAAATAGGGATGCCAGCGCGGCAGCGATTTCAGATGTGCCGCCGCTCCAGTGTCGACCACGATCACGCCGTCGGGATGCTCGATCGCCCAGGCATAGGTCGGCGACCACTCCGCCCATCGCCGCGAGATGACTGGCTGGAGCTGCCGCCATACGCCGTGACCCCGGCCTTCGATCTGAGCCTGCTTGATCTGCACCCGACCGGTCTGGATGGGGTGAATGCGCATGGTAGTCCTCCTTTGCGTGAGGGTGAAATCGGCACCATCACGCGAGCCTCGTAATGCGTCGCCGTCGTTGACGCGACAATGGCCTTTGTTATCGCGCCGCTCTGATCAACGAAATTGCATATTATTATTGATCTGCTATACATTTTTGTATGGCTAGCCGGATACCTAGCTGGGATGAATTGCGTACCTTCGTCGAGGTTGCGCGCGACGGCAGCCTCTCGGGTGCGGCACGGCGGCTCGGCCTGACCCAGCCGACCGTTGGGCGCCATATCGACGCGCTGGAAGCAGCGCTCGGGTTGACGCTGTTCACGCGGTCGCCTCGCGGTCTAACGCCCACGTCGGCGGCGCTGGCGCTGGGTCCGCATGTCGAGGCGATGGCAACGGCCGCGGCCGCGTTGGGCCGAGCGGCCTCGGGCGAGGCGGCCGCCGACCGCGGCGTGGTGCGGGTGACCGCGAGCGAGGTCATCGGCTGCGAGGTGCTGCCGCCGATCCTCGCCGCTTTCCACGTCGAGCATCCCGGCATCGCGATCGAGCTCGCGCTCACCAATCGCAACGAAGACTTGGCCCGCCGCGACGCCGACATCGCGGTGCGCATGGTGCGTCCGACGCAAAGCGGCCTCGTCGCGCGAAAGATTGGCGCTTCGCGTATCGGGCTCTATGCCCATCGCGACTACCTCGCGCGCTTCGGCGAGCCGCGCTCGTTCGCCGACCTAGCGAGCCATTGCGTGATCGGCTTCGACCGCGACAATCGCTCGTTTCGCGGGGCCGGAGATTTTGCGCAGCGCCTGACCCGCGAGGATTTCGGTTTCCGCTGCGACAACGACCTCGCTCAGCTCGCGGCGTTGCGCGCCGGCTTTGGCATCGGCGGTTGCCAGGCGAATATCGCCCGCCGCACGCCCGAGCTTGTCGCCGTGCTGCCGAACGCCATCCAGTACGCGCTGGAAGTGTGGCTCGTCATGCACGAAAACCTGAAGACGACGCGACGCGTACGTCTCCTGTTCGATCACTTCGCGGCGGGATTGACGGATTACGTCAAGGGACGTTCGTAATTCAGTTGCGCGTTAGCCATCCGTGGCAGTCGCGGTCGCCAGCGCGCGCTCGACCGATGCCGCGGCGCGCGTCTCCAAGAGACGATACGCGATCATGCCGGCCGCCATGGCGACCACGAAAATGATCACCGGCGGCGACAGCGTCGCTAGGTTTTCGATCGCCGGTCCTGGACACAGTCCGACCAGGCCCCAGCCGATGCCGAACAGCGCCGAGCCGACGAGCAGCGGGCGATCGATCACCGTTTGCGTCGGCCATTGGTTTTGTGCTTCGAAAAGCGGCGCGCGCCGCCGGGCGAGGGCGTAGCCCAGGCCGGTCACCGCAAGCGCCGCCGCCATCACCACGGCAAGACTCGGGTCCCAATTGCCGCTCGGGATCGCCAAGACGTCGAGGAAGCCCAAAACCTTGTCCGGCCGGATCATGCCGGAGATGAACAGGCCCCAGCCGAAGATGAAGCCGCAGAACAGACTGGCCAGTGCGCGCATGGCTTAACCTCCGACGACATGTCGCGTCAGAGCGACGACGATCACCGCCGCCGCCATGAAGATGCCGGTCGCGATGATCGAGCGCGGCGAAAACCGCGCGATACCGCAGACGCCGTGGCCCGATGTGCAGCCGTTGCTGAGTCTGGTGCCGAAGCCGACCAGGAGGCCGGCGACGGCAATCATGGCGAGGCTCGGCGGCATTTGCGGAATTGGCACTGTGTAGCCGATCAGCGCGGCGGAAAGCGGCGCCGCGACGAGGCCGACGACGAAGGTCGCGCGCCAGCTCCAATCCGTGCTTTGCGCTTCGATCAAGCCGGCAAAAATGCCGGTTATTCCGGCGATACGCCCATTGAGACGCATCAGCATTACGGCGGCAAGACCGATCAGCGCGCCGCCAATCGCCGCGGAGATCGGAGTGAAATTGGCCATGCTTTGCCTCGTGGCGAAGATTCGAACGGAGCGATCCATTGCTGTGATCGCGCGACGAACCAACAATATGTCGTCAATTTCTGGATCGCAACAAGAGGCGCCGCACGCGTTTCGCCGGTCCGCCGGCGAGCGAAGAATTGCGTATTCGTCGGCGCGCGTTTGTCGAACGGATTGTGCTATCCCTCGATGCGGCTGCGGAAGATTTTTCCGAGGACGAAAATGTCCGATCAGAGAACGCGCGTCGTCAAACCCCGATCACGAGGAATTGTGAGATGAAATTCTATGATTGCAGCACCGCTCCGAGCCCGCGGCGGGTCCGTATTTTTCTCGCCGAGAAAGGCATCAGCGTACCGACCGTGCAGGTCGACCTGCGTAATAACGAGCAGTTCAGCGCCGCATTCCGCGCCATCAATCCGGAGGTCACGGTGCCGGTGCTCGAACTCGATAACGGCACCCGCATCACCGACGCGATCGGCATCTGCGTGTATTTCGAGGCGGCGCATCCACAGCCGCCGCTGATGGGCGAGAGCGCCGAGGAGAAGGCGCTGATCGCCACCTGGCAGCGCGCGGTCGAGCGGAACGGCTTTTATGCCGGCATGGAAGCGGTGCGCAATTCGACGCCCGGCCTGAAGAACCGGGCGCTGCCCGGCCCCGACGACTACGCGCAGATTCCGGCGCTTGCCGAGCGCGGGCGGGCGCGCATCGCGCGCTTCTTCGAACAGATGGATGCCCGCCTCGCGCAAAGCGAATTCGTCGCCGGTCCGCGCTACAGCATTGCCGATATCACGACGCTCGTGGCGGTCGATTTCTTCCGCTGGGTGAAAATGTCGGTTCCGGAGGAATGCCGGCATTTACGCCGATGGTATGCGCAGGTCTCCGCCCGCCCCAGCGCCAAGGCGTGAGCGCGGCTAGCCGCCGCGCTGCGGGCCCCAGGGTCCCGCGGAAGGCTCGGGACCGGACGGCGTGCCGATTGGCGGCGGTGATGGCGGCAGTGCGCCCGAGTCTTCGGTTGACGCACCCCATGGGCCGGCAGTCGTCGGCTCCTCGGCGGCTTGCTCGCCGGCGTCATCGGCCGGCGGCGGCAATGCGATCGGGCCGGGATCATGGCCGCCGGCAAATTTGACCAGCGCCGCGACGCGGTTCTCGACCGTCGGATGGCTGTCGAACAGCTCGCCGAAACCTTCACGCGGGTTATCGACGCACATTTCCATGACCGCCGACGTCGCCCCCGGCAATTCGCCGCGGCCCTCGATCTTGCGCAGCGCCGAGATCATGGCATCGGGGTTTTTGGTCAGCTCCACCGAGCCGGCATCGGCGAGGAATTCGCGCGAGCGCGACAACGCCAGGCGAATGATGAACGACAGCACGTAGGCCAGCACCAACAGCGCGACGGCGATCAGGATGGCGATGCCGGCGCCGCCGCCGCGCCGGTCGGAGCGTGAGCCGCGAAAGGAAAAGCCATTGTAGAACCACAACCGAAACACCAGCTCCGCCACGAAGGAGACGACGCCGGCAATAATAACGGCGATGATCATCATGCGGACGTCGCCGTTGCGGATGTGCGTCAGCTCGTGGCCGAGCACTGACTCGACCTCGGCATCGTCGAGCCGGCCGAGCAGGCCCGATGTGATGGTGATCGAATATTGCTTTTGGTTCATCCCGGTCGCAAACGCATTGAGCGCGTCGCTCTCCATCACCTTGAGCTTGGGCATGGTGATGCCGCGCGAAATGCAGAGATTTTCCAGAAGATTGTAGAGCTGCGGCTGCTCGGCGCGCGTCACCTCGCGCCCGCCGGTGAGCGCGTCGATCATGCTCTGGTGGAAGAAATAGGCGATGACCACCCAGAGCGCCGTGCCCAATGTCGCGATCGGCGCCGCGCTGATGAGATCGTTCCAGGCGCGCCGCATCAGCGTGTTGAGGTCGGCATCGACCGACAGCGCCTCGGCAGTCAACGCCCCTGCATAGACCAATACGTAGACGAGAAGAAACAGGCCGACGAGCAGCGCCAGCGAGCGGCGGCGGTTCGACTGGATGTGGCTATAGAGACCGTATGCGGTCATCGCGCATTCGCTTTAGAACTTGACCTGCGGCGCCTCGCCGACGGTCTTGCGCTCGTCGCCGAGATCGAAGAATTCCTTCGGCGCAAAGCCAAGCGAAGCGGCGAACAGGGCGGCGGGGAATCGCTGAATGCCGGTGTTGTATTCCTGCACCGCATTGTTGAAGAAGCGCCGCGCCGCGGCGATCTTGTTCTCGATGTCGGTCAACTCCGCTTGCAATTGCTGGAAACTGGCGTTGGCTTTGAGGTCGGGATACGCCTCGGCCAGCGCGAACAGCTGACGCAGCGCGCCGGAGAGCATGTTCTCGGCCGCCGCCTGCTGCGCCGGGCCCTGGGCGGCTACCGCCGCATTGCGTGCTTTGACCACCTCGTCGAGCGTGCCGCGCTCGTGCGCGGCGTAACCCTTCACGGTCTCGACCAGGTTGGGCACGAGGTCATGCCGCTGCCGCAGTTGCACGTCGACGTCGGCAAACGACTGGTTGACCCGCTGCCGCATGGCGACGAGGCCGTTGTAGATCGTGATCACCCACAAGATCACCACAACGATTACGGCAAGGACGATCAGTGTCGAGGTGCTCATCGGCGGAATCCTTCGGCATGGCTGACGCAAAATAGCTTTCGCGGCCGCAATATAGCCGCGAGATAAGACAGCGGCGAGCGGGGCCCGGCTCGGAACGGTCGGCCGGTCCCCGCTCTGCCTCTTTAGATAGGAGAGTTCATCGGCGCCGTTAAGGCCAGTTCGCGACGATATCGCGTGCCGCGGCAGACCGCGATCAAGCAAGCCTGTTGCCGAGACCGGCGCGGCTCCGGCGCAAGCGGCCGGTATCAGCTCGCCTCGCGCAGCTTCACGGCGCCTTCCAAATCCACCGAGACGAGCTGCGAAACACCGCGCTCGGCCATGGTGACGCCGTAGAGCCGGTTCATGCGCGCCATGGTGATGGGATTGTGGGTGATGATGACGAAGCGGGTATCGGTCGAGCGCGTCATCTCGTCGAGCAGGTCGCAGAAGCGCTCGACATTGTAATCGTCGAGCGGCGCATCGACCTCGTCGAGCACGCAAATCGGCGCCGGATTGGTGAGGAACACGGCGAAGATCAGCGCCAATGCCGTGAGCGCCTGCTCGCCGCCGGAGAGAAGCGACAGCGTCACCGGTTTCTTGCCCGGCGGCTTCGCCATGATCTCCAGCCCGGCTTCGAGCGGATCTTCGCTTTCGATGAGCTGCAGCTCGGCACTGCCGCCGCCAAACAATTCGACAAACAGCTTCTGGAAATTGGCGTTGACGGTGACGAACGACGCCAGCAGGCGTTCGCGCGCCTCGCTATTGAGGCTGTGAATGCCCTGGCGCAGCCGCCTGATGGCCTCGACGAGATCGTCGCGATCGGCGGAAAGCTTGCCGTGCTGCGCCTCGACCTCGCGGAGCTCCTGTTCGGCGAGCAGATTGACCGAGCCGAGGCGCTCGCGCTCGCGGCGGATGCGCTCGAGTCTGCCTTCGACTTCGCCGATTGTCGGCAGCTCAGCGCCGGCCTTGATCTCGGCGAGTTCCGCCGTTGCCGCCGGGTCGACATCGAGAAGATCGCGGATTTCATGCTCGATGTCGGCGAGCCGCCGCTTGGCGCCATCGCGGCGTTCCTCGGCGCGCGCCGCCTCGGTGCGGGCTTCGCCGACCGTCTCGAGCGCGACACGCGCCGCCCGGTCGGCTGCGGCAAGTTCGTTCTCGGCCTCCGCCAGCCGGTCGGCGGCGGCGCGGCGCGCGGCGGTCGCGGTTTCGATCTCGCCGATCAGCGCCTGGCGCCGGGCGGCGAATTTCTCCGGCGCGTGACTGAGTTCGGCCCGCTCGCTTCGCGCCTCTTCGGTGCGCTGGCCGATCGTGGCGATCTGAGCCGCGGCGCTCTCTTTGCGTTCCTCCCAGGCCACCGATTCGGCGGCGATCGCCTGCAGCCGGCGGTCGGCGAGTTCGGCTTCGCGCGCGATTGCCTGGGCTTCGACGCGCACCTCGGCGAGCGCGTCGCGGTCGCGATCGATCACGTCGTTGATCGTCGCGAGTTTTGTTTCGAGATCGGCGGCGGCGGGCAGCGCGGCGAGAGCCTGCTCCGTGTCATGGCGCGCGGCCATCGCCTCGTCGCGAGCGGCGCGGGTCCGTTGCCTTGCCTCCTTGAGCGCCGAGATGCGCGCCGCGTTGCGGTTGATCTCGCGCTCGGCGGCCGCATGCGCCTCGCGTGCGGCATCGGTCATGTGCTGGGCCTCGCGCCAGCGCGCGCGCGCCTCGACTTCCGCGGCCGCTGCGGCGGCAAGGTCCGCTTCGGCCACCGCGACGACACGCTGCTTGGTCTCGACCTCGTGGCGCGCGGTCTCAAGCTCGCTCTCGATGGCCTGGAGCCGACCCCGCTCGGCGAGCCGGCGCGCCGCTCCGGTCGGAGCATGGGCGGCAGTGGCGAAGCCGTCCCAACGCCAGAAGTCGCCCTCGGGCGATACCAGCCGCTGGCCGGGCTTGAGCAACGCCTCAAGACGCGGCCCGTCGCCGCGTTCGACGACGCCGATTTGGGCGAGACGGCGCGCAAGTTCCGGCGGCGCCGTGACAAAGCGAGCCAGCGGCTCTGCGCCGCTCGGCAAGGCTGGATCGGACGGATCGAGCGCCACGCCCGCCCAACGCATCGGCGCGGACTGATCTACCGGCGCATCGAGATCGTCACCAAGCGCGGCGCCCAGCGCCTTCTCGTAACCTTTGGCGACGGTGAGCGCATCCATCACCGGCGGCCATAGATTCTTGTTCTCGACCAACAACAGCTTGCCGATGGTCTTCGCTTCAGTTTCCAGCCGCTGCACGCGGCGCTCGGCTGCGGCGAGGGGAGCGCGCGCGGCGTCGATTTCCTCGCGCGCGCGGGTATGGGCGACTTCGGCCGCACGCGCGGCGCTTTCGGCTTCGGCGAGCGCGGCCTGCGCGGTCGCGAGTTCCTCGCTCAGTGCCGACAGGTCGGGTTGACCGCTGCCGGTTGCGGCGAGGCCGGCTTCGATATTGGCGAACTCGGCTTCTAGCCGCGCCGCGCGCTGCTCGTGATCGCGCAGCGCCGCCTGCAGCTGATTGCGGCGGGCCGTCAGATCGGCGAGCGCGCCGGTGAGCTCGGCGAAGGACTTTTCCGACGCCGCAAGCGCTGCGTCTGCGGCGGCGACGCGGTCGTTGACGCCGGTCAAGCGGGCGGCGTTGGCGTGCGCGTCGGCCCTGAGCGCTTGCTCCTCGGCGGCGAGCCGGTCGAGCGCCGCCTGGGCATCGGCCGCCAGCGTAAGCTCGCGCGCAAGGTCAGCCGCAAATTGCTCGAGCCGGCGGTCGAGCTCGCCGATCCTTTCCTTGGCGCGGGCCTCCTCGCGCTCGAGCGCTTCGCGCGCGGTGAGCAGGCGTTGCAGCGCCGCGGCGGCCTTGGCCTCCGCCTCGCGCAGCGCCGGCAGACCGGAGGCGGCGTCGGCCTGGCGCGTGGACGCTTGCGCGTGCTCGCCGGTGCGCGCGGCAACGATGCGGACGGCCTCGTCCTTGGTTCGCTCCGCGTCGCCGAGCTCGGCCCGGGCGCCGATCCAGCGCAAGTGGAACAGCAGCGCTTCGGTCCGGCGCACTTGGCCGGAAATATTGCGGTAGCGCACCGCCTGCCGCGCCTGGGTCTTGAGCGAAGCGACCTGCGCGGCAAGCTGGCCGATCACGTCCTCGACCCGCACCAGATTGTGCTCGGCGGCCTTCAGCCGCAGCTCCGCCTCGTGACGGCGCGCATGCAGTCCGGAAATGCCGGCAGCCTCTTCGAGGACGCGGCGGCGCTGGTCAGGCCGCGCCTGGATGATCTCGCCGATGCGGCCCTGATGTACCAGCGCCGGCGACCGCGAACCGGTCGAGGCGTCGGCAAACAGCACGGTGACGTCGCGCGCGCGCACCTCGCGGCCATTGACGCGGAAGACCGAGCCCTGCTCGCGCATGATGCGGCGCGAGACTTCGAGCGTGTCGGCATCGTTGA
>JBEKWO010000030.1:0-39830 GCA_049512975.1 Xanthobacteraceae bacterium | reverse complement strand
GCATGGCAGGGAAAAGTGTGCTTTGGCTCCGGTCAATCCCTTCCACAAAGCCTGACATCCGTCGCTCCCGCCCGCCGATTCAAAAAAGAATCATAGCATCCGAGCGACTTTTCACACAGCCTGGGCCCTTGGCGACAGATATTGTGCTGCAACAAAATGTCGGCTCTTGCGGCAAGAGCGGAAGTGGCGTGACGAAGCGGAAGTCCAGTGAGCCCGCGGACAGTGAGAAAACTAAATCCCGGCGAACCAGTTAAAGCCCTGTTTGCTCCAGAACGTCTCGGTGAAGCTGTTGGTCACCTCGATCGCTTTGATCCATTTCGCATTCTTGTAGCCGAGCTTGGTCGCGGTGCGCAGCCGCAGCGGATAGCCGAACGGATCGGCGATGGTCTCGTTGGCGTATCGCGTGGCGAGGATGGTCTGCGGGTGAGCGCCGCCGCCATGTCGATGCTTTCGGTATAGTCGTCGGCGCAATGGAAGTAGACGTATTTGGCGGTCAGGTCGGCGCCCACCCGCTGCAGGAAGCTTTTCAGGTTCACGCCCGACCATTGGCCGATGTAATCCCAGCCCTCCACGCAGATATGGCGGATGATGATTTCCTGCTCAGGCAGCGCGTAGAGCTGCTGCGCGGTCCAGGGCCGCTTGTCGTCGATGCGACCAGCGAGCTCCAACTTCCAGGTGGCGCCGTTGACCGGCTTGACGTCCTCGATGTCGTAATAGGCGTTGAAGCGCGGCGGCTTGACCAATTTTAGTTTGAGAATGATCTCATCCGAAAATCGGCTCCCACTTTCGGGATCATGCCCTACATCGCAACCTTGCGGAGAAAGCCGTCGACGCTGTCGTGCAGACTGTCCGCCGCCTGCTCGACGGCCTGAGATACCGCCAACACCGTGTCCGCCGAGCTGTGCACGTCGGCAATGGCGCCGGATACGTCTTGCAGTACCGCGACGACCGATTTCGTGCCCGACGCGGCCGCCGCGACGTTGCTTGAAATCTCGTTCGTCGCACCGTGCTGCTGTTGAACCGACGTGGCAATGGCGGCGGTGAATTGCTGAATTTCCTGCATACGGGCGGCAATGCTGCCGATGGCGCCAACCGCGCGTTGCGTCGAGGATTGCACCGCCGCGATTTGGGCGGCGATGTCGGCCGTCGCCTTGGCCGTCTTGCACGGCGAGCGCCTTAACTTCGGCGGCGACGACGGCAAAGCCTTTGCCGGCCGTTCCCGCACGCGCCGCCTCGATCGTAGCATTGAGCGCCAGCAAATTCGTCTGCCCGGCCACGCTTTGAATGAGCTTGACGACATCGTCGATCTTTTGCGCCGCCTGCGCGAGGCCGGCGATGTCTTCGTTGGTCGATTGCGCTTCCAACGCGGCCGCTCTCACCACCTCTGAGGCGCGAGCCAGCTGGTCATTGATTTCGGCGATCGACGCGGACAATTCATTCGCCGCGGCAGCAGCCGTCTGGACGCTGCCGAATGCTTCGTTGGAGGTGTGAACCGCGCCTGCGGTATGCTTTGTGGTCTTGTTCGAGGTTGCCGACAGCATCGTGGCGGTCGATTTTATCGCCGCAACGCTGTCCGCGACGGTCTTAAGAACATCCTCGGCGCTCTTGCGGAACCAGCCGATGGCCTCCTCAACGACGGCGCGGCGTCTTCCTGCTCGCCCAGTAAAGCACTCTTGCGTTCCGCCGACCGGCGCTCGGTGATGTCGTCGTGGGTGCCGACCCAATAGCGGCCGCCGGGTATCTGTCGATTGACGACCGAAATAGCGCGTCCGTCCGGCGTCTCGTTGACGAAACGAACAACCTGCCCGTTGGCCATGCTGTCCATGAGTTCGGCGCAGTACTGCTGCGGATCGCGGTGCAGGCTGCCGGTGTTCACGCGAAGACGGATGATATCGATTAGCGCAACACCCGGCTTCACCAGATCCGGGGACAACCCGTACATCGCCAGATATTGATCGTTGCAAACGACCAGGCGCCCAGAGGCATCGAACATCACCACGCCTTGCGTCATGTGGTTGAGCGCGAGCGCAAGCAGACGGCCCTTGCGGTCGAGCCCCCGGCCGCTCGCCAATCGCGTCAAAGGTTTGAGGACCCGGAGCATGTGCCTCGTGCCTGGTCGGTGCCCAACCCCCATCAGCTATCCGACTTCAATTTACGCTTCGTTAATTATTGATCCGGTCGCCGCCGCCCGGCGCTGGCGCGGATCGTTCGTCACGCGTCGCTTACGGCGATGCCGGCCACACCGCACCGGCCATGGCACTTGACCCGGTAGCTATCTGCACTCACCCTGCAAGTCCCACGTGGAGATTTCATCATGGACAAGATCAAGCCGCTTTTCACCGCCACCGCGACCGCGACCGGCGGGCGCAATGGACACACCGAGGCCAATGACGGGTCGGTCAAGGTCGATCTGTCGGTGCCGAAGGCCATGGGCGGACCAGGCAAGCCGGGCACGACCACGCCCGAGCATCTGTTCGCGGCCGGCTACGCCGCCTGCTACGGCGGCGCGCTCGATTTTGTCGGCAAGCAGAAAAAGAAAGACGCGACCAAGGCCACCATCGTTTGTTCGGTCTCGATCGGCCCGCGCGAGGCCGGCGGCTTCGGTCTCGCCGTCCGATTGCGCGTCGAGGACAAGTCGCTGCCGCAGGCCGAGCTCGCCGAGCTGGCGAAAGAAGCGCACGAAAAAATCTGTCCCTACTCGCACGCCACGCGCGGCAACGTCGATGTCCAGATCGAGGTGGCGGGCGGCTAGCGGAGAAATTTCTTAGTGGAGCATGATCTTTTTCGGAAAACCGGTTTCCACTTTTCCGGATCATGCTCTGTTACCGATCGGAATGAAATTTGATCGCGGCGTGAGTGCCGTCGCAAAACGGCTTGTTTTACGACTGACCGCACCGGCACAGCGTCACCCGATTGCGCGTCTCGTAGCTAAAGCCATCGGCGGCGATCAGGGTGATCCCGCCGCGCAGCCAGATCGGTCCACTACAGTCTTCTGCGGGATCTTCAATCAATCCGATCGAAACCGACAGGTCGCGCTCGAGCGGGCTTTGTGTGGCCTTGTCCCAGGCCACGAGGCGTCCGGACGGGCAATCATTGACCTGCCGCAGAAACATGGCGCGGATTTTTGGATCGTCGGTGCGCGACACTTGCCGCCACACTTTGCCGTTCGGATCGCAGAAGCGCGCAAAGGCGCAGAGACTTTCTGCATCCGTGAGCACCATTGCGGGTCCTTCGATGGCCTTCGCCTGCTCGATGTAGGGTTGGCGGTTCGCGGTCTCGGTGCCGTCAAAACCGATCTTGGCATGGGTGCCGTCGCAGAACGGCTTTTTGTTCGAATGTCCGCACCGGCATAGGGCGTATTTCTCCGCCGATGGAAAGGTTCCGCTCTCCCGCCACGTCTCCGAACCGCCGTCCGTATCGGTGCCGATCGTTTGCGTCGACAACGGCACGCCGCCGGTGACCACGTAGGGACCGTTCTTTGAAACGACGACGCGCGCCTGCGATTTTTCGTGTGCCATGGCGGCGAACCCCTGTGATCGCGAGATCGATACCGAGCGCCAAGCAGCCCAAATCATTTCATAAGAAAGTGATGGTGCCCAGGGGCGGAATTGAACCACCGACACCTGCATTTTCAGTGCAGTGCTCTACCAACTGAGCTACCTGGGCCCACTTTGGGCGCCCGCCGAGTGGAACCCGTTGGCGGGCCCGCGCGAGCGCCGCGGTTATAGAGGCTCGATTTCCGGCTGTCCAGAATAGGGCCCGCCGCAAGCCTTCTCGTCAGTTCGCCGCTTCGCCGCCGTCCTCGCGGCGCTCATCCTCTTCTTCGTCTTCCGTGACCGGCACGGCATAGACGCCGGAGAACCAGCGGTGCAGGTCGACGTCGGCGCAGCGCTTTGAGCAGAACGGCCGGAACGCGGCGACCGTAGGCTTGCCGCAGATCGGGCACTTGGGACCTCGAGCGTCGCTCATCGGCGAAATATGGGACGTGCGTCGCGCGCCGCCAGGGCGCGGCTTAATCGAAGCATGGCCGTGCCCAGGTGTGTGGTTTGCGCATGATCTTTTCCGAAAACCGGTTCCCACTTTTCGGGATCATGCGCTCACACCGCGTTCAGCCAGCCGAAGTGGATCGGATAGCCTTCGCCGCCCAGGAGCGTCATCGTCTCGTAGAGCGGCAGGCCGACGATGTTGGTGTAAGAGCCGACGATTTTCACGATGAAGGTTCCGGCGATGCCTTGCGCGGCGTAGCCGCCGGCCTTGCCGCGCCATTCGCCGGACGCGAGGTAGGCCTCGATGTCCTCGTTCGACAGCCGCTTGAAGCGCACGCGTGTCTCCACGTGACGCTGGCGGAACGTTTCCTTCGGCGTCACCAGACACACCGACGTGTGGACGCGATGGTTGCGGCCGGAGAGAAGCCGCAGGCACTGCGCCGCGTCGTCGAGCAGTTCGGCCTTGGGCAGGATGCGGCGGCCGACGGCGACCACGGTGTCGGCGGCGAGGATGAAGGCGCCCTTGAGCTCTTCGTCGAGCCGCACCATGGCGAGCGCCGTCTCGGCCTTGCTGCGCGCGAGCCTGGTGGCGCAGGCGCGCGGCAATTCGCCCCGCTTCGGCGTCTCGTCGATGTCGGCCGGACGCAGTGCGTCGGGCTCGATGCCGGCCTGGTTGACCAGCGCCAGCCGGCGCGGCGAGCCGGAAGCGAGCACGAATTTGGCGCGGCCGATCACGGCTGTACTCTTCGTTGGCGCGGCGGCGCAGCCGTCGCCGCGGCAGGCGCCGACCGGAGCAAATCAAAGATTTCCGCGTTCGCGATCACTTGAAGCGATACGTGATGCGACCTTTGGTGAGGTCGTAGGGTGTCATCTCCACCAGCACCTTGTCGCCGGCGAGCACGCGAATTCGGTTCTTGCGCATGCGGCCTGCGGTATGAGCGATGATTTCGTGCTCGTTCTCGAGCTTGACGCGGAAGGTGGCATTCGGGAGCAGCTCCGTCACGACACCGGGAAATTCCAAGAGTTCTTCCTTGGCCATTCGCTACCTGGAAGCGTTGTCATTCGGCTGCGGCCGGGACCAAATCCGAGCGAAAATTCGCGCGGAACCTAGCGGATGATGCGCCGTTCCACAACTGGTCGCGCCGCCGTTCAATTGAATCATTCATTGCCCGGAGTCGGCCGGGAAAAGCGCTGGCGGATGCGCGCGAGCAGCTGGTCGCGCACCTCGCGGTAGGCATCGAGCCGCTGCTCGCGGCTGCCCTCGACGCCGCTGGGATCAACCATCGGCCAATACTCGACATCGACGCCGCTGGTGCGGGTGAGTTCCAAGGCCCGGTGATGGGCTTCCGGCGCCAAGGTGATGATGAGGTCGAAATTGAGTCCCTCCCACTCGTCGATCTCCTCGAAGGTGACCGGCTTGTGCCGCGAGATATCGAGGCCGATCTCGGCCATGACCGCGACCGCGAACGGATCGAGGTCGCCTTTGCGCACGCCGGCGGAAGAAACATAGATGCCGCGGCCGAATATCTGCGCAAACAGCGCGGCCGCCATCGGCGAGCGCACCGAATTGAGCCCGCAGGCAAACAATACCGCCAAGGGGCGCGCCATCGGTCGCGTCGCGGACGCCGCCATTCGCGACCCCTACCCCTTCCAGTGCAACACCGTGACCAGCGTAAACAGCCGCCGCGCCGTGTCGAAATCGAGCTCGACCTTGCGCTTGAGGCGCTCCATCAGGATTTGCGAGCCCTCGTCGTGCAGCGAGCGACGCGCCATGTCGAGCGCCTCGATACGGTCGGGCGTCGAGGCGCGGATGGCGGCGTAATAACTGTCGCAGACCGTGAAGTAATCCTTCGCGATGCGGCGGAACGGCGCCAGCGATAACAGGTGCGCGATCACCGGCGTGCCGTCGGCGGTGCGGATATCGAAAACCAGGCGGTTGCCGCTGATGCCGAGGTTGAGCGCGTACGGTCCGCCTTCATGGCCGTGCGGCCGAAACGCGTTCTCCTCGATCAGATCGTAGATCGCCACCGCGCGCTCGTGCTCGACGTCGCTGTTCGACCGCCCGATCGACGATTCATCGATCGTCACCGCCACCAGGCGGCCGGTACCCTTGTCGCGGTCGAGGCGCGGCATCAGCGATTGAGCCGAATGGCGACGGAACGGGCGTGGGCGTCGAGCCCTTCCGCCGTGCCGAGCGTGATGGCGGCGTCGGCCAGCGCCCGCAATTGCTCCGGCCCGCATTTGAGGATCGAGGTGCGCTTCATGAAATCGAGGACGCCCAGCCCGGACGAGAACCGCGCCGACCGCGCCGTCGGCAGCACGTGGTTCGAACCGGCGACGTAGTCGCCGATCGCCTCCGGGGTGTGCGCGCCGATGAAGATCGCGCCGGCATTACGGATGCGCCGCGCCAGCCGCTCGGCGTCGGCCGTCGCGATTTCCAGATGCTCGGGGGCGACGGCGTCGATCAGCGGCACGGCTTCGTCGAGATCGCGCACCAGGACCACCGCGCCGAAATCGCGCCAGGAGGCGCCGGCGATCTCTTTGCGCGACAGGTGCATCAGCGCGCTCTCGACCGCGCGTTCGACCGCAGCGGCAAGCTTTTCGTCGTCGGTGATGAGGATGGCTTGCGCGCTCGGGTCATGCTCGGCCTGCGCCAGCAGATCGGCGGCGATCCAGTCGGCATTGCCGGTGCGGTCGGCGATGATCAGCACTTCGGAGGGGCCGGCGATCATGTCGATGCCGACCTTACCGAAGACGATGCGCTTGGCGGCTGCGACATAAGCATTGCCCGGGCCGATGATCTTGGCGACCCGCGCGATGGTCGCGGTGCCGTAAGCCAGCGCCGCGATCGCTTGCGCGCCGCCGACCCGATAAACCTCGTCGACGCCGGCGAGTTTCGCCGCCGCCAGCACCAGCGGCGCCACCACGCCGCCGGGCGCCGGCACCACGATGACCAGACGCGGCACGCCGGCGACCTTGGCCGGCACGGCGTTCATCAGCACCGAAGACGGATAAGCCGCGGTGCCGCCCGGCACGTAGAGCCCGACCGCTTCGATCGCCGTCCAGCGTGCGCCGAGTTCGACGCCGAGTGCATCGGTGAAACGGTCGTCCTGCGGCACCTGTCGGCGGTGAAACACCTCGATGCGGCCGCGGGCGAATTCGATGGCGTCGCGCGCCTTGCGCTCGCAGCCGTCGAGCGCGGCGGCCATCTCCTGCGGCGTGACCCGCAGGCCCACGCTGGCGAGGTCGAAGCCGTCGAATTTTTGCGTGTAGTCGCGCAACGCGCGGTCGCCGCGCGCGGCAACGTCGGCGACAATCGCGCGGACCACCGAGTCGACGTCGGCCGATACCTCGCGCTTGGTGTCGAGGAAGGCGCGAAACTTTTGCGCAAAATCGGCGGCGCGCGTATCGAGGCGAATGGCCATCATGTTGCCTTGTGCATTGGTGCGCTGAACGTCATACCCGCGCATAGCCGTGCGAGGAACGGCGTCGCTTCGCTTGCCTATGTCGCGGGCATCCACCTCTTGGTAACTGCAACGAACAAAGACGTGGATGGCCGGCCTTCGCCACGCCGAAGGGCTGTTGCGCGCAAGCGGCGCGACGCTACGGCCCCGCAGGCGGGACGAACCCGGCCATGACGAATTCAGATAGTCGCATTCAACAAAACTCCCTATCAGTTCTCTTTTATTATAACAATTCTAATCTCGGCTTTCTGATTGACAAAACGTCTGCGCTTGCCCAATTCCTCGTATGCTCCAAGTTAGCAAAGGGCGGCGACAGGCGCTTTGCCGGTCATGACAGGAAACGCGCTCACCAAGTCCAGCCTGATACTGGCCGCGTTGATATTGGTTCTCGGCGCGGCGGTCGCGCGCGCAGACGACGCGGTGCTGCTGTCGCTGACGATCAAGGATCATCAGTTCGAGCCCGCCGAATTGCACGCCCCGGCGGGAAAGCCGATTACGTTTGCGGTCAAGAACCTCGGCTCCATCGCCGCCGAATTCGAAAGTAGCGCCCTGCATTTCGAGAAGGTGATCCCGGCGGGCGGCCAGGCGGTCGTGCATGTGCGGCCGCTGGCGCCCGGCCGCTACAATTTCTTCGACGACTTTCACCGTCAAACGCAAGGCTTCCTGGTCGTACCATGATCGTCGTGCCGTGAGGTGCCCGTGCTCCCTTCGCTGTTGATCGTCTTTCGTGAGGTCTTCGAGGCCGGCTTGATCATCGGCATCGTCATGGCGGTGACGTCCGGCGCTGCCGGGCGCGGCCGTTGGGTCGCGGGCGGCGTTGCCGCCGGCGTGCTCGGCGCCTGCCTGGTGGCGCTGTTCACCGGAGGACTGTCGCAACTGTTCAGCGGCAACGGCCAAGAACTGTTCAATGCCGCCATCCTCAGTTTCGCGGTGCTGATGCTGGGCTGGCACAATGTGTGGATGGCGCGCCACGGCCGCGAGCTCGCCGCCGAAATGCGTGCCGCCGGCGAGGCGGTGGTCGAGGGCTCGAAGTCACTGGCCGCGCTCGCCGCCGTGGTGACGATCGCGGTGCTGCGCGAGGGTTCCGAGGTCGTGCTGTTTCTCTATGGGGTCGCCGCCGCGGAAGGCGGCGCCAGCGTCGGTATGCTCATCGGCGGCGTGATCGGGCTCATTCTCGGTTCGCTGGTCTGTCTCTTGACCTATCTCGGCCTGATCACGATTCCGACGCGCTACCTCTTCGCCGTGACTAGTACCCTGATTTCATTTTTAGCCGCGGGCATGGCGGCGCAGGCGATCGCCTTCCTGGAACAGGCCAACATCCTCACCGCTTTCGACCAGACGGTGTGGGACACCTCCTGGATCCTGAGCGACGAAAGCTTTCTCGGTCGGGCGCTGCACACGCTGATCGGCTATGTCGATCAGCCGACCGCCATGCAGCTCATCGTCTATGCGGCGACGCTCGCCGCCATCGTCGTGCTGATGAGGCTTTTCGCCATGTCGCCAGCGCAACGGCCGCGCGCGGCTTGAGACCTTCCCCGACCTCAGGCTGCCGTGGTATCGGCGGCGAAGTGATCCGGGCACAACCCAGCCGCAAAAACCTCGCCGAGATCGGCCAGCTCCGCCTCTAGGCATTCGACATCGAGACGAATGGCGCCGCCGCCGGAGAAGATCAGCGTGATGATCCCGGAGGGGGAATCGCGCTCGGCAAATTCGACCGCAAGCAGATTGAGCGTTGCATTTTTATTGGTCTGGTCGAGATTTCGGCACTTGCAGGCGTTAACGCGTTCGAACCGCAGCGCGGTCCGGCAGCGGCGGTAACCCGGCGCATTGACGTCCCTGGCACCATTGACATCGACCGCATTCATCCAGTCGAAACGCTTGAGCGCCATCACGAACCGGTGCTCGCGCGGTAGCCAGAGGATATCGGCGACCTTGACGCGCGCGTCCTGCACATGGGCCGAGACGACCTCGATGTCGTCCTTGTCGAGGGCGACGAGTTTGAGTTCTTCCATGGCCGCGTCCCGTTCCCGACGATCCCTGTCTCTTTCCCAAGCTAGGAAGCGAAATTGCAGGCCGCAAGCCCTCATCGCGCGCCTGCCGGCATCTATCAGGGGTCCAGCTTGCACTCATTAACTGCCAGCGGAGGCCTGATGCGAAGCGCCATCGGCGCTGCAGGTCCTGTTTGCTTGGAGGCGCGTTGGTGTCGGCGGACGTCTGCTCGGCATGCCCGCTCGGCGCTGGCCGAGCCCCAGGGAGGCGGCTATCCCATGCGGCTCGCGGCACACGGCAGGAACAATCAACTATTCGGCTATCAACAACGGCCGCTGGGTACCATAAGTTGGGTTTGCTTCCGGGCCGATAGATTGCTAAGAACGATCTAACAATACTGTTTCTTAACTTGCCCTACCGTATCTGCGGGCGCATCTTCGGACAATGGCTGCGATCCTTAGGATCTCAAACCATTTGTTGTATTTTCTCCCGCTCCCGTTAAGGGATACAAATTGGCCTTTCTTGAAGAGGAGGATTTATGCCTAAGAAGTCAAAGAAGCGGCGCGCTTGGACGGCGACTGAGGTTCGCGAACTGAAGACGATGGCGAAGAAGAAAACCGCCGCGTCGCGAATCGCCAAGAAGTTGAAAAGAACTGAGGGCGCGACCCGGCAAAAGGCGTTCAGCATCGGGCTTTCGCTCGATTCTCGCTCCTGAGACTTACCGGAAGCCAGTTTTTGAGTACGAATCGGCGCCGGCCTGTGCGCGCAGGCCGGCACGATGTCGTGCGGGCATTTGTTGATTGCCACACGGAACTGCCGGTCAGGCGGAACACCGGCCGGTTGTCTGATCTGATCAGGAATGATATCCGAACAGGGCCGGCCTTGTGGCGGGCTTAATGCGGCCACGCGGCTCGGCTCAGGCTTGGCCGCGTTTGGTCAGGTTCGGCCACGTTTGGTCAGGTTCGGCCACGTCTTTGCGCCGAAAGCCCCTGTTCCATCGTAAACCAAGGTATGATGATCCCCTCGACGGCCGGTCATTTGCAGGCTCAATGATGGTATTGCGCCTGATACGGTGGTAGGCACGCGCCCATGAGCCCGCTTTCCCGCCCGCTGCGGCAGCCGCTCGCGAGTTCCGAACTCGCCGCTGCGCTCGCCTCCTGCCGGAGAGCCTTTCTCGCCATCGCTCTGTTCAGCGGCATGAGTAATGTGTTGATGCTCTCCGGCGCGCTGTTCATGCTGGAAATCTACGACCGGGTGCTGCCCAGCCGCAGCGTGCCGACGCTGGTCGCGCTGTTGATCCTGGTGGCCGGCCTTTATGCCGCTCAGGGCGTCATCGACGCGATCCGCAGCCGCATCCTTGTGCGTGTCGGCCATAGCCTCGACGAGGCAATGAGTTTGCGGGTGTACGACGCCATTGTCCGGCTGCCGCTCAAGATCGGCAGTAAAGGCGAGGGCGCGCAGCCGATTCGCGATCTCGATACCGTGCGTGCGTTTCTGTCCGGGGCCGGGCCGGTCGCCTTGTTCGATCTACCGTGGATGCCGATCTACCTGGCCATCTGCTTTCTGTTCCATACTTACATCGGACTGACCGCGCTCGCCGGCGCGATCATCCTGGTCACGCTCACCGTCGTGACCGAAGCGCTGACCCGGCGGCCGACCCGCAGCGCCACGCAATTTGCCATGGCGCGCAACGCGCTGATGGAGGCGAGCCGCCGCAACGCCGAGGCGATCACGGCCATGGGTATGGTAGGCCGCATCGCGCAGCGCTGGAGCGACCTCAATCGCAGTTATGTGGGGTCGAGCGGCCGCGCCAGCGACGTCGCCGGCGGACTTGGCGCCATGTCGAAGGTGTTGCGGCTGTTGCTGCAGTCGACAATTTTGGCGGTCGGCGCCTGGCTCGCCATTCACCAGCAATCCACGCCGGGCATCATCATCGCCGGCTCGATCCTGGGGGCGCGCGCGCTGGCGCCGGTCGATCTCGCCATCGCCAATTGGCGCGGTTTCGTCGCCGCGCGGCAAGGCTGGCAGCGGTTGTCGCGGTTGCTCGGCTACCTGCCGCCGCGGGCCGAGCCGATGCCGCTGCAGCCGCCGGTCAAGTCGCTCGTCGTTCAGAACGCCGCGGTCAATCCGCCGGGCGAACAGAAGACCGTGTGCCAGGATGTGAACTTCTCGCTTGCCGCCGGCAAGGCGCTCGGCGTGATCGGCCCGACGGCGTCCGGCAAATCATCGCTGGCGCGCATGCTGGTCGGCGTCTGGACGCCGCTGCGAGGAACCATCCGCCTCGACGGCGCCACCATCGATCAATGGTCGCCGGAGGCGCTCGGCCGGCACATCGGCTATCTGCCGCAGGACGTCGAATTGTTCCCCGGCAACGTCGCGCAGAACATCGCTCGCTTCGAGGATCCGCCCGATCCTCAAGGCGTTCTCGCCGCGGCGCAGGCTGCCGGCGTCCACGAACTCATTGTCAACCTGCCCGACGGCTATGAGACGAATGTCGGCGATCAGGGTAGCGCGCTGTCGGCCGGTCAAGCCCAGCGTATCGCGCTGGCGCGGGCGCTTTACCGCGATCCGTTCCTGGTCGTGCTCGACGAGCCCAACTCCAACCTCGATGCCGAGGGTGACGAAGCGCTGACCCGGGCCATTCTCGGCATTCGCGCCCGCGGCGGCATCGTCATCGTGGTCGCCCATCGCCCGAGCGCTATCGCCGGCGTCGACTATATTTTGGTCATGGCCAAGGGCCGCCAGCAGCAGTTTGGGCCGAAAGACGATATTCTCAACCGCGTGACCCAGCCGAGCGCGCCGCCGCGGGCTTTGAAAGTGGTGCCGGAGCAGGGAGGCATAGGATGAGCAGCAAGGCGTCCCTGAATTCCCGCGCTTCGATCCGCCGCCACGTCATCGTTGGCTGCGCGCTGGTGGCGTTTCTCGCCGTCGGTCTCGGCGGCTGGGCCTCCACCGCCGAGATCTCAGGCGCGATCATCGCGCAGGGCTCGCTGGTCGTCGATTCCAACGTCAAGAAGGTTCAGCACCCAAGCGGCGGAGTCGTCGGCGAGGTCCGGGTGCGCGACGGCGACCGGGTCAAGGCCGGCGATATCCTCATTCGCCTCGATGAGACCGTGACCCGAGCAAACTTGGCGATCGTCACCAAGGGTCTCACCGAGTTCTATGCGCGCAAGGCGCGGCTTGCCGCCGAGCGCGACGGCGCCGATACGGTCCCGGTGCCCAAGGAGCTCGCCGGCGCCATCGACGACCCCATCGTCAAGGAGGCGCTCGCCAGCGAGCGCAAGCTGTTCGATCTTCGGCGCACGGCGCGGCACGGCCAGAAGGATCAACTGCATCAGCGCATCCAGCAATTGCGCGAGCAGATCAGCGGGCTTACTGCCCAGCAGGACGCCAAGACCAAGGAGATGGCGCTGATCGAGAAGGAACTCGGCGGCGTGCGCGATTTGTGGGCGAAAAACCTGGTCCCGCTCAACCGGCTCACGTCGCTGCAACGCGAGGAAGCTCGGCTGGAAGGCGAGCGCGGCCAGCTCATTGCCGCCGCCGCGGAGGCCAAGGGCAAAACTGCCGAGACCGAGTTGCAAATTCTCCAGCTTGATCAGGACTTGAGCAGTGAGGTCGCCAAGGAGCTGCGCGAGACCGACAGCAAGATCGGCGAATACGTCGAGCGCAAAGTGACGGCCGAGGACCAGCTCAAGCGCACCGAGATCCGTGCGCCGCTGGCAGGCGTGGTTTTCCAATCGACAGCCAACACCGTGGGCGGGGTTATCACCGCCGGCGGCGACCCGATCATGCTCATTGTGCCCGAAGCGGACACGCTATTGGTCGAGGCCAAGGTCGAGCCCAGGGACATCGATCAGGTGCAGTTCGGTCAGCCGGTCGTGCTCCGCTTCTCCGCCTTCAATATGCGCACGACGCCCGAGCTCAACGGCACCGTCGCGCGCATTGCCGCGGATACGACCAACGATCCACGCACCGGGCAGAGCTACTATATCGTCCGTATCGCGATGACCGCCGACGAGGTCGGCCGCCTCGGCGACGTCAAGTTGACGCCGGGCATGCCGGCCGAAGCTTTCATCCAGACCGGCGAGCGCACGATGCTCTCCTATCTGGTCAAGCCGTTGCACGATCAGCTGATGCGCTCGTTCCGAGAGAAGTGATTTTCGGCATCTCGCTCGCTGCGCCTAGTCGGCCGGAATGACTGGCACTCGGTCGGGTTATGCGCCGCGACGGGTGCTGCTATGATAACAGCCTGCCGGAGCGAGACCGTTAGGATCATGAAGCGATTGGTTCGCTGGGCACGGCAATTCAGTCTGGCACGTGCCCTGTGCACGCTCCTGCTGTTTGCGCTGGTGCCGCTGCGCATCGCCGATCCGCGGCCGCTCGAAGAAGTGCGGTTGCGCACGTTCGACCTTTTTCAGGTGCTGCGGCCGCGGCAGCAGACCGCGCGCCCGGTCGTTATCGCCGACATTGACGAAGCGAGTTTGAAGGAAATCGGGCAATGGCCCTGGCCGCGGACCATGGTGGCCGATCTGGTCATCCGTCTGCACGAGCTTGGCGCCGTGGCGATCGGCTTCGACATTGTTTTCGCCGAGCCCGATCGCATGTCGCCGGCACTTGCCGCCGAAAGCTTCCGCGGCCTCGATGCGGCGACCCGCGATAAGCTCGCGACGCTGCCCAGCAACGACCAGGTCTTGGCCGACGCCATCAAACAGGCTGGCGGCGTCGTGGTCGGCCAAGCCGGTGCGGCGACACCCTCGCCGCGCACCGAAGCCGAAATGACGCTGCAAACCGGTTTCGCCGTTCTCGGCCCCGATCCACGGCCGTTCCTGGTGACGTTTCCCGGGTTGCTGCGCAATGTTCCAGCCATCGAGCAGGCGGCCGCCGGGCGCGGGCTGTTCTCGATCAAACCCGAGCGCGACGGCATCATTCGCCGCGTCCCGGTCGTCATGCTGGCGCAGGACACCTTGGTGCCGGCGCTGACCCTGGAAATGCTGCGCGTCGTCACCCGCGCTGGCGCCATCCTCGTTCGCACCGACGACGCCGGCGTGCGCGCGGTGGCGGTGCCCAGTCTCGAAGTGCCCACCGACGGCAACGGCCAATTCTGGGTGCATTTCAATAAGCACGATCCGGCGCGCTATGTATCGGCCGCCGATGTGCTGCACGGACGCTCGCCGGCCGACCGTTTTAACGGCCGACTTGTGCTGATCGGCACCTCGGCGACCGGCCTCCTTGACATCAAGACCACGCCGGTCGAGCCGGCGATGCCCGGCGTCGAGGTTCACGCCCAGATCCTTGAGAGCGTACTGACCCAGGCGCTGCTGGCACGCCCCGATTATGCGATCGGGGTCGAACTTGTCGCTGCGGTCGTGTTCGGGATTGCCATCATCATCGCCGCACCGATGTTGCCGGCCTCGATCGTGATCGCGGTCGGCGCTTTGCTGATCGCAGGATTGATCGGCGTGTCGCTGTACTTCTTCGTCGCGCACAACCTGCTCATCGACTTCACTTATCCGCTGATGTCGTTCTGGTTGATCTATCTCGTGCTCACCTTCGTCAATTATTTCCGCGAGCAGAAGCAACGCCAGCAGATTCGCTCCGCGTTCGGTTTTTACCTGTCGCCGCCGCTCGTCGAGCAGCTGGCAAAGTCGCCGGAGAAGCTGGTGCTCGGCGGCGAGGAACGCCGCATGACCATCCTGTTCAGCGACGTGCGCGGCTTCACCACCATCTCCGAGCACTACAAGGACGATCCGCAGGGCCTGACCCGCTTGATGAATCGCTTCCTCACGCCGCTGACCAACGCCATCATCGAGCGCAAGGGCACGATCGACAAATACATCGGCGACGCCATCATGGCGTTCTGGAACGCTCCGGTCGACGACGAGGAGCACGAGGCCAATGCCTGCGACGCGGCGTTGGAAATGCTGGCGCGCGCCGAAGCGCTCAACGTCGAGCTCAAGCGCGAGGCCGAAGCCAATGGCGGCGTTTATATGCCGCTGCGCATCGGCATCGGGCTCAATAGCGGTCCGTGCGTTGTCGGCAATATGGGTTCCGATTTCCGTTTCAACTATTCGGTGCTGGGCGACACGGTCAATCTCGCCTCGCGGCTCGAATCGCGTACCAAGGATTATCGCCTCTCAATGGTGATCGGCTCGCGCACCGCCGAAGGGGCGAAGACGAAGTTCGCTACCATGGAGATCGACCTCATCCAAGTGAAAGGCAAAAAGCAGCCCGAAGTGGTGTTCACCGTGCTCGGCCGGGCCGAAGTGAACGACGACCCGCGCTGCAAAGACTTGCGCGATCTGAACGCGGCGATGCTGGCGACGTACCGCAAGCAGCAATGGGATGAAGCGAAGAGCCTGATCGATCGCTGCCGCAAGCTCGCCAACGGCTTCGGCGTCGATGGCCTCTACGACATGTATGTCGAGCGCATTGCGGCGCACCGCGCCGACCCACCGCCGCCGGACTGGAACGGCGTCTACGAAGCGCAATCGAAGTGACGTAACGCAGAGCGGCTCATTTGGGCGCGCGCTTGGCGAGGATACGCTGCAAGGTGCGACGGTGCATGCTGAGGCGGCGCGCGGTTTCCGAAACGTTGCGCCCGCACAATTCGTAGATGCGCTGGATATGCTCCCAGCGCACGCGGTCCGCCGACATCGGATTCTCCGGCGGCTCGATCTTCTTGTTGTCGAGCGCGAGCAGGGCGGCAACGACGTCGTCGGCATCGACCGGCTTGGCGAGGTAATCGACGGCACCGAGTTTGACCGCATTCACCGCGGTGGCGATGTTGCCGTAGCCGGTAAGGATGATGGCGCGCGCTTCCGGCCGGCGCTTCTTCATGGCCGAAATGACATCGAGACCGTTGCCGTCGCCGAGTCGCATATCGACGACCGCGAAGGCGGGCGCCGCCTTCTCGACCTGCAACAGACCGTCGGCGACCGACTCGGCGGTGGTCACCACGAAACCTCGGCCTTCCATGGCGCGGGCCAGCCGCTGCAGGAACGATTTATCGTCCTCGACGATTAGGAGGGTACGCTCGCCCGACAGCGGCGCCGCTGATGGACGGCTCGTGGCGCCGGTCATCACATTGGTCATGGCAATCTACTCCACCACAGCGCCGCCCCGCTCTTGCCTGATTTAAGAAACCGGCGCGGCCCGCTCAAGAGGGGCCGCCGCCAGCGGCCGCTCGAAATCCGCACGACTCCAGGTGATGGTAACCAAGGCCCCGTGCCGGGGGGAGGCCTGATTCTTCAACGAAAGCCTGGCGCCGGAGCGTTCCAGCAAGGTCTTGGCAATGAAGAAACCAAGGCCAAGCCCGAACACCTCCTCCTCGTTGTCCGGCCCACGCTGCCCGGGCCGCCGGTGGGTCACGTAGGGGGCGCCGATGCGGTCTAGCACTTCGGGGGCAAAGCCCGGCCCGTCGTCGCTGATCGTGATGCTCACCTCTTCGGCGGCCCATTGCGCCAGGATGTCGACCTGCTTGTTGGCAAAATCGACCGCGTTCTCGACGAGGTTGCCGAGACCGTAGCGGATCGCCGGATTGCGCGCGCCGAGCGGCTCCGCCGTGTGGTCGGCCGGAAGCGTGACAACGATCGAGACGCCAAAATGACGATACGGCGCCACCGCTTCCTCGATCAGGGCGGAAAGCGGCACCCGATCGAACGGTTCACCGGTGGGAAGTTCGGTGATTTTGGCAAGAATCTCCCGGCAGCGCTGCGCCTGTTCGCGCAGCAATTTCACGTCTTCGGCATAGGGCGAATTCGGTTGCAGCGCGCGTTCGATCTCGCGTACCACCACGGTGATGGTGGAGAGCGGCGTGCCAAGCTCATGCGCCGCGGCGGCGGCAAGGCCGTCGAGCTGAGAAAGATGCTGCTCGCGCGCCAAAGCGAGTTCGGTTGCGCCCAAGGCATCCGAGAGCTGGCGCGCCTCCTCGGCGACTTGCCACGTGTAGACGCCGATATAGCCCATCGCCAGCAGGATCGAGAGCCAGACCCCGACCGTGTAGATTTCGGGCAGCTCCAGCTGATCCTCGGTGTCCCAGGGCAACTGGTAATGAAAGAATACCAGCACAGTGGCGCAGACCATGGCGAAGATGCCGATCAACAACGTCATGCGCGGCGGCAGCGCCGTCGCCGAGATCAGCACCGGCCCGAGCAGCAAGAAGGAAAACGGATTTTCCAGGCCGCCGGTGAGGTAGAGGAGCGCCGCGAGCTGGGCGATGTCGAACCCGAGCAGCCACGCGGCGCGGTCGGGCTCGAGCCACTGCGTCTGGCGATAGACCACCCCCAGCGCCACGTTGAGGAGCGCCGCGAGCGCGATCACCGCAAGGCAGGGCCAGATCGGAACATCGAATTCGAGGCCGAAGTGCACCCCCAGGATGGCCACGAACTGGCCGAGCACAGCGAGCCAACGCAGCCGCAGCAGCGTCTCTAGCCGCACGTTGCGGGGCCGGTGATGCGTCCTTGGCGTGCCCAACATGACGTTATTGTAGCGATGGGCCGGGTCTAATCCAAACAAGCCACCCCGGCGGCTTCCAGCAGCCGCACCCTACCGGCCGCCGGCACGCCCATCACGGCTGCCAAGCGGAGGTCGTCGTGCTTGCCTCGGCCGCGGTGGGGCGCGCTTTTTCGATCACCCGATAAAGCGCACGTAGAACTTCGGCGACGCCGTCTCCGCTCACCGCCGAGACGACGAGCGGCTGCTTCTTTGCCGCGCGCTTGAGCCGCGCCAACTGCTGCTTGATGTCATCGGCGCTCAGCGCGTCGGCCTTGCTCAGCGCGACGATTTCCGGCTTGTCGGCGAGACCGTTGCCATAGGCGGCAATTTCCGTGCGCACCGTCTTGTAGGCCGCACCGGCGTCGCCGCCCGTTCCGTCGACGAGATGCAGCAGCACCCGGCAGCGCTCGACGTGGCCGAGGAAGCGGTCGCCGAGGCCGACGCCCTCATGCGCGCCCTCGATCAAGCCTGGAATATCGGCCAGCACGAATTCGCGGCCGTCGATCTCGACGACGCCAAGCTGCGGCTGCAGCGTGGTGAACGGATAATCGGCGATTTTTGGCTTCGCCGCGCTGACGCGAGCGAGGAACGTCGATTTCCCGGCATTCGGCAGGCCGACGATACCGGCATCAGCGATCAGCTTCAGCCGCAGCCGGATCGTGCGCTCTTCGCCGGGCTGGCCCGGATTGGCGCGGCGCGGCGCGCGGTTGGTCGAGGACTTGAAATAGGCATTGCCGAAGCCGCCGTTGCCGCCGCGCGCCAGCACGGCGCGCTGGCCGAGTTCGGTGAGATCGGCGAGAAGGGTCTCGCGGTCCTCCTCGTAGATTTGCGTACCGACCGGCACCTTGAGCACGGAGTCGGCGCCGTTGGCGCCATGGCGGTCCTTGCCCATGCCGGCGTGCCCGTTCTTGGCAAAAAAGTGCTGCTGATAGCGATAGTCGATGAGCGTGTTGAGGCCTTCCACCGCTTCCACGATCACGTCGCCGCCCTTGCCGCCGTCGCCGCCATTCGGACCGCCGAACTCGATGAATTTTTCGCGCCGGAACGACACGCAGCCGTTACCACCGTCGCCAGAGCGAATATAGACCTTAGCCTCGTCGAGGAATTTCATCGGAGATTATATGGGATGCCGTGGCCGAACCCGCCTGTTCGGCGCAGCGCAGCCCACAATACAACATGGATGCAATAATAAACTGGAGGAATCGGGACGATCGTCAATCGGAAGCTTCGCCGGGAGGGGCCAGGTGGGGCCTTGCCTCACTGCTGCGGCCCGATAGGCCGCTCCCGACGCGCCGTTCGCAAAACGCCGCTACGCCACAGCCCGAACGGTACCGCGGCGATTATCGCGGCTTGACTGGCCCGGGGGCATGGCACCTCCATTCATCGTCCATTTGCGGGGGGCGAAACGCGAAAGAAGCGATCGCCACCCGTTATTATCGTCCTCCTCCGGCCTGGCACTGTCAACAACCCCCCCGGTAGGTACCCAAGGGCGCGAATGCCATGCCCATCACGCCACGCGCCGCACCGGGCCCCAGCGCTTGAGCGACGCCCATAATCCGCGGTCGAGCCGGAAGCGGTCGGCCGGCGCCGCCGAATTGATGGCGCGGATGCGCGCCAGGCGGACGCCGGTCCACTGGAAGGCGCATTTCTCCAGCACCCGGCGTGACGCCGGGTTGCTGACGCGGGCGCCGGCCTGCAACGCCTCGTGCTGCAGATCGCCGAAGGCGTGGTCGATCAGCGCGCGCACCGCCTCGGTGGCGAAGCCCCGCCCCCAATAAGACACTCCGAGCCAATAGCCGAGCTCGGGACCGTCCTCGCGCGGATCGATGCCGCAGACGCCGATCAGCGTGTCGTCGAGCGTGATGACGAGGCAAGCCTCGCCCTCGCGCTTGTTGACGCTCGCAACGAAGCGTTCAGCGTCGCTCACGCCATAGGGATGCGGAAGGCGCGCCGTGTTCTCGGCGATGCGACGATCGTTGGCGAGGAGCGCAATCGCTGTCACGTCCTCGGGACGCGGCGGGCGCAGCGTCAGCCGCTCGGTCTCGAGAATGGGACTCCTGCGTTCCCGCCGTGCGTCCACCAGCACTTCTTCCGACAGGCTCATCTTTGGGCTCCTGCAGAAAACCGAAAGGGGGAGCCGGCATCCCGGTCTCCCCCTTTTCGGAGCCCATTGGGCCCGCCGGTTCGACTGGATGCCGGCGGACTCATATGATCCACCGTGTTACTGGGCCGCAGCCTCCGTCATCGGACGTACCGATACGAATACGCGGCCTTTGGTTTTGGCCTGGAACTCAACGCGGCCGTCGATCAATGCAAACAGCGTGTGGTCCCTGCCGACGCCGACATTGCGCCCCGGGTGCCATTTGGTGCCGCGCTGACGCGCGATAATATTGCCGGCAACGACCTCTTCGCCGCCGAAAATCTTCAGTCCCAGCCGCTGGCCGCCGGAATCACGGCCGTTGCGCGAGGACCCGCCTGCTTTCTTGTGAGCCATTGCTGGCCTCCGAACCTTTCTTGCGTGCCACCTATACCCGATTCATGACAAAAGCATCACCGCTTTCGTTCACTTCTTTTTCTTGCCCTTGGCCGCAGGCTGCTTCCCTTTGGCCGCAGGCTGCTTCCCCTTGGCCGCGGGCTTTTTGGCCTGCGGCTTGGACTTTGGCTTCGTCTTTGCCGGAGCTTTGCGCGTTTTCGCCATGGCTCCCTCCGACGCGGCGGGCGCAGTCTCGGACCCCGTCGCCCCGGCATCGTCCGTGGCTGCCGGTCCAAGCGCCGGCGCGCGTTTCGGCCGCGGCGGCACCGTCTTGCTCGGCTTCTGGCCGTCGGTGAGGATCTCGGTGATGCGCAACAGCGTGAATTCCTGGCGATGACCGCGCTTGCGGCGGGAATTCTTCCTACGCCGCTTCTTGAAGGCGATGATCTTGGGACCACGCGCCTGGTCCAGCACCTCGGCCGCGACCGTCGCGCCGGCGACGGTCGGAGCGCCAAGCGTCACGCTGTCGCCGCCCACGAGCAAAACCTCGCCGAACTCGACGATCTCACCGGGCGCGCCCTTGACCTTGTCGACCTTGAGCACATCCTCGGCGGCCACCCGGTATTGCTTGCCGCCTGTTTTGAAGACCGCGAACATCTTGCGTCCTTGTGTTCGATCCCAGGTGTCGCGAAAGCTCGCAACCGCTTGCCGCACGCTTTCGTGCAAGGACCCAGGCCACCGGCAAATTTATGATTCTAATGCGATTTTGGATTTAACCTGTAAATCCACCGCATTAGTGCTCGGAACCGGACCGGCATTTTCCAGTCGAGTCTGCTGCTGGTAGAAGCACGTGCCGGCAGACGTTAACCGTGCCGCCCGGCAACGCGCGCGGTTCTTATGACGGCACCATAAGTCTCTGTCAAGAAATGCAAAGCCGCCACTGCGCCCGGCCATGCCGCAGCCCCGCGCGCGGACAAGGCTCCGCGTCCTGTGATAGGACGGCGGACAGCAAAAAGGAGCTTGGCATGGCCACGAACGCAACGCCGGACAGGCAGAAAATCGGTTGGATTGGCGCCGGCCGCATGGGCACACCCATGGTCGAGCGGCTGATCAAGGCGGGCTACGATGTCGCGATCTGGAACCGCACCCGCGCCAAGGCCGAGCCGCTGGCTCAGATCGGCGGCAAGCTCGTCGATCATCTCTCCGATCTCAGGAATGTCGACGTGCTGTTCTGCATCGTCGCCACCGGCAAGGACGTGCAGGAGGTCCTCTACGGCAACAACGGCGTCTGCAGCCAGGGCGGCAAGCTGCCGCCGATCGTAGTCGATTGCTCGACCATCGCGGTCGAGGTATCCGCTGCGATCCGCGCCAAGCTCAAAGAGCTCGGCGCCGAGTTCGTCGCCGCCCCGGTGAGCGGCAATGCCAAGGTCATCAAGGCCGGCAAGCTGTCCGCCGTCGTTTCCGGCACCGAGGCGGCTTGCAAGGCGGCGATGCCGCTCATCGAAGTATTCGCGCCGCGCGGCGTATCCTATGTCGGCAACGGCGAACTCGCCCGCGTCTGCAAGATCGCCCACAACGTCATGCTCGGCGTCGTCATCGAAAATCTGATCGAGATGACGCTCCTGACCAACAAGATGGGCGTGCCGCGCCACGCGTTCCTGGCCTTCCTCAACAACGGCGTGATGGGCTCGATGTTCACGCGCTATAAATCGCCGGCGCTGGTCAATTGCGACTGGACCACGACGTTCACGCCGGAATTGTTGCGTAAGGACCTCGACCTCGGGCTCGATCTCGGCCGCGAGATGGACGTGCCGCTGCCGGTGACGGCGGCCGCGCGGGAGGTGCTGCAAAACCACTTTGGCGTCGCCACCTTGCAGCGGAACCCGGAGGAATATCTGCAGAAGGATTTCGCGGCGCTCGCCGAGACCATGGCGCTCGCCGCCGGCATGAAGCTCGAAAGCGAGAACAAGAACGTGCCGACCGGTCTGGAGTCGTAATTCCCGACGACTTAAGATGTTGCCTCTCACTCCTGTCGGTGGTCCATGAGACTCGCGCTTAAAGCCATCTTGATAGTTGGTGGGATAGCCGCGGTCCTGATCGGGCTCGCCCATATTGCGCTTGGTCCGGCGTCGATCCCCGGCTCGCTACCCGTATACGCGACCATGGACAGCGAAGACAGGTTCTACGCGGCCATTTTTTTGGGATTTGGTGTATCGATCCTTTGGTGCGCCCAATCGATCGAGCAGAGGGGCCGGGTCATACGATTTCTGATTGCTGTATTTTTCCTTGGAGGATGTGCGCGGGTGATCTCGATGATACTGGTCGGCCCGCCCAACCACCTTTTCCAGGCTCTGATGGCGGTGGAACTTCTGCTTCCGCCTGTGGTCTGGCTTCTGCTTGCTCGCGTAGAGCGTCTGGAGAATCGATAAGGCGCCGCGCTACTTGACCTCGGTGTGCGCGCTGATCGCCATCAGCCATTGACCATTGCGCTTCACCCACACCCGCGCGGCGCGGTAGGGCGGGTGTGAATTATCGGGCGCGGTCTCGGTGGTGATCATCACCGCGCCGTCGCCGTAGACCGCAAGCCGCAGCGTCTGGATCTCGCCGACCGCCACGGCGGCATTGCTCTCCCTTTGGCGCTCGATCGCGGCGATCCGCCCGGATTTCGCGACCGGCGCGCGGCCGCCGCCGTAGAGCACGAACTCGTCGGCGACGTGCTTGGCCCATTCGCTGGCGTCATGGGCGACGATGGCCGTCACGATGGCCTGGTAGGTGTTGGTGATGTCCTGCTCGGCGGACGAGCGCACGCGATAGGGGATCGCCTGGCAGGGATTCCTGCATTCGTGTTGTTTCGGCTCACCGCCGGCCGCGGCCGCAGCCGGGGCGGCAGACGGCCGCTCGGTTGCCGCGGTCGCGACGTTCTGCATCAAGAGCGCGCGCCAGCTGCCCTTCTGCCTGGCCCAGATGTCGAGGAAAAACACGTCGGTGTTGTCCGCCGCTTTGCGGTACCCGGTGACCGTGGCGAGCTGGCCATAGCTGCGCACCTTGGCGTCGGCACTGGCAGCGGCAGCGACGCTCTTGATCTCGCCAAGAAAATCCCTGCGCACGTAAATCTTGCCGCCGGCGTCGACGAAAGTGAATTGCAGCGCAAGGAGCCGGCGGACAGCCGCCCGGTCGCCGGCGCGCATGGCCTCGCCGAGCGACGAATCGGCCGCCAGCACCGGCCCTTCGTCGGCCGCAACCGCCTGGGCTTTGGGTTGCGCCTTGGGTACCGCGAAAGCCGCGATCAGCACCACGGCGGCCAGCGCGACGAGCCATCCCCAATGCAGAATCCGGCGTAACGCCGCTGATATGGCCGACTTTCGCCGCTGCATGGCCCCCGCCGTAGCGCCTCTCCCAACCTCGAACGCCGACGCTTTAGGCCGCCCCAGCCGCCGTCGCGCGCGCACCTTGGCATTTTCGCGTAACGGCGCTCAAGGCGTGGACCGCTCGCGCGACGACGCACTTTTGGCAGGCGCGGCGTGGGAGCGCTGCGGTCAAGACATGATCAGCGGCAATGGCCGTGCCGGCAATGCCGGTAGCTCTTCCACCGATGTGTCCGATACCTGTGGACCCGGTGGCCATGCGACATCGCCAAGCGGCAAGCGGCGCTGAGCTGGGCGTGCTTGGCCTTCATGCATGCCGTGATCCTGGGCACATCTGGGACGAATTCGGAGCACAGCCGCATCGCATCGGGCGTGCAAGCCTGGCGGGCCTCATCGCTGCCCTGGGCAGCGGCTGGGTTGAGGACAGCAAGAAGCGCGACGACCGGCAACACCAGCCAGCAGACGAGACGCATGGTCCGCAGCATATGTTTCGTTCCCTCGTTTCGTGCGGGTTACTCCCGGACGCCGTAACCTAGCGGCGCGCTGGCGCGCCGTCGATGGTCGAAAGGTGCGCGGCCCGTCCAATCCACTACCCAATGAAACCCCCATTTGATTTCGAAGTTCCACGGAACCATTCTGTGGATGCCAAGGTGAGCCATGCGAACCCCAGTCTTGCGCACCAAAGTCGTCATCATCGGCGCCGGGCCGGCGGGCCTGCTGCTCGGCCAGCTCCTGCACAAACACGGCATCGATAACATCATCCTGGAACGGCAAACCGGCGAATACGTCCTCGGCCGCATCCGCGCCGGCGTCATCGAACAGGTCACCATGGATCTGCTCGACCAGGCCGGCGTCGGCGCCCGCATGCACAGGGACGGGCTCGTGCACGAGGGGGTGCAGATTTGCGTCGACGGCAGCCGCCACCGCATCTCCTTCAAGGAGCTCACCGGCAAGGCGGTGATGGTCTACGGGCAGACCGAGATCACCAAGGATCTGATGGACGGCCGCGCCGCGGTCTGCGCGCCCAGCATATACGCGGCTCACGACGTGGCGTTGCACGATATTTTTACCGCTACGCCGCGGGTGACCTTCCGTGCCGACGGCAAATCGCAGGAGATCGCGTGCGACTTCATTGCCGGCTGCGACGGCTTTCATGGCGTCAGCCGCCAGAGCGTGCCCGCCGGCGCGATCACCATGCACGAGCGGGTCTACCCGTTCGGCTGGCTCGGCATTCTCTCCGACACGCCGCCGGTCTCCGAGGAGCTGATCTACGTCCGCCACCCGCGCGGCTTCGCGCTCTGCTCGATGCGCTCGCCGACGCGCAGCCGCTACTATCTGCAATGCAGTCTCGCCGAGGATACCGATGCCTGGCCGGATGAGCGCTTCTGGGCAGAGCTCAAGCCCAGGCTCGATGCCGAAGCCCGCGAGCGTCTCGTTACTGGTCCATCCATCGAGAAGAGCATCGCGCCGCTGCGCAGCTTCGTCGCCGAGCCGATGCGCTTCGGCCGGCTTTTCCTCGCCGGCGACGCCGCCCATATCGTGCCGCCGACCGGCGCCAAGGGGCTTAATCTCGCGGCGAGCGACGTGCGCTACCTCTCGCAGGCGCTGGTCGAATACTACGCCGAGAAATCCGAAGCCGGCATCGATCGTTATTCCGCGCGCGCGTTGGCCCGGGTGTGGAAAGCCGAACGTTTCTCCTGGTGGATGACGACGCTATTGCACCGGATTTCCGAAAACCCGTTCGATCACAAGCTTCAGCTCGCCGAGCTCGACTATTTGTTCCGCTCGAAGGCCGCGGCAACGGCATTCGCCGAGAACTATGTGGGACTGCCGTATTAGGGCATTGCTCGATAGCTGAGCGCCGCTCGCGTGGGCCAGGTCGCCGCGCGCGCCAAAACGCTAACCTTGCGTCCCTGTCGGGAGAACCTTAACGCGCTGCGCGGCCTGAGCTGCCAGGGTCTTCAATTGCGCCACGGCGTGGTTTGCAAGGAACGCGGCAAATTCGTCAGCTGGCACCGGCTTGCTGATCAGATAGCCCTGAATCTCATCGCATTTGTGCGCACGCAGAAACGCCTCTTGTTCGGCGGTTTCGACCCCCTCGGCCACGACGGTGAGATTGAGCGCTCGGCCGAGCGCGATGATGGCGTCGGCGATGACCTTGTCTTCGCTATCATTCATGATCTCGCGCACAAACGAGCGATCAATCTTGAGGGCGTCGATCGAGAATTTCTTGACCAGCGACATCGACGAATAGCCGGTGCCAAAATCATCGATTGCGAGCGTGATTCCGAGACTCTTGATCGCTTCTAGCACGCGCACCGTCCGCTCAACGTTGTGCATCACCATGCTTTCGGTGATCTCAAGCTCCAGCAGTTGTGCTGGCATGCCGGACTTTTCCAGGGCGGCGCGAATGTCATGGAGCAGGTTGGGATCGGCGAACTGCCGTGGCGACAGGTTTACGGCAATCCGTATCGCCGGCAGGCCCTGGCGCTGCCACGCCATGTTCTGCGCGCAGGCGGTCTCAAGCACCCATTTGCCGATCGGCACGATCAGGCCGGTCTCCTCGGCGAGCGGGATGAAGCGACTCGGTTGCAACAGCCCGAGATCGGGATGATGCCAGCGCAGCAGAGCCTCGACCCCGGAAATGCCGTCGTGGCCGAGATCTCGCTTGGGCTGATAGTAGAGCACTAGCTCGTTGCGCTCGAGCGCCCGCCGCAGACTGGTCTCTAGCATCAGCCGCTCGATCGACTGATTTTTGATCTCCCGGGAGTGGAATCGGCATGCATTGCGACCGTCTTCCTTGGCCGCATACATCGCCGCATCCGCATTCTTGATGAGCGATTCCTCGTCCTGTGCGTCGGACGGGAACAGTGAAATCCCTATGCTCGCCGTCACCCGGCACTCTTGGCCGTGAATCGACAATGGCTTGACCACGGTGGAAAGGATTTTTCGCGCGACTGTCGCAACCTGGCTGGCATCGGAAACTTCGCGCAGCAGTATGATGAACTCGTCGCCGCCGACGCGCGCGACGATGTCGCTCTCGCGCACGCACTGATTGAGGCGCTTGGCAACGTCGCTGAGCAGGGAATCTCCGGCGGCGTGGCCGAGCGTATCGTTGATGATCTTGAAGCGGTCGAGGTCGACGAACATAACAGCGAATTCCTGACCGTAGCGCCGCCCGACCTTGACCGCATCACTGACGGCTTGGCCGAACACCAGGCGGTTGGGCAGTCCGGTGAGCTCGTCGTGGGTGGCCAGAAACTGCGCGCGCGCCTCGGCTTGCTCGCGCTCCGTCACATCCTCAAAGATCACCACGACCCCGCCATCCGGCATCGGCTGATGGGACAGCGCGATGATCCGACCATCAGGCAATGGACGTTTCAAGTGGCTGACGACGCCGCTGGCCAGCCAGGTCTCAATTTCGGCCACCATCTCGGCGACGGTCCGGTCAGGATGATTGCCGCGGGCGGCACTCAGCTCGATCATCTGCCGCACGGTGATGCCCGGTGACAGCACTTCCGCCGCAATCCGGTAGATTTCGCAGAACCGTTTGTTCCAGACCAACAGCCGGCGCTGGGCATCGAACATGCAGAGGCCGTGCGACATATTGGCGAGCGCGGTGTCGAATCGGAAGTTCTGTTCCGCGAGCGAGTGGGCAAGCTCGCCTTTCTCCCGGGTCGTCAGAAGCAGGCGGAGGCGATGCCTAGCCAGATATTGCACGATCTCGATGGTCGCCAGGTAGTACAGGAGCGTGACCACCGACAACACGGCATAGGCAGTATCGCGGCGAAGCGCGCTGCCGATGGTGATCGGCAACAGAATAAGAGAGAGTTGCGCCACCGCGACCCGCGGCCGGCTGGAGTTGCGCGCTGTAACCCCAGCCGTATACCCGACCGAGGTCGCATTCAGCAGGAGATGGCTGACTGGATCGTCGGTGAACGCGAAGACGACGAAGCACGCGCCGCCCAGGCATGCTGCGTAGACCGAGGCGCCGATTTCGTACCATCGTTCCCAGCGGCGCAGCGCGGCGGCATCGCCGCCGATGGTCGGTTTGTGCTTACGGTAATCGAGCGTGATGACCACGCGCACGGTGGCAATCGCCACCATACTAACCGCGAGGACCGTCAACCAGGCGTTGCCGGTGCGCCAGGCCGTGACCCCGCAGACCGCCGCTGACGCGGCGCCACCAATCACGAACGACGCCAGCGGCGCATACAGATCATCGATCAGAGCAGCAAAAACATCCGTCGGCGGCCGCTCCACTGACGTGGTGCTGGCCGATAACCGCAGACATCTTAACAGGTCCATACGTGCAACCCGGCGTAAGAACCGATGGGCGCATCCAAATCAGAAAAGTCTAAACATTACCTTCAAATAATCGGCAAAGTGCTTCGGATACGTACAAATACCTAGGTGGGTCGTATCGGGTCGCCGCCTCAGCTCGTTGGAAGCCGCGGTGAGCCTGCCTAGTGTGTTTGCTATCCGGCATGGGGCTGACCTCTACCCGACAGGCAGAGACAGCATCACACCGCAGTCAGCTTCGGGTCAGTCTAGGCCGAGTATTTTTCTCCTCGCCTTCGCCTGCTCGACCAGAAACCGCGACAGCCGCTGGCGCACCGCGGCGGCTTGTTCCGCCGTCCAAGGGCGCAAGCCTTCGCCGCTTTTCATCCCGAGCTTTCCGGCCTTGACCTTCTCGCGCAGGAAAGGATGCGGGCCTGCCGTACAGTCGAGGTCCGCATAAAGCACCTCGGCGATGTCGAGGGTGAGATCCAAGCCGATCAGGTCGCACTGCTCCAGCGGCCCGAGCACGGCCAGACGCGTGCCGAAACCTTCCTTGACCACGGTATCGACCGTTTCGGCGTCGCACACCCCGGCGGCGACCAGCGCGATCGCCTCGCGCTTCATCGCGTGCTGCAGCCGGTTGCCGACGAAGCCGGGAATGTCACGATGCACATGGACCGGGACTTTTCCGGCTTGGCGGAGAAGTTCCATGGTCTTGCGCACGGCCTCGGTGCTGGTCTTTTCATTCTCGATGACTTCGACCAGGGGAATGAGATGCGGTGGATTCCAGAAATGCGTGCCGAGGACGCGGTCGCGACGCTTGAGATTGCGGCCGATGTCGGTCGAGGGGATCGCCGAACTGTTGCTGGCGAGGATTGTCTCCGGCGCGACCGCGTCTTCAAGCTCGGCAAAAATACGTTGCTTGAGCGGAAGCCGCTCCGGTGCCGCTTCGAACACAAAGGCGGCGCCGTCAACGGCAGGCGCCAACCGATCGTGCACCGCGATCCATTGCAGGACCGCCGGATCATCAGCAAAAAGATCGACGATCGCTTGCAGCCGTTGCGGCAGCGAGGCTCGGGTATCCGCCGCCGGCTCAAATAACCCCACTTGGTGCCCCGCCGCGGCGAGAAGGTAAGCAATGCCGTGGCCCATCAAGCCGCCGCCGACAACGGCGATTTTCTGCTCATGCATGTGCGCCTCGATGCCCAGTGAGAGGAACCACAAATGACCTTAAACCCGGTGCTCGTATCGAAATGCTCGCTCCATCGCTTGCTGCCGCCGGGGTGCCGGCAGGCGGGGGGCGGTAATTGGGCGATCGTTAATGACGGTATTTTTTCCGCTAACCAGCCGCAAATCGTGATGTTGCAGCCGGCGCATCGCGCCGGTATCAATACGCGCCTTTTCGCGCCGGCCCGCAACCATCGCGGCGACCGGCGCGCTTGCCGTAGAAGAGCGCGAACGATTGCCATGGCCCGTCTCGTCATGAAGTTCGGCGGTACCTCGGTCGCCGACATCGACCGCATCCGCAACGTCGCGCGCCACGTCAAGCGCGAGGTCGATGCCGGCCACGACGTCGCCGTCGTCGTCTCAGCCATGGCGGGCACCACCGATCGACTCGTCGCCTGGTGCGCAGCGGCCCTGCAGAAGCGGCACATATTCGACGCCCGGGAATACGACGCCGTGGTCGCGACCGGCGAACAGGTGACCGCCGGCCTGCTCGCCATCACGCTGCAGGACATGGACATCAACGCGCGCTCCTGGCAGGGCTGGCAGCTGCCGATCCTGACTTCAAACGTGCATGCCTCGGCACGCATCCTCGACATCAACGGCGCCGAGATCATCCGGCGTTTCGGCGAACGCAAGGAGGTCGCCGTCATCGCCGGATTCCAGGGCCTGCACAAGGAGACCGGGCGCATCACTACGCTCGGCCGCGGCGGGTCCGATACCTCGGCGGTGGCGGTGGCGGCCGCCATCCGCGCCGACCGCTGCGACATCTACACCGACGTCGACGGCGTCTATACCAGCGATCCGCGCGTCGTGCCGCACGCCCACCGGCTTGAAAAGATCGCATTCGAGGAAATGCTGGAGCTGGCCTCGCTCGGCGCCAAGGTGATGCAGGTGCGCTCGGTCGAGCTCGGCATGGTGCACAATGTGCGTATTTTCGTGCGCTCGAGCTTCGATCGGCCCGAAGATATCGACCCGCACGGCAGCCCGCCCGGGACGCTTATTTGCGACGAGGAGGAGATCGTGGAACAGCAAGTGGTCACCGGCATCGCCTTCTCCCGCGACGAGGCGCAAATCTCCATTCGCCAAGTCCAGGACAAGCCCGGCGTCGCCGCGGCGATTTTCGGTCCGCTGGCCGAAGCCAGCATCAACGTCGACATGATCGTGCAGAACGTCTCGGCCGACGGCAAGACCACCGACCTGACGTTCACAGTGCCGGCCGGCGACTATCAGCGCGCCCTCGATGTCATCGCCAAGGCCAAACAGGCCATCGGTTATGCCCGGCTCGACGGCGCCACCGACGTCGCCAAGATCTCCGTCATCGGCATCGGCATGCGTAGCCACGCCGGCGTTGCCGCGCAGGCGTTCCGGGCGCTCGCCGAGCGCGCCGTCAATATCCGCGCCATCACCACCTCGGAGATCAAGTTTTCCCTGCTGATCGACGCCGCGTTTACCGAACTGGCGGTCCGCACGCTGCACTCGCTCTACGGCCTCGACCAGGCGAAGCCGTAATCCGCAGCCTTACGCTGCGGCGCACAAAACCGGGCGCCGTCATATCCTTTTCTTTGGCTTGCAGTTTGCATGCGGCATTCGATATAGCCTTCAGGGTGATCGCCGCGGGCCCGGCCCAGGCGAATTCCTCTTCGATAGGGCCGGCACGACGCGGGCGGCGTTCCGGTCCCGGCAAAGCCCGAGGGACCTCACGCCATGCGCGGCGCGCTCGGCGGTCCGCGCGTGCTGTTGCGCCGACTCCGCGAAGTCATGGCGGAGCCGGTCAGCGCGCAGGAACGCCTCGACAAGATCGTGGTGCTGATCGCCGCAAACATGGTTGCGGAGGTCTGCTCCGTCTATGTGCTGCGCGTCGATTCCACGCTCGAACTCTACGCCACCGAGGGCCTCAATCGCGACGCCGTGCACCACACCGTGATGCGCGCGGACGAGGGCCTGGTCGGCCTGGTCGCGAGCCAGGCGAGCGCCATCAACCTGTCCAACGCGCAGGCGCATCCGGCCTATTCCTACCGGCCGGAAACCGGCGAGGAAATCTACCACTCCTTCCTCGGCGTGCCGGTTTTGCGCGCCGGCAACACGCTCGGCGTGCTGGTGGTGCAGAACCGCGCCCGGCGCACCTATTCGGAGGAGGAAGTCGAGGCGCTGCAGACCACGGCGATGGTGCTCGCGGAGATGATCGCCTCCGGCGAGCTGTCGGCGTTGGCGCCTCCCGGTGCCGAGCCGGCCGCGCGGCGGTCGCTCCACCTCAAGGGCAAGGCGCTCAGCGAAGGCATCGCGCTCGGTCATGTGGTGCTGCACGAGCCGCGCGTCGTCGTCACCAATTTCATCGCCGACGATATCCCGAAGGAATTGAAGCACCTCGAATCGGCGGTCGAGACGTTGCGTACCCATCTCGACGAACTGCTCGAGCACGGCGACGTGGTGGAGGGTGGCGAGCATCGCGACGTGCTCGAAGCCTACCGCATGTTCGCCTACGACCGCGGCTGGGTTCACAAGCTCGAAGAAGCGGTGATGACGGGGCTCACCGCCGAGGCCGCGGTCGAACGCGTGCAGTCGGATACCCGCGCCCGCATGCTGCGCCAGACCGATCCGTTCCTGCGTGAGCGGCTGCACGACCTCGACGACCTCGCCAACCGGCTGATGCGTCAGCTCACCGGCCGCGATCACGCGCCGTCGCGCGAGAACCTGCCGGAGAATGCCATTCTGGTCGCCCGCTCGATGGGGCCGGCGGCGTTGCTCGATTACGACCGCAAACGGTTGCGCGGTCTGGTGCTGGAGGAAGGCGGACCGCATTCGCATGTCGCCATCGTGGCGCGCGCACTCGGCATTCCGGCGGTCGGCGACATCGACAACGCCACCGGCATCGTCGATCCGGGCGATGCCATCATCGTTGACGGCTCGGCCGGCGATCTGCAGGTCCGGCCGTTGCCCGACATGGAGGCCGCCTATGCCGAGCGGGTACGGCTGCGGGCGCGGCGGCAGCAACAATATCAGGCGCTGCGCGACAAGCCGTGCGTGACCAAGGACGGCGAAAAGGTGACGTTGCTGATCAACGCCGGCTTGACCGTCGACCTGCCGCACATCGCCGATACCGGCGCCGCCGGCATCGGCCTGTTCCGCACCGAGCTGCAATTCATGGTGGCGCCGAATTTCCCGCGCTCGAGCGAACAATACGCGCTCTACCGCACCGTGCTCGATGCCGCCGGCGACAAGCCGGTGACCTTCCGCACGCTCGATATCGGCGGCGACAAGGTGCTGCCGTACATGCGCAACATTGAGGAGGAGAATCCGGCGCTCGGCTGGCGAGCGATCCGGCTCGGGCTCGATCGGCCCGCTTTATTGCGCACGCAGCTCCGGGCGCTGCTGCGCGCCGCCGGCGGCCGCGCGCTGAAAATCATGTTTCCGATGATCGCCACCGTCGGCGAATTCGATCAGGCGAAGGAGCTGGTCGAGCGCGAGCTCACGCACCTGCGCCGCCATGGCCACAAGCTGCCGGCTCAGGTCGAGGTCGGCAGCATGGTCGAGGTCCCCGCGCTGCTTTATCAGCTCGACGAATTGCTCGAGCACGCCGATTTCCTCTCGGTCGGCTCGAACGACCTCGTGCAATTCCTCTACGCCGTCGATCGCGGCAATCCGCGGGTGTCCGGCCGCTTCGATCCGCTGTCGGCGCCGGTGTTGCGCGCGCTCAAATACATTGCCGACAAAGGCCGCGCGCATGGCAAGCCGGTAACGCTGTGCGGGGAGCTGGCCTCGCAGCCGATCGGCGCGCTGGCGCTGGTCGCCATCGGCTACCGCGCGCTTTCGGTCACCCCCTCGGCGGTAGGACCGGTCAAGGCGATGCTGCTCGACCTCGATTGCCGCAAGACGGCTGCGTTTCTCTGCTCACTGGTCGAGAAATCGAGCGGCGGCGTGCAAATTCGCGCCCAGCTCGAAAAATTCGCCGCCGATCACGGATTGCAAATGTAGCCAATGGACGGGCATCTTGGCCGGGCTTGTCGCGGCCATCCACGCCTTCTATTTATTGCATAGAACCCATGCTCCCCGATCAGAAACTTAACGCGCTTGTCGTCCGCCATTCGGCGCTCGAACGCGATCTTGCCGCCGCGCTGCCGCCCGAGACCTATGTGAAGTTGTCGCGTGAATTCGCCGAGCTAGCGCCGGTGGTCGAGGCAGTAAAATCCTATCGCGCAGCGCAACGCGAGCTCGACGGGGTCGAGAGTCTGATCGAAGACCCTTCAACCGACGCCGAAATGCGCTCCATCGCCGAGGCGGAACGGCCGCAGCTCGAGGCGCGGCGTGCGGCGCTCGAACAGCAATTGCGCCTGGCGCTCATCCCCAAGGACGCGATGGACGAGCGCAACGTCATTCTCGAAATCCGCGCCGGCACCGGCGGCGACGAGGCGTCGTTGTTTGCCGGCGATCTGTTTCGCATGTACGAGCGCTACGCGGCCAAGCAGGGCTGGAAAGTCGAAATCATGACCGCCAGCGAAGGCTCGATGGGCGGCTACAAGGAGATCATCGCCGAAATCCGCGGCCGCGGTGCCTTCGCCAAGCTCAAGTTCGAATCCGGCGTGCACCGCGTTCAGCGCGTGCCCGACACAGAAGCCTCCGGCCGCATTCATACCTCGACCGCAACGGTCGCCGTGCTGCCGGAGGCGCAAGAAGTCGACGCTCCGATCAACGAATCCGATCTTCGCATTGACACGCTGCGCGCCGGCGGCGCCGGCGGCCAGCACGTCAACAAGACCGAATCGGCGGTGCGCGTGACCCACATTCCGTCCGGCATTGTGGTCATGATGCAGGAAGACCGCTCGCAGCACCGCAATCGTGCCAAGGCGCTCGCGGTGCTGCGCACGCGGCTCTACGATTTCGAACGGCAGAAGCTGGAAGCCGCGCGCGCCGCCGAGCGCCGCGGCCAGGTCGGTACCGGCGATCGCTCCGAACGCATCCGCACCTATAATTTCCCGCAAGGCCGCGTGTCGGATCACCGCATCAATCTGACGCTCTACAAGCTGCCGCAGATCCTCGAGGGCGAGGCACTAGGCGAGATCATCGGCGCGCTCTCCGCCGAGCACCAGGCGGCGCTGCTGGCGGCTGAGGACGGCGGCGGATGACGCCGCGCGCAGCCAACGCCCTCGCGCGCCCTGACAGCGCCGGTGCCATCACCGTGGCCGAAGCGCGGCGCGCGTTGGCGCAAAAATTTCGCGTTGCCGGCCTCGATTCGCCCGACCTCGACGCCCGCATCCTCGTCGGACACGCGCTTGGGCTTGATCATGCCGCGCTCGCCGCGGCCGGCGCCCGCGCACTTGACGCCGCAGAGCGAGCGGCGATCACTGCCCTCGCGACGCGGCGGCTTAAGCGCGAGCCGGTCGCACGCATCGTCGGCCGCAAGGAATTCTGGAGCTTGCCGTTGCGCGTCGATGCCGCGACGCTGGTGCCGCGGCCTGAAACCGAAACGGTGGTCGAGGCGGCGCTCGCCGCCATCGATTCGCACGGCCCGCGCGCGGGTGTCGGGCGGATCGCCGATCTCGGCACCGGCTCGGGCGCGCTCCTTCTGGCACTACTCACGGAACTGCCCAACGCGACCGGGATCGGCACCGATACCAACCTCGAAGCCCTTGCGCTCGCGCGCGACAACGCGCGGCGGCTGGGACTTTCCCGCGCGCAATTTATCGCCTGCGATATGGCCGCAGCGCTCGGCGGACCCTTCGACCTGATCGTCTCCAATCCGCCTTACATCGCCTCCGGCGCCATCGCCGCACTCGCACCGGAGGTGCGCGATTTCGACCCACGCCCGGCGCTGGACGGCGGACCCGACGGTCTCGACTTCTATCGGGCGATCGCGGCCAGCGTGCCGGCGCTGCTCCGGCCCGGCGGGGCGCTTGTCGTCGAACTTGGCGCCCGCCAGGCCGAAGCCGTTGCCGCCTTGTTTTCGGCGGTGGGGCTTGCACCCTCACCGCCCTACCCCGATGTAGGGGGTGTGCCTCGTGCCCTGCTGGCGAGAAGGGCCGCGGCGGTGACGGCATGAGCGTGGAGCATTGACCCCCGGCAAAAAAGCGGGAAAAAAGCTCTTGGAATATCAGCCGGAACCGACTAGTTTGCTCGCACGGAATCGGCCCGAGACGATAACGCCGCGCCGCCTTGAACGCCTAGAGCGTCCCTCGCAGAGGTTGGCAGCGCAGGCCTAGTGAAGCGAAAGCCGGGATAGCGAAAGCCGAATCGGACGGCAGACGGGATCGCCACATTCAGACCGAGAAGTCATCGGTTCGGCGCGCATTGGTGAATGTCGCGCATAACGAGGGGCTCGCAGTGCGGCGAAACCGCCGATGATGGCTGCGTGGCAAAGGGTTTGCGGGTCAACAGTACGCCGCGCGGCGGCGAAGGCCGCTGGCGTTGCAGCCTCGAAGCGGGATGCGCAAAGAAAGATCGCCCAGGTTAATGCGTCTGATTGGATTGATATTCAGCAAGGTAAAACGGCGGCATCCGTGCCGTCGTAAATAAGGGGGTTGGCGAACAGCAACCATGAGAAACGGTCAGAACAAGCGCATGCGGGGTCGCAACCGCAAAGGTGGCCATCATCAGAATCCATTGTCGCGCATGTACGAGTCCAACGGACCGGACGTGAAAATTCGGGGAACGGCTTCTCACGTCGCGGAAAAATACGTTCAGCTGGCCCGAGATGCGCAAAGTTCCGGAGACCCGGTTGCCGCCGAAAACTATTATCAGCACGCGGAGCATTACTTCCGCCTGATCGCGGCCGCGCAAGAACAGTTTCGCCAGAGTCAGCCCTACTACCAGCAATCGGGCGAGCCGCGCGGCAATGTTCCCGACGACGGCTACGACGACGACAACGAACAGCCTTCCATCGGCGGCGAACCGTTTGCACCGCGCGAGCCGCAGCCGTTCTATCAGCGCGAGCAACACCACCCGCAGGCACAGCCGCAGCCCGCGCAACCGCGGCCGCAACAGCTGCCGCCGCCCAGCGAGGAAGACGTTGAGCGGCTGCCGTCGTTCATCACCGGCGGCCAGTCGCAACAGCAGGCGGCGCAGCAGCAGCCGCAACAAGGTCAAAGGCCCAATGGGCCGAACGGCTACGACGGTTCGCCGGACCGGTTTCCGCTGCACCGCCGGCGGCGCCGGCATCGCGGCCCGCGCGATCACGCCATGCCGAGCGAGGGCGATGGGCCGATGCCCACCGGTCCGCGTCCAATCGAGGACTAAGCACCGTCATTCCGGGACGCGGTACGCCGCGAGCCCGGAATCCAAAATCACGAAACGTAAAGCACAGCTCTTCGGTGCCAATCCTGCACTGGCTGTAGTAGGGATTCCGGGCTTGGCCGTTGCCATCCGCAATAACGGCGCTCAGCCGCCGCGCGGCGCCTTCGCCAGCCGGACCAGCAACCAGATCGGCACGACGATCACGGCGCCGAGCAGGAAATAGCGCCACAGCCAGCGCACGGCGTCAAAGCCCATACTCCAAACGTGCCAAATGAGCCGACGGACCGATTCGATGATGTTCCACGGATCGAGGCCGATCGCGGCGAGGATCACGCCCACCAGGATCGACAGCAGGACGAGCCGCCCGACCACCGCCAAGGGCGGACCGCCGAAGAAGCGCTGAACAAAGTCGTGGGCTTGATCTTGGGCCATCGCCATCTCCGCTGGCGCCACTTAGCTAAGTTGCCGCATCCCGCGCAAGCGGAACGGCCCGACCGAGCAGCGCCACGGCCGTTGCCTCGGCTTCGCAAGTGGCGCTAAGTTGCCTGCGTCCCAAGCGGATTTGCGACGCTCCGAGGAAAATTCATGGCCAAGATCGAGGACCGCGCGCCGGCGTCGAAGGCGAGCCTCAACGACGACATCGGCGAAGAAAAGCGGCTCGCCATGTATCGCACCCAGGTCGAGATCCGCGAGGCCGAGCAGCGCGCCTTCGATCTGTTCCTGCAGAACCTGGTCAAGGGCACCAGCCATCTTTCCCTCGGCCAGGAGGCGGTGGCCGCCGGCTTTGCCGCCGCCATGCGTCCGGGCGATCTCTCCTTCTGCACCTACCGCGGTCATGCGCATACGCTCGCGCGCGGGGTGCCGATCGTAAAGGTGCTCGGCGAGCTGATGCAGCGCGACATCGGGCTGATGCGCGGCAAGGGCGGCTCGATGCACCTGACCTCGGTCGAGCACGGCGTGATGGGATCCTATGCGATCATCGGCGCGCATCTGCCGATCGCCTGCGGCGCCGCCTGGCGCGCGCAATACAAAGGGCAGAAGGACGTGTCGGTCTGCTTCTTCGGCGACGGCACGACGAATATCGGCGCCTTCCACGAGGCCTTGAACTTCGCCGCGGTGTGGAAGCTGCCGGTGGTCTTCGTCTGCGAGAACAATCTCTACATGGAATATACGCCGATCGGCGACGTGACCGCGGTGCCGCATCCGGCCGCCGATCGCGCCGCCAGCTACGGCCTGCCGCGCATCATCGTCGACGGCAACGACGCCGACGTGGTTTACCGCACCGCGCTCGCCGCCTATGACAAGGCGCGCGCCGGCGGCGGTCCGTCGCTGATCGAATGCCTGACCTATCGCCATAGCGGGCATTCGCGCGCCGATCCGGCGAAATACCGGCCCGAAGGCGAACTCGACAAGTGGAAGGAGCGCGATCCGATCAAAATCTATCGCGAGCGGCTCAAACAATTCGGCATCGACGAAGAGGTCATCCTCGGCATCGAGACCGACGTCAAGCGGCGCGTCGATGAGGCGACCGAACAGTGCAAGGCGGCCCCGCCGCCGCCATCCGAGCTTCTCACCGCCGATGTCTACGCCAACGGAGGCTTCGCATGGCGGAACTGACCTACCGCGACGCCGTCATCCGCGGCATCGCTCAGGAAATGGCCCGAGATCCCGATGTCGTGTTCCTCGGCGAGGACGTCGGCAAGCCCGGCGGCGTGTTCAAGGCGACGGTCGGATTGTTCGAGCAGTTCGGGCCGGTGCGGGTGCGCGATACGCCGATCTCCGAGCAGGCGATCCTCGGCGCCGCCATGGGCGCGGCGATGACCGGATTAAAGCCGATTGCGGAAATCATGTTCTCGGATTTCTTCGCGGTGTGCTTCGACTACATCGCCAACGAGTTCGCCAAGACCCGTTACATGACAAATGGACAGGTCAAAATTCCGCTGGTCGTGCGCACCGGTAACGGCGGCGGCGTGCGCTTCGGCGCGCAGCATTCGCAGAGCGTCGAGAACTGGTGCATGATGATTCCCGGCCTCAAGGTGGTGGCGCCGTCGACCCCGCGCGACGTGATCGGGCTGATGGCGGCGGCGGTGCGCGATCCCGATCCGGTGATCTTCTTCGAGCACAAGGCGCTTTATCCGACCAAGGGCGAGGTACCGGACGGGGAGATCGTCGACACGCTAGGCACGGCGAACATCGTGCGGCCGGGCAAGGACGCCACCATTCTGGCGCTGGCCTTGATGGTGCCGCGCGCGCTCGAAGCGGCGGAAAAGCTCAAAAGCCAGCACGGCATCGACTGCGAAGTCGTCGATGTGCGCTCGCTGGTGCCGCTCGACACCCAGACCATCCTCGGCTCGGTCGCGCGCACGCACCGGCTGTTCACCGTCGAGGAAAATCCCCGGCTGTGCGGCTGGGGCGCCGAGCTCGTATCCATCGTCGCCGACGAGGCGTTCTACGATCTCGACGGCCCGCCGGTGCGGATCACGACTCCGCACATCCCGCTGCCGGCAGCCGATACTCTGGAAGACATCGCGCTGCCGAGCGCCGACCGCATCGCCGAGCGGGTGCGGAAGTCATTGGAGAGCTAGATATTGACAATCGTCATTGCCGGATTTGACGCGGCAATCCATCGAGCAAAGACGCATGGATGCCCGTGTCGAGCCCCGGCGTGACAAAGAAAGAAGGTGTGCCATGTACGACAATCTTCTCGCCAACGTCCCGACCGATCTGTGGATCGGCGGCAAATGGCGTAAATCCTCCGACGGCGGCCGCTTCGACGTCATCGATCCGGCCACTGAGAACAAAGTCGCCTCGGTCGCCAGCGCCACGGTCGAGGACGCCAAGGCTGCGCTCGATGCGGCGAGCGCCGCCTTTCCCGGCTGGGCCGGCAAGAAGCCGCGCGAGCGCGCCGAGATCCTGCGCAAGTCGTTCGAGCTGATCATGCGCGACGCCGAACGGCTGGCCAAGCTCATCACCATCGAGAACGGCAAGGCGTTGTCGGATTCGCGCGGCGAGGTCGCCTACGCCGCCGAATTCTTCCGCTGGTTCGCCGAGGAAGCGGTACGCAACATCGGACAAAACTCCGTCGCACCAGCCTCGGGCGCGCGCATGTTGGTGCACCATAAGCCGGCCGGCATCGCGGTGCTGGTGACGCCGTGGAATTTCCCGGCCGCGATGGCGACGCGCAAGATCGGGCCGGCGCTTGCCGCCGGCTGCACGGTCGTACTGAAGCCCGCTTCCGATACGCCGCTCACCATGCTCGCTCTGATGCCGATCCTGGAGGAAGCCGGCGTGCCGGCTGGCGTCGTCAACGTCGTTCCCTCGCGCTCCT
>JBEKWO010000029.1:0-40296 GCA_049512975.1 Xanthobacteraceae bacterium | reverse complement strand
CGCACCTGCGCAGCGCGAATCATGCTGCGACGCTACGTCAGGTGATTCCCTCTTGTGAATCCCCTCCAAAGTATCCTCCTCGCTCCCTGGCAATTTTGACTCACTTGATTACGGGCGAGGCCTTAGGGCACTCGTTAATCTGTCATTCAAATTTATTGATCGGGTCCTCTCGGAGCAGAGCCAGGACCGCGAGGCCGACATCCGCAAGGCCGACGAACTGGTGTCGAGGGCGCTCGCGATCGACCCCAATGACTACGGGGCTCACTTCGCCAAGGCCGAGATTCTGCTGGGACAGGAGCGCTTCGACGAAGCGATCGTCGAGGCGGAACGTAGCCTCGCCCTGGGTCCCAGTTTCGTCAGCGCCTACAGTCCCCTCAGTGTTGCAAGCAGCTTTCTGGGCCGGCCGCAAGAGGCCGTCGAGTATGCTGACAAGGCGATCCGCCTCAGCCCACGTGATCCGAGCCTGTATGCCTTTTATTTGGACAAGGGGTTTGCGTTGTGCCTCCTGGGTCAGGACGATCAAGCTATCAACTGGCTGCGTCGAGCTGTTGCCGCCGCACCGCAATGGCCCCTCCCACAGGCGTTGCTCGCGGCAGCGCTTTCGCTGACTAGGCATGAAGCCGAGGCCCGCGACATGCTCAAGCGTTACCTGTCGCTCAGTGGGACCAGAGCCAGGACCATCGCCCAGTGGATGGGGCAGCTTCCCTCCAAAAATCCGGTCTTCTTAGCTTACGCTACGCGACTCGTAGAGGGTCTTCGAAAAGCCGGGCTGCCCGAGTAAACACCGCGCATGCACGAGCTCTTTCTCAGCAGGCAGGAGCCAACCATGAAAGTACTCGAAGAGAAATACGGGGGCATTTCCTTGGCAACCCTTGTGATCCTTTCCTTGGCAGCTGTTATGTTCTTTGCTGGTATCTTATTCGCAAGGAACCCCTTCTCAGCCGGTCAGTTCGCTTCGAATTATTTCGCGGCAAGTGAGTTTGCGCGGGGCGTTTTTGCATCAGGAGAGTTTTCCGCTGGCATCTTTGCCGCTGGCACCTTCGCGGTGGGAGTGTTCTCGATCGGCATCTTCTCGATCGGCATCTTCTCGATCGGTATTTTCTCGATCGGCATATTCTCAGTTGGATTGTTCTCTATTGCCCTATATGACGCTGGCCTCTTCGTCCTTGCCAAGTATAGAAAACCTCTCCCGACAACGACCGACGTCGCGGGTGCTGCTGAATCCGGTAGCAACCGCCAAGTCGACAGGAACTGCTGACTCCGACTCAATTTCGGTCGCAGACTAGCGGAATATGCAGCAGCACCACTTCCTGCGTGTTGGTCCGCGCCCTGATCGATATTGCCCCCTTGCGACAGATATTGCAGCGCAAGCGAATTTCCGCTTTCGGGGGTAGAGCTGCCGTGACGCAGACACCCCACGAGAGACATTCGAGGATCGAGGTGATACGCTCGACCCAGATGTTCGTTGAGCGTGTCGAATCAGCACTACCGCCACTGTCGTATGAGATAGTGGTTCCGGCGAAAGTCGACCTGTCGATACGAATGCCAGAAGGAGCCACTATGACGACACAAGTGACCGAAACGGCTGCCGCGCCGCCAGAGCTGGCCGTTAAGCACTTCCAGGAGATGCTCGCATTCGAGACCGATTGCTGGGACGTGCACGAGAGCCTGAAATCGACCAATCCTGATTTTTTCGTTGTGGATGTGCGCGGGCCGAACGCATTTGCAAAGGGCCATGTAAAGGGCGCGATCAACATCCCACACCGCGATATGACGGCCACCCGGATGGCCGAGTATCCGAAGGACAAGTTGTTTATCGTCTACTGCGCAGGTCCGCATTGCAATGGAGCCAATAAGGCGGCGTTACGCCTCGCCCGGCTGGGCTTACCGGTAAAGATGATGATCGGTGGCGTGACCGGCTGGATCGACGAAGGTTTCACATTGACGCCGTTGTAACTCTCGCTGTGGCCGCTGGAGTCAGCTACGACGGGCTTTGGCCCGTCAGGTCAGTTAGCGCAGTGCAGCGATATGTCCGGAGTTGAGGCGATAGTGTTGCAAAAGTCCTAAAATCTGGACGGTGATTTTCTCGGCTGCCGTGATCCTGCACCGCATCTGGGTTGACGGCACCGAGTTCCGCTGGACCCGGGAACAGGCCGTAGCAGCGTGAGGATTGCACAGGATCAATGCAATAGGAGGAAAATCGAGATCCACCAAGCGGTGGAATGATGTCCCTCGCGGGACGATGGATGAGGTGAGTTCGCATGTCCGCTTGGACCTGCCGTTGGTCTGACGGTAAGGCCGCGGTATAGATTGTTCCACCTCGTCTTCGAATCCCATTATGGAAGGGCCTTGGTGCCGATTCCGAAGAGAAGCACGAGCCCGTGAGCGACATCGACACCGCAGTGGTGGATAGTCTGAAAGCGCTTGACCCCGAATGGCCGATTAGAGAAGCGGACATGGCTGGATTGGGTGCTGGCTCTACCCGGTCGCGAATGACCCAACTCAACCGTTGGCGGCGAGACTTCGGTGCACCGCAGCAGCGCCGAGGACACTTGCTTGGCCTGTCTAGTCGGGCGGTGTACCGTGCCGGGAATTTGTCGGAAAACCTGTCTGTCGCTTTGGACCAGAAGTTCGGTCAGGCCAAAATTACTCCGCCGGAGGCGGGGCCGCGATGCAGGAGATTGCGGACTGGCTCAAAACGCTCGGCCTTTCCGAGTATGCGGAGCGCTTTGCCGAGAATGCGATTGATTTCAGCGTCCTCCCCGATCTGACAGATCAAGATCTAGAAAAGCTAGGCGTCTTGCTCGGACATCGCCGTAAATTGCTACGCGCCATTGCCGACCTCAAGGACATCAAGAAGAGTGAACCTGAAGTCGCCGTTGCGGCCGCGACACCCGCCGCGCCGCGGCCGCAGGATTCCGCCGAACGGCGCCAAGTCACGGTAATGTTCTCCGACCTGGTCGGTTCGACGGCGCTCTCCGCCCGTATGGACCCGGAGGATTTACGCGAGGTCATTTCGGCCTATCAGAAATGCGTCGCCAGCACCGTGCAGCGCTTCGGCGGCTTTGTGGCGAAATACATGGGCGACGGCGTGCTGGTGTATTTCGGCTATCCGCAGGCCCATGAGGACGACGCTGAGCGAGCGGTTCGGGCGGGCCTGGAGCTGATCGCAGCGGTGACCGGGCTCAAGACGGGCGCTGCGCTGCAAACCCGCGTCGGCATTGCGACCGGGCTGGTGGTGGTCGGCGACCTGATTGGATCGGGAGCTGCCCAGGAGCAGGCGGTTGTGGGCGAGACGCCAAATCTCGCGGCGCGCCTGCAAGGGATCGCCGAGCCGAACATGGTGGTCATCGCCGAGAGCACGCGGAGGCTACTCGGCAATCTGTTCGAGCTGCAAGACCTCGGGGCAAAGAACCTCAAAGGCATCGCCGGGCCGGCGCGGGCCTGGGCGGCGCTGCGGGCGAGTTCGGCGGAAGGCCGCTTCGAGGCCCTGCACGCGAGCGGCCTGACCGCCCTCGTCGGGCGGGAAGAAGAACTCGAATTGCTGCTGCGACGCTGGTCGAGAGCCAAGACCGGTGAAGGCCAGGTGGTTCTCCTTTCCGGCGAGGCCGGGATCGGCAAATCGCGGCTCACGGCCGCGCTGCTGGAACGCCTCACTGGTGATCCGCACACCCGCTTGCGCTATTTCTGCTCGCCGCAGCACACCGACAGCGCGCTGTATCCGATCATCGGCCAGATGGAACGCGCCGCCGGACTGGCGCACGATGACAGCCCACAAACGAAGCTCGACAAGCTCGATACGCTGCTGGCGCAGACCGCGACCTCCAAACAGGACGTGGCGCTCGTTGCCGAGATGCTGTCGCTGCCCAACGATTGCCGCTATCCCACGCTCGATCTCGCCCCGCCGCAGCGCCGGCAAAGAACGATGGAGGCGCTCGTTTCCCAGATCGAGGCGCTGACACGCCAAAGTCCGGTGCTGATGATCTTCGAGGATGCGCATTGGACCGACCCCACGAGCCTGGAAGCGTTCGGTCGGACGGTGGACCGAATTAAAACCCTTCCGGTGCTGCTCATTGTAACTTTCCGCCCCGAGTTCAACGCGCCGTGGGCTGGACGGTCGAATGTGATGAGCCTGGCGCTCAACAGGCTTGGAGAGCGTGAAGCGGCGGCCATCATCGCGCGCCTTGTCGGGAACAAGGAACTACCAGCGGACGTGATGGCGGAAATCGTGGAGCGCACCGACGGCATTCCACTGTTCGTCGAGGAGATGACCAAGGCGGTGCTGGAGGCGGAGAGCGAGGGCGAAGCGCGGCGGACCGCTGCCGCGGTTCCGTCGCTGGCCCTGGCAGTCCCGCCAAGCTTGCACGCCTCGCTGATGGCGCGGCTCGACCGGCTAGGCCCCGCCAAGGAGGTGGCGCAGATCGGGGCGGCGATCGGCCGGGAGTTTTCGCATGCCCTGTTGGCTGCCGTGGTGCACAAGCCGGAGGCGGAGCTGGAGCGGCGCTGGACCGTCTTATCGCCGCCGGTTTGCTGTTCCGGCAGGGCGTGCCGCCGCATGCGACCTACTTGTTCAAGCATGCGCTCGTTCAGGACGCGGCCTATGGCACGCTGCTGCGCGAGCCGCGACGCGCGCTGCATGCTCGTATCGCCCAAACCCTCGAGAGCCAATTCGCCGAGATCGCTGAGCGTCAGCCGGAACTGCTGGCGCGTCACTGCACCGAGGCCGCGCTGATCGAGAAGGCCGCGGGCCTGTGGGGCAAGGCCGGACAGCGGTCGCTCGAGCGCTCCGCGCTGGTAGAGGCTGTGGCGCAGTTCACGCGTGCGCTCGATCAGATTGCGGCCTTGCCTGCCACGCCGGCGCTGCGCCGCAGGCAGATCGAGTTTCAGGTCGCGCTCATAACCCCACTCATCCATGTCAAAGGCTATGCCGCGCCGGAAACCAAGGCTGCTGCTGAGCGGGCACGTCTGCTGATCGAACAGGCTGAAGCGCTCGGTGAGCCTCCCGAAGACCCGCTGCTGTTGTTTTCGGTACTCTACGGCTTTTGGGTCGCAAACCTCGCTGCATTCAAGGGCGACGTGGCGGGCGAGCTTGCGGCGCAGTTCCTGGCACTCGCCGAGAAGCAAGGTGCGACAGTCCCGCTCATGATCGGGCATCGTCTTGTGGGCACTTCCTTGCTGCACACGGGCGACATCGCCGAAGGGCGAGCGCATCTCGACCGCGCGATCGCGCTTTACGATCCCACGGAACATCGTGCGCTAGCCACGCGCTTTGGCCAAGATATCAGGGTGGCAATCCTGTCGTGGCGGCCGTGGGCTCTGTGGCTGCTTGGCTATCCCGAAGCCGCGCTCGAAGACACAAGCCACGCACTCAGAGATGCACGCGAGATCGGTCAAGCCGGCACGTTGATGTACGCGCTTGCATTCGCATCGTGTGCACATGTCTTCTGCGGAAACTACGCGACGGCAATGATGCAATTCGATGAACTTGCAGCACTGGCGGAAGAAAAGGGCTCCATTGTCTGGAAGGGGTGCGCAATGGCGGAGCAAGGTTGGGTATTTACTCTGATCGGCAAGGCCCTGGACGCAGTCCGCCTGATTACCTCCGGTATCACTACATTGCGGTCAACAGGAACGACATTCTGGACGCCAATGTTGCAATCATATTTGGCCAACGCCCATGCGGAACTCGGCCAATTCGATGACGCTTGGCGCTGCATTGGCGAAGCGATCACCGCGATGGAAACAACCAAGGAAAGGTGGTGCGAGGCCGAGATCAATCGCGTCGCCGGGAAAATCGCGCTGAAGTCGCCGCAGCCGGACACGGCGAAGGCGGAAGCGTATTTCGAGCGCGCGCTCGCGGTCGCGCGAGCGCAGCAGGCAAAGTCCTGGGAGCTGCGCGCGGCGATGAGTATGGCGCGGCTCCGGCGCGATCAGGGCAAGCGCGATGCGGCCCGCGAGCTTCTCGCTCCGGTCTACGGCTGGTTCACCGAAGGCTTCGATACGCTTGACTTGAAGGAGGCCAAGGCACTGCTCGACGAGCTGCATGCGTGACAATTTCGAAGCGGCCTCTGAGATGGCGTTAGCTCGCGGGCGTCTCAAAACGCTGATTGGTGTATTAATAACAGTAGCCGTTTCCAACCGGAGGATATGGTGATGACCCAAACCGTGACCAAATCCAAATACCACTTCAGCGATCGCACCAACTATGACGCGCTAATGGAGGTCGTGCGGTATCGTGTCACGACGCGCGCATTCGATGCCAGCTACGTCATGCCCCACGAGCATTACGAGATGATTCTCGATGCAGCGCGCCACGCACCTTCGGGTGCTAATACGCAGCCCTGGCACTTCATCGTGATAACGGATCAGGACCTCAAGAATAGGATTATGGATTATTTCCGCGAAGAACAGGTTCATCGTGCCAAGCTGAAGATGAAGTTTCCAACGCCCGACTACCGCGGCCTTGGGACCGCACCTGGGTTTATCGTGGTGGCCAGCGACTTCCGCTGGGTAAAGGCTTTTCCAGTTCTCAAAGACGGCTCTGAGCTTGACAGAATGTACAAAGAGAACGCCGAGCGCATTTTGCTGCAGAGCGTGGCAGCGGCTACGATGTCAGCGCACCTCGCCGCGGCCGCGCTCGGCTACAACGTTTGGTGGATCACGGCCATCGGCCAGGAAAAAGCGCAGAAGGCGATGAAGCCTCTACTCGACATTCCCGACGAGCTATCAGTGCTCGACATTATGTGCTTCGGGCCACCTTCTAAGCTGCCGTACAAGCGTTGGAAGAAGGACTTGAGCGAGATCACCAATTGGAACAAATTTGATCGAACTCATTTCTTGACCGAAGCTCAGATCGATGAATGGGTTTCTACTACGCGTCATAAAGTGATGTATCGCGACGCCCAGAACATCGACTAGGCCGCCAATCGATCGGTTGCCGGGGACCCACGAGCCTTGTACAGCGGCGCGGGATGACGGCAAACTTCGCCAGGCTGCCGGAGCTGGTGCGGAAGCCTTGAGCCGCGGGATAGCGACTATTCTCTTTTCATTTTCCGGAGCACACACACTCTCACTTCCAAATACTTCGCATGTTCACCCAATTCGGCCCGGCAGTCTTTGATCGCCTGTATTTTGGTGCTGGGTCCGGCCTGGATTGCGGTAACAGAAAAAATAAGCACCACAATCACGGCGAGTCCTGGAAAAATCGCGCACCAAAGGACGGTCTTAAGGCGGTGCATTCTTCCACCGGCCATCAATGGTTGGTTGTGGCGTAGAGCACGGCCTGATGAGTTTCAACCGCTTCAGCCGCAGTGCCAGCGATAATTGCCAGGGCAAAGGCGATGAGAATGAAAGCGTTTTTCATCGGCGTGTCCCTCTTTGACAGTCTCAGCTTGCCCCGTGGGGGGCGGCTGGGCTGTGACTAAAATCACGTAATGCTCGTTTTCAGACCGAAGGGCAGTGCCCGCCGCGCGGTGGACCCCGCCAGTCGACGGTCGGGGTCGGCATACGAGACAGATGATACCAAAGGTCGGGAACGACAAGAATGCCGCCGGTATGACTCCGCGAGTTTTGTGCAGCGCATGAGTCTCTTCATGGCCCATAGCGGACATCGAGACGGCGCCGAGGTATGTCCGCTTTCGGGGGGCAAAGCGGACATCCGCCACAACATAAGGCGCTCAAGGCTCGCTATAGGCTTGTCCACTCTGCAAAACCCGCGAGCCGCTCAGCTCAAGGTAAGATAACGCTCGCGGACCTGTTCGGCCGCGCGGAATTCTTCGCGGCTTCCGGTATAGACGACATGGCCTTGTTCAAGCACGTAATGTCGATCGGCTAGGTTCATGCAGACTTTGAGATTTTGTTCGACCAGCAGAACCGCAATGCCGCTCCGCCGGATCGTCGCGATCACACGCTCGACCTCCTCGACGATTACCGGAGCGAGCCCTTCGGTTGGCTCGTCGAGCAAGAGCAGTTTTGGGTGGTTGACCAGAGCACGCCCAATCGCCAGCATTTGCTGCTCGCCACCCGAAAGCATACCGCCGCGATTGCGCCTTCGCTCCTTGAGCCGAGGAAACGTGCGGTATACATCTTCGAGACGCCATACCGAGCCCTTGCGCGCTGCAATAGCGAGGTTCTCCTCGACCGTCAGTAGATGAAAGATGCCGCGATGCTCTGGCGTCAAGGCGATGCCGAGCCGGGCAATCGCATGGGTCTCCATGCCTTGAATTTCTACGTCCTCGAACAGTATGCGCCCCTCGCGCGGCACCACGACGCCAACTATGCTCTTCAACGTTGTCGTTTTACCGGCGCCATTTCTGCCGAGCAGGCTGACGACTTCGCCGCGATTGACCTCGATCGACACGCCGTGAAGAACGTGGCTCTTGTCGTAGAAGCTGTGGATGCCCTCTACCTTGAGCATCACCCTTCACTCCCAAGATAGGCGGCCTTGACCCGATCATCGCGGCGAACCGCATCGGACCGACCCTCGACCAGAACTTCGCCTAGGTGCATCACAGTGATCATGTCGCTAATGTCGAGTACGACACGCATATTGTGCTCGATCAGTACAATGGTGTAGTCGCGGGCGAGCGTCGCGATAAGTTCCTTCATCGCGCCGATATCCTCCACACCCATCCCTGCCGTCGGTTCGTCGAGCAGAAGCAGGCTCGGCCCCACGGCGAGTGCAAGCCCAACTTCGAGCAGGCGTTGCCGGCCATGCGACAACTCACCGGCCTTGGTGTCGCGATAGGGGCCGAGCCCTAGGCGATCGAGCACCACTTCTGCGTTGGCGACGGCGCGGCGGAGCAGTTCCTTGGGCCGAACGAAATCAAGCGCGGCAAGCCCGGTCTGCGCCTGCGCCGCGAGCCGAAGGCTCTCGAACACGGTCAGGTTTTGAAACAGGTTGGTGACCTGAAACGACCGGCCCATGCCGATCCGTGCTCGGCGATGGGGCGGCAGGTGCGTAATGTCACGCCCGGCGAATACCACGCGCCCGGCCGACGGCTTCAGTGCACCGGTCAGGCAATTGAACAATGTCGTCTTGCCGGCGCCATTCGGGCCAATCAGCGAATGGATACTATGTTCTCTAACAGCGAACGAGACGTGCTTGAGCGCCGCAAAACCACCGAAACGCTTGGTCAGGCCCTCGACGGCAAGCGCTGTCCGAGGTTCCGCGCTCATGCGCCTCCCCTATCTTCTCGTTGCTCGACCGCGCCCGCGACGGGCCAGCGAGCGCGAAGGCGCTGCCACGTCCACTCGACGCCGGACCACAGTCCTCCCCGGAGATAGCCCGCGACAACGATTAGAATAATGCCTAGCACCAGTAGCCATCGCGGCCAGACCGACGCGAGCAGATTGCCGACCACGACGTAAAACGTCGCTCCCAGCACCGATCCGAATAGCGAGTTGGTGCCGCCGACAATGGTCATGATGATGATGCGCTCGCTCATCGACACATCAATATTGCTCAACGGCGCGAAGTTCAGGAACAGCGCGTAGAGTGCTCCGGCCATCCCGGTCACCCAACTGGAAATGACGAAGGCGATAATCTTGAAGATCCGGGTGTTGTAGCCGACTGCGATAGCGCGCTCCTCGTTTTCTCGGATCGCGATCAGCGTACTGCCAAAGGGCGAGGCGACTAAGCGATGTAGGAATACGAACAGGACCAGAAATACGATCGCCGCCAGGCAGTACATGCTCAGCGGCGTCCCCAGCGAAAGCAACGTGACCCCAAACACGGTAAGCGGCGGCCGCGGCACGTTGAGCAGGCCGTTGTCGCCGCCGGTCACTTCGGCCATGGCGTAGGCGATGAAATAGAACATCTGCGAGAAGGCAAACGTCAGCATGACGAAATAGATGCCTCGCTTTTGGATCGACAGCGCGCCGACTACCAAGCCGGCGATAATGCTACAGATGAGCGCCGCGAACAGACCGCCCCACACTCCGATGTGGAGATGGATCAGCGCCAGTCCGCACGCATAAGCGCCGACGCCAAACGAAATTGCCTGCCCGAATGACAGCAAGCCGACATAACCGAGCAGCAGATTGCATCCGAGCGTAGCGATGATGAAGACCACGACCTCGGTGGCCATGGCGACCGAGGGCAGGATTAGTGGCAGAACCACGACGGCGGCAATGGAGGCAAGCATCGCCGGCGCCGGTAGTAGCCGCCGAAGCATGGCTAGGTCCGTCCGAACAGGCCGCGCGGTCGCAGCAGAATGACCAGCGCCATGGCCACGTAGATCATGACGTTGGCACCTTCAGACCACAGACTGCTCATGACGCTTTGAACGACGCCCACCAGCAGGCCGCCCGCGAGGGCGCCGGCGAAGCTGCCCATACCGCCGATCACGACTACGACGAAGGCGATGGTGAGCGCCTCCGGGCCCATGAACGGTTCGGCGCCGCGGATCGGGGCCGCCAGCACGCCGGCAAGGCCGGCAAGGTATGCGCCGAGGGCAAACGTCAGCGAAAACAACCGGAAGATGTCGATCCCGAGCAGCGAGACCATCTCGGTCGACTCGGTGCCAGCGCGGAGGATCGCGCCGTATCGGGTGCGCTCAAGCAAAAGCCAAAGCGTCAGAGCAAGCACCGCGGAGAATCCGATGACGAACAGACGGTATTTCGGATACGCGAAATCGCCGTAGGACAGCACTCCTCGAAACAGCGCAGGCGCCGACACGTGCGTGCCGATCGGACCCCATATCAGCACCACAAGTTCCTGGATAACGAGCGCAAGCCCGAGTGTCACAAGGATCTGATACATGTGCTCCACGCGATAGAGGCGGCACAGAAACCGCGTTTCCGCCGCCCAGGCGAGCGCTCCGATGGCAAGAGGTCCCACTGCAAGAGCCAACCAGAAGCTGTCGGTTGCGGCGGCGATCGCGTAGCAAAGATAAGCGCCCAACAGATAGAACGCCCCGTGCGCGAAGTTCACGAAATTCATGATACCGAAAATGACTGACAGCCCGACCGCAATCAGGAAATAGATCATCCCGATACCGAGGCCGTTGAGCACCTGGATTAGATAGAGGTTCATGGCGCGCGCCGGAACAGCGCCACCGCGAGAGACCGCCGCGCTCGGCCTCTCATGCCATCTTGCACAGCGATTGCGCCTGCGTCAGGAACGACTTGCCGAAGCTCACAATCTCTACATAGTCGTCACTGGACTTCTTTTGGGCCGCGGGCTTGCCCTTGAGTAGATAGTAATTCTTTACGCATTGATGGTCGAACGCCTGTATTTCCTCGTTGCCTGTCGGGCCCTCGTATTTCATGCCTTCGAGCGCCTTGATCACCGCCGCTGGCTCTGCCGAGCCAGCCGCCTTCATTCCACGCATGATGAGATCGGCGCAGATATAGCCGCCGACCGATGCGTAACTCGGGATGCGGTTCGCGTCCCGTTTGAAAAGCTCGACGATTTTCTTGTTGCCGGGCGAGTCAATTGTCACATCGTACTGGCAGCCAACATAGACTCCGTCGAGAACGTCGGTGCCGATTTCCTGGTACTGCTCCAGCCCGGCGGCCCAGACCATCACGATCTTGATCTTATTTTTCATGCCGAAGTCGGCAGCCTGGCGCAGCGTGTTGGTGCTCTGCGACCCGAAATTCAAGAGCAGCAGAACATCGGGCTTGGCTGCCGCTGCGTTGGTGAGATAGCCTGAGAACTCGGTCTCGGTGAGTGAATGGTAACTGTTGCCGACGTGCTCTATGCCTTTTTCCTTGAACACGTCGACGGCATTCCGCAACAGCGAGTCACCGAACACGTATTTTGGCGTAATGGTGTACCAACGCTTGGCGTCGGGGAACATGGCGATAAGCGGGACCACCGTTTCTTGAATGGCGCCATAAGTCGGCACCGACCAGCGGAACATCGAACGATTGCAGTTGGCGCCGGTGACTTCATCGGCACCGACGGCAGTGAAAAATACCCCGCCGCTCTTATGCACTTCGGCACCGACGGCCAACGCCACCGACGAAAGTATGGCGCCGGCGAAGAACTTGGTGCCGCTTTGTTGGATCTCCGCCAGCACTTTAGCGACGCCACGGCCAGGATTGCCCTCACTGTCGATCGAGACGTAGTCGATGTCGAGGCCATAATCCTTGGCCAACGCCTGCATGGCCAAATGTGCGCCGACGTCACCCGGCTTGCCGACGCCAGCAAACGCGCCAGACAATGGATAAAGACTGCAAAGCTTGACCTTCTCGGCGGCAAGTGCTCGTCCGAGCATTGCGGGAGCACCACCGACCAGCATCGCACCGGCCGCAGCGTCCTTCACGAATTTTCGTCGGCTGAGCTTCATGGTCGTGGTCTCTCTGTTGATGTCTGCATGCGTGTCGGGCTGGGGATTAGCCTTCTGGCTTGGCGTGAGCTGCAAGATCTATGGTCGTGACGAAATGAGACCACACTAATCGGGGTCGGACAAGTAAGCTTTCGGGCTCGCTGCGGCCAGGGCCAAGCTGACCTACCCGAAACAGTTTAGGCGCCGAGTCTCGTATCGTTGATCAAGTCGAGCGGGTAGATCGGCCGGCGCACATTCTTAAAGGTGAGTTGGCTGTAATCGGACGTGCAAACGCCGATTCCGGCACATTCGACAATTGCCTTGGCGATCGGTTTGAAACCGGCCCGATAGTGGATGCGGCTTTTGAGCATGATATAGGGCTTGGCGCGCGGATCGATTCCGATGCTGAGCAGACAGCCGAGATCGTGCGGCTCGACATGGTGTGAAATGACGACGATCTCCACCTTGCCGACCTCAAGCACCGCCGTGAGCCCCATGTCCACCAATACCCCGGTCTGCATGGGACCGCGGTTGCGGAACTTGCCATCGGAAATGAGCTTGACCCTGCCGGTAACAGTGAGGGGTTCGCCCTTGCGGCCGATTGCCGGCATGTCGATCTTGCCGCCGAGGGGCAGAGTGACCGTCGCGCCGATTCCGGCGGCAATCATCTGCCCCACCGCCTCCGGGTCATAGATCGCGAAGGCGGCGACGTCCTCCAAACCTTCGCGCAGAATGCCGCCAAGCACGACCATTGTGTCCATCGTGCCTCCGGAGGCGCAATTGTCGTAATGGTCGAGCAGGATGATCGGTCCATCCTGCAACGACTTCGCGCGCCACAGCGAGGTTTCCAGCGGCTCGATCTTGTAGACGAAGGCTTCGCGCTCGCGCCACGCGGTGTCGAGCAATTCATCACGCAGTCGCTCCGCCTTCGTCATGTCGCCGTCAGTGACGACGACGACGCTAAGACCCGCATTGCGGATATCCGCATGTGGAAATCCGGTGAATAAAGTTGCAAGCAGGGCCTCGCCCGATTCCTCCATCTCCTTGGCTCGCGCCTGCAATGCACGGTTCGGGTGATCGTCCGTTCCCTGCCGCATGACGTGGGGCAGCATGGGGCGATTGCCCCAAGCCATGGTCGGCTTCACCTCGCCCCTGAGCATTCGAAACAACGATTGGCCGACGCGATGACCGGTCTCGTAAATGTCGACATGCGGGTAGGTCTGGTAGCCGGCGACGAAATCGGCATTGGCGATCATTTCCGGGTAAAGATTGGTGTGCATGTCGAGAGCGACCCCGATCGGCGCTCTCGGTGCCAGTCGGCGCAGTCTTGCCAACAGGGCGCCTTCGCCGTCTTCAAGGCTCTGGGTAACCATCGCGCCGTGCAGATCGAGCAGGACGGCATCGCAACCGGACTCGACTGCGGCGCAAATCGCGTCAGTGATATACCGATAGGCATCGTCGTGGACCCGCCCGCTGGGCCAGGCGTTGGCGGCGATCGGGGTCACGATCTCGCCTCCGGCAGCCTCGGCCAGATCGACGAAGGCGGCCATGGCGCTGCCGGTTCCCTTGAATGCTTCGTAGGCGTCGCGATCGGCATAAGGCAGCGCCTGACCGGTGGCGAACCGTTCGAGCGGCGTCGGAACCGGCGAGAAGGTGTTGGTTTCATGCTTCATCATCGCAATTACGACGCGCATTTCGAACTCCTCTCGGGATCGCAGCTTCGATACCTCAGCCGCTTGGAAGCGAGGATCAAGAATATTTAAGCGCGCAGTCAATTCGAAGAGACTTTATATCAGCCGTCGATCCTTGCATCGCTGGCGCGGCCATTATTCCGCTGGACCGGTCATTTGCGGTTATTCTCGCAAGGGCCGTGCGCCAAGGCTTGGGCGGATTTTCTGGGCCGACCCATGATCAATATGGATGCCGCTTTGCTCAGCCTTGTCGTTGCCATGGGTTATGACCTACAACAAACCGCCGAGGTCTACCGCCATCACGCAAAGCTCTTTTGGGCGGCCGTGCGTGGCGAGCGGATGGAAGGCCATCCGGTCACTGTCCCGCAATAGGTGAGGGCGACAGTGAAAATAGCTTTTTCGCTTCAAAGCGCCCTAATCGCCCTCACCTTTATGTAAACGATTGTATTTGCTTATTTCTGCGAGAACTCTCGACCGCACCATCTAACCCGCGCGCGATATCGCACAACATGCAATTCCGCATTTGTTCGGAGGTCCGCGCCCCCCGGCGCGAAATTCGCACCCTCGATCCGGCCGGGCAGGGGCCAGCGACCAAACCCGACGCCGGTTTCCGGGCGATCGAGCTTTATTCACGTTCTCGATCTTGACCGCGCGGGCCCGATATGCGGGGCCGCGGAGGCCATGATACCGACGGCGCAATTTGCAGCCCTGGCCGGCGGACATCACGTCCGCAGCTGCAACGGCGCTGACCTGTCGTCACGGGCCAGACCAAAAGCAATCCACGGGAGGAGAAGAGAATGAGTCTTGTAGCAAAGTTGAAGCCGGGCGCGGCGACGATCGTGGCGGCCACGGCCGCTGTTGCCGTCGCGGGGTTCCTGTTTGCGTCCGGCGCCAGCTCCGAGGAGCTCAAGCACTACGATTCCAGCAAAAAAGACTTCTGGCTGCATCCGCCGGATGACTGGTTCATGGGTGACGAGACGCAGGAGCAAAAGGGCACCCACGTCCTCAACACGCTGCCGCCGCCGACCGGCTTCACCAAGGACGAGATCGAAGCCACTCTGAAGAACGTCAAGCTGCCGCCCGGCTTCAAGATCGAGCTGTGGGCGACCGGCCTGCCCGGTGCGCGGCAGATGGCGTGGGGCGACAACGGCACGCTGTATGTCGGCTCGTTCTTGAACACCAACGTCTACGCCGTGGTCGACGAGGGCGGCAAGAAGACGGTCAAGACCGTCCTCAAGGGCATGAAGATGCCCACCGGGATCGCCTACCGTGACGGCGCGCTCTACGTTGCCGACATCGATAAGATCTACAAGTACAACAAGCCCGACGGCGTTCTCGACAACATGCCGAAGCCGGAAGTCGTCTACGACGACATGCCGCCTTACATTCCGCATGGCTGGAAATATCTGGCGTTCGACAAGAACGGCTGGCTGTACGTGGCCTTCGGGCCGCCCTGCAACATCTGCCTGCCGCCGACGTCGACCTCGCAGATCCGGCATATCGATCCGTCGACCGGGCTGGCGGAAATCGTGGCGCTGGGCGTCCGCAACAGCGTCGGCGGCGATGTCGATCCGCGCACCGGCGACTACTGGTTCACCGAAAACGCGCGCGATTGGCTCGGCGACGATATTCCGAGCGACAAACTCAACCACATCACCAAGACCGGCGAGAATTTCGGCTACCCGCATTGCCACCAAGGCGACATACCGGATCCGAAATTGGCGATGGGTCACAAGTGCTCGGAATTCGCTCCTCCGGCGCTCAAGCTCGGCGCCCACGTGGCTCCGCTGGGCATGAAGTTCTACACCGGGAATCAATTCCCGGCTGACTACAAGAACAGCATGATCATTGCCGAACACGGCTCCTGGAATCGTCATAAGTTCCAGGGTGGACGGCTGGTGCGCGTCACCGTCGATCCGGATGGCAAGAACATCAAGGAGCAGGAGTTCGCCTCCGGTTGGCTCGGCGCCGACGGCAAGTATCGCGGCCGGCCCAATGACGTGCTGCAAGCGAAGGACGGCTCGTTGATGGTGGCCGACGATTTCACCGGCGCCATCTACCGGATCAGTTACAGCAAGTGATCCTCACTGCGATCGCTCCCGCCGAGGGCGGGAGCGATCGTTATTTGATCCTTTGCGGTCCGAGCCGGCGAGCTCCGGCTTCGAGCCGTCCTCCAATCCAAATAAAACTCCGTCGGATGACGGTGCGGCGTGCCTCACCGAGAGGCGCGCGGGTCGTTCGGTGAAGAGCGACGCTTCCCGCATCGATGCGTCATCCATGGCAAACAGCTCGCGGTGCGCCGAACATGAAATTGGTTTCGTCCCTCCTGCTTGCCTTGGCGCTGTCGGGTCTGCGCATCGGTATCGGACCGGCATCGGCCGCGGATGTTTCGGCCGGCAAAGCGACGGCGGAGACTTGCGCCGGCTGCCATGGAGCGGACGGCGTTTCGCAAATGCCGCTGACGCCATCGCTCGCCGGCCAGTCCGATGAGTTCGTGCAATGGCAGCTCGTCTATTTTCGCTCGGGGACCAGAAAGAGCGAGGTGATGGGGCCGATTGCCGAGGCGTTGACTAACGAGGAAATCCGTAACCTCGGCGCCTATTACGCGTCGCTGCCGCCGCCGAAGCCGCAGCCTGCGGCCGACGTGCTTGCACAGGCCGGCGAAAAGCTTGCCCGGCAGCACCGCTGCGCATCGTGTCACGCCGACGATTATGTGGGTTTCCGGGCGGCCGCGCGTCTTGCCGGCCAGCGCGAGGACGTTGTGCTCAAGGCGCTGCACGATTTCAAATCCGGCGCCCGCGTGGGGTCCGGCGTCGCCTCCATGTCAGATGTCGTCTACGAGCTCAACGACGCCGACATGCAGGCGCTGGCGCATTACATGGCCACGCGACGTTAATGTCGGACACCGCTAGTGGTTGGGGCTACCATGCCTGCGACTACCGCTCTGATGCTGGCGGCCCGCGTTTAATGGGCCTGCGCCCACATCGCGCACATGGCGCTGCTTGCTAGCGTTGATCTGCGGTCATCACTTGCTCGGCGTTTCGAGAATGTGCCAAGATCGCCACGGCTGAAATCGCCAAATACAAACTTCAACAAACGCAAAGTAGGGGAGGGTTCTACATGCAGAAGAGTATGTTACTCGCCGTGCCGGTAGCCATGCTGTTGGCCTCCGTGACGGCGTTCGCGCAGAATAGTCCAAGCAATCTGGAAAAGCTTGGATCGATGAAGACCACGGGCGCGTCCCCGAACATTCCGACCATTCCGCAAACCGGTCCCAAGGCCGCGGCGATCAAGAAAAATCTGGAAAAGATCAAACTGCCGCACGGCTTCCACATCGGCCTCTACGCGCTCGTCCCCGACGCCCGCCATATGGCGGTTGGGCCGCAAGGCATCGTGACCTTCGTCGGCACCCGCAAGGCCCAGGTCTATGCGGTGACCGACCGCGGCAAGTCGGGCGTCGCTGACGAAGTCAAGCCGTTCGCTTCCACGATCGATCTCGTCCTCCCGAACGGCCCATGCTTCTCCAAGGACGGCTTTCTGTTCATCGCCGAGCAGAACCGGGTGCTGATGTATCCGGCGGCCGAATTTTTCTATGAAAGTCCCGACGTGGTGGCGGTGCCGATCGTGCCCCAGGGCGAACTTATTCCGAAGGACGAGGAGAGCTACAACCACACGGCCCGGGTCTGCCGCGTCGGTCCGGACAACAAGCTTTACATCACGCTCGGACAGCCCTTCAACGTACCGCCGCCGGAGAAGACCGACCTCTACAAGAAATGGGGCCTCGGCGGCATCATCCGCATGGATCGCGACGGCAAGAACCGCGAGGTCTATGCCTGGGGCATCCGTAACTCGGTGGGCATGGACTTCAATCCGAAGGACAAGACTCTGTGGTTCACCGATAATCAGGTCGACGGCATGGGCGACGATATTCCGCCCGGCGAACTCAACCGCGCGACCAAGGCCGGTCAGAATTTCGGCTTTCCCTGGTACGGCGGCGGCCATGTCCGCACCGAGGAGTACAAGAGTGAGACGCCGCCGGCCGACGTGGTGTTTCCGCAGGTCGAGATGGTCGCGCATGCGGCCGATCTCGGCATGACCTTCTACAGCGGAAAGATGTTCCCGCGGAAATATCAGGGCGCCATCTTCTCGGCGCAGCACGGCTCCTGGAACCGTACCATTCCGGTCGGCGCGCGCGTGATGGTGACCTACCTCAAGGAGGACGGCACGGCCGAAAAGACCGAGCCGTTCGCGGAAGGCTGGCTCGACGAGAATGGCGAATATTTGGGTCGGCCGGTGGACGTCGCTCAACTGAGGGACGGCTCGATCCTGGTATCGGATGATTTGGCCGGCGCGCTCTATCGGATCTGGTACGACGGCAAATAGACCAGATCTGTCGTTACCCGTTATCGGCGCCGCGCTCAGTTGGCACGGCGCCGTCCTTTATGATGATGTCGCTGGCCACGGTAGTCGACTATGACGCTGCGGACTCGGATAGCGGCCTTCATCGCCGGGGGCTGCGCGGTAGCGGCCCTCGCGGTGAACGACGGCTTCGCTGCTGGTAGCGTGACTGCCGGGCGGCAGAAGGCGCTGGCGTGTCAGGCTTGTCACGGCATGGACGGCAAGGCAAAGATTCCGGAAGCGCCGAACCTCGCCGGCCAAAGCGACATCTACCTCGTCAAAGCGCTGAAGGACTACCGCAGTGGCGCGCGCAAGGACGCCATGATGTCGCTCGTGGCACCGGCCCTCAAAGACCAGGACATCGATGATCTCGCCGCCTATTACTCGGCGATCGAGGTCAGCGTCGGGCCGCCGTCCAAATAGCGACCAACAGGGCCGATGTCCTCTACGCTCGGCACCGGCAATTCAGCAGTGCCGGACGGCACTACGGCGTCCGTGAGATCGGGCCACGGCATAACGGCTGCCGCGAACATTCGGGCATCTGCCGAGCCGTCCGCCAGCACGACCCTTCGCCATGGGCGGTAATCGGTAGCAAAGGCCATCGCGTCCGGCGCCGGCAGCGCGACGCGATCGGTCGCCGGCACCGCCGTGATCGGCGGCCAGGCCGGAGGCTCGCCCGCCGTCTCGATGCGGCCCGGCCGCTCGCCGGGTATCACGTGCACCACATGAAAGCCCTGCTCGCGCAATTCCTTGAGCAGGCCCGGCAAGGCGGCGACCGTCTTCGGGTGGATGTCGTGCAGCAGCAAGATGCCCTTGCCGCGCGCCTTCAGGCGGCTCATGGCGCGGCGGGTGATGTCGCTGGGCTTGATGCGCCGGTACCAATCGTCGGCCACCGTGTCGGAGCCGAAAACGACGAGGGAACGGGCGGCAAGCTCCTCCTCGATCGCGTCGGAGCGCGCCAGGCCGGGGATGCGAAAGAACGGCGCCAGCTCCGCCGGATCGCCGAGTGCCGCGCCCACGTCGGCGATGCCTTGGTCGATCTCCTGGCGCAGTTTCTCGACCGACAACTTCCGGAATCGGGACGGATGATCTTCGCTGTGGGTGCCGATGCTGTGCCCGGCCTCATAGATGCGGCGCACCACGCCGGGATACGCGTGCGCCATGCGGCCGACGAGGAAATACGTCGCCTTGACGCATTGCGCAGCGAGGATATCGAGGATCTGGTTCGAATACGGCGGCAACGGTCCGTCGTCGAAGGTGAGGACAACTTCCTTATCGGCCAGCGGCAGCGTTTCGGGATACTGCATGCGTCCGATCCGTGTCAGCTCGCCGGGCTGCAGCACGAGCACGCGGCTGGTTCCGAGCGCGTTGGGATTTCCTGAACAGTCCTGCGCCCGCGCGGGCGCGGCTCCGACGAGCGCGCCAGCCATGCCGGCGGTCGCGCCGACAGCAGCAGCCACAACCAAAAGAATCGATGCCCGCAGGCTTCGCATGCCCCTTTTTCGGTACTCGGCCGGCTTGCCCTTCGCCGCGGTACCGCCCCTGCGACTCACATTACGGAGAGCCATAATTAATGTCATGTTAACGATCAGTGAACGACTAGGCGCTGTTGCAAAGTACCAAGCGGGCTCGCCTCTTTCCTTGCCGTTAATGATGAGCACCTAATCTGCCTCCCGGCATTTCCTGACGGGGCGTGAGTATGACGGCCGCGGCGGCAGCCCGGGAATGGTGGGCGGCACACCGGCGGCGTTCGCGCGAGTCGGTGCGCTCGTTTGTCCGCGACGGCAAAAACTCGAGAACCCTGCGCATGGCGTTATTCTTGCCGGCCTTCCTCGCCGGCGCGATGATCGTTTTCGCCGCGATCGGTTTTGCCGTCACCCAGCTTGGCGAGAGCCGTCTCCAGGCCGAGCAGCATGCGGCGCTGCGGCTCGCGCTTGACGAGTTTGGCGGGGCGTCCGGCGACGTCGGGCAGTTCGACGATGCCCGGCTCCGCCTGATCGAGCGGCGGGCCGGCGTGACCGACCTGCGGTTCGATGCCGAGCCCACGCCAGATGCCGGCCGCGAGCTGCAATCGCTGCACGATGCGCGCGGCCGCATCGTCGGCTGGTTCAGTTGGATGGCCGACAGCGCGCACTTTCGCGCCATGGATCGGCTGTGGGCGCTGCTGGCGGCGGTCGGCGCCGCGCTCGCATTGTGCGCTGTTCTCGCCGTGCGCGGCCTGCAGGCGCTGTTGCGTTCGCTCGAAAGCAGCACCGAGACGGTGCGCAAGCTGACCCGTCAGGACGAATTGACCAGCCTGCCAAATCACCGGGTGATGATCGAGAGCCTCGCCGATGCGCTCCTCCGGCGCGGCTCCGGCATCGTGGTCTTTGCGCTGATCGATCTCGACGGCTTTCGCGACGTCAACGACACGCTGGGACGGGCGGCCGGCGACACCGTGCTGTTGAATATCGCCGAACGGCTGCGCGCCGGATTGCCGGTGGGCGCGCTGTTCGGCCGCTTCGAGGACGACGAATTCGCCGTCATCGTCAGTAGCGACGACCTGCGCACAGCGACGGTGCTCACCGAAGCGCTGCGCTCTTCGCTGCTGCGTCCGATCTTTATCGACCGCATGTGGCAGATCGCAGCCGGCATCGGTATCGCGCAGGCGCCGGAGGATGGCATGACCGGCGAGGAACTGATGCGTCGTGCCAGCCTGGCGCTGCGCGCTGCCAAGCGGGAAGGGCGCGGCCGAACGCGACGCTTCGAGCCGCAGATCGAAGCCGAGTACGCCGAGCGGCGAAGCCTCCTGCGCGAACTGGAAACCGCCATCTCGCTGCAGGCGTTCGACGTCCATTACCAGCCCGTGGTCGCCGCCAGCGGCGGCGCCATCGTCGGCGTCGAGGCGTTGCTGCGCTGGACCCATCCGACCCGCGGCGCCATCGCGCCGTCCGTTTTCATTCCGCTCGCCGAGCAGAGCGGTCTGATGTCGCAGCTGGGCGAGATCGTGCTGCGGCGGGCGCTGTCCGACGGTGCGCGGTGGAAGGGCCTGTCGGTCGCGGTCAATCTCTCACCGTTGCAGATCCGCGATCCCTGGCTGGTCGATCTGGTTAGTGCCATCATGGCCGAGACCGGCATCGCCCCGTCGCGCGTCGTGCTCGAAGTGACCGAAGGGATTCTGATCGATAATCCGCAGGACGCGCAAACCAGGCTGCAAGCGTTGCGCGCGCTTGGCGTGAGCATCGCGCTGGACGATTTCGGCACCGGCTATTCGAGCTTGAGCTACCTGCAAAAATTTCCCTTTGACCAGCTCAAGATCGACCGCGCTTTCGTCGCCTCGCTGGGAGCGTCCGGCAATACCGGCGCGATCATCCAGTCGATCGTCACGCTCGGCCACGCGCTCGGCATGAAGGTGCTGGCGGAGGGCATCGAGAGCGACGAACAGCGGGTGCTGCTGCGGCTGGCCGGCTGCGACGAGATGCAGGGCTATCTGTTCGCCCGTCCGGGTCCGGCCGCGGAGATCGACAAGGCGCTGGCGCGCGCGGCGCGTGCCGCGGCCGCGGGGTAAGGGCGCGTTTCGCCGCTGACAGGCTCGCAGCCAACCGCTATCTATAAAGCGCCCCGTGCGTCCGCCACGTCGCCGGGATGGAGCGCGTCAATGATAGCGAACCGCCTTCCTGGGCTCGATTTCGACCTCGGCAGCGATATTACCATGCTGCGCGAGACGGTGGCCGACTTTGCCCAGGATAAGATCGCGCCGCACGCGGCCGAGATCGACCGCGCGAACAGCTTTCCGCGCGAGCTTTGGCCGCAGCTCGGGGCGCTCGGCCTCCTTGGCATCACGGTCGAAGAGGAATGGGGCGGCGCCGGGCTCGGCTATCTCGCCCATTGCGTCGCCATGGAGGAGATTTCGCGGGCTTCGGGATCGATCGGGCTCTCCTACGGCGCGCATTCCAACCTCTGCGTCAACCAGATCAGGCGCAACGGCAATCCCGAGCAGAAAAAGCGCTATTTGCCCAAATTGATCTCCGGCGCGCATGTCGGCGCGCTGGCGATGTCGGAAGCGGGCGCCGGCTCGGATGTGGTGTCGATGCGCACGCGCGCCGATCGCCGCGGCAGCGGCTATGTGCTCAACGGCGCGAAAATGTGGATCACCAACGGTCCGGTGGCCGATACGCTGGTGATCTATGCCAAGACCGACCGCACCGCGGGATCGCGCGGCATCACCGCCTTCATCGTCGAGAAGACGTTCAAGGGCTTTTCCGCCAGCAAGAAGCTCGACAAGCTCGGCATGCGCGGTTCCGACACCAGCGAGCTCGTATTCGAGGATTGCGAAGTGCCGGCCGAGAACGTGCTCGGTGTCGTCGGCAACGGCGTCAACGTCCTGATGTCGGGTCTCGACTATGAGCGCACCGTGCTGGCGGCGGGACCGCTCGGGCTGATGCAGGCCTGCCTCGACCTGGTGATCCCCTATCTCCACCAGCGCTCGCAGTTCGGTCAGCCGATCGGCCGCTTCCAGCTGATGCAGGCCAAGCTCGCCGACATGTACGTCACGCTCAACGCCGCCAAGGCTTATGTCTATGCCGTGGCGAAAGCCTGCGACCGCGGCGAGACCTCGCGCGAGGACGCCGCCGGCGCCATCCTCTATGCGGCGGAGCGCGCGACCTGGATGGCGCTCGAAGCCATCCAGTGCCTCGGCGGCAACGGCTACATCAACGATTACCCGACCGGGCGGCTGCTGCGCGACGCCAAGCTCTACGAAATCGGCGCCGGCACCAGCGAGATCCGCCGCATGCTGATCGGCCGCGAGATCTTCGAGAAGACCAAGTGATCGGCAAGCAGGGTTCCCTATAAACCCGCGCTCGCGCTGTCGCCGGCGATTGCCGGCCGACGTGGGGAGGTTGCGCGGGTTGCAGGACATCCGGAAAAGCGCCAAAAGTCCGGCCGGCACGGCTTCGCGAAGCGGAGCTTGCACAGGCGGCAACATCAAACCAGCGGCGGTCAATGCGATCATTCAGGCGTCTCGGAACCATTCCCTGGGTGCAGAAAGCCGTCGGCGTCGGGGCCGCCGAGTATCTGCGCCTGGTCTGGAAGACGAGCTCGTTTGCCATCGATCCGGTTGATATCTACGAGCGCATCGTCCCGAATGTGCCGATCATTGTAGCCATGTGGCACGGCCAGCATTTCATGATGCCGTTTTTTCGCCGCAGCCATCGCGTGACGGTGCTGATCTCGCGCCATCGCGACGGCGAGGTCAACGCCATCGCCGCCGAGCGTCTCGGCCTCGAGACCATACGCGGATCGGGGACGAGCGGCCGCGACTTTCACCGCAAGGGCGGCGTCGCCGGCTTCAAGGCGATGCTCGATGCGCTGGCGCAAGGCTGCAGCGTCGCGCTCACCGCCGACGTGCCGAAAGTGTCGCGCGTCGCCGGACGCGGCATCGTCCAGCTGGCGCGGGCCTCGGGACGGCCGATCTATCCGGTCGCCGTGGCAACGAGCCGCCGCATCCAGATGCATAATTGGGACCGCTCGGTCATCAATCTGCCGTTCGGCCGCTTCGCCATCGCCATCGGCGAGCCGATCCGGGTGGCGGCGGATGCCGACGACGCGGCGCTCGAGAGCGCGCGGCGCCTGGTCGAAGCCGGCCTCAACGCCACGACGGACAAAGCCTACGGCATGGTCGACGGCTCCGCCAAAGACTGGCGCCGCCACCGCACGATTGTCAGCCAAGCCCTCGGTCGTTTTCCAGCAAGCAGCCTGTGAGATGTCGCCGCCGCTCCATCCGGGCTACTTGTTTGTTTGGTTTCGCGGTCACCCCGACCTTCGATCAAACTCCAGCACCGCGTTGAGTAGGACCTGGGCGCCGGCGGCGCATTCGTCGAAGCTCGTCGACTCCGCCTCGTTGTGGGAAATGCCGCCGGCGCAGGGGACGAAGATCATGGTGGTCGGCGCGACGCGGGAGACGTACGCCGCATCGTGGCCGGCGCCGGAAATGATGTCGCGTGAAGTGAAGCCGGCCTTTTCCGCGCCGCGGCGCACGCAGTCGATCAGCTCCGGCGCGAATTTGACCGCCGGCGAGTCCCAGATGCGCGCTTCCTTGTAGGTGAGCTTGAGCGGTTCGAGAATTTCGGCGAGCGACGTCCGCAGTTTTCCTTCCATGACGTCAAGCACCTTGTCGTCGGGGTGGCGGAAATCGATGGTGAAAAACACCTCGCCGGGAATGACATTGCGGCTGTTCGGCTTGTTTTCGATGAGGCCCACGGAGCCGACCGCGTTCGGCGCGTGCTCGAGTGCAATCGCGTCGATGCGGTCGATCATGCGCGCGGCGCCCAGCAGCGCGTTCTTGCGCAGCCGCATCGGCGTCGCCCCGGTATGCGCTTCCTGGCCGGTGACCGTGACTTCGTACCAGCGCATGCCTTGCACGCCTTGCACGATGCCGATCATGCGGCCTTCGTCTTCGAGGATCGGGCCTTGCTCGATGTGCAGCTCGAACATGGCGGAGAATTTGCGCGCGCCGGCTTTTTCCGGGCCCTGGTAGCCGATGCGCTTTAATTCGTCGCCGAACGTCTTGCCGTCGCGATCGGCGCGCGAATAGGCGAAGTCGGGCGTGAACACGCCGGCGAAAACGCCGGAGGCGAGCATGGCCGGCGCATAGCGCGAGCCTTCCTCGTTGGTCCAGTTGACGATCTCGATCGGGGCGTTGGTCTCATAGCCGAGATTGTGCAGCGTGCGCATGGCTTCGAGCGCGCCGAGGACGCCGAGCGCGCCGTCGAACTTGCCGCCGGTCGGCTGGGTGTCGAGATGCGAGCCCATGGCGATCGGCGGCAGTTTTGGGTTCTTGCCCGGCCGGCGCGCGAACATATTGCCGACCTCGTCGACCGACACCGTGCAGCCGAGCGCCTCGCACTGCGCCTTGAACCATTCGCGCACTTGGCGGTCGAGGTCGGTCAGCGTGAGCCGGCAGATGCCGCCTTTCACCGTGCCGCCGATCTTTGCCGTCTCCATCAACGTGTCCCAGAGCCGCTGGGCGTCGATTTGCAGGTTTTGCATTTTTTGCATTTTTGAAACTCCAGCTCCGTATCACGGCGTGACATCGACGCGCTCGACCGGGCGCGGCGCGTTGGTTTCGCGCCAGGTGGCATTGGCGACATGCACGGCCGGGAACGGATCGCGCGCCACATATTGGCCGGCGCCCGCCGCCGCCCTTAAATCGCCGTCGAGCCAGGTGATCTCGCCGCGCGACAAGGTCGCGCGCGGCAGGCCGGTGCAGCGGAAGCCTTCGAACACGTTGTAGTCGATGCGGCTGATTTGTTTCTTGGCCGAGATGGTTTTGCTCGCCTTGGGGTCCCAGATGACGAGATCGGCATCAGAGCCGACCGCGACTGCGCCCTTCTTGGGATAGACGTTGAGAATGCGGGCGATGTTCGCGGAGGTGACGGCGACGAATTCCTCTTTGGTGATGCGGCCGGTATTGACGCCGGCCGTCCACAGCACCGGCATCCGGTCTTCGAGGCCGCCGGTGCCGTTCGGGATCTTGGTGAAGTCGCCGCGGCCGAGCCGCTTCTGCTCGGTGGTGAACGCGCAATGGTCGGTCGCCACCACCTGCAGCGATCCCGATTGCAGGCCGGCCCACAGGCTCGTCTGATGCTCTTTGGGGCGGAACGGCGGCGACATCACGCGCCGCGCCGCATAGTCCCAATCCGCGTGGCGATATTCGCTCTCGTCGAGGACGAGGTGCTGGATCAAGGGTTCGCCGAACACCCGCTTGCCGGCGGCGCGCGCCCGCGCGATCGCCTCATGGGCGTCGCGGCAGGAGGTGTGCACGACGTAGAGCGGACAGCCCGCCATGTCGGCGATCATGATCGCGCGGTTGGCCGCTTCGCCTTCGACCGCGGGCGGCCGCGAATAGGCGTGGCCTTCCGGACCGGTGACGCCGGTGCCGAGATAATGCGCCTGCAAGTGCCAGACGACGTCGCCGTTCTCGGCGTGCACGAGCGGCATGGCGCCGAGGCCGGCGCAGCGCAGAAACGAGTTGTAGAGCTCGTCGTCATTGACCATCAACGCGCCCTTGTACGCCATGAAATGCTTGAACGTGTTGATGCCGTAGGTTTTCACGCAAGCTTCCATCTCGTCGAACACCTGCTTGTCCCACCAAGTGATGGCCATGTGGAATCCGTAGTCGCTGGCGGCGCCCTCGGCCTTGCGGCGCCAATCCTGATAGGCCGCGAGCAGCGATTGGCCGGGATTGGGAATGCAGAAATCGACCACCATGGTGGTGCCGCCCGACATGGCGGCCTTGGTGCCCCATTCGAAGTCGTCGGCCGAAACCGTGCCCATGAACGCGAACTCGAGATGGGTGTGCGGGTCGATGCCGCCCGGCATGACGTAACAGCCGCCGGCGTCGATTTTTTCGGCGCCGGGCGGCGCTTCGAGATTGGCGCCGATGGCGGCGATCACACCGTCGCGGAGGAGAACGTCGGCGCGCCGCGAATAGTCGTGATTGACGACGGTGCCGCCGCGGATGAGCTTTGTCATATCGGACCCTCACGAAAGACTTGGTGTTCAACGGCAGAGATTAATATTGGCACAGCGCCGGGTCTATGGAGCGCGTGGGCCGCGGTCAATCGACTTGCATGCCGAGGTTGGCTAAAATGCAATCTGCGCCGGGGGGGGGCACATCCAAGGAGTCCACGATGACGATTTCAATCTCGCGTCGGCACCTCATTGTTGCTGCATGCCTTACAGGCACGATGACTTGGGTCGCGCCCTCGCAAGCCGCGCCGCAATCCTTCAAGGTCGCGCTGACCGGCGCCCAGCAGGTGCCGCCGGTGCAGACCTCCGCTACCGCAACGGCCGATCTCAGCTATGACCCGGCGACGCGGGTGGTGACATGGAGCGTCACCTATAGCGGACTGTCGGGGCCGGCAACCATGGCCCATTTCCACGGACCGGCGGCCGCGGGCAAGAACGGTCCGCCGGTCATTTGGCTGACAGAGAAGGGCAAGCCGGCCGAGAGCCCGATAAAGGGACAAGCTACTCTCACGCCTGAGCAGGCGCAGCAATTTAACGCCGGCGAGTGGTACATCAACGTGCACACGCAGGCGAATCCGGGAGGCGAGGTTCGCGGGCAGGTCATGCCGCCCAAGAGCTGATAGCGCAAGAGCTGATAGTCCAACGGCCGAGACGGCGGGGCGATCGGCCGACTAGGCCAGCGAGCCAATCGTCCAATAGCTGGGCATCCCGATGCCTCCGGCTTACTAACTCATTGAATCCAAGACGAATCAGCTATGCTGGCGGCGCTGGCAACGGAGCGGGCGCCATGCTGCGGGTGCGATTGAAGGCAGACGGGCGTTTGGTCGAAGTGATGCCCGACGGCAGCGAGCGTCCCGCCGCGTTTTCCGACGGCCGGACGATTGCAGCCCGCGTCGACCGCGCCGGCCAATTGACGAACGGCCGTTTCCTCGATGCCGCCTATGCCCGCAATGTGCGCGGGCAGACCGGTCTGACGCAGACCGCTTTCGCGGCGCGGATCGGCGTTCCCGTCGAGACGGTGCGCAACTGGGAGCAGGGCAAGCGTTCGCCCCGCGGACCCGCCCGCGCGCTGCTGCGCGTGATCGAGCGGGCACCGGCCGCTGCTTTTGCCGTGCTCGGCGGCAAGCCGCGCTGAACCGGCGCACGCGGCCCGCGGCAGCGCCGACCTTGAATTCGGCGCTCAGCATGCAGAGATGGCATAGTGAGCAAAGTCTCGCGCGCGGGCGCCGACTTTGCCTCGCCTTTCCCGGTCGCGGAAGGAACACGTGAGCGCGAGAGAAACGACACCAGTCGTTGACGCCAACGGCGCGCGGATTCCGTTACTCGGTCTCGGCACCTGGGAGCTGCGCGGCGGCGTCTGTACCCGCGTGGTCGAGCAGGCGTTGCGCCTCGGTTACCGCCATATCGACACCGCCGAGATGTACGACAACGAGCAAACGGTCGGCGAGGGCCTGCGTGCATCCGGCGTCGAGCGCCGCGGCGTCTTCGTGACCACGAAGATCTGGCCGACGCACTTCGCGCCCAGCCAGCTCGAACGCGCGGCGCGCGCGTGTTTGACGCGGCTCCACCTGAGCGAGGTCGATCTGTTGCTGCTGCATTGGCCCAACCCGCAAATTCCGCTGGCGGAAACACTCGGCGCGCTCGCGCGCGTCAAGCGCGACGGCCTCACGCGCCATATCGGCATATCCAACTTCACCGTGGCGCAGATCGAGGAAGCGGTGCGGGCGACGCGCGAACCTTTGGTCTGCAATCAGATCGAGTGCCATCCCTTCCTCGACCAGTCGAAAGTGATCGCCGCCTGCCGGCGGCACGGCATGGCCGTCGTCGCCTACAGTCCGATCGCGCGCGGCGGCGCCGGCAACGACCGGGTGCTGGCCCGCATCGGCGCCGCGCATAGCAAGAGCGCCGCGCAAGTCGCGCTGCGTTTTCTGGTGCAACAGAACATTGTCGTCATTCCGCGCACCAGCAAGGTCGAGCGGCTTGCGGAGAACGCCGCCATCTTTGATTTTGTGCTGAGCAAGAAGGAGATGGCCGAGATTTCCGCGCTGGCGCATCCGCGCGGCCGCGTCGTCGACTGGGCGTTTTCCGGCACGCAGAAATGGGATTAAGCGCGTCCAGGAAAAGTGGAAACCGGTTTTCCGTCCGGACGCGCGATAAAACAAAAGTTCCAAGGCAGGCGATCAGAACTCCACGTCCAGCTCTTCCAGCTCGTCGGGCTCGACCTTGGCGGCGGCAATCCATTCCTGCATCTGCGGCAGCGCCATGATGGTGCGGCAGTATTGCGCCGAGAGCGGGTCGAGCGCGACGTCGTAGGTGAGAAAGCGCGTGCACACCGGCGCGTACATGGCGTCGGCGAGGCACGGCTTTCCTCCGAACAAATAAGGCCCTCCGTACTTGCCGAGGCATTCGGTCCAGATCGCCGTGATGCGCTCGATGTCGGCGCGCGCCCCCGCCCAGGTTTTGAAGCCGGGGAAATGCGCCTTCAGGTTCATTGGCAGCGCCGAGCGCAGATTGCTGAAGCCCGAATGCATCTCGCCGGAGATGGCGCGGCAATGCGCGCGCTCCGCCTGATCGGCCGGCAGCAGCCCCGCCCCGGGCCTGATCTCATGCAAATATTCGGCGATCGCCAGCGTGTCCCAGACCTTGAGCCCGTCATTGATCAGACAGGGCACCAGGAAGGACGGCGACAGCAACAGCAATTCCGCGCGGGTCGAAGGGTCGTCGGTGCCGACGTGCTGCTCCTCGAAATCGAGCTTTGCCATCTTGCACAGCAACCAGCCGCGCAGCGACCAGGAGCCGTAATTCTTGCTGGCAATGGTGAGGACGGCCTTGGACATGGCGCTCGTCTCGTTGTGAAGAGTGACGCTCGATCAGAGACTTAGATCGAGCCACGGCGTTTGACGGGAATGCCGGCGCGCGCTCTCAATCGGCCAAAATCCCACGCCCCGTTCCCGCTATGCAGGATGTTCACAATTTTGTCGCAGCGCAACAAAAAATACACTAGCTTTTCCCATGGAGGGGTCGAGGTGGGCCGTCGCCAGATGGCCTCCGGCACCCGTGGGCATCGGATGCTGTACCTCGCCTATCAACTGCAATCCGATATCATGACGCCGATCCGGGCGTGGGCGACGATCGCCGCCGCCACCGGCCAGCCGTTCCTCTCCGACAATCAGGCGGTCCGTAGCCTGACCGCGGCTTATGAGCTGATCGCGCGGGCCGGCCTCACCCACAGCCGTCCGCCCTTCGACATAGCTTCCGTCAGCGTCGGCAACCGCGAGGTCGAGGTGCGCGAGGAGGCGGCGTACGCGACGCCGTTCGGCACGCTGTTGCATTTCAAGAAGGATATCGCGACGGCGCAGCCGCGCGTCCTCTTGGTGGCGCCGCTCTCCGGCCATTTCGCCACGCTGTTGCGGGCGACCGTGCGCACCATGCTGCCGGAGCACGACGTGTTCATCACCGACTGGCACAATGCGCGCGACGCGCCGCTGACCGCCGGCCGCTTCGGCGTCGACGAATACGTCGAGCATCTGATCAAGTTCCTGGAAGCGATGGGGCAGGGCGCCCACGTGGTCGCCGTGTGCCAGCCCTGCGTCGCCGTGCTCGAGGCCGTGGCGGTGATGGCGCAAGCGGGCAATCCGGCGCAGCCGCGCTCGATGACGCTGATGGCCGGGCCGATCGATACCCGCGTCAATCCGACCAAGGTCAACGTGCTTGCCCAGGAGCGCTCGATCGAGTGGTTCGAGCGCACGCTTATCGCCTCAGTGCCGATGCGTTATCCGGGCGCGTTTCGCCGGGTCTATCCGGGCTTCGTGCAGCTCATCGCCTTCATGAGCATGAACATCGAGCGGCATGTGAAGGCGCATCACGAGCTTTACGAAAATCTCGCCAACGGCGAGATCGAGAAGGCGGCGATCACCAAGGCGTTTTACGACGAATACTTCGCCGTGCTCGACCTCACCGCCGAATTTTATCTGGAAACGGTGCGGCTGATCTTCCAGGAGCACGCGCTGCCGCTCGGCAAGCTCGAATTTCGCGGTGCCCGCGTCGACCCGAGCGCGATCCGCCGCACCATGCTGCTCACCGTCGAAGGCGAGCGCGACGACATCTGCGCCGTCGGCCAGACCGTCGCGGCGCACGACCTCTGCAGCAAGCTGCGCCCGTATCTCAAGCGCCACCACATGCAGGCCGGCGTCGGCCACTACGGCGTGTTCTCCGGCAAGCGCTGGGAGAACCAAGTCTATCCGATTTTGAAGAATGTGATCCTGTCGAGCGATTGAATGCAGGTGTCTCGACTTGGGTCGAGAACTCATAGATTGGCGCGCGCGACGAGTTACGAGAGTCCACATTGTCTCGAAGGCCGACAAGTCATTGCATCACGGCAAATGTCGCGACGGGCCAATAGGAGACGTCAGGCGGCGCGTTCTGGCACGTCTATCACTCCGGCAGGCCCGCTCTCGGGTGCGCCACCTCACATCGAAATTGACCCCTCGCGGAAGTCGCTGTGGCTGAGCCAAACGTTCACGAGGACCGGCTTGCCGGTCTTGGCGGCGGCGCGGGCACGCCGAAGGGCATCGGGAACCTCGGCGGTTGTCTTCACCACGATGCCTTCCGCTCCGAAGCCCGCTGCGACCTCATGGTAGGCGGTGCGGGCGAGCACAGTGCCGACATCGTCATGAAGCATTTTCACCTGCTCGCGGGCGATCTGAGTCCAGGAAGCATCGTTGCCGACTACGGCAATCACCGGGATGCCGTGGCGCACGAAGCTGTCGAATTCGCTGAGGCTCCAGCCACAAGCGCCGTCGCCGTAGAGGATCCACACTTCGGCGTCCGTGCGGCACAGCGCTGCCCCTAGCGCGAAGCCTGCGCCGACCCCGAGGGTTCCGAAGACGCCGGGATCGAGCCAGCTGCGCGGGCCGCGCGGCCTCACGATGTAGGATGCGGTGGCGACAAAGTCGCCGCCGTCGGCGACAAAGACGGCGTTGTCGCTTGCGGCATGATCAACAGCACGCAGCAGCGCGATCGGGTTCACGTGTTCGCCTGCAGCTTTCGCCTGTTCGTCAATCTCGGTCTCGCGCGCACAATCGCGGGCACGGAGCTCGGCGATCCAATCGTTGCGGCGCGCCGCCGCGCTACCGGATACGGCGGCAACACGCTCGAGAAAATTCCCAGCGTCGCCAATCGCCGCGATGTCGGGACGGCGATTCAAGCGCGCATCCTTGGCGCTCCGGTTGGCGGCGATCAAAGTGCTGGAGCGGCGCACATGCCGGCCGTAGTCGAGGCGAAAGTCACACGGCACGCCGGCGAGCACGACGCAGTCCGCCTGCCGCAGCGCCTGCCGGCGCTGATGATGCATCTGCAGCGGGTGATCGCGCCCAAGCAGGCCGCGCGCCATACCCGAGAGATACACCGGTATCCCAAGCCGCGCGACGGCGGCGGCTATCCGTGAAGGGTCGTCAACGAGTGCGAGGGTCTGGCTGCCGATGACCAGGAGTGGCCGCTGAGCCTTGGCAAGGCGCGCGGCGGCCGCGTCGATGCGCGAACCGTGCGCGGCCGGCGCCGCGACCTCGCGTGCCCGCGGCGGCCGCGTATCGCCGCTTCCGGCGAACATCCTAGCGACGTGGCGCTCGAGGTAGAAGCGCAGCAGTCGGTCGGGGATGGACGTCCCCTTCCCGGATGCGTCGCGGTACCATGTGCGGATGCTCGTTTCGTCGTAGAGCAGGTCGATCGGACACTCGACGAAGGCCGGTCCCGGCACGCCTTCGCGGGCGACCGCGAAGGCTTCTTCTATCGCGGGCGTGAGATCACGGACGCGGCGTACCCGTCTCATGAGCTTGACGTGGGGTGCGACGACCGGTCCCTGGTCGATGTCCTGCAGTGCACCGCGGCCCTGCAGCGCGGTCGGGGCGGCGCCGCCGAGCACGACGACAGGCGACTGGGCGAGCTGCGCGTTCTTCAGCGCGGTCAGCGTATTGGTGACACCGGGACCCGCCGTCACCGCGGCCACGCCGGGCACGCCGGTGAGCCGCGCTACCGCGTCGGCGGCGAACACGGCTGTCGCTTCGTCGCGCACGTCGATAACGCAAAGGCCGCGTGCCTTGGAACCGGTGAGAATGGGCGAGATGTGCCCGCCGCATAGCGTGAACACGAATTTTATACCGTGCGCCTGCAGTGCTGCGGCGACGCGATCGCCGCCGTGGCTGATGGGCTGCCGGGCATCGTGCTGTGCGATGTGCTCGGCCGCCAGCGCTTGGTAGTCGATCTTGCCGATGCGCGTCTTCGGCAGTTCGCGACGGAACTCGATCTCGCGCGGGCAGCTCCACTTAATGAGTTGCGACCGGCAGAGCGCGATGAGCTCCCCTTCGGTGTCGGGTCCTGGCCGCGCCTGCTGCTTGAGTACGACGAACGCCTTCACTCGCTCGCCCTGCGCGGGGTCGGGCACGCCGACCACGCAGGCCTCCAGAACCTGCGGATGCCGGTAGAGGACGGTCTCGACCTGCGCCGGAAAGACGTTGAAGCCCGACGACTTGATCATGCGCTTGAGGCGATCGCTGAAGTAGAAGAAGCCGTCCGCATCCATGCGGCCGAGATCGCCGGTGTGCAGCCAGACGCGGCCGTCACCATGGCGGCGCAGGGTGCGGCTCGTCGCCTCGGGATCGTTGAGGTAGCCGATCATGACGTTGGGGCCCGAGATGCAGATCTCGCCCTCTTGCCCGGGCGGAAGATCCTCCAGGGTTTCGGGGCTGCAGATCTTAACGAGCATGTCGGGAAACGGCACGCCGATGCTGCCTTCACGATACTTGTCGAGCGGCATCGCCATGATCGCGGTGACTGCCTCGGTGAGGCCATAGCCTTCCCGTAGCTTCACGTGACCGCCGCGCCGCGCGACGAGAGACTCGAACTGCTCCTTGACCTGACGCGGCAGGCGGTCGGCGCCCGAGAAGGCGGCGCGCAGGCGCGCAAGGTCGGCCCGGGCGAGCGACTTGTCGCGCGTCAACGCCGCGTAGAGCGTCGGCACGCCGACCAGCAGATTTGGCTGCTTCTTGCGCAGGAGACGAGCGGTGCTTTCGGCTGTGAAGATCGGCACGAGGATCGACTTGCCGCCCGTCATGAACATCAAATTCACGCAGACGCCAAGGCCGAAGCCGTGGAAGATCGGCAGGATGGCGAGGATCGAGTCGCCTTCGTGCACCTCGCCAAACGTCGCGACCTGCAACGCCAGGGCAATGAAATTGCGATTGGAGAGCACGATGCCTTTGGGTGACCCGCTTGTGCCGCCGGAGAAAAGGATCGCGGCAGGATCATACGTCGTTGCCGGCGAGCGCGGCGCCAAAGGCTGAGGGTCGCGCATCAGTGCTGCCCACCACCGCACGCGCGGATCAGCCGGGACCGCAGGGATCCGGCGCCCCTTGGTGAGCCAGAAGCCGAGGCTTTTCGCCGGCGAGAGGTAGTCGGGGATGCGGGCGAGGATCAGGACTTCGAGTGGCACTCGCGGGCGGATCGACGCGAAGCGGTCGTAGAGGGCGTCGAGGGTCAGCGCGATCCGCGCGCCGGTCGCATCGAGGTAGCGCTCGATTTCCGGCGCGGTCGACAGCGGATGGACGAACGCCGCAACTGCGCCGAGCTTGTTCGCCGCATAAAAGGCGATGACGGCTTGCGGTGACGTCGGCATCGCCACGACGATGCGCTCGCCGGCCTTCAGCCCGAGCGCCGCGAGCGCATTGGCGCAGGCGTCGATGGATGCAAGAAATTCCCGATAGGTCGCGGTCGTGTCGAAGAAATCCCACGCCACCGCGTCGGGCACGCGCTGGGCCGTGTGCGCCACCGCCTCGTACAGGGTGACCTCCGGATAGGCGAGTTGCGCAGGAACCTTCCCATACCAGCGCAGCCACGGCCGCGCCGCCGCCGTCGCGGCCTCGGTGGGAGGTTCAATTGTTGAAACCTCTGCGGGCACGGACAAACCTTCCAGGTTTCGTCACGGAGACCTCGTAGCAATGCAAGCCAAGCCGAGCCATGACCTGCATCAAAATGGCAGGGGGCATCCTCGCGTCGTCCATATTTGCCGTTCCGTAAGAGTATTGCCGCATTGCCCTCCGTGAGCGTCAGGAGGATGGGGGAGCCCGCAAGATAGGGCGTGTCGGTCCACTTTGCCCGTCTGTCGCATATCCGCGCCCAAATCAACATCGCCGCGCCGCCGGCAAGTGTGATCTGCGCGAGTACATCATCAACTGGGCAACGCTGTTGCCGCGGCAGCGCCGCCGAGAAGCGTGTAGAGCGGCGACAAGATTGCGGAATTGCCTGCTGTGGGAGCAACTGTCCGCGGCCGCCAACTTGCTCACGTCTGCTTGGGGTCATTCGCGATCGGGTGGAGCCGGCAGCAGGTCCAGCAATGTCCGCTGTGCCGCGAAGGCGGAAGCAAAATGGAGTAGCGGCATCTGCCGTACGGCCTGAATCGACAGCTTAGCCTCTGTCGCGTCTGACAGACCCGTCGAACAATATGTTCGAATATCACCGCATCGCCGCGGCGATGTTGCCGCCGTCGACGGTGGTGACGTCGGCGGTGGTTTTCAGCGCCAGCGCCTGGTGCAAAAAGGCCTGCGCCACGTCGTCCGCCGTTACTTCGCGGCCGAGCAGATTGCCGCCCATGTAATCCTTCTCGGTCAAACCGCGCGCCTTGGCGCGCGCCGCGATCATGTCCGGCGTCAGCAAGCCGGAACGGATGCGGTCGGCATTGACCGCATTGGCGCGGATGCCGTCGGCGCCGTAGTCGAGCGCGTATTGGCGCATCAGCGCCAGCAGCGCCGCCTTCGGCAGGCCATAGGGGCCGAAATTGGGACCGGGATTGACCGCCTGTTTGGAGACGTTGAAGAGGAGGCACCCGCCGGTGCCCTGCGCCAGCATGATTTTTACGGCCGCCTGCGCGACCCGCTGATGGCCGTAGAAATTGAGCTCGAAGCTCTTGCGCAAAATCTCTTCGTCGACTTCGCCGATGCGGCCCTGCCAGGCCGCGCCGGCATTCGAGACCGCGATATCGACGCCGCCGAAATTTGCCGCCACCTGATCGAACGCCGCGCGCACGGAGGCGGCATCCGTCACGTCGCACTGAACCGGCAGCGCGGTCGCGCCGATCGCCTTGGCTTGCTCGGTCGCGGCGGCAAGATTGACATCGAGGAGCGCGACTTCGGCGCCCGCCGCGGCGAACGCTTTCGCCGTGGCGGCGCCGATTGCGCCGGCGGCGCCGGTGATGGCGACGATCTGGCCGGCGAGCGGCAGCTCTCGTTGCGCGCCGAGCTTTTTCTGTTCGAGCGGCCAATACTCGCAATCGAACATGTCGGCTTCGGAGATCGACTCGAAGCGGCCGATGGCTTCGGCATTGCTGACGGCTTCGACCCAGGCCTCGGCAATGTCAGCGGCGATCACGGCGTCACGCTTCGACAGACCAAGTCCGAATAGGCCGCGGCCCGGCACCAGCACGATGCGGGGCAGGGGATCGAGCTCCTGCTTGATGCCGCCGACGCGTTTGTTGTGGCGCTCGAAGTAATTTCGATAGTGCGCGGTGAACAGGTGCGCCGCCTTGCGGGCCGCGCGCGCGAAATCACCGAGCTTGCCGGCCTCCGGATGCGGCAACACGAGCGGCCAGTTCTTGGTGCGGATGGTGTGGTCCGGCGTTACCACGCCACTTTCACTCAAGCGTACTAAGTCTTGGTTTTTCAGGAAATTCAGCACAGCGTCGCCGTGGCGAAATTCGAGCACCAGCCGATGCCACGCGCCTTCAATATGAGCGTCCTTCTGGCTGCAGGCGCCACGCACGATCGGGGCGACCTCCGCGACGGCGGCGAGGTCGCTTAGCGCAGGCGCGCTGACGGCGACCGCCTTGCGATGTCGGGCGATAAAATCCTCGGCCAGCGACACCATTTCGATCATCCGCTCATAGGCCTCGCAGGCGCTGTCGCCGAAGGTGACGATGCCGTGCTTCCCAAGAATGAGGCCTTCGCTCGCGGGTGCGCGCTCAAAGACTTCGATCGCCTTCTTGGCGAGACCGAAGCCCGGCATGAGGTAGGGCACGAAGGCCAGCCGGCCGCCGAAAACCTCGGCGCAGCGCGCTTCGCCGTCCCGCTGGTCGATGACGCCGAGCACCGCGGTGGCGTGGGTGTGATCGACGAATTTGTGCGGCAGGAAGGCGTGCAGCATGATCTCGACCGACGGAGTTGGCGCCGCCGGATCGATCAGGTTGGCGCGTTCGATGCCGACAAGCTCGTCGTCTGCGATCGCATCGAGGCCGCGCAGCCGGCGCAAGGGGTCAAGCCGCACCGCCGGCAGGCTTTCGGATTCGATCGCCGCCATGTCGGCGCCGGAGGCTTTGATCCGCAGCACCTCGACATCTTCTCCGAAGAGATCGCGCATGCGGGTCTTGAGCGAGGTGTTGCCGCCGCCATGCAGCACCAGCTTGGGGTCGCGGCCGTATAGCCGCGTCGTGTAGATGCGAAGCGCCAGGTCGCGGTCGATGCCGGATGTCGCGCCGCGCGCAACGAGCGCCTCGGCGTCACGGTCGACCCACGCGCTTTTCATGGAAGCATGATCCGGAAAAAGCCTGCCCCAGATTTGATCCGGGGTGGAAACCGGTTTCCCGAAAAGATCATGCTCCACCGAACACGAGCGGCCGTTCCATCACCCGCCGGCGCTGCGGCGTGACCACCATCCGCTGCGGCGCGGCCGATTGGTATGCTCGCTCTCGCCAAGCTCGGTGATCACCGGTTGCGGGGCGGGAGGCGGGGGCGGTGTCGGCGCCGGTTGCGAAGCTTCCTGATTGCCGGAGATCGGCGCCGGTTCGCGCACGGTCGAGCGCCGCCGCGGCGGCTCCTCGGCGGGCGGCGCCGCAGCTTGCGGCGGTGGCGCATTCGCCGGCTCGGGAGCGGGTGGAGGCGCCGGAGGCGCCGCTATCGGCGCGGCATCGAGGTCGGCGACGGCCTCCTTCAGCTCCGGTTCAGTCGCGGGCGGCGCGGCCAGTTCCTCGGCCGTGGTGAGCGCAGGTTGCGGCGCGTCCGGCCCGCCATCATGCGATGCCGGGACCGCCTCGCCCTCGCGATCCAGCCGATTGCGCCGGCCGCCGCGACGGCCGCGCCGTCGCCGCCGCGGCTCGCCTTGGCGTTGCGGCTCGCTTCGCTCGCCGGGGCCAGCTTCAGTAACTTCTTCGCTGTCCTCGTTTGCGGACCTGGCGCCGATGGCGGTGGCGTCCGGTTCGCCGCTGTCCTCGGCGATTTCCTCATAAGCGGGAGGTTGCGCATGCGCTGTTGCTTCGCCGCCATTGCGTCCGTGGCGCCGCCGGCGCCGCCGCCGGCGCGGTCCGCCTTCGCCAGGTTCGGCTGTAGCGTCCGCCGCGATCGCTTCGCCTTCCTCGGTTTCGGCCGCGCCGGCCTCTTCGAGATCGTCTTCCTCTTCGAGCGGTGCGGCGGTCGGCTCGTACTGCGCGGCCAGCGCCTTGGCGGCTTCGACCGTGTGCACCTGCTCGCCGCGATCGATCACGAAAGCCTGCGGCGCGGTCAGCGTCGCATCGGCGCTGATGGTGATAGTGATGGCGAAGCGCTCCTCCAGCCCGCGCAAATGGGCGCGCTTCTGATTGAGCACATAGAGCGTGACGTCCGGTCGGGTGCGAGCGATGAGATTGTGGGTGGCGCCCTTGATCAGCTGCTCTTCGAGGGCGCGCAGCACCTGCAACGCCAACGACGATACCGAGCGGACATGACCGCTGCCGCCGCAATACGGGCATTTCTCCGTCGAGCTTTCGAGCACGCTGGTGCGGATGCGCTGCCGCGACATCTCCAGCAGGCCGAAATGCGAGATGCGGCCGACCTGGATGCGGGCGCGATCCTGCTTCAGGCACTCCTTCATCCGCCGTTCCACCGCGCGGTTGTTGCGGTTTTCGTCCATGTCGATGAAGTCGATGACGATGAGGCCCGCGAGGTCGCGCAGCCGCAGCTGCCGCGCGATCTCGTCCGCCGCCTCGAGGTTCGTCTTCAGCGCGGTATCCTCGATATGGTGCTCACGGGTGGCGCGGCCGGAATTGACGTCGATGGCAACCAGCGCCTCGGCCTGGTTGAGTACGACATATCCGCCGGAGCGCAGCTGCACCACGGGGGAGAACATGCCGTCGAGCTGGCTCTCGACGCCGTACCGCGACAACAGCGGTTGCGTATCGGCGTAAAGCTTCACGTTCTTCGCATGACTCGGCATGAGCATGCGCATGAAGTCCTTGGCCTCGTGATAGGCCTCCGGTCCGGCGACGATCACCTCGTCGATGTCCTTCGAGTAGAGGTCGCGGATCGAGCGCTTGACCAGCGAGCCTTCCTCATAGACCAGCTTGGGCGCCGTGGATTTCAGCGTCAGGTCGCGCACGGTTTCCCACAGCCGCAGCAGATATTCGAAATCGCGTTTGATCTCGGTCTTGGTGCGGCTGGCGCCGGCCGTGCGCACGATCACGCCCATGCCTTCGGGCACTTCAAGCTCCTGTGCTATCTCCTTGAGCCGCGTGCGATCTTCGCCATTGGTGATCTTGCGGCTGATGCCGCCGCCCCGCGCGGTATTGGGCATCAACACCGAATAGCGGCCGGCGAGCGACAGATAGGTCGTGAGCGCCGCACCCTTGGTGCCGCGTTCCTCCTTGACCACCTGCACCAGCATGACCTGGCGGCGCTTGATCACTTCCTGGATTTTGTACTGGCGGCGATAGCGCGGGGCGCGATCGGGTACCTCCTCCAGCGCATCAGCGCCTCCGACCGATTCGACGACCTCTTCGGCTCCTTCGTCCTCCTCGCCGTTCTCGGTCCGCTCCTCGCTTTCGGCGGTCTCACTCACGCTGCCCGTGTCTTCGGCGGCGCCGACCGCAAGGTCAGCGGTCTCGGTGGCAGGAGCCTCGCTGTATTCGGCTTCAACAGCACCCGGGGGATGAACGTCCGACGGCGCCTCGGTGGGTTCAGCGCTTTCCGCTGCAACAGAAGGCTCTTGCGCGGGCGGTTCTGCTGCAAATGTCGGCTCCGGGACGGTCGTCGGTCCTTCGGTGTCTTCGGCTTCGACGGCAGCTTCGTCCGCTTCGGTCTCGGCTAACGATTGGGCGAGGGTCGGCCCCTCGATGGCCTCAGCCCTCGGCACCGTTTCCTCGCCGGTCGACGGTTCGACAGCCGGCGTGGTTTCAGTCACCTCGCTGCGCACGACTTCCTCGTCGCGGCGCGCCGGGGACGGCCTGCCCCGGCCGCGATGCCGCCGCGAGCGCCGGTCGGCCTCGTCTTCGGCGTCGCGCTGCGCGCGTCCTTCCTCGTCGATCAGCGCCTGCCGGTCGGCGACCGGGATCTGATAGTAATCGGGATGGATTTCGCTGAAGGCGAGGAAGCCGTGGCGGTTGCCGCCGTAATCGACGAAGGCGGCTTGCA
>JBEKWO010000028.1:0-44319 GCA_049512975.1 Xanthobacteraceae bacterium | reverse complement strand
TTGGCTACCGCCCTGGATAAGGCGTTCGAGAATATCGATTGCATGATCGCGATCCTGTGCTGTCAGGCAAAGAATCGCTTTTATGAATCAACTCAACGCCTTATCCAACCGCGTCGAGTACTATGGGCTCACCGAGACCGGTCCGCAATTCGGCAAGACCTCGCACCCTCGGATCGTGTAAAGCTCAAGGAGTTCGCGGGCCGAATAGCCGGCGCCGAGACCCAAGGCAAGGATGCCTCCGGTCGAGGTCCCTGCGATAAGGTCGAAATAATCTGCGATTGGACGTCCGCCGGTGCCGGCCAATCCGGACAATATCAGCGTCGGCGTGCTCACTTTCGAGCCGCGCAAACTGCCGGCGAGAACCGCGTCGGCCAAATCGAGGCCCTTAGCGTTCATGAGCGCAAGGGCTAGCTCACTTCGTTGTCTGCGGCGCCTTGGCGAGTCTAGCGGCGCAGCTGCGGGCCGAGTTTTCGGCGCGTCTGCATGGTGGTCATGTCGTCAGCCGATATCCCCTTCGTCCATTTTACGAAACGAAGCCAATTCACGAATGAACCCTTGAGCGCGTAACGTTGTTCGGGTTCTCAGCTGATTGGATTCCATTCGTAACCTGATCCGATTGGCAAGAGTTTGCGCCGGTCCCACCAGCATCGTCTGCGCGGTTGACGCGGCAGCTCAATAGTTATCGCGTCCATCGGCCGGCAACGCCGCGAGCCTGTCACGAAGCTCAACCAATATCTGCGTCACGACCGGATTGATCCGACGCAAAAGATGGCCCGCTGGAATGCGCTTTTCGAGGTTGAACAGGTAAAACAACTGGCTCTGATCGCCCGTCTGTCGACCCATCATGGCAAACCTCCGCGGCCGAATCCCCGCGGCAGACGCAATCACTGTTCGCCGAAAATCACGAGCCCTTTTTCAACAGCATCGACCCGCAGCAGACATCCTACTGGAGGTTAACTAGTTTCATCGTTCGACGGCGTAGATGTGCCACTCGCCAGGAACGCCCTTGAGCGATTGGCTTCCGCGATCGCTGAAGCGCAACCCGGAGCCTGCCACCAGGTCCTTCACGGTGCTTGACACCAACACCTCGCTCGCACCGGCGAGCGAGGTGACGCGCGCGCCGATGTGAACGGCGATACCGCCGACATCGTCATCGATCATTTCGCATTCACCGGTATGGAGTCCGGCACGGACTTCGATGCCAAGCAGCTTGATTTCATCGGCAATGGCGCACGCACAACGGACGCCGCGCGCCGGACCGTCGAAGGTGGCTAAAATACCGTCGCCGGTTGTCTTGATCTCATGGCCGCGAAAGCGTGCGAGATTGCGCCGGATTGTGGCGTGATGATTGTCGAGGAGGTCGCGCCAGCGGCGGTCGCCGAGCGCGGCAGCCTTCTCGGTCGAGGCGACGATGTCGGTAAACAGAACCGTTGCGAGTACCCGGTCGACCGTGACCGGCACCCGCGCGCCGGTCAGGAACTCCCCGATCGCATCGGCGATCTCATCGGCGTTGTCGCCAATCCAGGGTGGATGGTCTTTTCCTGGAAGCTCGATATAGCGGGCGCCGGGAATATGCTTGGCCAGATATCGTCCACCCTCAACGTTGATGGTTACGTCTTCGGTGCGGTGAATGACGAGCGTGGGCACCCGGATCGTTGAGACGATATCGCTGATATCGATCTGGCTGTTCATGCGCATGAGTGCAGTAACGGCGGCCGGGCTAGCGCCAAGCCGCTCGAACCGGCCCATCCATTCTTGGGCGGCCGGATCATTCGCGAGCGAGGGCGCGAAAAAAGGCAAGCTGCCGCCGCTGCCCCAGGCCTGGTCGATATAGCCGAGAAAGGCTGCAAGCGCCTCCTCCGTCGGGAACCAGGACGAAAAGCGTACAAAGCTACCATAGAGCACTAGCGCGCGGCACCGGTCAGGATGGGTCGCTGCGAAAAGCGCCGTCAGCGGACCGCCTTCCGATATGCCAAGCAGGGCCGGTTGATCCATGCCGGCGGCGTCCATGACCGCCCGCAGGTCGTCAATGCGCTGGTCCAAGCCCGGAAGCTCGGCGACCCGATCCGACATACCGGTCCCGCGTTTGTCGAACATCACGACCCGCGCAAAGCTTGCCAAACGAAGCAGCCAGCGCTCCAAACCCGGAAAGGTCCAGTAGTTTTCGATGTTCGACACGAAGGGCGGAGCGAGAACCAGATTGACCGGACCCTCGCCAAACACCTGATAAGCGACGTGAACGTCGCCGCTTTTGGCGTAACGCGTAACCGGCTGCATGGACGGTTCCCCCCAAAGCTCACTGGGATTTCCAGGCTGAAGCCGAAATTGGCCTGAACCATAGCAACAATTTGGATTATCGAGAAGTAGCCAATGTCTGTTGTTGATGTGGTGGACGGCGCCCGCTCTCGGCATCGGAAGTGCCATAGGGTGGTTCGTCGAAGACGAATCACATGAGGGGAGCCGTCCACATGCAAATTACCACGATCGGTTTGGATATCGCCAAGAACGTGTTCCAAGTTCACGGCATCGACGCGACCGTCGAAACAACGATTGACCGACGCGATGACCGGTTTCGTACATGTCGACATGCGGGTAGGTCTGGTAGCCGGCGACGAAATCAGCATTGGCGATCATTTCCCGGTAAAGATTGGTGTGCATGTCGAGGGCGACCCCAATTGGCGCTCTCGGCGCCAGACGGCGCAGTCGTGCCAGCAGGGCGCCTTCGCCGTCTTCGAGGCTCTGGGTGACCATCGCGCCGTGCAGATCGAGCAGGACGGCATCGCAACCGGGCTCGACTGCGGCGCAAATCGCATCGGTGATATACCGATAGGCATCGTCGTGTACCCGCCCGCTAGGCCAGGCGTTGGCAGCGATCGGAGTCGCGATCTCAGCGCCGGCAGCTTCGGCTAGATCCAGAAAGGCGGCCATGGCACTGCCAGTCCCTTTGAATGCTTCATACGCGTCCCGGTCGGCATAAGGCAGCGCCTGACCGGTGGCGAACCGTTCGAGCGGCGTCGGAACCGGCGAGAAGGTATTGGTTTCATGCTTCATCATCGCGATTATGACGCGCATTTTAAACTCCTCTACAGATTGTAGCGTCCATAATATCAGCAAGCCCCAGCCGGGGGCCACCTGTACGAGCATCGCTCGACCGCACGACCTTCGCTTGCAGCTTTGCTGGGTATCCCGGGCTGCCGTTCTGCGCGCCGCGACTCTGAGAGGCGCAACGCGTGTCGGCGCCCAAAGCCACGACAACCGGCGTCGCGACCATTCCGTAATCTGTCATTGATCGGGATAGGGGGGAGCCTCGCGGCTCCGCCCCTCCCACACCACCGTACGTACGGGTCCGTATACGGCGGTTCGAGAAGTTACGCTAACGCGCGTCGAACAAGGACAGGAGGCCGAGCGATCTGAAGTAGGCATTTGAGAGTCTCACGGAGAGGGCTTTGCTCCGGGCGAGATGCCAGGGTCCACGGCCGCTACCGGCCGTGTTGCGCAGCTCCCCCAAGACTCCCAGCGCGATTAGTGCCGCTCGCCGACGCCGTGGTGTTTTCCATTGGCGCCAGAGGGCGGCCCGCAGTCGCAAGCGAACCCAGCGAGTGAGAGCGATCAGCTCCTCGGGCGTTTCGCAAAAGCCGAAATAGGCGCGCCAGCCCCGCATATACTGGGCCAGCTCCTCCATTGTCGTCTTGATGCTGACGCCCTTGGCCCTTCGCGTGATGTCCCGGATTCGTTGCTTGAACCGTTCCAGCGATTTCGGCGCAATCATGCGCTTGATGTCCGGACCAGCCGTAAAGCTGAACCCGAGGAACTTCCGTTCTTGCGGCCGTGCCACCGCACTCTTCGCCTCATTTACCTTGAGCTTGAGTTTTTGTGTGATGAAGCGCGAGATGCTCTCCGTCACCCGCTGACCCGCACGTTCGCTGCGAACGTAAATGTTACAGTCGTCCGCATAGCGAACGAAGCGGTGTCCCCGGCACTCCAGCTCGCGGTCGAGTTCGTCGAGCACGAGGTTACTTAGCAGTGGCGAAAGCGGACCTCCTTGCGGAGTTCCTTCCACGCTGGGGCTGACCAGTCCGTTCTCCATCACCCCGGCATTCAGGAATGCCCGAATGAGTTTCAGCAGCCGCTTGTCCTCGACGCGCTTGGCGACTTGGCCCATCAGTTTGTCATGATTGACTCGATCGAAAAATTTTTCCAAATCGAGGTCGATCACCCATCCATGGCCTTGCGCGATATACTGCTGCGCTTGAGCCACGGCGTGATGCGCCGATCGACGCGGTCGGAACCCATAGCTGTATTGGGAGAATGTCGGGTTCCATCGCCTCTGCAGAACCTGCATTACCGCTTGCTGGATAAAGCGGTCCAGCACGGTTGGGATGCCAAGCTTTCGCACCCCACCTCCATCCGGCTTCGGGATTTCTACCCGCCTCACCGGTTTCGGTTCGTAGGTCCCGTTCAGCAATTGCTCCCGAATGGACAGCCAGTGCTGCTTCAGATAGTCGCCAAGTTGGTCGACCGTCATCCGGTCGACGCCCGCGCTACCTTTATTGCTCCTCACCTGCTGCAATGCTTCCTTCAAGTTTGCTCGCTCACATACTTCCTCCATAATTCGACTCGTGTTGGCTGGGCGTTCGGGTTCATTCACCGCCGAGAGCGATTCGATGTCTTCCCGTCCCGCCTGCCGGGCTTCACCCGTCGGCGTCGATGAGAAGTCCAGTCTCGACTGGATGTTCAGCCGCTTGTCGCTCTCGAGATTCATGTCCTACTTGCCTCACCTCTCGTTCGGGCCTTCAGCCACCGTTCCCGGCTCGGCCTATCTGTTGACTCCGCCTTTCGGCCCGGAGTGCCTCACTAGCCTCGCCGACGACATGACCCACTATGCCCTCTGCTGACTTCTACCCTGCGGTCAGACCGCCTCACGGCGCCCTCAGTCGCCGAAGCGACACAGAGCAGATCTCCTGGGGTAATCTCAGTCGCTTTCCGTGCACCGTCGCCGGGTCTACGCTTCGCATCCTTGATGGATATGGACTTCGCGGTAAGTGGCCCGCTCGTCCGATGCTCGCGCCTTGTACCCGATGTTTGTCCATCGACTCGCACGTTTGCTCTACGCTTCCTTCAGACCTCGCCTCGCGGCGACAGCCCTTGCGTTGTCGCTAACCCTTCACCTCCATCAGGTTGGGTAGAGGACTTTCACCTCCAAGCTACTGAGCATGCCCAGCACACCACTAAACCGCTTCGCGGTAGGGAGCACGATCACTATAGGTGACCCTGTTTCTTCAACTTCTTCACTCGATGCTTCTGATAGTCGACAACGGCCGTTGCGAGCGGCATCGTACGGGGCATTCGAACATGAGTGAGGGAGATAAACAGTGCTTGTTGTTTGTTCGGCGGGACGATGTGGCAAAGGATGCCGCCTTCGTCACCGGCATAATACAAGTCCGAGACGGTGCGGTGCGTCTGATCGGGGTTAGCAATATTTTCGGCTTGAAGCTGTTTGACCACCTCTGGTGTCAATTCGACTTCGAATGGCACAGCTGCCTTTAGTGCGGCGACCAGCCGTGCCGTTTTCTCCGGATTGTCGAGCATCAGCGGCCTCCTTCGCCAATCGAGCTTCGTGATTCGGCGACCACTAATGATAGGGAATATGGCTCAACGGGGCCATTCTCGCGTCGCAAAACTTTTTCCTGACCCTTGCCAATGGCTGCTGGCGGAGGGGGAGTGACCATCGCAACTGAACACCCTGTCTGAGAGGATTGCACGTTGTGCAGTCCAGTAGACAGGAGTCCACCGATGACCAAGCCGATCTCTCCTCTTCGCCAGCGCATGATCGACGACATGACGATGCGCAATTTGTCGCCGAGCACTCATGAGACCTACATTCGTGCGGTAGCGCAGTTCAGTGCGTTTCACCGGCGATCTCCCGACAAGCTCGGGGTGGAGCATTTGCGGGAATACCATCTGCACCTTGTGTCACGCGGTCTCACGGCCAATTCCATTTGTGTGAAGATGGGTGCGCTGAGGTTCTTCTACGGCACGACATTACGGCGGCCGGACATCGCCGGTCAGATTCCGATGCCCCGCCGGACGGATCATCTGCCCACTGTCCTCGCACGCGAGGAGGTCGAGCATTTGCTCAATGCGGTACCCGATCTCAAGCTGCGAACAGCCCTCATTACGATCTACTCGGCGGGTCTGCGTATCTCCGAGGCCATTGCATTGACGGCGCGCGATATCGACAGCGCACGCATGGTCATCTGCGTCCGGCAAGGCAAAGGGCGCAAGGATCGCTATACGGTGCTGTCCGACCAGTTGCTCGGCATTCTTCGCGACTATTGGCACCGTACCCGGCCATCGCACTGGCTGTTTCCCGGCCTTAAGCCGTCACGTCCCATGGCGAAGCGTACGCTGCAACTTGCGTGTCGGCGAGCGGCCGAAGCGGCCGGGCTCAGCAAATCGGTCACCGTCCACACGTTGCGACATAGTTTTGCGACCCATCTCCTCGAACAGGGTGTCGACATTCGCGTGATCCAGGACTTGCTCGGGCATCGGCACATCAAGTCGACCGTGGGCTATGCGCGGGTTGCGATCAACTTAATCCGGCAGGTTCGGAGCCCTCTCGAATTCCTGAATATGGCGAGGACAGCGCCGGATTGATGCGCCGGCAGTGTCCTATCCAAAGCTCGAAGTGGCGGACGTTTTCCGCCGCCACGGCGCCGTTTGGCGTGCTGCCAACGAAGCTCATCTGAGCCTCAGCCAGCGGCGCGTGATGACAGCGATCGAGGTTTGCCGCACGGCGGCGCTTGGCGGCCATGTCGAGCGCTGTGAGAACTGCGCCCACACACGCATCGCCTATAATTCTTGCCGCAACCGGCACTGCCCCAAGTGCCAGTGGCCGGCCGCCCAGGCGTGGCTTGCGGCGCGCGAAGCCGAACTGTTGCCGGTGCCGTACTTCCACGTGGTGTTCACGTTGCCGGCCGCAATCAGCGCGATCGCCTACCAGAACAAGGCCAAGGTCTATGGACTGCTGTTTACGGCCGCAGCCGAGACGCTCACCGCCATCGCGGCCGACCCCGAGCACCTCGGCGCCGACATCGGCATCACTGCCGTCCTGCACAGCTGGGGCCAGAACCTCCATCACCATCCCCATGTGCACTGCATCGTTCCGGGCGGCGGCATATCGCCGGATGGCAAGCGTTGGATCGCCTGCAAGCCCGGCTTCTTCCTTCCGGTTCGCGTGCTCTCACGCCTGTTCCGGCGCCTGTTCTTGCAGGGCCTCGAAGCCATGCTTGCTGCGGGTGAACTACAATTCTTTGCCGATCTCGTCAGTCTCAACGAGGCGAGCGCGTTTGCGGCCATTCTCGCGCCGCTGCGCCGAGCCGAATGGGTCGTCTATGCCAAAAAACCCTTCGCCGGCCCCAAGCAGGTCTTGGCCTATCTCGCGCGCTACACGCATCGCGTCGCCATCGCCAACAGCCGCTTAATCGATCTCGACGAGACCCATGTCAGTTTCCGCTGGAAGGACTATCGCGAGAGCGGCCGTCGCAAGAGCAAAGTCATGCGCCTCAGCGCCGGCGAGTTCATGCGACGCTTCCTGCTCCACGTACTGCCGAACGGCTTCCATCGCATTCGCCACTATGGCCTCTTCGCCAACGGCCACCGCGCCGACAAGCTCGCACTCTGTCAAACTCTGCTCGATGTGCCATCCGCGCCGATGCATCGCGATAACGATGACGACAATGGCCCCGGCGTTTCCGACCACGAACCGCCCCCGTGCCCTTGCTGCGGAGGCCGCATGAAGATCATCGAAACGTTCGATGGACCGCTCTCCCGGCCGTATCGCGTCCGCAGGCTCGACGCCTTATAACGACGAGCGCCTCGTGATCGCTCTGCCTGACAAGAACCAAGCACGCCGCCGCACCGATGGCCACGACCAGCCGTGCTTCAACCCGCACATCGCTGCAACTTCCTCGTCCTATCGAGCCAATAAAACCGCTCGCGAGCGAACCGCGCGGCCCGCAAACGGCCAACTTGCCCTTGCCGGCGCCGACTCTCTACCTATTCGCCCGTGCCGCGTGCTCAAAGCAGCGGCGACCACCTCAACCAAATCTCCATAGCCCGAACTCGCGGCCCGCGGTTCAGTGCAACGAAGGTTTCTGCAACGCCCACGACGGTCAGCGCTTGACCTTGACTACAAGCACGGCGTCGCAGAAACCTCACAATTATGCGAATCGTCTTTCGGCCGCGGAGGGTGAGTTTGCGATCTTTGATTTATACTCCTTGGACGGCAAGTACACGAATTCCGTCCAAGCGACGGCCACTGCTTTTTTGCACCATGTCTTCGGGCTTTTTGCTGCTTTAATCAGGAACAAGCGTCAACATAGGCGACGACCTAGCCTTCTTGCTCGGAGTGCCTCGTCGAGCCTTGGGTGGGCCAAGAAGCGTATTCGCTGGATCGCCCGGCGCCGCAAGAATATATTGCTGACACTGTGCCGGTCGGATGAATCGCACCTAGCTGGCGCCTCGCCTCGGCAAGGATGGCCACCCCGGTCTGCAAAGTTGCAGGTGGTTTAATGAGAACGCGGTCGCAAATGGCGCGCAACATTACGAGCCCTCGCAAGGTCATGCCCCCGACCAGCGTAGCGGCGCTGCTGCTCGGAGCGGCGGCGATTGGCGCGATCGCCATTGGTGCGCTGGCGATTGGTCAAATTGCGATCGGGCGTTTGGCCCTGAAGAAGGCGCGGATTGGTGCGTTGCAAGTCGATGAATTGACGGTTCGCAGGCTGCGCGTCACTGAGCGACAAGACGCGAAATCGTGAGCTACTGCCTGCGCCCTTCAGCTTTATAAATGGTCGCGCCGGACCGCCGAGCTCAGTACGCGTTCCGCCCCCGCAACACCTCGACGGCGGTGCGCGCAATAATCCGCAGGTCCAGCCACAAGCTCCAATTGTTGATGTACCACAGATCGAGTTGAATTCGCTTTTCCATCAAGGCGACGGCGGCGGTCTCGCCGCGGAATCCGTGGATTTGCGCCCAACCGGTGATGCCCGGCTTGACATGATGCCGGAATATATAATTGTCGATGAGCTTGCCGTATTCATCGTCGTGGACAAGGGCGTGCGGGCGCGGCCCGACCAAAGACATTTCGCCGGTCAGAACGTTGATGAGCTGCGGCAGCTCATCGATGCTGCTGGCGCGTAACAGGCGGCCGAGCCAGGTGACCCTGTCGTCGTCGCGCCGCGCTTGCCGCACCGTGCCGCCATCTTCCTGAACCGTCATCGTGCGGAATTTGTAAATCGCGAACTCGCGGCCGTTGAAGCCGCGGCGGCGTTGGCGAAAAATCACCGGACCGTGGGAATCCAGTTTTATCGCCACGCCGGTCAGCAACAGCAGCGGTGAAAATATTGCTAAGGCTATGCCGGCGAACGTGACGTCGAAGAGGCGCTTGACGATCAAATCCCGCGCCGACAAAGGAGCGCGCTGAACTTCGATCGGGGTGAGTACCCGAGCATCCCAGCTCGAGCGCGAAAGGATCGAGCTGACGGACCGATCCGGCAGCAAAAACACCGGAAGCGGCAGCGCCCGCAGCCGTTCGCAGATGAAGTCGGTGCGCACCGTATCCACCCAACGCAGCGCCAGCAGCACCTGCTCTGCGTAACTGGCGCGAGCCGCCCTAATACCGGAATCAATGACCTCGATATCATGCGCGATGTTTGACAGAGTGGGGCCCGATGCGGGCGACAGTTCAAAACGAGCGATCTCTCGCGCTCCATAGGTTCGCAGCAAATGAGTTTCGGACTTGACCGCAAGCTCTTCCGGGTCGCCGATGACAATAACGCGTTGCCCGCCCAGCGTTCCACTTGCCAGCGCCCGCCGTAGATTGAACGCGGTGACGTAACGGGACGCGACAATGACCGCGACGCCGAGAAAGCCGAAGCTGATCGTTGCGCCGCGGGAATAGTTCGCCCCACTCTTCAGCAGGAAGAGCAGTGAGGTCATAAACAGGACAGCGGCGCCCCAGGCAGCGACAATGCCGCGAATCTGAACGCCGACGGACAGCAGAGCATTGGGCTGGTAGAGGCCAAGCAATTTGGACAGCAGGACAAACGTCAACCCGGAATAACAGCCGATGACGACATAGGCGTCGACGTCGCCCCACTCATCGAACGCCAGAAAATGATAAACAACGCCGGTGGCGATGCTCGCCGCGACGATCAGCGTAAAGTCGAATATTGCGGTAAACGCGCCAACGCGCTGGTACGAAAAATAGCGAAAAACCGACCTCGGTTTACGTGCATGGCTCCAAACTTCGGTGGGGAAAAAATGCGACATGGCCGATAGGCCGCTGCAACATCTGGGCCGTGCCGCGGGACGGGCGCTGATGCTTCTCGAACCTCGCTAGCAAAATCTCCGCTATCAGCTCGCAGTTTCAAGAGTTAACCAACATTCTCAGAAGCTTTTTCAGCGGCGACCGGGCCGCGAGCGCCGCTCATAAGGCGGACCGAGGTGTGCCACTACGAGACGCTGCTGCGACGATCGCGCGAAATCGAGACTGTCAGGCGCTGGGGCGTGCCGACGATCGGTACGGGACTAGGCAACGCCCAATTCAGCAGTCGGCGCGGCGATGAGGATAGGCCACGGTCATGAACCGCCGGCTTTGTAGAGAACGATCTGAGTGCAACGGAACAACGCGATGGTCTTGCCGGAGGCCTCGCTTTTAACTTCCGCATCCCACACTTGCGTGGTTCGCCCGGCGTGCATCAAACGCGCCTCGCAGGCAATGCCGCCTTCGCGTGCGGTGCCGATGAAGTTGGTCTTAAGCTCCGCCGTGGTGAAATTCACGGCGCCTTCCGGCAGCGATACGACGCAGCCGTAGCCGCAAGCGGTGTCGGCGAGGCCAACCACCGCAGCGGCGTGAAGATAGCCGTTCGGCGCCAAGTGCTTTTTTTCGATCTCAAACCGGCCATGGGCAAAACCTCGGCGCAGATCGATCCAATCGAGCCCCAAATGATCTGGAAGAAATCCGATTTGCTTGGCGCGAAAGGCGGCGGTTGCCTCACTCATGTCTTTGCCTCGGACACTCGCCTGCCTATTGCCGCACCAGCAGCACCGGGTCGGGACTTTCCGGCACGCGCAACCAGGTATTGGCGTCGTTCTCCTCGAAGCGCCATACCTGCCCGCGCCCCGAGAGCAGGACCAATTCGCCCTGATCGAAGCGCCAGGAGATCGGACCGAACCGGGTGACCAGCGGATCGCAGCCGGGCTTGAGCTTGAGCGCCAAACCGTCGGCGCCGGCCGCATTGTTCGCCAGCGTCAGCGTGCAGATCGGCTTGCCGGTCCCGCGCGCGATCGCCCAGTCGCCGACCATGTCCTCGGCCGAGCGGACCGGCGCTGCGGCCGCGTTCTGCAGCACGTAGCGGCCTTCACCGGGTTGGAAGCCGTCAAAGATGCCGGTCTCGGCCTCGGTCAATTCGATCACCGTGTGGCCGCGTCCATCCATCAGGCGCAAGGCGCCGTAGGCCTCGACCGCCCAGGCGGCAATGTCCTTGGTCAAGGGAAACAGGTTGGCGCAGTTCTTGTCGATGTCGAGCTTATAGCCGTCGGCCATGGCATCGGCACGGAACGTGAAACGGCAAATCTTGTCATGATCGGCATTGGAGAATTCCCACGCGCCGATCATGGCGCTGGCGGCATCGCTCAGGGCCGGCGAATCCTGCGCCAGCGCGCCGCTGCAAAGGCTCACCACAACGGCAACGCCGATGATTGCGCGACGACCAAAGTGCGGGATGCCGAACCTGCTTGCGTTCATGCCCGAACGCTAGCACGCACCCGGCGCGCCGTCATGATATCCGTCTGCAACAGCCGTCTCAGCCTTAATGAGGGCCGGAACCTGGACCCTACTCCGCCGTTCTGCTACCGGTGGTCGTCAACGGCGGATGAGCAAATCCAATACCTCGATGCGCGCAGGTCAAGTTTTGTCATGAGCGGAACATCGGATGACGTCGCGGCGGACGGGAACGCCGAGCGTTACTGTCTCGTCCTTGGCGCGGCGGCCGCGGACCTTTGGAGCGATTTGCCGCAGGAACTTCAGCAATCCTTGTTCGAACGGGCCGTCGTGCTCGGCCACAAAGGCGAGCAGGACGAAAGCCTGCGCGAGCAGCTGGCCAAATTCCTCCACGATCATCACACACGGACCCACCACGCCTAAGAGCGGCAACCCGCCGCTTGTGGGGGCGTGCGTGAACCTTACATACGGTTGGCCGACGCAGATCAGGCACCGAGCGCTCAGTCCATGGTTGACGATCCAGACCAGCCGGAACGGCCCCGCGTAGAGCCGGAAATCATTCCGCCGGACCGAAACCCGCGTCGGCCCGATTGGCGCCGGCAGGCTTGGCGCCGGCAGACTCGGCAGCCGTTCTTCTCAACGGCAGCGGACGAGACGCATCGCATCTACGTCACCAGGCTTGGGCCGCTCGGCGTGGCGCTGCTCATATTGATCGTCGGCGTCATTGCCGCTGTGATCCTGCTCGCCTTGGTTGGCGCGGTTCTGATCTGGATTCCGGCCGTCGCGCTGCTCGTCGCGGTCGGCGCCCTGTTTCGCCTCTTTCGCCGGTAATGCCGCCTGATCGGCACGCCGGCATCGCCGCCGCGACCCGGTTGAGAATGCGGCATACACCGCGCATTAACCCTAACCCCTTATGAACTGATTAACGGCGCGGGTCGCCTGGACGTGCCAGGCCGCTTGTCGTTGAGTCGCCGTGGGGTAACGCGTCGATGACGGCGTTGATTGGCATCACCCGAGCGCCGGCGCTGCGCTGCTGCTGTTAAGAGAGTCGGTTAGATGTTCGAAGCACCGCGCCAAATCCAATCGGCCCTCGCCGGCACGGCGGACGTCACCGTCGGACCTGCTCCCGCCCTCGGGATCGACTTGCAGCGCATCTGGTCCGTCCTCTGGCGCGGCAAGACAACGATTTTGTGGACCACGGCGGCTTCGCTCCTCCTGGCCGTGGTGGTCGTGCTGGCGGTGCCGCATCGATTCACGGCGGCGACGCAGATTCTCATCGACCCGACCGATTTGCATGCGGTGGGCAACGAACCTAATCCGGCCAATCAGACCAACGACGCGGCCGTGCTGCAGGTCGAGAGCCAGGTTCGGGTGCTGGGCTCCGACAGCGTGTTGCGCCGCGTGGTCAGCGCAGAGTCGCTCGACCGCGATCAGGAATTTGTCGGCTCGTCATGGAGCCTTCGCGGATTGCTGGGGTCTTTCGGCCTCGGCGCCGCGCGCCCTGCCGACCCTACCCTGGGGGCGCTCAATGCGCTGAAGCGGAAGGTCCAGGTGAAACGCGCTGAACGTACCTACGTCGTCGACGTTAGCGTCACCAGCAAAGACCCGGACAAAGCGGCGCGCCTCGCCAACGCCGTTGCGCAGGCTTATCTGGCGGAACAAACGGACGTCAGGTCAGATGCCGCCCGACAGATTTCGCAATCGCTGTCGGCGCGTCTCAACGAGCTCAAGGATCGTGTGCGCGAGGCCGAGGATCGGGTCGAGACGTTCAAGGCCCGCAACAACATCCTCGGCGCCAGCGGACAGCTCGTCAGCGAACAGCAGCTTTCGGAATTGAACAATCAACTCGGCGTGACGCACGCCCACACGGCGGCAGCAAAAGCGCGTCTCGATCAGGTCGAGCGCCTGCAACTGTCCAAGGACGAGATCGGCGCCTTCCCGGAGGCGGTGCAGTCGCAGACCATCACCGCGCTACGCAGTCAATACGCCGAGGTCATGCGCCGCGAGGCCGAGCAGATGACCTCGCTCGGCCAACGCCACCCGGCGGTGATCGAAATCCAGGCCGAGGCGGCGCGGCTGCGGAAGATGGTCGAGGACGAGATCCATCGCATCGCGCTTGCCGCGCGCAGCGAATACGAGAGCGCACGCGCCAACGAGGCGGCGCTGGCCGCTAATCTTGAAACTCTCAAGCACAGCGCGGTCACCACCAACGAGGCCATGGTGACGTTGCGCGAGCTCGATCGCGACGTGCAGGCCAGCCGCGCCGTCTACGAGTCGTTTCTGGTCCGCGCCCGTGAGACCGGCGAACAGGAGCGGCTCGACACCAAGAACATCCGCGTGATCTCGCGCGCCGAACTGCCGCAACGCCGCAGTTTCCCGCCGTCGAATCTGCTGCTCGCCGTGGGCGCGCTGCTGCTCGGGGTCGGCGCCGGATCCGCCATCATCATCATGCGGGACACAGGCGGCCGCGCGTTGCCTCGCATCGGCGGCATTAGCGCCGTTCGCGGCAAATTGGTGAGCGCCGCCAAGGAACTTTGGCCGGCCGCCGCGTCGTCACCCGCTGTTCCGGTGCTTGCGGTGTTGCCGAACGTCGATACCTCGTTCGGCTTGAACGCCGCGGAGGATCCGAATTCACGTTTTGCCATGGAAATCCGCAAAGTGCTCGAGGCGGTGCGGGCAAGCCACAAGACCCGCGGCAATCCGACGATCCTGATCGTCACTGCCGATGGTGAGGACGACACCGCGGCGGTCGCCCTGGCGTTTGCCGCGGTGGCGGCGGCGACGCAACGCGTGCTGCTGATCGACGCGGACCTGCAGCGCCGAACGTTGTCGGCGATCGACGCCGATCAAAACCAGGCCGGTCTCGTCGATGTCGCCACCGGACGTCGAAGGTTGTCCGACGTGATCACCCGCGATCGGGAGACCAACCTCAATCTGGCGTCGTTTGTTTCACCGAACAGCCGGCGCGACCGGCCGATCAGTGAAGCCGACGTCAAACAGGCCTTCGACCAGACCAGGCGCTTCGACATGGTGATCGTTGCCGCGGTCGAGTTGGGTCGCGATCCGAGCGCCTACTTCTTCGCCGGGCTCGTCGACCATATCCTGCTGGTCGCCAGAGCCGACGAGCAGAGCAAAGCTGCCGTCGAACAATTCGTCGCGCGCCTCGGCCTCGACGCGCGCAAGGTCCGCGGCGTGGTTCTGACCGGCGCCGAGGCGGCCTAGGCAGCTAGCCGCCTACGACACCGCTAAGGTTACCGGTAACAAGCAGAGCGTTAACGCACCTGCGGAGTTAAAATAACGCAGCTATCGGCTGCCATGAGCGTCAGTGACGCACACGTCGCAGCTATCTGCGTGAGCGCGACGCCGACCAGAGAATACGATGACGATCATCAAGCGAATTGAGATCATGCTCGGGCCTTTGGCGCTCGCCGCTGCGTCGCTTCTCGTCATCGCCGCAGATGTAAATTCCGCCCATGGCGCCGATCCCGGCGTGCCGTTTCATCGCGGCATCGGCATTTCTCAGGTGATGAACTGGGCCCGCGTTGAACCGGGGCCGGCGATGCAATTTGCCTTCCCGCCCTTTCCGGAGCAGTCGCAAGCCTCGGCGCTCGATGAAATGCGCACGTTGCAGCGTACAGGCTTCGATTTCGTGCGGCTGGCGGTGGATCCAGGCCCTTTCCTGCAATTCCAGGGACAGCACCGCGATGCGCTGGATCGCATCCTGATGGATCGGGTCAACCTGATCCTGGCGGCGGGCCTTGCGGTGATCGTCGACTTCCATCCCAGCGAGGCGCATGCGGATTACACGGCAAAGGTGCTTACGGCCGGGGTCGGGACGCCGATTTTCCCAGCTTATTTGCGGCTGCTGGCGCGTACCGCCGATCTCCTTGATGGACTCAATTCCGATAGGGTGGCGCTCGATCTCATGAACGAGCCCCCGGTGCATCCGGCAGCGTGGCAGCCCATGCTGGAAGCCGCCTACGCCGCGGTTCGGCACCGCTCAAGCCGGCTCCGCCTCGTGCTCGAAAGCGGCGAGGAGGCGTCCGCAACGGCTTTGCTGGCCATGCGGACAGCCGCGTTTGCCGGCGATCCGGCAGTGTTGTTCTCGTTTCACTACTACGACCCGTATCAGTTCACCCATCAAGGCGCGCCGTGGAATGACGCCCGGCACTTGGCCGACGTTCCCTATCCGGCGCTTGCGCGCCCGCTGACCGAGAGTCTCGCGGCAACCGCCGCCGCGATCGCCAAAACCGGCCTTACGCAGCCGCAGAAAATCCTGGCGTACCGGGACGCGCAGAGCCGGCTGGAAGACTATCGGCGATCCGGCTTTGACCGCGGTACGATTGACAGAACCTTTGATCGCGTCGCCGACTGGGCGCGAACGCAAGGCGTGCCGCCGAGCCGCGTGCTGCTCGGCGAATTCGGCGCGCGGGAGACCGAACTGCAGGCCTTCGGCGGCCGTGCCGCCGAGCGTGCGCAATGGTTGCGTGACGTGCGCCAGGCGGCAGAAGCCCACGGTTTTCGATGGGCGGTGTGGACCTATCGAGATACCGGCGGTTTCGCACTTGTCAGTAGCGAGACGAGCAACGAGATCAAGCCGGCGCTCGCCGACGCACTCGGACTGAAGTCGGCTCCGCACGCCGAACGGTCTCTGGACCATCAGAGTGCAGCGTCCGCGGCGAAGCAATGACGAATCAGCATCGCATAGCGGCACCATCCTGGCATAGAGAGTCGGAAATGCTCGAAGTGCCTTCGCCGACGGTCAGCATCCTCATCAAGGCTCTCAACGAGGAGCGGCACATCGCGGCCGCGATCGAGAGCGCGCTCGCCGCCCTCTCCGGAATGAGCGGCGAGGTGATACTGGCGGACAGCGCCTCGAACGACCGCACCGTCGAGATCGCTGCGGAATATCCGATCAAGATCGTGCGATTGAGCAACGTCGAGGAACGCTGCTGCGGCGTCGGCGTTCAGCTCGGCTATCAGTACTGCTCCGGGCGCTACATTTGTCTGATCGACGGCGATATGCGGCTGTATGATGGATTTCTTCGTGCCGCTATCCGAATTCTCGAGGACCATCCGGACGTCGGCGGTGTCGGCGGCATCATCGTCGAGCGCGAACTGGAAAGCCTTGAATACGCCCGGCGCGCCAAAACCGAAGACATGAACCGCCGCCCGGGTGAAGTCGCCTACCTGGGCTGCGGCGGCGTTTATCGCCGCGAAGCCATCGCGTCGGTGGGCTATTTCGGTGACCGCAATCTGCACAGCTGGGAGGAACTCGATCTGGGTATCCGCCTGCACGCCATGGGCTGGAAACTGCTGCGCATCGATCTTCCGGCGATCGACCACAACGGGCATTCCGGCAGTGCCTTTCGTTTGCTGCTGCAGCGCTGGTCTACACGCTATCTGTTCGGCACCGGCGAAATCATGCGCGCCTGCATCGGCCACGGCCATTTTCGTTCTCTGTTGCGGCATGTGCGCAAGGAGGCCGTCGGGCTGTCCATCGTTCATGCCTGGTGGCTTTGTCTGCTCGCCGTACCGTTCATCACCGGCGGTGGGCCGTTGGCGGCGGTGACAGCGGCGACGGTCGGCTTATCGCCGTTCGTGCTGATGTCGGCGCGCTGGCGATCCGTACGCCTCGGCACCTATTCGATTGTATCGTGGAATCTCTACGCGCTGGCGATGTGGCCGGGACTGCTGCGCCCGCGCGTCGACCCGACCCGCTGGATCGAAAGCACGGTCGTTCGTGACGGACTTCCGACAGACTACGCGGCTGCAGCCGAGCTTGTGAGCATGACGCAACGGTAGACGAAGAATAGGTGATCGCCGCTTGTCGCCCAGTTTATTTTTGGCCGCGCGAGAGGGCTCGCGATTAACGCTCTTTGCAACAAAGGCGCTCACTATGCGTGGAGTTTCGCGCTTGTTCTCGCGAGAGATTGATTAGGTTTGGAGCCAATGGCAAGGCGAACCGGTGGGTTCACAGGCTCGACGGGAGAATACGATCTCGTGATGCCGGTCGTGACGACGGGGCCAGCCGCACCGCCGGCAACGATCAGCGGCGACCGCGTCGTCCGCGATTCGCTCTTTCTCGCCACGTTCCTGTTGACCTGGATCACGGTGGCGCCGTTTACCGATCTGAGCGATCCGGCACCGGTCGGGGCGAGCCTTCAGGGAGACACGCTCAGCCAGGCGACTACCCTTCTGCTCACCGGCGCTCTCGGCGCTTTTGCGTTGCTCAAGCGCACCTCTCTGCTCCTTCGTGTCGTGACCCCGTTGCTGGTCATGACATTGGCGTGGTTCGCGCTGTCGGCTGCGCTGTCGCCGTTTGCCGATGTCGCCTTGCGCCGCGTTGTGCTGGCGACGTTCACAATCTTTCAGGCTTCGGTCTTTCTGCTTCTGCCCTACGGCCGCGAGCATTTTGCCCGTTTGCTGGCGGTGGGCGCTCTCGCCGTGCTGGCAGTCTGCTACTTCGGTGTCATCTTTCTTCCGAAGCTGTCAATTCATCAGGTGACCGATATTCTCGGGCCCGAACATGCCGGCAGCTGGCGTGGCCCGTTTCCGCACAAGAACAGCGCCGGCGCCAGCATGGTCTTGCTGATCTTTATCGGCATCTTCGCAGCGCGCGCCTGGAATGCCCTTGCCGGGCGCGCGATCGTGGTGCTTGCCGGGATATTTCTGATTTTCACCCAGGCCAAGACATCGTTGATCCTGCTGCCGCTGGTGCTGATCGCGACACATTTCATCCCGCGAACGCGCGGCTCGTTCTTCGTCTTGCTGCTCGTTCTGGGACTGCCCATCGTGATCAATCTGCTGACCGTCGGCTCGGTGGCATTCGAACCGATCAGAACCCTCGTCGATTACTTCTTGCCCGACCCGACCTATACCGGCCGTAACGAGATCTGGACATTCACCCTCGAGAGCATCGCCAAGCGGCCTTTGGTCGGGTTCGGCTTCGAGGCTTTTTGGGAAACGCCCGATCTCTTGACCGCCTGGAACTCCAAGGAATCCTGGGGTCATCTCGCGGCCAACGCCCACAACGCCTATCTTGACCTCGCCGTGACCACGGGGCTTGTCGGTCTCGTCCTGGCGTCGATGTGGATCATTTTCGAGCCGCTCGCCGACTTCAGGCGGGGCCGCATGCTCGGCGCCGACCCCGCTTTGACCGTCCTATTTCTCCAGATCTGGGTGTTCGAGCTCTACCTGTCCGGTTTCGAGTCGGCGCTGTTCGCGACAAGAAACGCCGTCTGGTTCATGATGGTCGTCGCCATCGTCGGCATGCGGTTTCAATCGATTGCAAGGAACAACAGGTGATGTTGAAAAAGACCAACTGCCTGTTGGCAATCCACAACTATTTCTATCCGCGCGGCGGCGCTGAGGTCATGTTTCTCGAGCAGAACCGGTTGTTCGAAGACATCGGCTGGCAGGTCGTTCCGTTCGCCATGAAACATCCGCTCAATCTGCCCACGCCGTGGGCCGACTTCTTCCCGGACGAGATCGAGTTCGGCGCCAGTTACAGTTTCGGCGGCAAATTGCTGCGGGCGCAGCGCGTCATCTACTCGATGCAGGCGCGGCAGAAGATGCGCGAGTTGCTGCAGGTGGTGCGGCCGCAAATCGCTCACGTCCACAATGTCTATCACCATTTGTCGCCGTCGGTCCTGCCGCTGTTGCAGCAACGCGGCATTCCCGTGGTGATGACCGTTCACGATCTCAAGCTCGCCTGCCCGGCCTATACGATGATGTCCGGCAACAAGCCTTGCGAGCGCTGTCGCGGCGGCAAGCTCTACAATGTGGCCGTGCACCGCTGCATCAAGGGGTCGCTGGCACTCAGCAGCGTAGTGATGGCGGAGGCGTACCTGCACCGGGCGCTGGGAATTTACGAGAACAATGTCGACCGCTTCATCGTGCCGAGTCGTTTCGTGCTGGAAAAACTGGTGCAGTGGGGCTGGGCCCGCGAGCGCTTCATTCACATTCCGAACTTCGTCGCTATCGATCGTTTCAAGCCAGACGCCGCAGCCGGCCGCCGTTTCGTCTACTGCGGGCGCCTGCACGAGGAAAAGGGCGTCGCCACCCTGCTGCGGGCTGCGACGCTGGCGCGGCAGCCGCTGACAATCGCCGGGACCGGACCGCAGGAGGCGGAACTGCGCCGGTTGACGCAACAGCTCGGGACCGACGCGATTTTTACCGGTCATCTGACCAAGGATGCGCTTGCCGAGGTGATCCAGACGGCGCGTGCCGTCGTCGTGCCCTCGGAGTGCAATGACAATGCGCCGATGGTGGTGCTCGAAGCCTATGCGGGAGGCCGCCCGGTCATCGGCTCACGCATCGCCGGCATTCCGGAACTGGTGCGCGAGGAAGAGACCGGCGTGCTCTATCCCGCCGGCGACGTCGAGGCGCTCACCGCCGCGCTCACGCGTTTTGCGCAACTTTCCGACACACGCCTGGCGGCCATGGGCGCAGCGGGGCGCAGCTGGGTGGAGCGGGATTTCAACGCTGCCGGCTATCGCGACCGGTTGCTCGATCTCTACGACACGATCGCGACCGGCGTTTCCCAATAGGCTTTCCGAGACGGGTATCGCTGAAACTCACCGCGACACCTTGTCCGGAAGCAGGTTCGAATCACGCGCCGAAGTCATCGCCGCGCGACGAGAATAGCTTGCCAGTGTGACGACGTAATAGGCGGCAATGCCGCCGAGAACGCCGCAGGCCAGCACCGTGCTCGCATACGAGCCGGCCATCGCCGAACCGGCGAGCACGACGCATCCGGCGGCCATCAGCGCGCCGTCGAGCGGCTCGATGGTCTGAATTCCGAGCAACTGCCGCGTACGCACGGCGACAAGCGGACTGAACGCCAGCACGGAGAAAATCATGGCGGCCGCAATCGCCAACGGACCGAGCCAGTGCGCCGTTGCGAACGGCGTCGTTGTCAGAACGGCGAACGACGAGGCCGTCAGCAGCAACGCCACATTCGCCTGCCCGGCAATGATCAGCAACCGGTCCGAGGTGGCGTAGAATGCCTGAACGAAGGACGGGATCGCCAACCAGGTCAACAGGCCGCGCGCCCCCAGATAGTTGCCGAGAAGCGGCAACAGCAGGGGCGCCAGCAGCAGCACGCCGGCGATCGTGAGCGCGACGCAAGCGACGGTCAGTCGGCGACAGAGGTCGACTTCGCGGCGCAGCGCCGCGTGATCGTCGACGTGCAGCAACTGCCCGGCGCGCGGCGCAAAGCGCTTGAGCAAGGCAATCTGAAAGAACGTGAAAAGCGCCGCCAGCCGCGCGGCAACGGCGTAGTCGGCCACGGTCTCGGACGAGAACAGAACGCTGGCAATGACGATATCGGCGGCGCCCAGCTGATTGGCGAACAGCGTCGACACGACAAACTTGCCGCAGTAGCGGTAATCCCACCCCGACCAAGCTTGCCAACCGCGCACGGAACGGTTCCACATTCGCCGCGACGACCATAGCCATGGCGCCAACACCGACAGCGTCAGGACATGAGCGACATACGCCTCCGGCAGATTCAGCACGCTGACCAAGGGGAGCAGGACGATCCGCACCGCATTGGGCGCGGCCTCGCCCAAGAAGATCGATTCGGAAATTCGCGAGCGTCCTTCCAGGGCGCCGGTCGAGATAACGAGTAAGGTGCTGAACACCAAAAACGGCGCCAGATCCTGCAGCCAGACAGCAAGCGAAGGTTTGCCGAGCGCGCCGGCAACGGGCTCCGACAAACAGAGCGCTGCAACCGCGATGAGCGCCGACGGAATGAGCCCCATCAGTGATGAAAAGCGCTGCAGCTTGATTTCCGCTTCGATATCGCCCGGATGCCGCGACACGTGAAACAGCAAGACCAGGGAGCCGCCGACGCCGAGCGCCACGCCGGCGAGCCGATAGAACCCGAACGCCGTCATGAGATCGCCGAAGCTGTCCTTGGGCAGGAACCGGCTCAGCATGATCAGCACGACGAATTGCGCGATGAGGCCGAACACGCGCACGCCCGAGCCCATCGCCAGGATGTCGAGGTACGGCCGCAGACGCCCGCGCAAAAAACTTTCTGAGAAATCCACCAGCGTGCGCGAAAAACTCATGTACAAGCCGCGTTCAAATGCCGCCGAATTTGCTTGCACTCTAGCCGGATCACTGTGGCGGCGTGATGCCGCGTTCATCATACCGCGCGTTTACCTTAACGACGCGGTCGCGCGAAGATGGCGCCACTGCAGGCGGCGGATAGTCCTGTCAGGGCTCTACCGTCAGCACCGGTGCAACGCGCGTCACGCCTTTGCCGCAGCCGATTTAATGATACTCAGCGAAAACTTCGCTGAGCGCTTTCTTCCGTCGCAACGCCGACCTATCACGAAGCGTGCTCAGCACCGAACAGCCCATGCATGCGATCACTTCGTTCCGCGGCAGAATGCCGTCGGCTGACGCCGGCATCGGGCTGCCCAAACCTCCTCACGCTGAATTCCTCGGCTTGCGGTTCTGCCTGTTGTCGCTCGGCGAGGTGGTTCGGCTGATCATTGGGCGCGACGGCGCGCCTTTTCGTTACCTCGTCACGCCGAACGCCTATCACGTCGTCACGGTGCATGACGACCCGGCACGATTGCTGCCGATCTATCGCGGCGCCTGGTTGTCGCTGTGCGACAGTCGAATCCTGCGCGCCCTGGCAAGCCTGGAAAGCCGCGCGTTGCCGCTCGTCCCTGGCAGCGATCTCGTCCCGGCACTGCTGTGGACGTTGAATGCCGACAACACCGCCGCCCGGCGGCGACGTCTCCTCATCGTCGGCCCGCCGCGCGCCGCAGAGGCGCCGCTGCGCGCCGCCTATCCCAACCTGACGTTCGACATCCTGCCGGCGCCGGCCGGCCTCGCGCGCGACGCCGCACTGCGGTTCGCCGTGGCGCGCGCCTGCATGAATCAACCCTGGGACATCTTGTTGTTATGCGTCGGCTGCCCGGCGCAGGAGCTGATCGCGGCTGAGATTGCCGCACTTGGCCGCCACGACGGCGTCGCGCTGTGTGTCGGCGCGGCGATTGATTTTCTCACCGGAGTTCGCGTTCGCGCCCCGCAATGGGTGCAGAAGCTCAGTCTCGAATGGGCCTATCGGCTGGCGCAGGAGCCGCGGCGGCTGTGGCGCAGATACCTCGTCGAGTCTCCGAAAGTGTTGCGTATCTACTTAGCCACGCGGACGACACGCGGACACGCACGCTAGACGACACCAGGCTGTGGCGGCCCGCCGCCTGCCGAGGCGGCGGGCACAGCAGGCGGCGCGGGCGCAATCTTCCGCAGACCAATATTCGCCAAACGGACCGCCGCTGCCCATTCATTTGCCTGTCACAAAGCATGCGCAGAGTTGAGGCCCTTTGGACGAACGGGGGTCCGCATGAGCGACATTGCCTTACCCGGCTCGATCGAGCCCGCAGCCCGCAAGAGGCCGGACCTCGGTGGCGGCATCAATCCTCTGACCGGCATCCTCTTTGGCGGCGTCGTCGCCGCGGTTCTGCTTTTCGTCGCCTACAGCATCTATTCCGACATCGGAGCAACCGGCGCAAAAGTCACGAGCTACGCGCCCTTCCTGCTGCTGTTCGTCGCGCTTTTGATCGCGCTCGGCTTCGAGTTCGTCAACGGCTTTCACGACACTGCGAACGCGGTGGCGACCGTCATCTATACGCGGGCGCTGCCGGCCAACTTCGCGGTGGTATGGTCGGGAATGTTCAACCTGCTCGGTGTGCTGGCGTCCTCGGGCGCCGTCGCCTTCGGCATCATCTCGCTTTTGCCCGTCGAGTTGATCCTGCAGGTCGGCAGCCATGCCGGCTTTGCGATGGTCTTTGCGCTCCTGATCGCGGCCATCATCTGGAACCTCGGAACCTGGGCCTTCGGCCTGCCGGCATCGAGTTCGCACACTTTGATCGGCTCCATTATCGGTGTCGGCATCACCAACGCACTGCTGCATGGCCGCAGTGGCACATCCGGCGTCGATTGGTCGAAAGCCAAGGAAGTCGGCGAGGCATTGCTGTTCTCACCCCTGTTCGGCTTTGCCCTTGCCGCCCTGCTTCTGTTGGCCCTCAAATTCGTCGTCCGTAGTCCGGCCCTTTATGCCGAGCCCAAGGGCGACCAGCCGCCGCCATGGTGGATCCGCGGCATCCTGATCCTGACCTGCACGCTGGTGAGCTTCTTTCACGGCTCCAATGATGGCCAGAAGGGCATGGGCCTGATCATGCTCATCCTGATCGGCACGGTACCGACGGCCTATGCGCTCAATCGCGCCCTGCCGCCGAACCAGGTGCAGGCCTTTGCGTCAACATCGCAAGCCGCAAGCGCCGTCATTGAGCAAAAGGCGGCCGGTTATAACGTGTTGGGCAATCCGCGCCCGGCGGTGACTGCTTACGTGGCCAGCCACGAACTCACCGAAGGAACCTATCCCTCATTGGCCGCCCTGGTGCGGGAAATCTCCAAGGAAGTCACGCAATACGGGTCGATCGCCAGAATGCCGGCGGAGAGCGTGGGCAACGCGCGCAACGATATGTATCTCGCGTCGGAGGCGATCCGCTTTCTCATGAAAGACAAGGAGAGCGACCTCTCGCCGGGAGAGATCAAAGCACTGAACGCCTATAAGCTATCGCTCGACGAGGCGACCAAGTTCATTCCCACCTGGGTCAAGGTCGCGGTGGCCATCGCGCTCGGCCTTGGAACGATGATCGGCTGGAAGCGTATCGTTGTCACCGTCGGCGAGAAAATCGGCAAGACGCATTTGACCTACGCGCAAGGTGCGTGCGCCGAAATCACCGCCGCCGCGACCATTGCCGCCGCCGACATGTATGGATTGCCGGTTTCAACGACCCACGTGCTGTCGTCGGGGATAGCCGGCACCATGTCGGCGAACGGCTCCGGCTGCAGCTCTCGACCGTGCGCAACATCGCGCTGGCCTGGGTGCTGACATTGCCGGCGGCCATGGTGATTTCCGGCACCCTCTATTGGGCGTTCTCAGGGCTATTCTGAACTTCGACGAAGCGTCGGGTTGGTCTCGACATCAACTCGCATCGCCCGCCGTCGTCTTCACGGCACCTGGAAGCGGGCGATGACTTCATCCGGAATGGGCTCGGACCTGATCACGGACGAGTCGGCCGCGTCGCGCAACGCCCAAACGCGGGTTTCGCGACCTTCGACCGCGAGTTCGCCGCGCACCATCAGCCGGTGCTCGACATCGAAGCTCGACCGGCGGAACTCCCTGATCTGCGACGTCAACTCCACGACATCGCCGAACCGTGCCGGGGCGAGGAAACGGGCGCGGGCGTCGACCAGCGGAATGCCGATGATGCCGAAGGCGCCGACCAAGTCGCGAGCGGGCACGCCCAGCGCGGCCTCGAACAGCCACCAAGTTCCCCAGTCAAAGAATTCGAAGAAGCGGCCATTGAAGACGATGCCGGCCGGATCGCAATGACCCCATTCGATCGCGAATTGCCGTTGACTGATGAAAGAGGCCATGACGTCGCTGAATCGACGCATCGCGGGTCCCACGTCAAGCCATGCGCGCCTTAGCGTCTGCCTAATGTTTCATCAGCGCTTTTTTATGATTTTAAAAGGGAACTGCCTAATTAATGGGCGGCGATGCGCGGAGATCGGATTCAAAATGGGCGCGGCGCGTCCGTCCGATGGCCGGCACCCGAAAGAATTATCACGCAAGCTCAATCACATACACTCTGTCGGCTGTTGGCACGCTCCTTGCGATTTGGCGACCGCGGGACGGCGCCGGGCCGGTCGCGCGTCAAACAGAGGACATCGCGATGCTCAACTTAACGAACGCGGTCGCCGAACGACCGCCAAGCCGCCGCTGGCTTGCAGCCGCGGCTGGTCTTGCCTTAGGCCTCACGGCGGCGCTGCCCGCCCGCGCCGAAGATACGATCAAGGTCGGCATTCTCCATTCGCTTTCCGGCACCATGGCGATCAGCGAGACGACGCTGAAGGACGTGGTGCTCATGCTTATCGACGAGCAGAACAAGAAGGGTGGCGTGCTCGGCAAGAAGCTCGAGGCGGTCGTGGTCGATCCCGCCTCGAACTGGCCGCTGTTCGCGGAAAAGGCCCGTGAGCTGATCAGCAAGGACAAGGTCGCCGTCGTGTTCGGCTGCTGGACCTCGGTGTCGCGCAAGTCCGTGCTGCCGGTGTTCAAGGAGCTCAACAGCATCCTGTTCTATCCGGTGCAGTACGAAGGCGAAGAGAGCGAGCGCAACGTGTTTTACACCGGCGCCGCGCCGAACCAGCAGGCCATCCCCGCCGTCGACTATCTGGCGAGCAAGGACGGCGGCTCGGTGAAGCGCTGGGTGCTGGAAGGCACCGACTACGTCTATCCGCGCACCACCAACAAGATCCTCGAGGCTTACCTAAAGGACGTGCTTAAGGTGGCCCCCGAGGACATCATGATCAACTACACGCCGTTCGGCTTCTCCGACTGGCAGACCGAAGTCTCCAAGATCAAGGCGTTCGGCTCGGCGGGCAAGAAGACGGCCGTGGTGTCGACCATCAACGGCGACGCCAACGTGCCGTTCTACAAGGAGCTCGGCAACCAGGGCATCAAGGCGACCGACATCCCGGTGGTGGCATTCTCGGTCGGCGAAGAGGAACTCGCCGGCCTCGACACCAAGCCGCTGGTCGGCCACCTCGCCGCCTGGAATTACTTCGAATCGATCAAGGATCCGAAGAACGAGGCCTTCATCAAGGAATGGCACGCGTTCACCAAGAACCCGAAACGCACCACCAACGATCCGATGGAAGCGCATGTCATCGGCTTCGCCATGTGGGTGAAAGCAGTCGAGAAGGTCAAGACGACCGACGCCGACAAGGTAATCGAGGCGCTGCCCGGCACCAAGGCGCCGAACCTCACTGGCGGCATCTCGGAGTTGCTGCCCAACCATCACATCACCAAGCCGGTCTTCATCGGCGAAATTCGCCCGGACGGCCAGTTCGACGTGGTGTGGAAGACCAAGGGGTTGGTCCCCGGCGCCGCCTGGTCGGCTTACCTGCCCGGATCGAAAGACCTCATTGGCGATTGGGTTACGCTCAAGTGCGGCAACTACAACACCGTAACCAAGAAGTGCGGCGGCGCCTCGTAACGATGCCGGCGCTGTGACCATGAAAGGCGCGGGAAGGCGGCGTATCGCCTTCCCGCATCCCGAGCATGTTCCCGAAAAGTGGATACCGGCTTTCGGACAAGATCCTGCTCCAACAAGAAATACAAGCTGTCTCTGACTCGTCAGAACGGTTAAGGCTTTGTTCCGGGAACCTTGCGATGCGTTTCAGCCGAGCTTGCCTCGTCGCTCTGCTATTGGCCTTCAGCTTCGCGCTCGGCTGCGCGACCGCGCATGCCGCGAGCCTCGACGAGGCGCTCGCCCACTTCACCGCCGACGATTTCAGCGAGACCATTACCGGCATCCAGGAAGTCGCCGCCAGCGGCAGCCCGCGAGCCGAAACCATCATTCGCGCCCTGCAGGACGGCCGCTTGATGTTCAGCGCCGAGCGCAAGGCGGTCTATATCAAAGACAATGCCGGCACGCTGACCGATGCCGCCACCGGACAGCCGGCGAGCGGCGAAACACCGGCCGATCTTGACACCGTGCGTCTCAACAATCGGCTGCGCGGCGCGATCGACGCCGCGCTTGGCGGACTGACGCTGCTCGCCAACGATCCCGGCGCTCGATACGAAGCCGCGCAGGCCGTGTTCAAGTCGCGCGCGACTAGCGCGTTGCCGACTCTCGAGACCGCCATCGCCAAGGAGCGAGACCCGCGGATCAAGCGTGGACTGCTGGAGGCACGAGCCGCAGTCATTTTGTCCGGCGACACGGCCAGCGACGAAGACAAGCTCGCCGCCGTGGACGTTATCCGCCAGCGCGGCGATCAAGATGCTCTCGGGCTGCTCTCCAGCCTGCCGGCCGACACCTCGCCGCCGGTCATGAAAGCTGCCGCTGCCGCGATTGCCGCCATCCAGAACCGTCTCGTTGTGTGGGAAGCCGTGCAGAACGCCTGGTATGGGATTTCGCTCGGCTCGGTGCTTTTGCTGGCGGGCATCGGCCTTGCCATCACCTTCGGCGTCATGGGCGTGATCAACATGGCCCACGGCGAGATGGTGATGATCGGCGCCTACGTCACCTTCGTCGTGCAGGACCTGATCCGAACGCGGGACCCGGCGCTGTTCGACTATTCGCTGGCCATTGCCATCCCGCTTTCCTTCCTGGTCGCCGGGTTCATCGGCATATTGATCGAACGCTGCATCATCCGTTTTCTCTATGGACGGCCGCTGGAAACCCTGCTCGCCACCTGGGGTCTTTCGCTGATTCTGCAACAAGCGGTGCGCACGACATTCGGCCCGAACAATCGCGAGGTCGGCAATCCGTCCTGGATGAGCGGCGCGTTCGATCTCGGCGGCATCACCATCACCTATAACCGCTTGTGGATCATTTGCTTTGCGCTCGCGGTATTCATCGCGCTGCTGGCGCTGCTGCGCTTCACGCGGTTCGGGCTCGAAATGCGCGCGGTGACACAGAACCGTCCCATGGCCGCCTCCATGGGCATCCGTACCGGCCGCGTCGACGCGCTCACCTTCGGCCTAGGCTCCGGCATCGCCGGCATGGCCGGCGTGGCGCTCTCGCAGATCGACAATGTCAGTCCCAATCTCGGTCAGGGCTACATCATCGACAGCTTCATGGTCGTGGTGTTCGGCGGCGTCGGCAATCTATGGGGCACGCTGGTCGGCTCCTTCGTGCTCGGTATCGCCAACAAGTTCCTCGAACCTTTTGCCGGTGCGGTGCTTGGCAAGATCGCGATTCTCGTGCTCATCATTTTGTTCATCCAGAAGCGGCCGCGGGGCATGTTCGCCCTCAAGGGCCGCGCAGTGGAAGCATGAAGACGGGTTCGCACATCCTCATCCGCTCGCTCGACCGCGGCGCGACGATCTTTCTGATCGTCGTCGCAGCCATCGCGATCGTGGTGCCCATACTCAATCTGGCGGTTCCGGAATCATCCGTCTTTCATCTGCCGACTTACCTCGTCGCGCTGTTCGGAAAGTACGCCTGCTATGCGCTGCTCGCTTTGTCGATCGACCTCATCTGGGGCTATTGCGGCATCCTCTCGCTCGGTCACGGTGCGTTCTTCGCGCTCGGCGGCTACGCCATGGGCATGTACCTGATGCGGCAGATCGGCACCCGCGGCGTCTACGCCGATCCGATCCTGCCGGATTTCATGGTGTTCCTGAACTGGAAAGAGCTGCCGGTCTATTGGTACGGCTTCCAATTCTTTCCCTACGCGGCGCTCATGATTTTTCTGGTTCCCGGCGTGCTCGCCTTCGTCTTCGGCTGGTTCGCGTTTAGGAGCCGCGTTACCGGCGTCTATCTGTCGATCATCACGCAGGCGCTGACTTATGCGCTGAAGCTCGGCTTCTTTCGCAATAATTTCGGGTTCGGCGGCAACAACGGCCTCACCGACTTCAAAGACGTGCTAGGCTTCAACGTGCAGGCCGAGGCGACGCGTAACGCTTTGTTCTCGATCTCCTGCATTGCGCTCATCCTTGCCTTCCTTCTGTGCCGCGCCATCATCACATCCAAGTTCGGCAAGGTGCTGATTGCCATTCGCGATGCCGAATCACGCACGCGATTCCTCGGCTACCGGGTGGAATCCTACAAGCTCTTCGTGTTCACGTTGTCGGCCTGCATGGCCGGCGTCGCCGGCGCCCTCTACGTGCCGCAGGTCGGCATCATCAACCCGAGCGAGTTCGAGCCCGGCAATTCCATCGAGGCGGTGATCTGGGTCGCGGTCGGCGGCCGCGGCACCCTCATCGGAGCGGCCCTCGGCGCGGTCGTGGTCAACTATGCCAAGACGTATTTCACCTCCGGCATACTCGCGCCCTACTGGCTATTCCTGCTCGGCAGCCTGTTCATCGCCGTCACGTTGCTGTTGCCGCGCGGCATCGTCGGCACGCTGCGGCATTGGACCGCGTTGCGGCGGGATCGGGCGTCGGCTGCCGCCGAGGACGGCGTGAGGGAGCCGCTGCCGGCGGAATGAGGTCTGGCCATGGAAGCGCTGACCAGCGCACTGCTGTATCTCAACGGCGTCACCGTCTCGTTCGACGGATTTAAGGCGCTGAATAATCTTTCCTTCGCCATTGAGCCCGGCGAGATGCGCGCCATCATCGGCCCGAACGGCGCCGGCAAGACGACGATGATGGACGTCGTGACCGGCAAGACCCGGCCGGACCTCGGCGACGTCATGTTCGACGGTTCGTATGATCTCACGCGGCTCGACGAGGCCGAGATCGCCGCGCTCGGCATCGGTCGCAAGTTCCAGAAGCCTACGGTGTTCCAGAGCCAGACCGTCGCCGACAACCTCGAGCTCGCGCTCAAGTCGGACCGCCGCGCCCGCGCCGCGCTGTGGTGGCAGGAAAGCCCGGAAGAACGCGGTCGCATCGACAGCCTGTTGGAGATCATCCGCTTGACGGCGGTGCGCGACCGCTTGGCCGGCAGCCTGTCGCACGGCCAGCGGCAGTGGCTCGAGATCGGCATGCTGCTGGCGCAGGAACCGAAGCTGCTTCTGGTCGACGAGCCGGCCGCCGGCATGACCGATGCGGAAACACACCAGACAGCGGAGCTGCTCAAGGAGATCAACCGCGAGCGCACGATTGTCGTCGTCGAACACGACATGGCCTTCGTGCGCGATCTCGGCGTCAAGGTCACCTGTCTGCACGAGGGCTCGGTGCTGGCCGAGGGCACCATCGACCAAGTCTCGGCGAACGAGCGGGTGGTGGAAGTGTATTTGGGACGGTAGGGAGCGAATGGCGAATTCGCTGGGCGAATAGGATCAACGATGCTCGAGGTCAACGCAATCGATCTGCACTACGGCGCCGCGCAAACATTGCGCGCCGTGTCGCTCAAGGCGGAGCCCGGCAAGGTGACCTGCGTGCTCGGCCGAAACGGGGTCGGCAAAACCAGTTTGCTCGACGCGCTGGCCGGCCAGCATCCGGTGAGCCGCGGCACTATCATCTGGGAGGGCGAAGACATCACCGCGCTGCGGCCGCCGGAACGGGCGCGGCGCGGCATCTCCTATGTACCGCAAGGCCGCGAAATCTTTCCGTTGCTGACCGTCGAGGAAAACCTGAGGACCGGCTTTGCGCCGCTCAAGCGCGATGACCGCAGCGTGCCGGACGAGGTCTTCTCGCTGTTTCCCGTGCTCAGGGACATGCTGCGCCGGCGCGGCGGCGACCTTTCGGGAGGTCAGCAGCAGCAGCTCGCCATCGGCCGCGCGCTGGTGATGCGGCCGCGGCTCTTGCTGCTCGACGAGCCGACGGAGGGCATCCAGCCTTCGATCATCAAGGACATCGGCCGCGCCATCGCCTATCTGCGCTCGCTCGGCCAGATCGCCATCGTGCTGGTAGAGCAGTATCTCGACTTTGCCCGCGAACTCGGCGACCATTTCGCCGTCATGGAGCGCGGCGCCATCATCTATGCCTGCAACCGTGACGACCTCGACGAGGGCGCGCTGCGCCGGGCCATGGCGATTTGATTTTGATGAACGATGATCGTTGCGGGAGATGAAACTTGCTTGCCAACGTGCCGACGGACTCGGCAGACGATGAAATCTTCGCCGCCAATCGCGCGGTCGGATGCGTTGCGCTCGCGGTAGCGGCCGTTGCCGGCGAGAGCCGCCGCACGCGGGTGCACGAGGCCGGCTCGTTGCGGGTGCGTTTCCCGAACGGAACGAGCAGGGCGACGCTCGATGCCGTCATCGTCAATACCGCCGGCGGCATGACCGGCGGCGACCGCTTCGACATCGACATGACGGTGGGCGCCGGCGCGCGGCTGACCGTGACCACCGCCGCCGCGGAAAAGATCTATCGCTCGCTTGGCCCGGATACGCAGGTCGCGGTGAAAGCCGCCATCGGCTGCGGCGGCGCACTGGCGTGGCTGCCGCAGGAGACGATCCTGTTCGATCAAGTGCGGCTGCGACGCACCATCGACATCGAGCTCGCGCGCGATGCCAAGCTGGTCCTGGCCGAAGCCGTCGTATTTGGCCGCTCGGCCATGGGCGAGGCCGTGCTGCAGGGACATCTATTCGACCGCTGGCGCGTACGCGTCGGCGGTGCGCTCACTTTCGCCGAGACGCTGCGCCTTGACGGCGCCATCGCGCAGCGGCTAGCACAGCGCGCGATCGCGGCCGAAAGCATCGCCGTGGCGAGCGTGCTCAAAGTCCCCGGCGATGACGCTAACGTTGCGGCGGTCCGCTCGATGGAGAAAGACTTCGCTGGCGAAGTCGGCGTGTCGACGTGGAACGGACTCGCCGTGGCGCGGCTCGTCGCGCCTGACGGTGCCGCCCTGCGCCGCGACCTAATTGCCGTGTTGACGGCGCTCGGCGCCGGGCCGCTGCCGCGGCTGTGGATCAACTAGAGGGACCCGATGCATCTCACTCCGCGCGAGAAGGACAAGCTCCTGATCGCCATGGCGGCGATGGTGGCGCGGCGCCGGCTCGAGCGCGGCGTCAAACTCAACCATCCGGAGGCCGTGGCGATCATTTCCGATTTCATTCTCGAAGGCGCGCGCGACGGCCGCTCGGTCGCCGAATTGATGGCGGAAGGCGCCCATGTGCTGACGCGCGCGCAGGTGATGGACGGCATCGCCGAGATGATCCCGGAGATTCAGGTCGAAGCGACGTTTCCGGACGGAACGAAGCTCGTCACGGTGCACGAGCCGATACGATGATTGTTCCCTCTCCCCTTGCGGGAGAGGGTTTAAGGAGGCGGCGGAGATGATCCCCGGCGAATATTTCATCAAGGACGGCGAGATCGAGCTTAATAAAGGCCGTAAGAACGTGACGCTCTCGGTTTCGAACAGCGGCGACCGGCCGATTCAGGTCGGCTCGCATTATCATTTCTTCGAGACCAATCCGGCGCTGAAATTCGACCGCAAGAAAGCCCGCGGCATGCGCCTCGACATTCCCGCCGGCACAGCGGTGCGCTTCGAGCCCGGTCAGACGCGCGAGGTCAAGCTGGTGGCGCTCTCCGGCACCCGCACGGTCTACGGATTTCGGCAGGAGATCATGGGCAAGCTGGAAAAGGGGAGCCGGCAAAAATCATGACGAGCGGACTTGCGCAAGCCCGCTCGTCACGTTCTCAGCGCTGCTACCGCGGCTGGGACCAGGATCAACTCAGCACTTGGTGCGACGCTGGTAGCGGCTTCAGCACCAAGCCGATCTGACCTTGGCGATCTCTCTCATTCGGCGAAACCAAACGCGAGCGATCTGGATGTGAGCATACCGCAGAGCCGGCGCGAGGCAAGTTAAAGCAGGCGACGCGGCGCCTGTGCGATGCAGTGGGGATAACACTGGGGATTCTTTTTGTGCGTCGGGCGAGCCGCAAGCAACCACGGAGGACGTCATGCCAGCGAAATTGAGCCGCGCGGTCTATGCCGATATGTTCGGCCCGACCACGGGTGACCGCGTGCGGCTTGCCGACACCGATCTCATCATCGAGGTCGAAAAAGACTTTTGCATTTACGGCGAGGAGGTGAAGTTCGGCGGCGGCAAGGTGATCCGCGACGGCATGGGCCAGAGCCAGGTCAGCAACAAGCAGGGCGCCGTCGACACCGTCATCACCAACGCTCTGATCCTCGACCATTGGGGCATTGTCAAAGCCGACGTCGGGCTGAAGGACGGCAAAATCGCCGCCATCGGCAAGGCCGGCAATCCGGACATCCAGCCCGGCGTCACCATCGTCATCGGCCCCGGCACCGACGTGATCGCCGGCGAAGGCAAAATCCTCACCGCCGGCGGCTTCGACACCCACATCCATTTCATCTGCCCGCAGCAGGTCGACGAGGCGCTGATGTCGGGCGTGACTTCGATGCTCGGCGGCGGCACCGGACCGTCGCACGGCACCTTCGCCACCACCTGCACGCCCGGCCCCTGGCACATCGCGCGCATGATCCAGGCGGCGGACGATTTCCCGGTCAATCTCGGCTTTGCCGGCAAGGGCAACGCCTCGCGGCCGGCGGCGCTCGAGGAAATGATCAAAGCCGGCGCCTGCGCGATGAAGCTGCACGAAGACTGGGGCACGACGCCAGCGGCGATCGACTGCTGCCTTGCGGTCGCCGACGACTACGACGTGCAGGTGATGATCCACACAGACACGCTCAACGAATCCGGCTTTGTCGAGGACACCATCAAGGCATTCAAGGGCCGCACCATCCATGCTCTGCACACCGAAGGTGCCGGCGGCGGCCACGCCCCCGACATCATCAAGGTGGCGGGGCTGCCAAACGTACTGCCGTCCTCGACCAATCCGACGCGGCCCTACACCCGCAACACCATCGACGAGCATCTCGACATGATGATGGTCTGCCACCATCTCGATCCGTCGATCGCCGAGGACCTCGCCTTCGCCGAAAGCCGCATCCGCAAGGAGACCATCGCGGCGGAGGACATCCTGCACGACATCGGCGCGCTCTCGATGATGTCGTCGGACTCTCAAGCCATGGGCCGCGTCGGCGAGGTCATCATCCGCACCTGGCAGACCGCCCATAAGATGAAGAAGCAGCGCGGGCGTCTGAAACAGGAAAAGGGCGACAACGATAATTTTCGCGCGAAGCGGTACGTTTCCAAATACACCATCAATCCCGCCATCGCCCACGGCGTCTCGAAACTGATCGGTTCGGTGGAGAAGGGCAAGCTGGCCGATCTGGTGCTGTGGTCGCCGGCGTTCTTCGGCGTCAAGCCCGATTGCATCATCAAGGGCGGCACCATCGTCGCCGCGCCGATGGGCGACCCCAACGCCTCGATCCCGACACCGCAGCCGATCCATTATCGGCCGATGTTCGGCGCCTACGGCCGCGCGCGCACCGCATCCTCCGTGGTGTTTGCGTCGAAGGCCGCGGTGAAGGCCGGGCTCGGAAAAAAGCTCGGCATCCACAAAGAGCTGTTCGCGGTCCAAAATACGCGCGGAAAAATCTCCAAGAAGAGCATGATCCACAACGATGCGACGCCGCACATCGACGTCGATCCCGAGACCTACGAGGTGCGAGCCGACGGCGAACTCCTCACCTGCGCGGCGGCGGAAACGCTGCCGATGACGCAACGCTATTTCTTGTTTTGAGACTTTTTCCTCCCCGCAAAGCGGGGAAGGAAAATTGATATGCGCGGCCACAGGCTCATTCTACGCCAGCCGCCAAGCCAGCACGCGGCGTTCAAGCGCCTGCAGCATGGCGTTGCTGGCGTAGCCGATGGCGCCGAGAAGGGCGACGCTGGCGAACAGATCGGCGCTGCGGTACGAGCGAGCCGCCAGTAAGATCGCCAGGCCGAGGCCGTGCTGCGAACTCAGCATCTCGCCCACCACCGCCAGGATGAGCGAAACCGTGAGCGACAACCGCAGCCCGGCGAAGATGTCCGGCAGCGCGTTGGGCAGACCCATCTTCCAGATAAACGCCGGCCGTGACAGCCGCAGTACCCGCGACACCTCATCGAGACGCGGCTCGATCGCCGAAAAGCCGTGCACGGTGGCCAGCAGCACCGGCCAGACCGAGCCGAACGCCACCACCGCCAGCACCATGCCGGGGCTGAGGCCGAATATGGCGATCGCGATGGGCATCACCGACGAGGCAGGGATCGGCCGGATAAACTCTAGTGTGGGCTGCAGCCAGGCCCGCGCCGCCGGAGAAACGCCGATCAGCGCGCCGACGGCGACGCCGACCAGTGAGGCAACAACCCACCCCAGAAGCATGCGTTCGACCGTACCGGAGATCAGCGGCCACAGCTCGCCGCTGACGAAGCCGTCGCGCAGACTGGCGAGCGCCGCCAGCGGCGTCGGCAGGAACACCGGCGACACCAGCCGCCACCCGGCCACGCCCTCCCACAGCAGCACGATGGCGAGGGCGACGAGGACGCTGCCTGCCTGCCATGTCCATGCCGGGGCCGGGCGTTTCATGCCGTCCTCGCGAAGCGGCCGAACAAGCTCCGCTGCAGCGCCAGCAGACCGGCGTTGATGGCCCAGCCGAGGACTCCCACCCACAGCAGCAACGCGAACATCAGTTCCGGTCTCAGGTTCTGCTGCGCCAGGATCATCCCGTAGCCGAGGCCGCGCGGATTGGCGGCGATCTCCACCGTGACCGCCACCACCATGGCGATGCCGACCACGAGCCGGAACGCCACGAACACGCGCGGCGAGGATGCCGGAAGAACGATCCTGCCGATTTGCTGCAGCCGGCCCATGCCGAGGATGCGCGCCACTTCGAGCAGGCGTGGTTCTACTCCCGCCACCGCCGCCTGCGAGAGGATCAACATCGGCCAGAAACAGGCGAAGGAGACAATCGCGATCTCCATGCGGTAGCCGAAGCCGTAGACGAGCAGGGCGATGGGAATGAGCGCCACCGACGGAATGGGCCGGAACAACTCGACGGAGACCACCGACAGGCGCGCGGCGATGCGCGACAGGCCGAGCCACAAGCCGACGGCCAGCCCCAGGCCGCCGCCGATGACGATCCCGCCCGCCGCCGCACCCAGAGTCTGGCCGCTCTGCGCGACGATGGTGCCATCGGTCAGCGCCGTCCATACAGCAACGGCAACGTCGCTGGGACGGGCCAGAGCGTCGCTGCGGGTGCCGTTCACCCGCATGATCACTTCCGCGGCGAGCAGCAACGCCAGCGGCACCGCCCAGCCGCGCCCGCGTATCTTCACTGCAGCATCTCCTGGATGAAGCCGAACAGCAGGTGGCGGAGACGCAGGAAGTCGGCGTTCTCGCGGGTCGAAAGCTGGTCGCGCGGCCGCGCCAAGGGAACGTCGATATCCTGCGCCAGACGACCCGGATTCGACCGCAGCGAGATCACCCGGTCGCCGAGGTAGATCGCCTCTTCCAAATCGTGGGTGACGAACATGACGGTGACCCTGGTGGCGGCGACGAGAGCGGCAACCTCGTCCTGCAAGCCATGCCGGGTGATGGCGTCGAGTGCGCCGAACGGCTCGTCCATCAATAGAATCGACGGTTCCTGCGCCAGACAGCGCGCGATTTGCAAACGCTGCTGCATGCCGCCGGAAAGCTGCGCCGGGTATCTCTCAGCGTGGGCGGCGAGGCCGACCTTGCTCAGCAGCTCGCCGATGCGGGAAGCGCGCTGCCGCTTCGGCATGCCGATGGCCTCCAGCGCCAGCGCCACGTTTCCGGCGGCGGTGCGCCAGGGTAGCAGCGCCTTGCCGTAGTCCTGGAACACGACTGCGACCTCGCGCGCGGGACCGGTCACCGCCACCCCTTCGCGCCGGACCGAACCGGAAGTCGGCGCGACGAGCCCGGTGACCATGCGCAGCAGCGTTGTCTTGCCGCATCCCGACGGACCTACGACGCAGACGAACTGCCCGCGCGGCACGCTGAAAGACAGCTGTTCGATGATACGCCGGCCGCCAAGGTCGAGATCGACGCGATCGAAGGTGACGGCGGGCTCCGCGGGGTGCGGCTTCCCGCGCACGCTTTCGGGACGCAGCGGTTGCACGCCTCGGCCTTAAGGCAGGATCAGGTTTTGCGCCGTCACCTTGGTCTTCAGCATTTTTTGCTCGTTCATGGTGTCGATCCACACCGCCAGCGACGGCACCGTCGGTTCGGCGTTCAACCCGGTGAAGACGATGGTGGCGAGCACCGGCGGCGGCAGCTTGACGTGTTTGCCGAAGTCCGCCCTGGCGCCGTCGAGATTGGAGCCGGCGAAAGCCACGCCCTCGGCAATCGCCTCGCGGAAGGCCTTGGCGGCGTCCGCATGCTTGGTCGCCCAGTCGCGGGTCGAGCTGTAGAAGAACGACGCCATGCCAACCGGCATGTCGGGCGCCATGTTGGTCACCAAATTCCCGATCTTGCCGTCGATGATGCGGCCCATGAACGGATTGGCGCTCACCACCGCGTCGACGGAGCCGCCCTTGAGCATGTCCGGCATCTGCGGGAACGGCGTCTCGATGAAGGTCACCTTGTTATAATCGACGCCTTTGACCGTGAGCCACTTGCGGAAGAGCACCTGCAGGGTGGCTCCGATGCCGGGAACACCGACTTTTTTGCCGGCGAAATCGGCGGCGTCCTTGATGCCGGCTTCCGGCCGCGCGACGACGCCAAAATTGGTGTCGGTCTTGCCGCCAACCGCGCCGCCGGCGACGGCGATCAGGTCGAGGCCGCCATCGACCGCTTGCAGCAGCACCGGGGGTGTCAGTGACGCGATCTGGATGGAATCCGATTGCAGCGCCGCCGGCATCAGCGAGTTGAGCGGGATCAGCTGGATGGTCACGTCGAGGCCGTGCTTGGCGAAAAACCCCTCCTCCTTGGCGATCATCACCGGCGCGACCTCGTTGAACTGGGTGAGGCCGACGATCATTTTGGTCTGGGCAAAGGCCGGTGGGGAAAGAGCCGCGAGCATCGCCGCCAGTAGCAACGCCTTCGAGACCGGGCGGCCGATGCCGCGGGTTTTGCCGGTTAGCAAGGCCACACGTCGCATGACATCCTCCTTGGGGCGGTTCTGCGCTATCGTCAGTGCATCATGAGCGCCGGCCGATTGTCGTGGTCAAGAGAATGCTGCGCACTATAGTCGTGCCGCAAGACCGGCAGAGTGGAGAGAACAGCGATGCCTCGAACAATCATCGACATTTCCGTGCCGCTGCAGAACCACGTCGCGGCCGATCCGCCCGGAACCGGTCCGTCAATCGAATATATCGACCATCAGCAAAGCCTGCCGCAGATCCTGAGCTTCTTCCCCGGCCTCAAGGCGGAGGATTTGCCCGACGGCCAGGGCTGGGCGGTCGAGCGCGTGCAGCTTTCGACGCATAACGGCACGCACCTTGACGCGCCCTGGCACTATCATCCGACGATGAACCGCGGCCAGCGTTCGGCGACGATCGACGAGATTCCGCTCGACTGGTGCTTCCAGCCCGGCGTCAAGCTCGATTTTCGTCATTTCGCCGACGGTTACGTCGCCAGCGCCGCCGACGTCGCCGCCGAATTGAAACGCATCGGGCACGAGCTCAAGCCGCTGGAGATCGTCGTCGTCAACACCAGCGCCGGCGCCAAATACGGCCAGCCCGATTACGTCGCCTCGGGCTGCGGCCTGGGCTACGAAGCAACGATGTTTCTGACCGAGCGCGGCGTGCGCGTCACCGGCACCGACGGCTGGAGCTGGGACGCGCCCTTCGTCTACACGGCGAAGAGATACGCCGAGACGCATGACGCGTCGCTGATCTGGGAAGGGCACAAGGCCGGCCGCCATATTGGCTATTGCCATCTCGAGAAGCTGCACAATCTCGAGCAGCTCCCAGCAACCGGTTTCATGGTCGCCTGCTTTCCGATGAAAATCGAGCGCGCCTCGGCCGGCTGGACGCGAGCGGTGGCTATTCTCGACGACTAGGAAGGCGCCCGCTTTCATCCAACGAGCATCGATCGCCACGAGGCGGTGGGTTACGGGCTTCGCCCTAACTCGCCCTACGCGCTACGCGCTTGCACGAGACGGTCGCCTCCATTACAGACAAATCGCTCCGGTGAGGAGGCGATCATCGAAAGCGATCCGCTGCTCGCAAGTCAGATTGTAGTGCGAGTTTGCCTGTTCCTCGTTGCGGCGATCGCAATGTTGGGCGGTGCTCTGCAATTTTTCTCGGGGCAGCCCCATACAACGCCAGCGCTGGACAACGTTCACCGTTTCATGGCCGGCGTGTACTTCTCCACCGGACTCATAAGCCTGTGGGCCGGCATAACGATCCGCCAGCAAGGCACGCTCATATACCTGCTCGCTTTGGGCGTATTTCTCGCGGGCCTCGGCAGGCTGGTATCCATCAGCCGCGTCGGGTTGCCGAAACCGGCTGCCCTGTGGCTGGGCTATCTGGTTCCCGAACTGTCGTTACCGTTCATCATTGCGGTCGCTCACCACGCCAGCCACTGAACGCTTGGCGCCGATTCGTTGGGCCGACCCGCCTCCGGCTCATTGCGGCCACTCGCCTCCCTCAGATCATGCCATGATTCAGCCAAGGCTTTGGTACTATGGTCCAAATTGCGTCACGGGCGGAGGGGTCCTTTGTTTTCAGCACGATTTCCAGCACGCCGGTTTATTCCAGCTGTCACGGCGTTATGGCCGATCGCAGGGGCATTTTTGCTGTTCCCGGCCGCGGACGCGCGCGCCGCAGGACTGTTCGGCTCTTGCGAAGACTCAGCCGATATCGCCGTCTTGTCCGCGCCGTTCGCGCCGTGGACCGGGGCACCGTTGCGCGTCATCGTCGCCGCGGAGAAGCCGCTCGACGGCGAACTGTCGCTGATCACCCCCGAGGGGCGGGTCGCCGCCAAATCGCGCGGCCGCCAGGGCGGGCCGCCCTATTTCTGGTTCGCCGAGATGCCGTCGCCGGCCGCGGGGACGTGGCACGCGACGCTCACGGCGGCCGGCTGCAGCCCGATCACCCGCGACATCGTCGTGCGCGACGCCGCCGAGCCGCCGCCCGCGGCGGGAGGCACCTGGCCGGTGCGCAGCAGCTGGAACCGCGCCACCGAGAATCTTTATTCGGCGTGGATCGAGAAGCTGTTCGACGCGCCGCTCGACGCCGAGCCGTCGTGGCCGTCGCTGCGCGAGGTGCTGCACGACCGCTCGCGCAATGTGCTGTTCAACTATCTGGGTCGCGGCGAAGACGAGGCGAAGATCGTCATCAGCCCCGATTGCGCCGATCTGGTATATTTCCTGCGCGCCTATTTCGCCTACAAGATGGGACTGCCGTTCGGCTACTCGAAGTGCTCGCGCGGCGGCAGCGGCAGCCCGCCGAAGTGCTACGGCTGGTTCACCAATCAAAGCCCCGACGCGGCAAGGCCCGCGGCCTCGTTCGCCGAATATCTGCGGGTAGTCGCCGACGCCGTGCAGTCCGGCGCCGTGCGCGTCGCCGCCAACGACGACCATACCGATTTCTATACCGTGCCGCTGAAGCAGGAAACGCTGCGCCCGGGAACCGTGTACGCCGATCCGTACGGGCACGTGATGGTTTTGGTGCGGCGGGTGCCGCAGGCGGGCGGCGGCGCCGGCGTCTTCCTCGCCGTCGACGGCGAGCCCGACGGCACCGTGGCGCGCAAGCGGTTCTGGCGCGGCACTTTCCTGTTTGCCCACGAACCCTCGCTCGGCAGCCCCGGCTTCAAGCGCTTCCGGCCGATCGTGCGCGATGCGGGCGGCGGCCTGCGCCGGCTGAGCAATGCCGAGATCGCCAAGGATCCGCAGTACGGCGACTTTTCCCTGCAACAGTCGCAGCTCTCGGTCGAAGACTTTTACGACCGCATGGACGACGTGATGTCGCCGCAGCCGCTCGATCCGTTCCGCGCCATGAAAGCGGCGATCGACTCGCTCGAGGAGCAAGTGAAGACGCGCGTGGGATCGGTCGAGAACGGGCGCAAGTACCAGAACGGGCACGGCGGCGACGCCGGCATGCCGGACGGCCCGGCGATCTTCGCCACCACCGGCGCCTGGGAGGATTTCGCCACCCCGGCGCGCGACTTCCGGCTGTTGATCGCGATCGACGTGGTGCGCGGCTATCCGGACCGCGTGGCGCGGCAGCCGCAACGCTACGCCATGCCGTTCGGCAAGAGCGTCGCCGGCGTGCAAGCCGAAATGCAGAGCGCGCTCGCCTCCGAGCTTGCGGCGCGCAAGTTTACCTATACGCGCAGCGACGGCTCGGCGTGGACGCTGTCGCTCAAGGACGTGGTCGACCGCGCCACGGAATACGAGATGGGCTACAATTTGAACGACTGCGTCGAGCTGCGCTGGGGCGCGCCGGCGGGGAGCGACGAGGCCTCGACCTGCAAGCGCCACGCGCCGGCGGCGCAGCGCGCAAAGATGACGGATTATCGCCGCTGGTTCCGCGAGCGGCACTGGCCGGCGCGGGCCTAGCGGGCAGTGCGGTGCGTGATCACGCCGCGGCGTGGACCGATACCGAAACCGCTTGGCCGAGCGCCGCGAACGCCGCCTCAAGCTGCTGCAGCCGCGAGGCGTGGTCGAGCCGGAACAGCCGGTCTACCGATTCGCGTTTCCACCCCAGTCGGCGCGCCAGCTCGGCGCGTGTCATACCGGCTGCGCGCAGCTGCCGGTAAAGCTCGACTTTCAGCACCGTCAGCGCAGGCAACCGCACTAGGCGGGGTCCGCGCTGGTGACCCTCAGGGACATCCTCGCCGTCCGCCATGCGCGCCGCGATTGCCTCTTCGAGGGCGCCGACCGCGCGCCGCATCGCATCGGCCTCGTCATCGCCGAATGTCGTCACTTCCGGAAGCGCCGGACAGGCGACCAGGAGTGTGCCATTGTCGTCCGGTTCGATCTTGATCCGATAGCCGAGCATCATTTCAGTCCCAGGTCTTTGAGGATCTTGTTGACTAGGCCGGTGCCCAATTCCTTGCGGCCGCCGTGCATAGGCAATTGCGATTTCCGGTCACCGCGCCGAACCGTTAGGTGCCCGCTGCCGCCCTTGTGAGCTTCAAAGGTGCAACCCTTTGACGCAAGCAGGCGCCTGAGTTCCTGGGCGTTCATTAATCTAGGCTACTCCACAGAGCTGTTGAAGTCAACATAAGTGTGGAACATATCTCTCCGCCACGCTCGGTTTCCCTCCCTTCGGGCCGGACCCGTTGCCTCATCCAGTCAACGCTTTCTTTCAATGGGCATAAAACTCAATTAATCCCGCATCCCCCGGATGACACACTGATTTGCGCAACGCTCGCGCCGATTCAGATATAGCCATCAGCACTTTATCCTGGATCGAGCGAGGCCGCGATGGCGAACGCAGCGGGTGAATCAAACGACGAGGTTCTCAAGCTCGATTTCGACCGCCGGCTAATGCTCCAGTTTCGCGGCTCCATGGTGACCTCGGATGCTGGATTGTTGGCTTATCGTGAACTCGACGACGTTCTCGGACTTACGACGATGGCGAGTGATGTTCTTGCCGATGTACGCACCGGCAAGAATGGTCGGCACGCATTGGCGGGGTTGTTCCGGCAGTCTGTATTTGGTCGCCTTGCCGGATACGAAGACGTGAACGACGCTGAACGTCTGCGTCACGATCCCGCGATGCGCTGGATTGTCGGCGGCAAAGCAGCGCAGGGCTGCGCAGCTTCGCCGAGCCAGATGGGCCGCTTCGAGACGCAGTGGCTTGCGGCGCCTGCGAATCTTTCCGCTCTTGCTAACTTGTCTGGCCAATGGATCGACCTTGTGCATGGCCGCCGCCCGCCGGGAGGCATCGTGCTCGATATGGATTCCAGCGTGAGCCCGACCCACGGTGAGCAGGAGATGAGCGTCTGGAATGGTCATTACGCCTGCACCTGCTATCATCCGCTGTTCGTGTTCAACCAGTTCGGCGACCTGGAGCGCAGCGCGCTGCGTCCCGGCAACGTGCACAGTGCCGATGGTTGGGGCGATGTGCTCAAGCCCGTCGTTGCACGCTATCAGGGTAAGGTCTCACGCATCTATTTCCGGGCGGACGCAGCCTTCGCCATGCCAGAAGTCTACGAGTTCCTGGAGGCGGAGCGGATCAAATACGCGATCCGGTTGCCTGCCAACCAAGTCTTGCAGAACAGGATCGGCTACCTGCTCAAGCGTCCGGTCGGGCGACCGCCGAACGAAGTGCGCCGGTTCCATGCCAATTTCACCTATCAGGCGCGAAGCTGGAGCAAGCCGCGCCGGGTGATCGCCAAAATCGAGTGGCATCCGGGCGAGCTTTATCCGCGTGTCGGCTTCATCGTCACCAACCTGTCGCGCCCGGCCGAGCGGGTCGTCGTCTTCTACAACAAGCGCGGCACATGCGAGCAATGGATCAAAGAAGGCAAGGGAGCGATCAAGTGGACGCGGCTGTCGTGCCGGACGTTCGCCGCCAACGCCGTGCGGCTCCAGCTTCATGCGCTCGCCTACAATCTCGGAAATTTCCTACGGACACTGGCGACGCCCGAACCGATCAAAGACTGGTCGCTGACGAGCTTGAAGGAGAAGTTGATCAAGATCGGCGCGAAGGTGGTGAACCACGGACGCTATGTCGCCTTCCAGATGGCCGAGGTCGCCATCCACGACAGATGTTCCAAGAGATTTTGCGGCTGATCGCGGAACTACGGCCGCACCCACCACCAGCGCCAGCGTGAGGCGCTCGATTGTCATGCGTTCAAGAGCTACCGACGGGTGGAGTGCGTCCAAATGCCAGCGAAAATAGCCAAATCAGCCCCTCGACCAGCGTTCGGGTTGTCTCCAAGGTGGCCGCAGCCGTCCATACCTTGCGTCTTCCTTGCAGGAAGGTCGAAAAAACGTCAATATTCGCGCCGGTTTGGGAGTCCTCTGGGGAATCCCGGCTTGAGGGATTAGGAAAGATGTATAAGCCATTCACCACAAGCCTGCGCTTCAAATCACGGAAAGTTGCGCGGTCATTTGTACTGACAGTTCTGTCTGTTGTCGTATTAGAGCAATTTCCGAAAAGACTGAATCGCGGGATTCCCCTGCGGGAACGAATCGGATTCAAGGTTCGTGCTGGAATGGAGGCCAGCATGGATGGCGAAACCGTATTCGGAGGATCTGCGTGCGCGC
>JBEKWO010000027.1:0-46133 GCA_049512975.1 Xanthobacteraceae bacterium | reverse complement strand
GGTTGCTGAACAGACCGTAGGCCGTCGTGTAGCGATAATCGACGCCGTACAGAGCCGAAAGGCGGAAGCCCCAATCGAAGTGATCGTTCTGCACAGTGTCGGCCAGACGCTCGATATAGACGACGGCCTGGTCGAGCTGGACGGTGTTCGGCGTGTAGTCGTACGCCGCCGGCGCGTTGCCGCCCGGTCTGACCGTATTGCTGCTGATATTGCCGGCGGGCGCGACCCAGCCGTAAACCTGGACATGGGCGTCACTCATCGCCTTGCCGATTTGCGTATTGGCGAGCGCCACCATCAGCGGACTATCGACCGAATTCGGCCTGGTCACGCCGATACTCTGCGTACCGCCATAGGGCCATTCGGTGAACGGCATCGGCGGCGAGGATTGCGGAGTCGCCGGCCAGTCGGCGTCGGAGCGGCGGCCCGGCGGCGCTTTCGGGTCGGACGGTGCGACGCCCTTGCCCCATTCGAGTTGGTAGTAGCGGAAAAAACGCGTCGCGACATCGTCGCCAAGATACGCGTCGAGACAGCTGTAATTGACGTAAGGATCGCAGGGTCCGCCTGCCTTGGCGACCGTTGGCGCCGGCTTGCTCGGCGCACAGTTGTAGTCGACGTATGGATCGCAGGCCGGGCCTTCCACCCACGCGGTCGGCAGTCCATTCGTCCACGCACCCCACGCATCCGCCGCCATCGAACGACTTGATGCGGTTACCGCCAGCAGCAAGGCGCCGAACAGAAACAATCGTTTCATGACCCCCACCCTTTATCGCAACTGTAAAGCCACCCGCGTAACCGCGCTTGTGGGCTCTCAGCTTTGAAACCCAGCACCTGCGATTTTTCGCAGTGCGGAACCCAAGGAGTCGATATGGCTCGGATCGATTTTTAATATACAAAAAATAGTCCGACGGAGCCGCTTACCGCGTTTTGCTGAAATGCTCATCATTTGAATTCCTCGACGCTCAATGTCGTTGCGATCTGTGTGAGGCGCCGCTCGACAATACCGCGATAGCCAAGCGCCTCGCGATTACGCAACAGCGCCAAGGAATTGCCACTAGACAGCGGTCGCGGTGCGCTGATCCGAAAGAACAATTGTCACTCTTCGGTCACAGTAGCCGAAATACGCGGCGGCGGCGCGCTGGAACACGGGCGTTCATTGCGCCTATTGCAAATACCTCAACAAATCATCTCGCTTTGGCCGTGGCGTAAAATGCGACAAGGACGGCACCCATGAACCGAGATGTTTATTTTTTTTATATCTAAAATCGTGAAAGCCGATCTCGAATGGATATGGAGAGTGCAGGTAGATTGTTACGATCAAAGTCACCGCCGGTTGAGCATTGAAAATGTCGACGACCAGCGACGTCGCGATGGAGAGCGGAAGAGACGGCGGTGCGACTGCCAATTTCCGCTTTCTCCCCAACGAGCTCGCCGCCAAGTGTCGCGCCCTGATCGAGACCTTTCACGAAATGCTCGGCTATGGCTGCCTGCCGGATATGCTGTGGCACTCCGATGCGCGCGATATCATCGAGTGTGATCGTGAGCTGGCGCAACTTTTCAAGAACGCATCCAAATCCAGATGCGCGAAACGCGCAAACGACTCGCTGCTGCTCATCGCAACTGTCGTCCTGTCGCTGGAGGCGCTGGCACGCGACTTCGCCGGCTGGGGCAAGCGATTTCCGATTGCCAAACGCGAAGCGGAGAGATTGCTCGGCGGCTTCCCGCTCAAGCAGCGCGTCTGGCTGATGGACATGTATCTGTACCCATCCCTCAGCATTCATCGTGAACTTGCCGGCGCACCGGCGCCGTCGTTAGCGGTCGGACCGGCGATAGTGCGGAGCTAGCATGGCAAGAATACTTCCGGCGGTTTCAGTTGGCATGGTTTTGAGTGTTGCCATCTTTGCCAGCGCGCCGACGCAAGCGGCGGATCTGGACGTGAGCCTCAGCCGTCACGTCGACATTGGCAAGACACCGCAGAAAGCATTCGTCGTTGCGCAAAACACGGAAGTACCGCAGCGAAGCTGCGGCTGGCTCGGGCCGGGCGGCCGCGCCGTCTACCGATGCCGATAGAGTTGGGTAATTTACCAGCCGCGGCGTGCGAGGCCGCCAGATTGCCGATAAAAGCTCAGACGCTCACCACACGGCGACGAGACAGATCGCCGCGAAGGGTACCGCGACAAGCCCGAGGTAGAGCCAGGTTCGATTGTGGTGGGCGTCCTTGGGCACCGTGACGAGCTGGACAACCAGCCAGACGCAAACCGCCAATCCCAGAACCATCCGCACGAGATCGCCAGGCGTGTCGTAAACCGTCCAGATGGTTTCGTTCTGAGGCATACTAACGCGGAGCGTGATCGCCAGCAGGCAAGCGATGAACAAAGCCCGCAATACGTTGCTCGCTATCCGCAGGCCGGGCGAGAGATCCGAGTTCAGCTCCGCCGCGTCGGAATCACGCCGTGCCCATTCAATCGGCATCCATGCCATTTTCTGCTCTATATTTTCTTGTGTCGGGATTTTTTAATGCGTGCCACCTTTCCCGCGATGAACAGCATACGCTTTTTCGCAGCAAAAATATAGAACTCATATAAGTGAGCGGTGTCAGATATAAAGTAGATATAAACGCCCGAGGCCGATTAACCGGGACTCGGATGAAATCGCTTTAAAACCAAGCATTTGCACCATCTTTTGCCCAAAATTGCATCGCGGCGACTTTTTCGGCGCGGCGATTACCGGCCGGAGCGAAGACCGACCAAGGGGAAATTTATGGGGCTTGGTGCTTGGGCCGGATTGTCGTGCCGTTGATTCCAGTATTCGGCCTCGCCGGTCCGCCGATGCTCGACGGACCAAATCCCGGCCGAGCGAGGTTTGTTCCGTTGATCGTTCCGCGGTTGAGCGCGCTAGGTCTGACGATCAAATTTGCATTTGACGATGGACGCCCAACTGAAATGCCAGTCCTTGCACCGCCACCACTTGCGTTTGCGCCAAAGCCCGTCGTTGCGGGGGCAGGATCATGTACGAGAGCTGGAAGATCGTGCCGCTGGCCGCTGCCTTGCTCCATGCCGTCGGGGCGGACGATAGGCAAGCCAATTGCGTCGCGCGTAACCCGACGGGAACCTTCACGTGTGGACAACCGCCGCGGCCGAAAGATATGCCGAGCGAACGGCCTGGGTTTGGTATCGCCTTCCCTCAGCTCGTCTCGTTTGCCCAATCGCCGGGGCTGCACGGTGATGCGCGTATCGATCGCGTCGGCGTCCTTGTCGCCACCCGCGGCATCTTCGCGAGCAGGCGGGCGGGAGCCATCCGGATTCGCCGGCAAAGTCGAACCGCCGCCACGGGCGGCCTCCTCGGCAAGACAGGCGAACGACATCCACGTGCCGATCAGCGCCATCGCCAGAAGACGGACAACGATCCTCAAGCCGCTCTCCTCGGCATCATTTGCCTTATTCGCCCGCCGGCGCCGCGTCGGGTGCGGCCGGAGACGTCGCACGATCGTCCCCGCTCAGGAACAGCGTCTGCAGCGCCGGCACGACCACCAAGAGGATGATCGGGCCGATGAACATGCCGCCGACGACGACCGTTGCCAGCGGCCGCTGCACTTGGCTGCCGATGCCGGTCGATACCGCCGCCGGCAGCAAGCCGATGCAAGCCGACAGCGCCGTCATCAGCATCGGCCGCATCCGCTGCGAGGCGGCATGGAACATTCCATCGATCGCGCCCATGCCGCTGGCCCTGACCTCATTATAATAGGTCATGACGAGGATGCCATTCATCACCGACACGCCGAACAGAGAAACGAAGCCGACGGCTGCCGAGATACTGAAATCCAGGCCGGAGAAATAAAGCGCCATCACGCCGCCGCCGACCGCGAACGGAATGCCTGCGAGCACCAATAAGCTGTCACGGAGTGAATTGAACAGGCCGTACAGGAGCATCAGGATCATGACTAGGCTGATGGGGACGATGATCGCCAGACGTGCTTTGGCCTGCTGCAGCTCCTCGAACTCGCCGGCCCAGGTGATGCGATAGCCGGTCGGCAGTTTTACGTTCCGTGCGATGCGCTGCTGGGCATCTGCCACCGTGCCGCCGAGGTCGCGACCGCGCACGCTGAACTTGATCGGGATGAAGCGCTCGTTGCGCTCGTGATAAATGTAGGATGCGCCGGTATCGAACGAAATCTCGGCGAGTTCGCTCAGCGGCACGTAGGCATTGACTCCGGCCGGCGTTTGATAGCCGACCTTGATATTGCGGACGCTGTCGATGTTATCGCGATATTGGGGGGCGAGCCGCACCGTGACGTTGAATTGGCGATCCGCCTCGAGCAGCGTCGTCGCCGTGCTCCCACCGAGCGCCGCCTGAACGACAGTATTGATGTCGCCGGCATTGAGCCCGTAACGGGCCGCTCTGGCGCGATCCACCTTGACGTTCAGATTGGGTTGTCCAAGCACCGGAAAGACGCCGAGGTCGGTCACGCCGGGGACCTTCGCCATCTCCTTCATCACCTGGTCGGAGAGCTGCTCCAGCTTCGCCAAGTCGCGGCCGATGATTTTCACCGAATTGGCGCCTTTGACGCCGGAGAGCCCTTCCTCGACATTGTCCTGGATGTATTGCGAGAAATTGAAACCGATGCCCGAGAACTCGTTGGAAAACTCCGACTGCAGTTCGTTGATCAGCTTTTCCTTGGTCATTCCGGGCGCCCATTCCTCGAACGGCTTGAGCGGCACGAAGAACTCGGCGTTGTTGAACCCGGCGGCGTCGCTGCCGTTGTCCGGCCGGCCATGTTGCGACACCACGGTAATCACTTCCGGATGGCGAAGCAGAATCCTGCGAATTTTGTCGACGATCGGCATGCCGGCTTCCAGCGATATAGTCGGCGGCATCGACGCGCGGATCCACAGATTGCCTTCCTCGAGCGCCGGCAGAAATTCGGTGCCGAGCCGTGACACCAGCAGGCCAAAGAACAGCAGAAATCCGACGGCGATCGCGACCATGATCTTGCGGTGCGACAATGACCAATACAGGACCGGCGTATAGATCCCGCGCAGCACGCGGACGACGATGGTTTCGGCCTCTTCGACGTGATCGGGAAGGAGGTAAGAGGCGAGCACCGGCGAGATGGTGAACGTCGCCAGCAACGCGCCAATCAGGGCGTAGCCGTAGGTGCGTGCCATCGGGCTGAAAATTTGGCCCTCGACGCCTTGCATCGTGAACAATGGAACGAAGGCGGCGACCGTGATGGCCGTGGAAAAGAAAACCGCCTTATCGACTTGCAGCGCGCTGACCAGAATGAGCCGCAGCCGGTCGCTCCACGCTCGTGACCCCTCCGAATCCCGCCCCCGTGTCGGGTCGGCGCCCCATTTTTGCTCTGCAAGTTGCGCAAGCAGCGCTTGTCTCTCTTCCGGGCGCGACTGAAAGTTCCTGAAGATATTCTCGACCAAGATGACCGCCGAATCGATGACGATGCCGAAGTCGATGGCGCCGATCGACAGAAGATTCGCGTCCTCGCCACGCAACACCAGAATAATGATGCTGAAGAACAGGGCGAACGGAATGTTGATGCCGACGATGATGGCGCTGCGCAGGTTGCCGAGGAAGACCCACTGCACGAGGAAGACCAGCAGGCAGCCGAAGATGAGGTTGTGCAGGACGGTGTGGGTGGTGACCGACACCAAGATCGTGCGGTCGTAAAACGGAACGAGCTTCACCCCTGGCGGCAGGGTGCCATCGCTGTTGATCTTGGCAACCTCTTTCTTGATGCGCGCCACCACGTCGTTGGTGTGCAACGTCCGGTTCATGACCACGATGGCCGCGACCACATCGTCTTCGTTGTCGCGGCCGGCCTTGCCGAGCCGCGGCATGTAGCCGACATAGACCTTGGCGACGTCCCTGACCGTCACCGGCACGCCGTTCGATTGCGTCAGCACGATTTTCTCGATGTCGCCGACCCGGTAACCCTGGGTCAAATCGGAATCGCCGCCGTCGTTCAACAGACCGATGCCACGGACGTTGACCGATTGCTGGCCGAAATTAATGGTGCGGCCGCCCACATTGATATTGGCGTTGCCGATTGCATTGATCACCTGGGGCAAGGTGACGCTGTAAGCATCGAGCTTGTTGAGATCAACCTCGACCTCGAATTCTTTGGTAGTGCCCCCCCAGGTGTTCACCTGGACGACGCCTGGGACGGTTAAAAGCCGGCGCTGCAGGACCCAATCCTGGATGGTGCGAAGATTGGTCAAGCCGATGTGCGGCGGTCCTACCACCTGGTAACGATAGATTTCGCCGACTAGGCTGGAGCCCTGGATTTGCGGCGTGACGTTGTTCGGCAGGTTGACGTTCTGCTGCAGGCTGATCGCGGCCTGCGTGAGCGCAAAATAATAATCGACTCCGTAGTTGAAGGTGACGCGGACGAACGAGAGGCCGTAGAACGACGTTGAGCGGATGTTGTCGACTCCGGGGGTGGCGGCGAGCCCCACCTCCATCGGAATCGTGTAATAGCGCTCCATCTCCTCGGCCGAGAGGCCAGCGGCCTGGGCGGTGATCTCCAGAATGACGGGCGCCGGATTCGGGTAGGCCTCGATATTCAGCCGCGTGAAGGCAACGAGCCCGCCGCCGATAAAGACCAGCAAGAATAAGAGAATGATCGGACGACGGGTCAGTCCGAATTGCAGCACGCCCTTGAGCACAGATGGCCTCTCAATCCGGTTTCATGTGCTTCGCCGACGATCCATCTTCAGTCCGACGCCGCCGTGGCCAGCGTATTGCTCAGGAATAGCGCGCCTTCGGTGGCGACCAGTTCGCCGACCTGCACGCCTTCGAGAATCTGCCAGTAGCCGTCGCGCGGCTCGCCGATCTTGACCGTCCGCTTGGTGAACCGGCGGCGGTCGGCCGTGACCCACACCGTCATCGTACCGTCGCCTTCCCGCACGACGCCGTCGGCCGGAACGGCCGGGGACCGGACCGGCGGCGCGACCTCGATGACGAAATTCGCGAACATGCCCGAGCGCAGCTCATGCTGCGGATCCTTGATCTCGGAGCGCACCAGGACGCGACGCGTATTCGGGTCGACGCTGGCAGCGATGATGGTGATCTTGCCGTCGAACACGCGGCCGGGAAACGCCCCGAGCCTGACCTTCACCTCCTGCCCGACGCGGAACGCCGGGCTGTCGTTCTCGGCGACGTTCGCCAGCATCCACATCGTGTCGGTGTCGGTCACAATGTAAGGAGGCGGCGGGTTAGCCGGCTGCACGAACAGACCCGGCGCCGCGGTGCGGGCCGTGATCCGGCCGGTGATCGGACTCGGCACGACCAGCGTCGGATCGGCGCTGCGGTTGGCGATGATGCGCTCGATATCGGCATCGGTCTTGCCGAAGATGCGTACCGCATCGCGCGCCGCCCGCAGATTACCTTCGGCCGTCTGCTGGTCGGACGTCCCCTGGTCCAGATCGCGCTGCGATACCGCGAGCGTCTTGTAGAGCTCGCGCAGGCGCGTCAGGTTGCGCGTGGTCAATTCCAGAACGCCGGCCGCGGCGATGAGGGTCGACTCGGCCTGCAAGAGGTCGGGGCTGTCGAGGGTGAACAGCGTCTGGCCCTTCTTCACGTCATCGCCGACGGCGGCGAACAGCGCTATGATCTTGCCCTGGTAGGGCGCAAAGACCTGCGTCTCCATGTCCTCGTCGAAGTCAATGCTGCCGACGGCCTCTTTTTCAACCGGAAACTCACGGTCTTCGACCGGCGCGACCTTCACCGAACCGAGCTGGGAATCCGACAGATCGACGCTGGCCTGGTTGTGCGCGGCCGCGCGCGGCGCGGCGGCGTTCGCCGTCGCACCGGTTTCCGCCTTCGATCGGACGCCGGACGGCCACGTCCAATAGGCGGCGGCCGCAACCGCGATCAGCGCGACAATGACCGCTGCTCTCGCGCGGCTGCTGGTTATGCGGGGCAACATGGATAAATCACATCCAAAATCTTCGGAATTGCCGCGACAAGGCCATTACTTGGCTCCGCGGTCCACTGTCATTAATCACAGGACTCGGATTAATCACACTGCGCTCTGCGACTCTTCACAGTTTATCACCGATATCATTTCGTTATTTCTAGCCGATGATGGCGCATTGAATCGCGTGGCGATGCCATCTGCTTCCGGTGAGGGAGCCGCATGGCAAATGTTCGCAGGAAAATCCTGTGCATCGAAGATGATCGCGAGACGGCCGGCCTGATTGCCGAAGAGCTGGCCGATCGCGGCTTCGATGTCAGCGTGGCCTATGGCGGTCAAGAGGGCCTGATGGCCATCATGAAGGCTACGCCGGACCTGGTCCTGTGCGATGTCAGCATGCCGGCCATGACCGGCTTTGAAGTGCTGGAGCGGTTGAACGAGATCGCACCCCGCCTTGGGCGAATACCCCTCGTATTTCTGACGGCGTTGGCCGAGCGCGAGAACGAACTCAAGGGCCGGCGGCTTGGCGCCGATGACTACGTCACCAAGCCGATAGATTTCGATCGACTCGTGTTCATCATCAATGCTCGGATTGCAGGGGTCGCACGCACCAAGCTGTTGCCGAAGCTTGTGAAGCTGAACGATCGCGAGATCGAAGTCCTGACTTGGGTATCGCGCGGCAAGACGTCCGTCGAGATCGCACGCAAGCTGCGCCTGTCCAAACGCACAGTTGACTTTCACGCAGACAATGCGCGGATCAAGTTACGCGCGGCGACGCGGACCGAGGCGGCGATCAAAGCTGTCGCCAGCGGCCTGATCAAGCCGTGACGCCGCAGGCGGGGCGTGAATGACGCGGTGCGCGGGAATCATAGGGTTGATAGCTGCCGTGGTATCGTTCTCGGGGGACGCAAAGGCCGAGGATAAAGAGCCCTCTGCAGTCGTTGAAATCGGCGGTGCAGGTGAATGGGGCCTAGGCGGCGGCTCTGGTTTCGGCCCTTCCGCAGCCCTGGAGCTCAGCCCAATCAAGAGTTTACTGCTCGAAGTGGGCGTTACTTCCCTATTTAGCGGCGGCCATGCAGAGTGGGACACTGACCTTTTATTCAAGAAATCTTTCGACTTGTCGAAAACTGTGGAATTTGAACCCGGTATTGGCCCGGCATGGAACGGTGGCGGGAAAATTGCCGGTGAAGTTTCGTTTCAGTTCATGATCTGGCCGTCGCCAGAGCGTAAATTGGGGTATTTTGTGGAATCGAGCTATAGCTACTCTTTCAGCAACGGCCACGAACAATCGCTTGGCATGAGCGTTGGTTTGCTCATTGCCATTCCATAACAGCGGCAATCGCACGATTGCATCACGGATGCCGGGGCCGGAAGCTGGTTCCGTTGATGACACCCGCAAGATTCTTCGCCGGACCGCCGAGCGCGCCGGACCCCGCTCCCGGATGGACCATATCGCGACCGCTGATGATCGAATGGTTCATCGCCGTGTTGAGTCGTGGGTCGCGCGGCGCGGCCCAGCCTGCCCGGAGCGGGACAAACCCTTGGCCATGAGAATCGATCCCACCAGCTTCCGTTCCGCCGTTTCCCGCAGGGCTTGCATTCTTCAGCGCGCCGTCGACGGCGATCCGCTCTGAAGCCTTCACCTCGGCTCCCTTGGCGTCGATGCTCGTATGATGGACGTGCTGCCCAATCGCATTTCGTACCACACCAACCTTGGTGCCACGTATCAAGGTTCGGCGGTAGCCGGAATTTCCTGATTTACGGGCGATTGTAGACCTCTTCGAATCATGCGCTTCCAGTCCGCGCCTGAAGTGAGATGGGCGCTGCGTCGTGATGCTGATGTCAATCGGGTTCGCTTCGGCATCAGCTTTATTCGCAACTTGAGCGTGATCTTGGGCAGAAGCAAGATCAACCGCCGCCGCGCCGAACAATACAAGATGTGCAGCGAGGAATCTCGACAACAACGGTGCGCGGGCGCTCATGGTCATCATCACTCGGCCGGCGTTAGTTGGCCCGCATCGGGCGACGCATGCGAACCGTGCTCCCGCTCCAAGAACATCATGCGCAACGCCGGCACAACGACGAGCAACATGATCGGACCTATCAGCATACCGCCGACAACGACGGTGGCGAGAGGCCGCTGCACCTGGCTGCCGATGCCGGTCGAGACCGCCGCCGGCAGCAAGCCGATGCAGGCCGACAACGCGGTCATCAGCATCGGGCGCATTCGTTGAGTTGCCGCATGGAACATTGCATCAACGCTGCCCAACCCGGTTCCCCTGACTTGATTGTAATAGGTGATCATCAGGATACCGTCCATGACCGAAACGCCGAGCAACGACACGAAGCCGATCGCCGAGGAGACGCTGAAATCGAGGCCCGAGAAATAAAGCGCCAGCACGCCGCCGCCGACCGCGAAGGGAATGCCGGCGAGCGCCAACAGGCTGTCGCGCAGCGAGTTGAACAGGCCATAGAGCAGCACCATGATCAGCAGCAGGCTGATCGGAATGATGACTTCGAGGCGCGCTTTGGCCTTTTGAAGATCTTCGAACTCACCGGCCCAGATGATGCGATAGCCGACCGGCAGCTTCACATTCTTGGCAATGCGCTGCTGTGCGTCGGCGACCGTGCCGCCAAGATCGCGATCGCGCACGCTGAACTTGACCGGGATGTAGCGTTCTCTCGACTCGTGATAGATGTAGGAGGCGCCGGTATCGAGCGTGATGTTGGCGAGTTCGCTCAGCGGAACATACGCATTGACGCCGGCCGGAGTCGCGAAACCGACCTTGACGTTGCGGACCGCTTCGAGGCTCGCGCGATATTCGGGTGGCAGCCGAACCTGGACATTCCATGCGCGGTCGCTCTCGAGCAGCGTGGTAGCGCTCGCGCCGCCCAATGCGGCTTGAATGACGGTGTTGACATCGCCGGTATTGAGGCCGTAGCGGGCGGCTTTTTCGCGATCCACTTTGACATTCAGGTTCGGCTGTCCCTGAACGTGGAAGATGCCGATATCCGCCATGCCCCTGACCTGTGCCATTTCATGCTGAACCTTGAGGGCGAGGTCTTCCAATATATTTTGATCGTGACCGATGATCTTGACCGAATTGGCGCCTTTGACCCCGGACAGCGCCTCCTCGATATTGTCCTGGATGTACTGTGAAAAATTGAAGGTCGCCCCCGGCACCGCGTCGGCAAACTCCTTCTGGAGCTGATTAATCAACTGGTCCTTGGTAAAGCCTTTTGGCCATTCGTCGTACGGCTTCAGTGGCGCGAACAGCTCGACATTCGAGAACGGCGAAGCATCGCTGCCATTGTCCGGCCGGCCGTGCTGGGAAACGACGTGTTCCACTTCCGGGTGCCGCAGCAAGATCTCGCGCAACGTGGCCGTCGCCGGTTCGCCCGCCTCCAGTCCCATCGTCGGCGGCAATGACACCCGGATCCACAGATTGCCTTCTTCAAGCGCCGGCAGGAATTCGCTGCCAAGCCGCGTCGCCAACAAACCGATGACAACGATGAAGGCGGCAGCGATCCCCAACATGATCTTGCGGTGGTCGAGCGACCAATGCAGAGCCGGCGCATAAATCCGGTGCAATATGCGCACGACAATGGTCTCTGTTTCCTCCACATGCGCGGGAAGCAGGAATGACGCCAAGACCGGCGTGACCGTGAAGGTCGACAGCAAAGCCCCGGCAAGGGCTAATCCGTAAGTTCGCGCCATGGGATTAAAAATCTGCCCTTCGACGCCCTGCATCGTAAACAAGGGCACGAACGCCGCCACCGTGATCAGCGCCGAAAAGAAGATCGCGTTATCGACCTGAAGCGCGCTGGCGAAGATCATGCGCAGCCGATCGGTCCAGCCACCCTCCACCGAGCGCGTCGGATCGGTGCCGAATGCTCCCTCCGCGAGGTGCTGCAGCAGGCTCCGCCTGGCCTCCGCGGGCGCCTGGAAGTTCCTGAAAATGTTCTCGACCAGGATCACCGCCGAATCGACAATGATGCCGAAGTCGACGGCGCCGACCGAAAGCAGGTTGGCGTCCTGTCCCAGCAGCACCATGATGATGACGGCGAAAAACAGCGCGAACGGGATATTGACGCCGACGATGATGGCGCTGCGCAAGTTGCCGAGGAAAATCCATTGGATCAAAAACACCAGCAAACAGCCGAAGATGAGGTTGTGCAGCACCGTATGGCTGGTGATACTCACCAGCCCGGTGCGGTCGTAATAGGGCACGAGCTTGACACCCGGCGGCAGCTCGCCGTCGGTGTTCAGCTTGTCGATTTCGGCCTTGATGCGGGGTACGACACTGTTGGTATGAAAGGTTCGGCCCATGACGACAATTGACAAGGCAACGTCGCTGTCGTGGTCCAAACCGGCAATGCCGAGCCTCGGGACATAGCCGACTGAAACCTTGGCGACATCCTTGATCTGAACGGGGACGCCATTGAACGCGCCGAGGACGACATTCTCGATGTCGTTGACGTGCCAGCCCTGGGTCAAGTCGTCATTGCCGCCGCTATCGAACAGCCCGATGCCGCGGATGTTCACAGACTGCTGGCCGACGGTGATCTCGCGGCCACCGACATTGATATTGGCATTGCCGAGGGCGCTGATGATTTGCGGCAGCGTGACGTTGTAGGCGTCGAGTTTGTGCAGATCGACATCGACGTTGTATTGCTTGGTGGTGCCGCCCCACGAGTTCACCGCCACAACGCCGTCAGTCACGGTGAACAAGCCTCGGGTAGCGATCCAGTCTTGTACGGTGCGCAGATTGGTGAGCCCGAAGTGCGGAGGACCGACCACCTGGTAGCGATAGACCTCGCCGACCAGGCTCGATTGCTGAATCTGCGGTATCTGGTTGCCCGGCAGAGTGACGTTTTGCTGCAGGCTCAGCGCCGCCTGCGTATAAGCGAAGAAATAATCGACGCCATATCGGAAGGTGACGCGCACGAATGTCAGACCGTAGAACGAAGTAGAGCGGATATTGTCGATCCCGGGAGTGGGGTAGAGGCCGATTTCCATCGGGATCGTGTAATAACGCTCCATCTCTTCGGCCGAGAGCCCAGCCGCCTGGGCGGTGATTTCAAGAATAACCGGCGCGGGATTGGGATAGGCCTCGATATTCAGCCTGGAAAAGGCGACGAGCCCGCCGGCGATGAAGACCAGAAGGCCCAACAAGATGATCGCACGTCGCGTAAGCCCAAAAGCAAGGATGCCCTTCAGCACGGCCAGCCTCTGTTATGAGCGTACCGGATGCCCAGAGACCTCATTGGGTCCCCGCTATCGTCAACATATTGCTGAGAAAGACTGCGCCTTCGGAGGCAACCAGTTCGCCCGGCTCCAGGCCTTCGAGAATTTGCCGGTAGCCGTCGCGCGGCTGCCCGATCTTGACCGTTCGCCTCGTGAACCGACGGCGGTCGGCGGTGACCCAAACCGTCTGCGTACCGTCGCCTTCTCGCACGACGCCGGGGAGCGGCACCGCAGGAGAATTGACCGGCGCGCCAATGCTGATGACAAAGTTCCCGAACATACCCGAACGCAGCTCGTGCTGCGGGTCGTTGATCTCTGACCGAACCAGGACGCGACGGGTATTGGGATCGACCGTCGCTCCGATGGTGGTGATCTTGCCGTCGAATACCCGATCCGGAAATGCGCTGAGCCGGACCTGCACCTCCTGTCCGACGCGGAACGCCGGGCTGTCGATCTCGACCACATTCGCCAGCATCCACATCGTGTCGATGTCGGCCACAATGTAAGGCGGCGGCGGGTTGCCCGGCTGTACGAACAACCCGGGCGCCGCAGTGCGCGCCGTGATCCGGCCGTTGATCGGGCTCGGCACCACGAGCGTTGGGTCCGCCAAGCGATCGGCGACAATGCGGTCGATCTCGGCGTCGGACTTGCCGAAGATGCGCACCGAATCGCGCGCCGCGCGCAGATTGCCTTCTGCGGTCTGCTGGTCGGAAATCCCCTGTTCCAGAACCGCCTGCGATACGGCGAGAGTCTTGTAGAGCTCGCGCAAGCGCGCCAGATTGCGGGTGGTCAGGTCCAGCACCCCTGCTGCGGCAATCAAGTTCGATTCGGCGGCCAGCAGATCGGGGCTGTCGATCGTGAACAGGGTCTGACCCTTCTTCACGTCATCGCCGATGGCGGCGAACAGGGCGATGATCTTGCCCTGATAGGGCGTAAAGACCTGCGTCTCCATGTCCTCGTTGAAGTCGATGCTGCCGACCGCCTCCTTTTCGACTGGGAAGACGTGGACTTCGACCGGCTCGACCTTTACGGCAGCGAGTTGCGAATCCGTAAGATCGAGGGTGAATGGACTGACTGAGGCCGCACCCGGCGCCGCGCTCGGCGTCGCTTGTGCATTGGCGTTCGTTGCCTGGACGCCGGGCACGAAGTCCCACCCATCGGGAAATAGCCCGGAAATATACAACAGCGCCGCGATGGCTCCCAGGGCGAGCGCCGTTCCGGCAACAGTTTTTGTTTTCGCGGACGCCATCAATGGGGCCCTTTGCGTGCTCGGCGACGCAGAGATTCATTGTGATAATCGGCGCCAGCCCTATCGCGGTAAACTGTGAGAAGTTTCGCTTCTGACTGTGAAAGATCACAGTGCACCTCAGCCCTGAATAATTCACACTGTGGCAGGGCGAGCACAGCCAACCTGCGACAATTCGTAAATAATGCTGGCGGCCGAAAAGTCCTGGGGCGCTCGGCGTAACCTGTCTATTGCAATAGTGTCATTTGCAGATGTGTGGTCCGTCGGTCAGGTTGTTGTCGGTTGGTGCCGCCGCTGTCGCGGCGGCGATGTTGTTGGCGAGTTGCGCGGTCGGTCCGGACTTCCTGCATCCCGCCGCACCCGAGGTGACCGGCTATACTAAAGAGCCGTTGGCACCGGGCACCTCCTCCACCGATGCACCGACCGGACGATCGCAGCGTTTCGTGCAGGGCCGCGATATTGCACAAGAGTGGTGGCGGATGTTTAAGTCGCCGGCGCTCAATGCCCTGATCGAGCGATCGCTGAACAACAATCCAAACCTGCAATCGGCGATCGCTACGCTGCGTGCGGCGAACCAAGCCGTCTACGCCCAGGAGGGCAAGTATTTCCCGCTGGTCCAGGGAAATTTCAATCCGACCTACAACCAAACCTCCTCCGCTCTGGCTCCAATCCCGTCGTCGGGCGTCACCGTCTACGGGCTGCATACCGCGCAGCTGCAAGTGTCGTACACTTTGGACATTTGGGGCCTCAATCGCCGCACCGTCGAATCGCTGCGGGCGCTGGCCGACAACCAGCGCTTCCAGGTCGAAGCGGCTTACCTGACGCTGGCATCGAATATAGCCGTCGCGGCCATTACCGAGGCTTCGCTGCGGGGACAGATCGACGCCACCCATCAGCTCATCGCCATCAGTACCAAAATGCTTGGCATCCTGCGGCATCAGCTGGAAACGGGCTATACCGACCGCCTCGCAGTAGCCGCGCAGGAAGCCGCCCTCGCCCAGGTCGTGGCGACGCTGCCGCCGCTGCAAAAGGCGCTGCAACAGAACCGTGACCTGCTGTCGGCCCTTGCCGGCGTCTATACCAGCGAGGAACCGCGCGAAACGTTCAAGCTTGCGGACCTGCAATTGCCGACCGATCTACCGGTCAGCCTTCCCTCGCAACTGATCGAACAGCGGCCGGACGTGCGCATGGCGCAAGAGCAATTGCACTCGGCGAGCGCGCTCATCGGAGTCGCCACCGCCAATATTCTGCCGAGTTTCACGATCAACGGCAGTGCCGGCTACATGAATACGGTGGTCGCGGGCTTGCTGTCGCCGCAGAACGCGTTCTTCACGCTCGCCGGCAATGCCACGCAGACGGTGTTCGACGCCGGCACTCTGTTGCACGAGCTGCAAGAGGCCAAAGATACTTATCATGCGGCGGCGTGGAGCTATCGCGGCACCGTGGTCGCCGCCGTGCAGAACGTGACTGACTCGCTGCGGGCGATACAGAACGACGCGGATGCGCTCAAAGCGGCGCGCGATTTCGAGCGCGCCGCCAAGGTCAGCCTCGATCTGTCGCTACAACAGGTGCATTTTGGCCTTGCCGACGAGCTGTTCCTGCTCAATGCGCAGCAGACTTATCTGAACGCGGTCATCGCGGTCGTACAGGCCCGGGCCGCCCGGCTTTCCGACACGGCGGCCTTGTATCAGGCGCTTGGCGGCGGCTGGTGGAACCGCCCGGCACTGCCGACCGAGAAAATTCTTAACGTCGGCACCGGACAAGCCGAAACAGTGAGCGGCAAGGACAAGGAAGAGGGATTCCTGCGGGGCTTGTGGCCTTTTCCCAAGGGCCACGTCGATAATTAATTGAGCGCTCGGTCAACTGCCGGTCGACCAGCCTACAATGAACCAATTCCAAGGGTGGGACCGATGAAGGCGCAGAGATTTGCGGCTTTGACAGTCATCGCGGTGTCCGCCGCGTTGACGGCACCCGCCGCAAATGGGCAGACAAAGCTTGTTGAAGGCAGCGCGGAGTCCGGCCGCTCGATGGCATTGCTGGCATGCACCGGTTGTCACCTTGTCGCGCCGGACCAACCTTTCAAGCCGGTCTATGCCCCGCCTCCCCATCCGCCCGACTTCAAGGAAATTGCGAATCGGCCCAACACAACAGCGGCTTCGTTGCAGCACTACCTGGAAACCCTGCCCGCGGTCCCGGAAAACTCACATATGCCGAATCTATTGCTGTCGACGCAGGAAATACGCGACGTCGCCGCGTTCATCGTCAGTCTACGCGACAAGCCAGCAGCGCCCAGGTAATAGACTACGGTGGCATGAGACTGTAACGCGTCTGGAGGAGGCGGACGACTCCACTACGGCGTTGCAAGTTTCCAGCACGACGGAAAAGGCCAGATTCGCGGGAAAGAAATCGCGCTCAGCCCGCTAAGGCGCGACGGCTGGCGTGACCTTGGTCGCGCACTGTGCCGATCATGTATTCCGAATACTCATCGCACATGCTCAGCAGGACGCGCCCGAGTGCGGCCTGGTTTTGATCGCTCATTTCGACCAGCGGCAGGCGGACGCGAGGCGACATGAGCCCGAAGAGGCTCAGGGCATGCTTCAGCGGAACGGGATTGCTTTCCCGAAACAGCGCAGCGGTCAATAGCGCGATCGGACGCGCCAGCCGCTGTGCTCTCGACACCTGTCCCTGTTTCCACGCCATAAACATGTTGCGACACAGGCCCGGCGCAACGTTCGACGTGACCGAGATGAAGCCGTCGCCGCCTTGCCCTAAGTAGGCCAGACCGAGCGCGTCATCTCCGGACAATAGCCTGAAATCGATGCCGACGAGCGGCCGCAACCGCGTCGGCCGCGTGGCATCGCCGGCAGCGTCCTTGAGGCCGATGATGCGCGGCATCTCCGCCAACCGCGCCACGGTGTCGTCGGCCAGGCTGCACGCGGTTCGCGAGGGCACGTCGTAGAGGATGACCGGCAAGCCGGTCGATTCGGCCACCGCGCGGAAATGCAGATAAAGGCCCGCTTGTGTCGGTTTATTGTAATAGGGCACGACCGACAAAATCGCATCGGCGCCCGCCGCTTCGGCATCTTGGGTCAATTCGACCGCGTGCGCTGTCGCGTTGGCACCCGCGCCCGCGATAACCGGGACACGACCGCGCGAAACCGCAACGGCGATGCGAATTAGGTCGCTATGCTCCCGCGCGCTCAACGTCGGGGCTTCCCCCGTCGTCCCGCAGACGACAAGCGCTGTTGCCCCGTTCGCGATCTGAAGATCGCAAAACCGCTCGAAGGCGTCGCGGTCGATGCTTCCCTCGTCGTTGAACGGGGTCGGTAACGCCGGGGCATATCCCGACAACTTCGAAACGTGCCGGCCGATGGCGGACATCGCTGTTTCCTCAAGCGCCTTGGCGAGGTCGCTCCTCCTGTCGGAGTTGGCGTTAGGCGATCCGGAGCTGATGCTGAGAATCGACGGCGGGTTGCCGGCGCGGCGCCGCGTCCGGCTTACGACTCAGTTCGAGTTCGAGGCCGTCGGACACCATGACGACCGCCTGCGGTCGATCGCCGTTCTCGAAGCGCACGAAGCGAAGCGCCGCGGCGCGATCGACAAAGAGGCCCCCGCGAACCCCCTTTTGGTCTTGAACCACCCAATTGCCTCGGCGGTCCTGACCGATCATGAATACTGGCGGCCGCAGCCACGAGGGAGGTTCGGCTTGTTTTCCTTGCATCATCGCCACTCTCCTTTGAATTTTTTTCGGCCGATCGGTATTGGCGGCGGATAGTCGGGTATCAGCCTTCGCCAAGCGCGCCGTGCTGCATCGAACCACGTGACCAGCGGGTTACCTTGATTCTCAACGTCGAGTTCGAAGCGCTCGGCGAGAAACATTGTCGCGCATCCGACCGGCACGCTGTTTTTCTTTACGAACCGCAGCGCCGACCGCTTGAGCAGAAAAACGCCGCCGGTTCGCCCCTCGGCCTCGCGCGCCACCCACAGCCCGTTCTTGTTGCGCCCGATAAAGAACAAGGGGATCGCTTCGCTGAGAACGCGGGCGTCGGGTCGCTGTGGAAATTTGGCCGCCGTGCCCGGCCCAGCCGCCCGTTGGTTCGGTTGATTGGCCATGTTCTCAGTGCCCGTTACGACCAGACAAATGCCGCGCAGCGGCGAGCGAGAAACCCGGGGAGGGGTGAGCGGCTTGATCATTTATCGCTGTTGCGTCGGCTGTGCGGAGCGGCGCCGTGACGCGTTGGCGCCGACCGGCACCAAGGAATTTCTGTGCATCAACCGGCGCAGCCGATCGATGTCGTGCTTGCAACGGCGCAAGGTGACTTCGGGCACCGCGCGCTTCGTTCGATCGACAAAGTACGCATCGAGCGCCTGCGCAAACCTTTGCCAGAAGCTCTGCTGCGCTGCCCCAGCCCTTGCACCAGGAGGCTCATCGACAGGAATGACGCTCATCGCGATCTCTCCTCTTACTCGTTTCCTGAACACCGAATCTGCTCTCGATCGCATATGAATTCGAGACGGCACGGCGCCCAACGTCATAAAGCCGGCATAGTGACGTAACCGAGCCCGAGCCGCGCCAACCGCTCACGCGAAGTTGTCGCATCAGATCATTCGATCCGGCGTCGGCCGCACCCCAGCCGCGTGCCTTTCGCCGTCGATAATTTTGCAGAACAGCTCGGGCCCGAGCGCCAGCGCGAGCCGCAACGCTTCATCCAAGCGATCAAGGGCAACTGCCTGTTCCGCACCAACAATCATGATGCGTTCCCACAGAAATAGCGGGCCGGATCGGCCGCGTGCCGCTAAGATGGAGTGAACGGCCGTAAAGAAACCAGAGGAACCGGCGCACTAATATATGTAGGCGGTATAAGGATTTGGCCGGATTTTCATAGGAAAGTCGGAAGCGCTATGCCGACCCCGCCGCGAATGCCGTGCAGTGTTCCTTCTGCGCCGAAGCTTCGTTTTGTTGAAAGTCAAAACCGGCTGGCCGCCCGTCTTGTACTGTATGGCTTCCAGTGTAAGGCTTGGGCAAAGCCGGACACCGAATTGCGAGGTCGCTTGCGCCATGTCTGACGTCATCATGTTGGCGCTCGTCATCGGGTGCTTCGCGCTGGCGGCGGCCTATGCGAGCTTGTGCGAGCATCTGCTCGGGCCTTCCGCCGGTAAAGATGCCTCCCCATGACGGTGATCGGCTGGCTGCAGATTGCGCTTTTCATCGCCATTGTCGGCGGTCTGACGCGTCCGTTGGGCGGCTATCTGGCGCGAATCTATACCGGTCAGCGCACGCCATTGCAGCCACTGCTCGCTCCCGTGGAAACCGCGCTCTATCGTCTTGCGGGCATCAAGCCACAGACCGAGCAGAGCTGGTACGGGTACACAATCTCCTTTCTGGTCTTTCACGCCGCCGGGATTATCGCGCTCTATGGGCTTTTGCGGCTACAGTCGGTTTTGCCGCTCAATCCTCAGGCTATGACGGCGGTTCCACCGGATCTGGCTTTGAACACGGCGGTCAGCTTCGTCACCAACACCAGCTGGCAGTCCTACGGCGGCGAGACGACGCTCAGCTATTTAAGCCAGATGGCCGGCATCACGGTGCAATCGTTTCTTTCCGCTGCTTCCGGCATGGCTGTCGCCATCGCCTTGATCCGCGGCTTCGCGCGACGCCGCGTGGCCACGATCGGCAATTTCTGGGTCGATCTGACGCGCGGCACGCTCTACGTGCTGCTGCCGATCTGCGTCGTCGCCCCATTGTTGCTCATGGCCAACGGCGTGCCGCAGACGCTGTCCGCTACGGCCGAAGTGACCACGCTCGACGGCGGGCTTCAGGTCATTGCCCGCGGCCCGGTCGCGACGCAGGAAGCGATCAAGCTCTTGAGCGGCGACGGCGGCGGGTTTTTCAACGCCAATTCCGCGCATCCGTTCGAGAACCCGACGCCGCTGACCAACCTTGCGGAGCTGGTGCTCATCTTCGCGCTCGGCGCGGCCTTGACCAATTGCTTTGGCAGAATGATCGGATCCGAGCGGCAAGGATGGATTCTGCTTTGCGTCATGGCGATCCTGTTCGGCCTCGGCGTCGCCGGCCTCTATTCAGCGGAATCCGCCGCCAATCCGGCGCTCGCCGCCATGAACGCCGACCAAACACTCGGCCTGCAACAGCCGGGCGGAAACATGGAAGGCAAGGAAGTCCGCTTCGGCATCGCCGGGTCGGCGCTGTTCGCCGAAGTTTCGACCGCTTCCTCGGACGGGGCGGTCAATTCCATGCATGACAGCTTCCTGCCGCTGAGCGGCGGCATTCTTCTGGCCAATATGATGGTCGACGAGGTGATCGTCGGCGCTCCCGGCTCCGGCCTCTACGGCATGCTGCTGTTCTGCATCATCGCTGTCTTCTTGGCCGGGCTGATGATCGGCCGGACGCCCGAATATGTCGGCAACAAGATTGCTGCATCGGAAGTCAAGATGACGATCCTGGCGCTGATCTGCATCCCGGCGGCAACACTCGGTCTCACGGCGATCGCCAGCGTCGTCGAGCCCGGCCTAGCCGGCCTCGGCAACGCCGGACCTCACGGCTACTCGGAAATTCTCTACGCCTACACCTCGGCGGCGGCGACCAACGGCAGCGCGTTCGCCGGTCTGAGCAGCAATTCGCCGTTCTATAATCTGACGCTGGCGCTGGCCATGTTCGTCGGCCGCTTTGTGGTCATCGTTCCAGTTCTGGCGGTCGCTGGATCGCTTGCCGCGCAGCCGGTCGTGCCGTATTCGGCCGGCACTCTGCCGACCGACCGGGCGCTGTTTGTCTGGTTCCTTCTCGGCGTCATTATCATCGTCGGTGGCCTGACCTATCTGCCGGCGCTGGCGCTCGGCCCCATCATTGAAGGCCTGCAGATGTGGAGCGGCACGCTTTATTAGCGCCTCGCCACCCTGATGCCGCTCGGCACTTATTTTGCTCTTATGAAAGCGATCGACGTCCGATCTGGAATTCATATGCCTGATGATTCACATTTGTCTCAGAATTACGAACCTCAACACGGCAGCGCGGCTGTGAGAACAACATGAGCATCGCTTTCCACATGGACCAGCGCCTTTCGATGAGTGTCGCGTCCGCCTGCGCAAGGCTGTGGGGCGCGGTGAAAAGCGCTTGGTCAGCGACAAGGGTCGATGGAGCGGGCAAGTATCGGCCCGAAGCCCACTATATGCGCGGCCCCGGTCCAAAATGGCGGGCGAAGCATTACATTTCTGTCCATGGCTTTGGACCGACCAGGGCAGGATGAGACCGTATCGCTAGGACTTTCAGTCAGTTATCGGCTTCCGCTCGACCTCTTCCCGCGACCTATCTTTATGGAATTCCTATAACATTGCCCCCCGGCGCCCTCTCGAATTCCTATGCAAACAATGACAGTTGAATCGCCCATGAACAGGCGCGGAGAATTCTAAGCGTTCTTGACGTAGTCAAGGTTGCGCGCCGCCGTAAGGCCTCTGCTGCAATTTTCAGAATCATCACGTCGGAGTTTCCCATGATGGACGTCGTCATGCTGGCGATCGGGTTCGTCTTTTTTGCGCTGTCGATCGGCTACGTGTACGCCTGCGACCGGCTTTGAGAGGAGTCGCCATGACCTTCGACTATTCGCTCGCCGCCCTCGTCACTCTGGGCCTGCTTATCTACCTGACCTACGCTCTGCTCAAGCCCGAGCGGTTCTGAAGGAATCACGTCCATGACCGTCATCGGCTGGGTCCAGATTCTGCTTTATTGCGCGATCCTTATCGCCATCGTGCCGCCTCTCGGCGCCTATATAACCCGGGTCTTCAACGGCGAGCGCACCTTTCTGTCGCCGATCCTGCGGCCGGTCGAGGTCGCGATCTACAAGGTCGCCGGCGTCAATGAGCGCAATGAGCAGCACGCGGTCACCTATACGATCGCCATGCTGCTGTTCCACGTTGGCGGCTTTCTCATTCTTTATGTGTTGATGCGCGTGCAGGCGGGACTGCCGTTCAATCCGGCCGAGCAGTCGGCCGTCGCCCCGGATCTGTCGTTCAACACCGCGGTGAGCTTCATCACCAACACCAATTGGCAGAACTACGGCGGCGAAAGCACGATGTCTTACCTCGTGCAGATGCTCGGTCTGACGCATCAGAACTATCTGTCGGCGGCGACCGGCATCGTGCTCGCCATGGCGCTGATCCGCGGTTTCGCCCGGCATTCGGTGCGCACGGTGGGAAATTTCTGGGTCGATGTCACGCGCTGCACGCTGTACATCCTCATTCCGATCTGCGTGCCTTATGCGCTGTTCCTGGTCTGGCAGGGCATGCCGCAGACGCTCGGCGCCTACGTCGATGCGACGACGCTGGAAGGCGCCAAGCAGACCATCGCGGTGGGCCCAGTCGCGTCGCAGATCGTGATCAAGATGCTCGGCACCAACGGCGGCGGTTTCTTCAACGCCAATGCCGCGCATCCGTTCGAGAATCCGACCGCCTTGTCGAATTACGTGCAGATGATCTCGATCTTTGCGATCGGCGCCGCGCTGACCAACGTGTTCGGCCGCATGGTCGGCAATCAGCGCCAGGGCTGGGCCATCCTCGCTGTCATGGGCGTTCTCTTCATCGCCGGCGTCGTCGTCTGCTACTGGGCCGAGGCGCACGGCAACGACGCGCTCAACGCGCTCGGCCTGACCGGCGGCAACATGGAGGGCAAGGAAGTCCGTTTCGGCATCATCGGCTCGGCTTTGTTCGCCGTCATCACCACCGCCGCCTCCTGCGGCGCGGTCAACGCCATGCACGATTCCTTCACCGCGCTCGGCGGCATGGTGCCGCTGATCAACATTCAGCTTGGCGAGGTCATTGTCGGCGGCGTCGGCGCCGGCATGTACGGCATACTGCTGTTCGTCATCATTTCGATCTTCGTCGCCGGCCTGATGGTGGGCCGCACGCCCGAATACGTCGGCAAGAAGATCGAAGCCAAGGAAGTGAAGATGGCGATGCTCGCCATTCTCGTCCTGCCGCTGATGTATCTCGGCTGGACCGCGGTGGCGATGCTGGTGCCGTCGGCGGTCGCCGCCATGGGCAATCCTGGGCCGCACGGCTTCACCGAAGTGCTGTATGCCTACGTCTCGCAGGACGGCAACAATGGCTCGGCGTTCGCCGGGCTCAGCGCCAACACGCTGTTCTACAATCTGAGCGGCGCCGTGGCGATGCTCGTCGGCCGGTTCTGGATGATCATCCCGACCATGGCGATCGCCGGCTCGCTCGCCGCCAAGAAAACCGTGCCGGCGTCGCTCGGCACGTTCCCGACGACCGGCGGGCTGTTCGTCGGGCTGGTCGTCGGCGTCATCGTCATCGTCGGCGGCCTCACCTTCTTCCCGGCGCTGGCACTCGGCCCGATCGTCGAGCAGCTGGCGATCAACGCCGGCACGCTGTATTCGGCCAATTAGGTTCGGAGTCACCGCAATGGAAACCTCGCACCTGCGCAAGCGTATGCCGGTATCGGCGCTCTTCGATCCGAAGATCGTGATACCGGCCATCGGCTCCGCCTTCGTCAAGCTCAATCCGCGGACGCTGATGAAGAATCCGGTCATGTTCGTGCTTGAGATCGTCACGGCGTTGACAACCGTCATCTTGATTCGCGACCTCGTGACCGGCGGGGAGCACATCGGCTTCGAATTCCAAATCATCCTATGGCTGTGGTTCACCGTGCTGTTCGCCAACTTCGCCGAAGCCGTTGCCGAAGGCCGCGGCAAGGCGCAGGCCGAGTCGCTGCGGCGTCAGCGCACCGAGACTCAGGCCAAGCTCGTGACCAGTTCGGGCGATTCGCAAAGCTATCGGCTGATGCCGTCGACCGCGCTCAAGGTCGGCAACATCGTGCTGGTCGAAGCCGGCGACACTATTCCGTCGGATGGCGACGTGATCGAGGGCATGGCCTCGGTCAACGAAGCGGCAATCACCGGTGAATCAGCGCCCGTCATCCGCGAGTCGGGGGGCGACCGGTCTGCGGTCACCGGCGGCACACAAGTCCTCTCCGATTGGATTCGCGTGCGCATCACCGCGGCTCCGGGCTCGACCTTCCTCGATCGCATGATCAGGCTCGTCGAAGGCGCCGAACGCCAGAAGACGCCGAACGAGATCGCGCTGAACATCCTGCTTGTCGGCTTGACCATCATCTTCGTGTTCGCCACGGCGACGATTCCAAGCTTCGTCGCCTATGCCGGCAGCACGATCTCGGTCGTGATCCTGGTGGCGCTGTTCGTGACGCTGATTCCGACCACCATCGGCGCGCTCTTGTCGGCCATCGGCATCGCCGGCATGGACCGCCTCGTGCGTTTCAACGTGCTTGCCATGTCTGGTCGCGCCGTCGAGGCCGCCGGCGACGTCGATACGCTGCTCCTCGACAAAACCGGCACCATCACGCTGGGCAACCGCCAGGCGACGGAATTCAAGCCGCTGCGCGGCGTGACCGAACAGGAATTGGCCGACGCGGCGCAATTGGCTTCGCTGGCCGACGAGACGCCCGAGGGCCGCTCCATCGTCGTCCTGGCGAAGGAAAAATACGGCATCCGCGGCCGCGAACTCGCCGAGCTGCAGGCCAATTTCATCCCGTTCACCGCCCAGACCAGGATGAGCGGCGTCGAAGTCGGCTCTTCCTGGGTCCGCAAAGGCGCGGTGGATGCGATCTTGACCTATCTCAGCACCCCGCCGACTTCCCCCGGGCCGGGCAGTACCGTGCAGGTGCTGCGGGCAAGCGTCAGCGGCGAGACCATACGCGAAGTCACGGCGATCGCCGACGCCATCGGCAAGTCGGGCGGCACGCCACTCGCGGTGGCCAAGGACGGACGCTTGCTCGGCATCATTCACCTCAAGGACATCGTCAAGGGCGGCATCCGTGAGCGCTTCGCCGAGCTGCGCCGCATGGGCATTCGCACCATCATGATCACCGGCGACAATCCGATGACCGCCGCTGCGATTGCGGCGGAAGCCGGCGTCGACGATTTTCTTGCCCAGGCAACGCCCGAGGAGAAGCTGCGGCTCATCCGCGACGAGCAGTCGAAGGGCAAGCTCGTAGCCATGTGCGGCGACGGCACCAACGACGCGCCGGCGCTGGCGCAGGCCGACGTCGGCGTCGCCATGAATACCGGCACGCAAGCCGCACGCGAGGCCGGCAACATGGTCGACCTCGACTCCAATCCGACCAAGCTGATCGAGATCGTCGAGATCGGCAAGCAGCTCTTGATGACCCGCGGCGCGCTGACCACATTCTCGATTGCCAACGACGTGGCGAAGTATTTCGCCATCATCCCGGCGATGTTCGTCGCCTTCTATCCGCAGCTGCAGACGCTGAACATCATGAACCTTTCGACACCGCAGAGCGCCATCCTGTCGGCGATCATCTTCAACGCGCTGATCATCATCGCGCTGATTCCGCTGTCGCTCAAAGGCGTCCGTTATCGTCCGATCGGCGCCGCTCCGCTGCTGCGGCGCAATCTTTGGATTTACGGCGTCGGCGGCGTGATCATTCCGTTCATCGGCATCAAGGCCATCGACCTCGCGGTCACCGCCCTGCATCTCGCCTGAGGAGTAAACTCACATGTTGCGCGAAATCCGTCCGGCGATCGTCGTTCTGGTTGCGCTCACGCTCATCACCGGGTTGGTTTATCCGCTGGCGATGACCGGGATTGCCCAGGTCATTTTCCCTTATCGGGCGCAAGGCAGCCTGATCGAGCGTGACGGCAAAGTCGTCGGCTCCGAACTCATCGGCCAGCAATTCACCAGCGACAAGTACTTTCACGGCCGGCCGTCGGCGACCACCGCTCCCGATCCCGCCGATCCGAACAAGACCGTGGCCGCACCCTATAATGCCGCCAATTCCGGCGGCTCGAACCTCGGACCCTCCAACAAGGCGCTGATCGACCGGGTGCAAGGCGACATCGACAAGCTCAAGCAGGAGAACCCCTCGACCCCGGTTCCGGCCGATCTGGTAACGACGTCGGCCAGCGGCCTCGACCCCGAGATCTCTCCCGCGGCGGCCTACTTTCAGGTTCCGCGTGTTGCCAAGGCCCGTAACTTGGCGGAAGATCGCCTGCGTCAGCTCGTCACCGATCACATCGAGGGTCGTTTCCTCGGTCTTTTGGGCGAGCCGCGCGTGAATGTCCTGCTGCTCAACCTGGCGCTGGACCAGTTGTCCGCCGGATAGGGCTACGGACGCCGGAAAGTCGAGACCTCAATCAGTGATGGCGGATCAGCGGCGCGATTCCGAACATCGACCCTCGCCGGAAGCCCTGCTTGAAGCGGCGCGCCGCGAAGAGAAGCGGATTGGCAAGCTGCGAATTTTTGTCGGCGCCGCCCCGGGCGTCGGCAAGACCTACGAGATGCTGCACCAAGCGCGCGCCCGCAAGAAAGACGGCTACGACGTCGTCGTCGGCATCGTCGAGACCCACGGCCGCCGAGAGACCGAAGCGCTGCTGGAAGGCCTGGAAATCATTCCGCGCCGGCAGATCGAATATAAGGGACAGTGGCTCGAGGAAATGGACCTCGATGCCATCATCGCCCGCCGGCCGCAGATCGTCCTGGTCGATGAGCTCGCTCACACCAACGTCGAGGGCAGCCGTCACCCGAAGCGCTATCTCGACGTCGAAGAGCTGATGAGTCACGGCATCGACGTCTACACCACGGTCAATATCCAGCACATCGAGAGCCTCAATGACGTGGTGGCGCAGATCACGCACGTGCGCGTGCGCGAAACGGTACCGGATACCGTGTTCGATCGCGCCGATGCCGTCGAATTGGTCGACCTGACGCCCGACGATCTGATTCAGCGGCTCAAAGAGGGCAAGGTCTACGTTCCCAAGCAGGCCGAACGCGCGCTAGAGCATTTCTTCTCCCCGGCCAACCTCACCGCGCTGCGCGAGATGGCTTTGCGCCGCACCGCCGAGCGGGTTGACGAGCAATTGCTCACGGAAATGCAGGCGCGCGCCATCCAGGGTCCGTGGGCGGCCGGCGAGCGCATCCTGGTATGCATCAGCGAGGATCGGCGCTCTGCCGGGCTGGTGCGCTACGCCAAGCGGCTCGCCGACCGGCTGCATGGACCGTGGACGGCGCTCTATGTCGAAGGGCGTCGCAGCCTGCAGCTTTCGGAGGTCGACCGCGACCGCATTGCCGATACGCTGCGGCTCGCCGAGACGCTCGGCGGCGAAGCCATCACGCTGCCAGCCGACCGGCACATCGCCGACGAAGTGCTCGGCTACGCGCAAACCAACAATGTGACGCACATCGTGATCGGCAAGTCGGAGCGCACGCGCTGGTTCGAGATCTTGCATGGTTCCGTGGTCCACGATCTCGTCCGCCGTTCGGGCAATATCAGCGTCCACGTTATTGCCGGCGATGCGCTCGTCGGAGAGCCAATTCCGAAAAAATCGATCCGCACCGCCACACAGGACGACGCCTTCAACCCTCGCCCCTATCTTTTTGCGCTTGTCGCGGTGGGATTGGCGCTGGCTTGCGCGGAAGTGATTCAACCCTGGTTTGGCGTCGAGAATGTCGATCTGGTATTCTTGACGGCCGTTGTCGGCGTTGCAGTGCGCCTCGGCCTAGGGCCATCGCTGTTGGCGAGCCTGGCATCCGCGCTCGCTTACAATTTCTTTTTTCTGCCGCCGCTCTATACGCTCAGCGTCGCCGAGCCGACCAACGTCGTCGCCTTCGCTTTCTTCACGCTAGTGGCCGTCATTGTTTCTACGGTCGCCGCGCGCGGCCGCACCCAGGCGGTGAGCGCGGTGGAGCGCGCTCGCGCCACCGAATCGCTCTATTCGTTCAGCCGCAAGCTTGCCGGCGCCGGCACGCTCGACGATGTGCTTTGGGCGACGGCCTATCAGACCGCGCTGATGCTGAAAGTGCACGTCGTGCTGCTATTGCCGGAGGGCGGATCGATCGCGGTCAAAGCCGGTTACCCGCCGGAGGATATCCTCGACGAAGCCGATATCGCCGCGGCCAAATGGGCCTGGGAGAACGACCGTGCCGCCGGCCGCGGCTCCGATACGCTGCCCGGCGCCAAGCGCTTGTTCCTGCCGATGCATACCGGGCGCGGCGCCATCGGCGTCATGGGCATCGACAGCGACAAGCCCGGCTCGTTGCTTACCCCTGATCAACGGCGGTTGTTGGATGCATTGCGCGACCAGGGCGCGCTGGCGATCGAGCGCGTGCGGCTGGTCGAAGAGATGGACCGTGTCGAGCGCGCCGCCGAGACCGAGCGGTTGCGCTCGGCCCTGCTCACCTCGATCTCCCATGACCTTAAGACGCCGCTTGCCTCGATACTGGGCGCCGCGGGAGCGCTGCGCGACCTCGGCGAGAAGCTCAGTGATGCCGAGAAGACCGATCTTCTGGCGACCATCATCGACGAATCCGAGCGGCTCAACCGATTCATCGCCAACCTGCTCGACATGACCAAGCTCGAATCCGGCGCGATCACGCCGAACGTCGCTCTGCACGATGTCGGTGAGATTGTCGGTAGCGCATTGCGCCGCGGCAGCCGCATCCTGTCGCGCCATCATGTCGAGCTCGAGCTGGCGTCCGATCTGCCGATGCTTGAACTCGACGCCGTGCTGTTCGAACAAGTGCTGTTCAATCTGCTCGACAATGCAGCGAAGTACGCCCCGCCGGAGACGACGATCCGCATCGAGAGCTGGCAAAACGCGGACACGGTCTACCTGCGCGTTCTCGATGAGGGCGGCGGCATATCGCCCGGCGATCTCGATCACATCTTCGACAAGTTCTATCGGGCGCAGAAGGCCGACCAGGTTCGCCCTGGCACCGGGCTGGGGCTGGCGATTTCCCGCGGCTTTGTGGAAGCCATGCGTGGCACCATCGTCGCGGCCAACCGCACCGACCGGACGGGCGCGGCATTCACCATCAGCTTGCCGATCCCACGCCAGCGGCAACGCTTGGAGACAGCCGCATGAGTGCCGCTCCGCTCCGCGTGCTGGTGGTCGATGACGAGCCGCCGATTCGCAAGCTGCTGCGCATGGGCCTGACCGCCCAGGGCTATCAGACGCTGGAAGCGTCCAATGGCAAGGCGGCGCTGGAACTCCTCGGTCAGGCTCCGGATTTGATCATCCTCGATCTTGGCCTGCCCGATGCGCAGGGCCTCGAACTGCTCAGGACCATGCGCGCGCGCGACGAAAGCGTACCGATCGTGGTGCTGTCGAGCCGCGGCGACGAGGCCGGAAAGGTGCAAGCGCTCGATTTGGGGGCCGACGATTATGTGACCAAGCCGTTCGGGATGGACGAGCTGCTCGCCCGCATGCGCGCGGCGCTACGGCACCAGCTGCAGACCCACGGCGAACGTCCGGTGTTCCGCCTCGGCGACCTTTCCGTCGATCTCGTGCGCCGTATCGTCAAGGTCGGCGACAAGGACGTGAAGCTTTCGCCGAAGGAATACGACCTGCTGCGCGTCCTGGTTCAGCATGCCGGCAAGGTGCTCACGCACAAATTCCTGCTCGGCGAGCTATGGGACGATTTGACCGATGCCCAGTATCTTCGGGTATATGTGCGTCAGCTCCGGCAGAAGATCGAGGCCGATCCGGAACAACCTCAGTATATTCTCACCGAAACCGGTATCGGCTACCGGCTGCGCGCTCCCGACTGAGCTTTCGTATCGTCGTTTCAATTCTCCATCCCGGCATACATGCGGTGTCGCTCGTCATGAAAATTTCCGACTTCCTTTCTGCCAGCGATGTGACGACTGACGTCGCCGCCTCCGACAAGCACGAGCTTTTGGCGGAACTGGCGCACCAAGCCGGGGCGGCACTTGACCTGCCGCCGGAGCCCATCCTCGCCGAACTGCTCAAGCGCGAGGAACTTGGATCCACCGGGATGGGAGGCGGCGTGGCTATCCCGCACGCCCGATTCCATCAAATCAAGAAGCCGTTCGGGGTGCTGGCTCGCCTGAGGAAACCGATCGACTTCGATGCGGTCGACGGCAATCCGGTCGATACGGTTTTCCTGCTGCTGCTTCCGGACGCGCCGGCCGGCGAACGGCTCGGCGCGCTGGCCTGCATCGCGCGCAAACTGCGGAATCCGGCGACCATTGCCGTGCTGCGGCGTGCGCGCGACAGCGCGGAAATTTACCGCACGCTTAACGCTGATTGACCAAACGGCCGCCGGCGAGAGAGCATCGCCTGCCACCAAAGCCGCGGGCCCTAGGAACCGGCAAGCGCCCAGCAAGGGAGGAATGACTGATGGCCGATGAACTCGTCTTCTACACCAACCCGCGGTCGCGCGGTCGCATCGTACGCTGGATGCTGGAGGAAATCGGTCAACCCTATCGCACCGAAGTGCTCGATTACGGCACCACGATGAAGGCGCCCGCTTATCTCGCCATCAACCCCATGGGCAAAGTGCCGGCGCTGCGTCACGGCGATGCCGTGGTGACGGAGGCGGGCGCCATCTGCGCCTATCTTGCCGATGCATTTCCGCAGGCCGGCCTGGCGCCGCCGCCGGGCGATCGTCGGCGCGCGCCTTATTATCGCTGGATGTTCTTTGCGGCCGGACCGATCGAGGCGGCGGTGAGCAACAAGGCTTTCGGCTTTGTGGTGCCGCCGGAACGAGAGGGGACCATCGGTTACGGCAGCTTCGAGCGGGTCATGAACACGCTGGAACAAGCCGTGGCGGGAGGCAATTATCTGGTCGGCAACAAGTTCACCGCCGCTGATGTCTATGCCGGCTCGCAGATCGGCTTTGGCCTGATGTTCAAGACTTTCGAACCGCGGCCGGCGTTCCAGCAATATTGGCAGCGCATCAGCGCGCGCCCGGCTTATGTGCGCGCCCGGGAGATCGACGAAGCGCTGATGGCAAAGCAGCAGGCGGCAGGATAGCTCAGGCGAGCCGCATCAGCGGCTCGCCGACGCGAATGGTGGCGCCGTCGCGGACGTTGTCGCATAGGGAAAAACCGTCCGGCGCAAAGACGATGATCGTCGAGCCTTGCTCGAACCGGCCGAGCTCCTCGCCTTTGCGGTATCGCGCATCGCAAGCGATGACGTTGGGCCCGCGGTGCTGCAGGTTCAGGAGGGTATCGAGACAATTCAGACGAATGCTCGCCACCAGGATGGCGGCGACCGCGACCAAGGTCACCGGCTCGCCGCTCGCCGTAAGCTTTGTGCGCACGACCGCGCGTTCATTCTTGCAGAACAGCCGCTCGATCCGGCTCAGCGCGATCGGATTGACATTCCAGGTGTCGCCGGAGACGTAAATCACCTGCTCGACGCCGCAATCGTGCGGCGCATGAAAGCGGTGATACATACTCGAGGTCAGGCGTAGCGTGACGTAGCGGCCGTTGCGATGCGCTTCGACGAGATCGCGATCGCAGAGCAGCTCTTCCAGCGAATAGCGGAACCCCTTGGCCTGGTAGAGCTCGGTGCCGGCGATCGCGCCACAGGCGCCGACGATCGCGTCGCATGGACTGACCAGGATTTCCACCCGGCCGTCGATCGGGCGCACGCCGTCCTTGAGCTCGCGGATGAAGCAATCGTGCATGGTGCGGAACTGCGTCTGCTTTGCCTCCCGCAGGTCGAGGTCGGCAAACAGCCGCCAGACACCGATCGAAATATCGCGAATGAGCGGCTGTTCGATGCGGCTGAACCAACCGATGAACTGCGTGGCAAGCCGGCGCGGGATGCGGTTGGTGAGCAGGAAATTGATATCTTCCTGCTGCAACAGGCTCAGGAGCTGGGAGCGGACCGTCATGGCGTTGTCAACTGCGGCGGGTAAACCGCGACTCGATGGCATTGGCCAAAAAGACTTGGGCCATGACGACTTGGGCCATGACGACGTCGGCGACCGCGACCTTGGCGCTTTATGGGGCCGGCGGTGCGGCGCTGGCGACCTCGCTGGTGAAGCTGCGGCGGCGGTTCGCTCTGTCGCAGGCCAAGCACGCTTCGCTCGCCGGCCATGCCCGGCTTGCCCGCCGGCTCGCGGCGTTGGTGCCGTTTTACGACTACGATGAGACGCGTTTCTTTTGCTCCGACGATGCCCCCGCGTACATAACGGCGCGCCGCCGCGCCGGCTTCGACCGGCTGTCCGCGCTCTACAACACAAGCTTTGCCAAAACCATCCGCCGCACCGCCGAAGCAGCCGGCGGCATCTCCGATCTGCAATTCACCGACGCCTATCGGGTGCCGTTCCAATACAGCCGCCATGTGCGGACGCGCTTGCCGTCGGCTGCGTTCCTGCAATCGAGCGATGGCGTCACCATAACCGATCTCGACGGCAACCGCTTCTATGATCTGAGCGGCTCGTATGGCGTCAACGTCTTCGGTTACGATTTCTACAAGCAAGCGATCGAGCGCGGCGCCGCGCAGGTCCGCGCGCTCGGTCCGGTGCTCGGCTTCTATCATCCCGTGGTCGCCGAGAACGTGAAGCTCCTGAAGGAGATTTCCGGCCTCGACGAAGTCTCCTTCCACATGTCGGGCACCGAAGCCGTGATGCAGGCGGTGCGGCTGGCGCGTTACCACACCCGGCGCTCGCATGTGGTGCGTTTCTGCGGCGCCTATCATGGCTGGTGGGGCGACGTGCAACCGGGCGTCGGCAATCCGCTGCCGGCGCATGAGACCTACACGCTCAGAGAGATGTCCGAGGATTCGCTGCGCCTGCTGCGGACGCGGCGCGACATCGCCTGCGTGCTGGTCAACCCGCTGCAGGCCCTGCATCCGAACGAGCCGGCGCCGAGCGATGCCGCGCTGCTCAACAGCGCGCGGCACGCGCATTTCGACAAGGCGGCCTATACCGATTGGCTGCAGCGCCTGCGCGCGGTGTGCAACGAGCGAAGCATCGTGCTCATCTTCGACGAGGTGTTCGTCGGCTTCCGTCTCGCGCCTGGCGGCGCCCAGGACTATTTCGGCGTCCGCGCCGATCTCGTCACCTACGGCAAGACGCTCGGCGGCGGGATGCCGATCGGCGTCGTGTGCGGGCGCGGCGAGCTGATGAAGCGCTTTCGCGGCGACCGTCCGGCCGACATCTGCTTTGCCCGCGGCACTTTCAATTCGCACCCTTACGTGATGGCGGCGATGAACGAGTTTCTGCGTCACCTGCAGACGCCGCAGGGGCAAGCGCTGTACCACGACCTCGACCAGGTCTGGAATGAGCGGGCGCAACGCCTGAATGACCGCCTGCGCGCGGAGGCGCTGTCCGTGGCGGTCGCCAATCTGTCCTCGATCTGGACCGTCTGTTATACGCAGCCGTCGCGCTACAACTGGATGCTGCAATATTATTTGCGCGCCGAAGGACTGGCGCTGAGCTGGGTTGGAACCGGGCGCCTCATCTTCAGCCTCAATTATACCGACACCGAATTCAATGCGGTCGCCGACCGTTTCGTTGCGTCCGCGAGGGCCATGCAGAACGACGGCTGGTGGTGGAGCAATCCGGCGCAGACCAACAAATCGATCAAACGGGCGGTGCTGAAGGAAATGATCGCCCACCGATTATTTCCCCCGCGGACTTAGCTTCGCAGCACTCACGTCAGGTGCGGCGCCTCTTCGGCTTCCTCCTCATCCCACTCGGCGCGGATACCAGGATCGATCAATTCCCCGCGCAGCAGCGCCAGCGGCGCCTTATGGTAGAGCTTAATGTCGTGGAACGGATCGGTGAGAATCTTGGTGGCCCATACCAGGCCGGTCTGCACGTCCTTGATCGCGAACAATTGCACGGTTCGGAACAGCACGCCGCCGATGCCGACGGCAAGCCAAATCTCGGCCACGTGACGAATGAAATCGGTCTTGGTCACATGCGGCGTGAAGATGCCGAACAACGTCGGATCGAAAGTGAGCGGCAGCGGCGACAGCGCCCAGATCGTCAACAGCACGACCTTGCGGCGTAGGTTGTAGCCGACCTTGATCTGTTCCTTGTATTCGTGGCTGGCGTGATTGATCAAGTCGTAGTCCTTGGGCTCGAAGAAAAAGTGTCCGGATTGCCGGGTGGTCATCGCCACGAGCCAACCGGCCAACGCCGATATCGCCGGGTCCTTGAAAATCATCACATAGGAGAACAAAAAACTCAGCGCGCTGACGAAGTGAAGCGATTGATTGATCCGGCTGTGATGATAATAGCGATGATCGTCCCAGCGTTGGGTTCGTAAAGCCTCGAGAAAACTGCCCATCTCGCCCCCCTCGTGAGGTTATCTGCCCGGCCTATGGCGATTCGGTGAATCCCCTGTGACAGAAAAAAATGTCACAGAGCCGTCGGCGCAACAATCAAAGCGATGCCCGCGCGGCCGGGTGGGTCTCTCGGGGGAAGCTTTGGCGCGCGCGACCTTCCCCGCCTTCCTTGGCGAAACGAATAAGCGAAAAATGCCCCAACGGCGGCATGGCGCGCCGCTCGACGAGCCGGACCCCGCCGGTTCGCGCGGCCCATCGCGCATAGCGCTCGAACGAAAACTCCGTGCGCCAGCCGAGCTTGCGTGCGGCCGGAGCAAATCCATGCTCGAGCGCCCGCCGCAATCCGGCCTCGGCGCCGACACGGCTGACCAGCACGATCTCGCCGCCCGGCTTCAACACGCGAGCGAACTCGTCGAGCGTGGCCTCGGGGTTCGGCACTGTGGTGACCACATATTGCGCCACGACGACGTCGAACGACTCATCGGGAAAGGACAGGTGTTCGGCGTCCATCACCCAAAGTCCCTCGACATTGCTCAGCCCGAACTGGGCGACCCGATCCCGGGCCTTGCGCAACATCGGCTCGGAGATGTCGACGCCGCAAACGCGGCAGTCTTTCGAATAATGCGGCAGCGATAGGCCGGTTCCGATCCCGACCTCGAGAATCCGCCCGCCGATGCGCTCGGCCGCCGCGATGGCGGCGTGGCGGCCGCGCTCGAACACAGCGCCAAAGACAAGATCATAGACCGGCGCCCATCGCGCATAGGCTTTGGTGACCGTTTGTCTGTCGAGGTCCGCATGTGGAGGATAGGTCATGGATGATCCTTTTGTTGCCGCCCAGCACCCAACACGGCTGCGAGGCGCGTCAGCCGGGAGCGGTTTCCGTCATGGTCATCACCGTTTCGAATTCGCCGCCGCCGCCGGTTGCCACCTTGCGGACGTGGCCAACGAATTGACGCGCGCTGTTTTCCCAGGAGCATGCAAGAGCAAATTTGCGACAGGCGTCGCGGGAAATGCTCAGGGCTTCGATGCAGGCGCGACCGAGGTCCTCATGCAAAACCCCGATCGGGTTATTGCCGACGACGTCTTTCGGCCCAGTGACGGGAAAAGCGGCAATGGGAACGCCGCTCGCCAGCGCCTCGAGCTGCACGACGCCGAACGTGTCCGTGCGGCTCGGAAACACGAACACGTCCGCCGCCGCCAGATGGCCGGCAAGAACGCCGTTTTCTAAAGCGCCAAGAAATTTGGCATCGGGAAAGCTGCGTTTGAGCTTCGCTTCCTGCGGGCCAGCGCCGATGACAACCTTGCTGCCGGGCAGATCGAGCGAAAGGAAGGCTTCCAGGTTCTTTTCGACAGCGACGCGGCCCACCGTCATGAAGATCGGACGCGGGAAGGGAAGATCGATGGCGCGATCGGGTCGGAACAGATCGACGTCGACGCCGCGGGTCCACATGCCGAGATTGCCGAAGCCGCGCTGCGTCAGCTCGCTCATCAATGACGGCGTCGCCACCATGGTCACGGTCGCGCCGGCGTGGAACCATCGCAGTGCCGCATAAATCCACTCTTCCGAGATCGGCGATCGGGCCGAAATATATTCGGGGAATCGCGTCGTGTAGCTCGTCGTAAATGGCCGTCGGCGCCGGCGGCAATAGGCGCGCACGGCAAAGCCCATCGGTCCTTCGGTGGCGATATGAATGGCATCGGGCCGCGCCGCTTCGATGCGCGCGGCGATTCGTCGGCGGCTCGGCAAAGCCAACCGCAGCCCCGGATAGGTCGGCACCGGAAACGAGCGAAAACCATCCGGCGAGAGGAAATCGATTTCCACGCCAAGCTTGCTTGCAGCCCGCGCCACCGAAGCAAGCGTGCGCACCACCCCGTTGACCTGCGGACGCCAGGCATCGGTCGCGATCAGGACCTTCATCGAGCGCTGTTCCAGCCGAGACCGCCCGGCTTTCGTGTTGTCGAATCGCGTGCGACAACAATTGCCACTTCATATCTCAATCGTGTGACGGTGCGGGCCGACAGTCCTGAGAAATCGCTTCGGCACGTTACACGGCTGTTACAGTTGAATGAGAACTTGCAGCCGCGAATCGCGTGAGGGCGTTGTTGCCAAGGTTTTCATCGCCGCACGCCGAAACCGAATGTGACGAGCAGCATCGCGCAGAGCATCAAGTTCAGGCTCAGCCGCAGCAGGATGAGCGCAGCGATCAGCCTGTTGATCCTCGCTATGGCTGGGTTTGCGCTTTATGCGCTGCTGCGCGACATCGACTTCGGCAAAATCGTCGCGGCGCTCAAAGCCCAATCGCTACAAAGAATCGCAATCGCCGGCGTGTTCGTCGTCGCCGGCTACGTCACGCTGACCTTCTACGACTTGTTCGCCTTGCGCACCATCGGCCGGCATCAGGTCCCCTACTCCGTCGCCGCGCTGGCGAGCTTCACAAGCTCCACGATCGGCCACAGTCTCGGCGCCGCCGTCGTCACCGGCGGCCTGGTCAGGCTGCGCATCTATTCGGTCTGGGGCTTGACCGTCGTCGACATCGCCAAGATCGCCTTCGTCACCGGCATGACTTTCTGGCTGGGCAATGCGCTTCTGCTCGGCGGCGCAACGGCATACGCACCGGAAGCCGCAAGCGCCGTCGATCACCTGCCGTCGTGGATCAACCGGACCATCGGACTGGCGGGACTATGCGCCATCGCCTGCTATCTGATCTGGCTCACCCCGCAGCCGCGAACGATCGGCCGCTCCGGCTGGCGTATTGTCTTGCCCAATCTGCGACTCACCCTGCTGCAGATCGGGATTGGAGCGATGGATCTCGCTCTGGTGACGCTGGCAATGTACGTACTGCGGCCGGCGAGCCCGGCGGCCGGTTTCGTGACCGTGCTGGTCGTTTTTCTCACCGCCACCCTCTTGGGAACCGTCAGCCACGCGCCCGGAGGCCTTGGCGTCATCGAGGCCACGATGCTGGTCGGACTCGCGCAATTTCAGCGGGAGGAGCTGCTTGCTGCATTGCTGACGTTCCGCGCGCTCTACTTCGTTCTTCCGCTGCTTCTCGCCTCACTCTCGCTAGGGCTGCGAGAGGTCCGGATGCTGGCGCGCCGGTAGCCGCCGGCCGCGATCGCCGCGCCGGCGATGCCTGAAGCAAGTCACGTCTGAGCTTTGCAGTCGCGACCGCTTGTGGGTTGCGCGTGACCTGTGCGGAACGGAACCTTGTAACGCCGGTGGGCCCACGTTAAGGTTTGGCCGCGCAGATTGAGGCAGATTGTGACGAGTAGAGTTATCGTTTCAGGGGCTCGAAAGCGATCGCAATCCCCGCCGGCACTCTCGCGGTCGACCCGCGATCTCCCTGACGCCAAACCAGGCCGGGTTATCGCTCGCAGCATGCCTGCCATGCCGCGAGAGCGGTTTTCCCGCGCGGCAACGGCAGCGATCCTGATCTTGCTGGCGCTCTTGGCGGCGCCGCGCCAACTCGCCGCGGAAACGATGGAGTCGGCGCTGGCGAAAGCCTATGAGGGCAACCCGCAACTCAACGCGCAACGGGCCATCGTCCGCCAGAACGACGAGGGCGTGTCGCAGGCGCTTTCCGGGTATCGGCCTACCCTTTCCGCGACGGCAACGGTTGCAGAGCAATTTACGAATACAACGGGAGTCATTCCGCCGATTCCGCCCGGCTTACCGAACGGCGTCTCCTACACGGTCAAAGGTTATACCACCCCGACCTCGGTCGGGATCAACGGCTCGCAAGCGCTCTTCAACGGCGAACAAACCGCCAACAAGGTGCGTAAGGCGGAAAGCCAAGTCTCCGCCGCGCGCGAGACGCTGCGTGTGATGGAGGAGTCGGTGCTGCTGGCAGCCGCAACCGCCTACATGGACATGTCGCGCGATGCCGCAAACCTCGAGGTGCAACAGAACAATATTCGCGTCTTGCAGCGCACGCTCAAGGATACGCAGAATCGCTTCTCGGCCGGCCAAGTGACGACGACTGACGTCGCCCAGGCGGAAGCACAATTGGCGGCGGGCGAAGCAAGCCTGCACGCGGCGGAATCGACGCTAATGACGACGCGGGCCAATTATCGGCGCATTATCGGGGTCGAGCCGGCTAATCTCGCTGCCGCCTCGCCGGTGGATCGGCTGTCGCCAACCACCTTGAACGCCGCGATCGCAGTCGGCACGGTGGAGAATCCGTCCGTGACCGCGGCGCTCTATGGCGTCGATGTCGCGCAGCTGCAAGTGAAGATCGCGGAAGGCGCGCTGTGGCCGACGCTGGCGCTCCAGGGCAGCGTCCAGCAGCAAAACTACCCCAATATCCTCACGCCCAATCTGTTCCTCGGCACGGCGATGCTCAGCCTGACGGTTCCGATCTATCAGGGCGGCGCCGAATATTCGGCCATTCGCCTGGATAAGGAGACGGTCGGCCAGCAACGGCTGAACGCGGATCAGGTGCGCGACCAGACCCGCGCGAACGTCGTTCAGGCCTGGGGCCAGCTGGTAGCGGCGAAGGCGCAGATTGAAGCGGCGCTGCGCCAGAACGACGCCGCCGAGCGGGCGCTGGAAGGCGTTCGCAACGAGGCGCAGGCCGGACAACGCACGACGCTCGACGTGCTCAACGCCGAGCAGGCTTTGGTGAATGCCCGCGTCAGCCTGATCGTCGCGCAGCATGATCGTGTCGTCGCTTCCTATAGCCTGTTGTCGGCCGTCGGTCGGTTATCGGCCCGTGAGCTCCGACTGCCGGTCTCAATCTACGATCCCATGGTGCATTATCAGCAGGTCCGCGACGCCTGGTTCGGCTTGCGCACGCCCGACGGCCGCTAGGCCGAGCCTGTCCGAGCTTTGAGCTACATCAACGCGGCCGGCCACGTTTCGCGGCACGTTTGCCCTCGTGCGAGCGGAAAGATGACATTGAAGCGAGGCCATTTTGCTGCAGGTTTCATCCCCACCGACAGCAACAAAGTCCCGGTGGCAGCGGATCGGTGTCCGTAGCCGCTGGGTCGTGGTTGCTCTGCTTGTCGTTGCCGCAGCCGCCGCGCTGGCATGGTGGAGCACGCATCGCTCCGCTCCCGTGCATTACGTCACAGTACCTGCCGCGCGCGGCACCATCACCCGCACGGCGACCGCCACGGGAACCGTCAATCCGGTGCTCACGATCATTGTCGGGACCTACGTCTCTGGCGTAATTCAGAATCTTTACTGCGACTACAACACACAGGTGAGAGCGTATCAGGTCTGCGCCAAGATCGATCCACGCCCGTATCAGGCGATATTTGATCAATATTCCGGCCAGCTTCTGCGCGATCAGGCTGTGCTCGACAAGGACCGCACGGATCTCGTGCGCTATCAGCAGCTCGCCGCTCAGAACTCGATCGCGCGGCAGCAGGCCGAGGACCAAGTTTACGTCGTCAACCAGGACGCGGCGACAGTAAAGCTGGATCAGGCGCTTGTGGAAGGTGCCAAGCTCAATCTCGACTATACCGACATCATTTCGCCAGTAAACGGTACCGTTGTCTCACGCAGCGTAACCGGCGGGCAAACGGTCGCCGCGAGCTTCCAGACGCCGACGCTGTTTCTCATCGCCACAGACCTCAAACAGATGGAGGTGGATACGAATACCAGCGAAGCCGACATGGGCGGGGTCAAGGAAGGCGACACCGCCACTTTTACCGTCGATGCTTTTCCACAGCGGGTATTCCAAGGCACCGTGATTCAGAGGCGTCAGTCGCCGCAGACAGTGCAGAACGTCGTCACCTACGACGTCGTGATCGGCGTCGATAACAGCGATCTGACGCTGGTGCCGGGCATGACCGCGTCCACCACGATCATTATCGATCAAAGACAGGACGTGCTTCGCGTGCCGAACCAGGCACTGCGATATGTGCCCGGCGGCCTTCCAGCGGCCGCAGCACCGGGCGCTGGCACGCCGACGAGCAGACAGCCGCAGGTCTGGGTCCTGCGCGACGGTCAGCCCGTCGCGGTCACCGTCGTTCCCGGTCTCAGCGACGACAACTTCACCGAGATCGTCAAGGGTGATCTCAATCCGGCCGATCAGGTCATCACCGCCGAAAGCCGCGGTCAGGCGGGCGGCCAGTCCAATCTGCCGCCGCCGCGCCTCTGAGCGGGTGCCACGATGACGCACGAAGGTTCAGGCGCGCCGCCGGTAATCAAGGTGGAGAATGTCGCCCGCACGTTCGTCATCGGCGATGTCAAGGTTGAAGCGCTCCGCGGCATCAGCCTGACCGTCCAGCCCGGCGAGTTCGTCGCCATCATGGGCTCGTCGGGCTCGGGTAAATCGACGCTGATGAACATTCTCGGCTGCCTCGACCAGCCGACAAGCGGCCATTACTTCCTGGAGGGGGTCGATGTCGCGGCGCTGCGCGAGCCGGACCTCGCCCGCATCCGCAGCGAGCGCCTCGGCTTCGTATTCCAGAGCTTTAACCTGTTGGCCCGTACCAGCGCCCTCGAGAATGTCAGCCTGCCGCTCTACTACGCCGCTGCGGGGCCGAAGCGCCGCGCCGTGCGCATCGAACGAGCGCGCGCGGCGCTGCACCTTCTCGGCCTGGGTGAGCGCGAGCGCAATACGCCCGGCCAGCTCTCCGGCGGCCAGCAGCAGCGCGTCGCGATTGCCCGCGCCTTGATCAATGCACCGAGCCTGCTTCTCGCCGATGAGCCGACCGGCAATCTCGATACGCGAACCTCACACGAGATCATGGAAACGCTCCGCTCGCTCAATCGCGAACAGGGAGTCACCATCGTCCTCGTTACCCACGAGGCCGACATCGCCGCCTATGCCGACCGCATCGTAACCATGCGCGACGGCGTCATCATCTCCGACGAACGGGTGGCCAAGTCGACAACGCCGACAGCGCCGGCAGCCGCTGCCGAGATCGAACGCTCGGCCTTCTTCCATCTGGCCGAGCCGCGCGCCTCCATGCTTCCGACCAGCGGCTTCCTGGCCTTCGCGCTCATGATCCTCACGGCCGCGGCTCAGGCGATCGGGCGCAACAAGATGCGTTCGGCGCTCACCATGCTCGGGGTGTTCATCGGCGTTGCCGCGCTCATCGTCATGGTCGCCGTGGGCGACGGCGCGAGCGAGGCGGTGCGCAAGCAGATCGAGAGCCTCGGCACCAATGTCGTTGTGATCCTGCCGGGCGCGCTGAGCACGGGCGGCATCCGCGCCGGCTTCGGCAGCGCCTCTACGCTGACGGTCGTGGATGCGCGCGCCATCCGCCGCGAGGATCCCGCGGTCGCCCAAGTCGGTTACCTCATCCGCCAGGCGGGGCAAGTGCAATATAGCCACCAAAACTGGACGACAAATATCCAAGGCGTGAGCGCAGTGTATCCGTCGATTACGAATTGGCAGATCGCCGCCGGGCGGGGCATCACGGCTGAGGATGAAAACAAGGCCAACCTCGTCGTCGTTATCGGGCAAACTGTGTACCGCCAGCTCTTCAGTTCCAGCGAAAACCCGATCGGCGCCTTCATCCAGGTCAAGAGCGTGCCGCTGCAGGTGATCGGCGTCCTGGTCGCCAAGGGCCAGTCGGCGTTCGGCACGGACCAGGACGACCTGGTCATGACGCCGTTTACGACGGCCGAACGCAAGGTGCTCGGCGTCGCCGCCCCGACTACGCAGCAAACGCCGCTCAATTGGCCCTATCTGCCATGGCCCAATCCGTACAATCTGCAGGCGCGACTGACGGGCTTTGCCAATGCGATCTTTGTGCAGGCGGTAAGTCAGCCTCTGGTGCAGACCGCCATCCGGCAAGCGACCGACACGCTCATTCGCCGTCATCGTATCAAGCCCGGCACCGTCAACGACTTCGACGTGCGCAACCTGAGCCAGTTCGTCGAAACCGCCGAGAGCAGTAGTCGTATCATGGCGCTTCTGCTTGCCGCCGTGGCGTCGATTTCCCTGCTCGTCGGCGGCATTGGTATCATGAACATCCTGCTCGTCTCGGTGACCGAACGCACGCGCGAGATCGGATTGCGCATGGCGATCGGCGCGCGCCGGCTGCATGTATTGCTGCAGTTTCTAGCCGAGGCCATCTTTCTCAGCGTCACCGGCGGGCTCGCCGGCATCGTCGTGGGCATCGCACTTTCCGCGGCGATCTCCCTGCTGTTCCGCTGGGCCGCACCGGTGTCGCTGACGGCGGTCGCCGGCGGCTTTATGTTCTCCGCCGCGGTCGGCGTATTTTTCGGATATTACCCCGCGCGCAAGGCAGCAAGCCTCAATCCGATCGACGCGCTGCGCTACGAGTAGGCGGCGTAAGATGCGGCGCGCTCCCGCTGGCGCAATACTTTGTCTCTAGTCAGCCGCGACGGCTTTGGCCCTCGCCGATCATCGGCTTTGCGCGGCCGGACGGATGTCCGGCGATCGGTGTGCATTCAGAAGGAGCCATAGTCTTCCGACCGCCTCTTCCGGGCTGTCACCGATTGCAATTTGCTCCGGGTTATCGCTTTCCGCCGTCCAAAGCGTTTTCATAACGGACAAGCGCGAAAAACTCGCCCCGCACGCCTCGATGAGGTCGGAAAGGTCGGGACAATAATAGCCGTTCTTGAGATCCTGCAGCCGATCCTCCAGGTCGTAATGAGTGATCGTCACGCCATGCCGTCGTGCGGCATCCGTCCATCCGGTGTCGTCCTCATGCGGATAGAAGTGATGCCCAGCCCGGTAGGCCGGCATTGGAAACTCGGTGATTTTTAGTTCCCTTGCCAGCTCGCGCTTCATCGTACGGCAACCCTCTCCGGCGAGGTGACAGCGCCCCGCACGCGCGCTTTCAATTACGGCGACGACCGGGCCGTACTGCAGTGCCCATATTCGGTGTTCACCTTGTCCGCCCCGTATTGCTGCCACACGATGCCGAAGGAGGATCGGTCGATACCGAGGCTGATGCTGTCAGCCGCGCCATTGATGGATACGTTGCTGATGGATACCTTTTCGAGGCTGTAAGTTTGGCCGCCCTCTTCGGCCGTCACGGTCTTTGCGTCTTCATCGAACACGATGACAACCGGCCGATTTTCGGATGCGGGGCTCGCCTCCTTGTCGGTCAAGACGCAATCGAGCCGCTGCGCCATGGCGGACGCTGCCGCGGTCCCCACTAGAACCATCGCCAGCGCACCGCCAATCATCGCCGCGTGAATGTTTCGGATGCTTAACCCGCACGCGATCACGACGGAGTCCTCATTGCTCGAGCACATAGACGCCAGGTGCGTCCCCGAGCGGCGGGTAGCCCGATTGCGGCGCGCCTATCGTCGGCAGTGAGGTCAACGCGCCGGAGCGATCGGCGAGCCAAGCGATCCATTCCGGCCACCATGAACCATCCTTTTGCGACGCCTCGGCATAGAACCCATCCGGATCGAGGTAGTGCTCGCCCGGCCTTTTCGTGCTGACCCGGAAACTGCACCCGGGGTGACCGGGTTGCGATACAATCCCGGCGTTATGACCGCCGGTGGTGAGCAAATAAGTCACTTCGGCGTCGAACTGCAGGGTGACCTTGTAGGTCGACCGCCAGGGCGCGACGTGGTCGCGCTCCGTGCCTACGGCGAACACCGGCGTGCGAATATCTGTGAGCGTGATCGGCTTTCCGCCTACCAGGAAACGGCCTTCCGCCAGGTCGTTGTTGAGAAACAGGCTACGCAAATATTCGGAGTGCATGCGATAGGGCATGCGCGTTGCGTCGGCATTCCACGCCATGAGGTCGGTCATTTGCTGGCGACCGCCGAGCATATAATCGTGGACGACGTGCGACCAGATCAGATCGTTCGTGCGCAACATCTGGAACGCGCCAGCCATCTGCCGGCTATCGAGGAACCCCTGTTCCCACATCATGTCTTCGAGGAAGGCGATTTGGCTCTCATCGATGAATAGCATGATCTCACCGGCCTCGGTGAAGTCGGTTTGAGCGGCAAAAAGCGTGTTTGTTGCCAGCCGGTCATCGTCGTCGCGCGCCATGGCGGCCGCCGCGATCGACAACAGCGTTCCGCCGAGACAGTAGCCGGCCGCGTGCACTTTCTGGTTCGGCACGATGGCGTTGACGACATCAAGCGCGCTCATCACGCCGAGCGTTCGATAATCCTCCATTCCCAGATCCCGGTCGTCCGGCCCGGGGTTCTTCCAGGAGATCATGAATACCGTGAAGCCCTGTTCGGTGAGGTACTTCACCAACGAGTTTTCCGGCGACAGGTCGAGAATGTAATATTTCATGATCCAGGCGGGAACGATGAGAACTGGTTCAGGTCGCACCGCGGCGGTCGCCGGCGCGTATTGGATCAACTCGATGAGGCGGTTGCGATAGACGATCTTGCCGGGAGTTCTCGCGACGTCGCGGCCAACGGCAAAACTCTCGGCACCAATCGGTTTTTTGCCGGTGATGGCACGTTCCCAATCCTCGATCCAATTCTGCCAGCCCTTCAGGAGATTGAGACCGCCGGCACCGATCGTATGCCGAAGGATCTCGGGATTCGTCAGGGGGAAGTTCGACGGTGCAATCATGTCGAGGATCTGGCGCGAGCCGAACGCAACGATCTCCTCGTGTTTTTTCGACACCCCGCGCACGCCGGTGGTGGCGTTGTGCCACCATTGCTGCTGCAGCAGAAAGGCTTGGTAGATGAAGCTGAACGGCCATTGCCGCCAACCCTCGTCCGCGAATCGCCGGTCCTGCGGCAATGGTTCGATGCAGCACTCCGTCTGCCCACCTTCGATCGCGTAGCGGCTCGCGTAGTTTCCGAACCGGGCCGCCTTGCGGATCGCCTTGCCGATGAGCTGCGCGCGCTTGCCCGGCGCGTAGGCAAGATGCGTTGCCCAGTCCAAATAGGCTTCAGCGAGCGCCGCCGGCGAAATGCCGACGGTGAAACGCGCCATGGCGGCGTGGAGCGAGCGATCGGTGATGTCCGCGAGGGCTGTCACGCTATAGGGGTCGCGGTCTTCCGGCTTGCTCGTGTAGACGCCGGTCGTAGCGCTTTGGCCTGTGCGCGTCCGCGAGCCCGACGGGCCCGGCGTTGTCGCCCTGGCCTTGGGTGTAGATGCTTCCTTCAAAACCGCGATCTTGCTTGAGCCCTGTTGCGTAGCGACCATGGCATTAATCCCAACTCGACGGATAGCTCCAATTAGTCAATAACTTCTCCTTTTCGCCCCTTCGCACCATGATCCATGTCAAATGGAACGGTAGCTTCGGGACTTGCCTATCTTGCCATGATCAAGAACGGATAGCCGACAAGGCGAGTTCCTCCTCTTTATCCAATTTCACGCACGCGCGGGGGCCGCAGCGCATCCGGCCCGGGAGCGCCACGCGGCAACGCGCCACCGCCGGGTCCTGGCTGATCATGACGCGGATGTAGGCGACGGCGCGTGTCATGGACGCTTATGTCCAAGCCTTTCTCGAACAGGTCATGGTGTCAGTAGCGTGTAACGGTGCGCACAACCTCAAGCAGCGGTTGGCGCGTTGGCGCAGCAGACATTATGCGGCGAACTTTAGATTCACGTGACTAGGGACATCGGCGCGAAATCCTACGCCTTTCCGGTGTCACGTGGTCGACCCATCAGCAATGGCTGAAACAGCACTGCGGCGAACATGGTACAGGCGAGCGTGAGGGCCATCAGCTTCCCCATGCTG
>JBEKWO010000026.1:0-46270 GCA_049512975.1 Xanthobacteraceae bacterium | reverse complement strand
TGATCGCCTCAAGCGCCACCTTGGCTTTGAACTCAGCCGAAAACCGTCTCCGCGTCCTCATGGTGGATCATCCTCTGCATCGGCGAATCCACCTTAGCCGGCTGTCTCACCAAGTGGGACCACCTCTGGACCTTTGTCAGCGATATATCCAGGAGTGTAAGCTTCTTCAATCCTCTCAAAGGTGTCAGATCAACCACGCTAGACATTACAAGAAAAAGCGACGTCAGGTTGCTGAGGGCTTTTAGTGGCGAAAGGTCCCACACAGGTGTGCCGCTCAGGTCTAGGCTCTCTAATTGTGGAAGGTCGGCAAGAGCCGCCAAATCAATAATGCCGGTCCATGGAGCCTTTATGCTCCTTAGATGAGTAAGGCCAGCAAGACTCGGAAAACGTCTTAGCGACCGGCGTCTCTCTCCCAAATTGAGGTGAGTAGCTTGGCGAAGTCTGGCACGTTCGATCTTCTCTTCCGCAGCTTTGAAAATCTGTTCTGGAGTTCTCCTTCGCGGGGATGTGGCCATTACTAGCCTCCTCCGAACAAGAGAAATCAGCGATCTCACACCGGCAAATTATCGTGCTTCCTCGTCGGCATCTCCACCGTCTTGCCGCGCAGCATGGCGAGCGCGCGGGCGATGCGCGGGCGCGTCGTCTGCGGCATGATCACGTCGTCGATATAGCCGCGCTCGGCGGCGACGAACGGCGACAAAAAGCGCTTCTCGTATTCGCGGGTGCGCGCGGCGATCTTTTCCGGGTCGCCGATGTCGGCGCGGAAGATGATCTCGACCGCGCCCTTGGCGCCCATCACCGCGATCTGCGCCGTCGGCCAGGCGTAATTGACGTCGCCGCCGATGTGCTTTGACGCCATCACGTCGTAGGCGCCGCCGAACGCCTTGCGCGTAATCACGGTGACCAGCGGCACCGACGCCTGCGAATAGGCGAACAGGAGCTTGGCGCCGTGCTTGATCAGGCCGCCGTATTCCTGCGCGGTGCCGGGCAGAAAACCGGGCACGTCGACGAAGGTCACGATCGGAATGTTGAAGGCGTCGCAGAAGCGCACGAAGCGCGCCGCCTTGCGGCTGGCGTCACTGTCGAGCACGCCGGCCAGAACCATCGGCTGGTTGGCGACGAAGCCGACGGTGCGGCCGGCGATGCGGCCGAGGCCGATGACGATGTTGCGGGCGAAGGTTTCACTGAGCTCGAAGAAGTCGCCTTCGTCCACGGTCTTGAGGATCAGCTCCTTGATGTCGTAGGGCTGGTTGGGGTTACTTGGCACCAAGGTGTCGAGCGACGGCTCGACGCGATCGATGTCGTCGAACGACGGCCATTCTGGCGCGCCGGCGGCAAAATTCGCCGGCAGGAAATCGATCAGCCGGCGCATCTGCAACAGGCATTCGAGGTCGTTGTCGTAGGCACCGTCGGCGATCGACGAGCGGGTCGCGTGCACCGAGGCGCCGCCGAGTTCCTCCGCGGTGACGATCTCGTTGGTCACCGTCTTCACCACGTCGGGGCCGGTGACGAACATGTAGCTCGTGTCGCGCACCATGAAGATGAAATCGGTCATCGCCGGCGAATAGACGTCGCCGCCGGCGCACGGCCCCATGATCACCGAAATCTGCGGAATGACGCCGGAGGCGATGACGTTGCGTTTAAAAACCTCGCCGTAACCGCCGAGCGCGGCGACGCCTTCCTGGATGCGGGCGCCGCCGGCATCGAACAGGCCGACGATCGGCGCGCGGGCGCGCATCGCCATGTCCTGGATCTTGGTGATCTTCTGCGCGTGCGTCTCCGACAGCGCGCCGCCGAACACGGTAAAATCCTTGGCGAAGACGAAGATCGAGCGGCCGTTGACGGTGCCCCAGCCGGTGACCACGCCGTCGCCGGCGATTTTCGTCTTCTCCATGCCGAACTCGTAGGAGCGGTGCTCGACGAACATGTCGAACTCCTCGAACGAGTTCTTGTCCATGAGGAGCTCGATCCTTTCGCGCGCGGTCAGCTTGCCGCGCTTGTGCTGCGCCTCGATGCGCCGCTCCCCGCCGCCGCCGCGCGCGCTGGCGCGGCGCTCTTCGAGCTTGTCGAGAATGTCCTTCATGGCCCGCTGCTGGCCCCCTTGTTGGCCGCTTGACCGCTCCGGCCGGCCCCGACGGCCGCAGCGACTGCGGCCGCCGGATCGCTTTGGCACGGACTCAACTGTGAGGCTCCATAGCAAGGCTTGCGCGCGCCGTCACGGCTGCGATACCCCTGCCGGCCGGCCCCACGGTTTCTCGCGGCGCTGGGCGTGCTAAGGCTGCGCCGCAACGCCGGACCGATACGCAATGACCATGGCCCGATTGATCGACGCGGTGGAACGCCGCCCGCAAGCGGTTTTCGCCGGCTTCCTGGTCGTGCACGGGCTGGTCTGGACGGCACTGCCCTCGCTCTTCTGCTTCAACCTGCCGGTCGATGTGATCGAGGCGCTGGTTTACGGCCGCGAATGGCAGCTCGGTTACGACAAGCTGCCGCCGCTGCCGTGGTGGCTGATCGCGGCCGCCTACCAGCTGTTCGGCACCGATGCCGCCATCTATGCGCTCGGCCAGATCGCCGTGATCGTCGCTTTCGTGGCGGTGTGGCTGACGGCGCGGCCGCTGATCGGCGCAACCGGCGCGCTGGCGGCGATCCTGCTCACCGATGGCATGCACTATTTCAATATCAGCGCCGCCAAGTTCAATCACAATGTCAGCGAGCTGCCGTTCTGGGCGCTCGCCGGTTTCGCCTTCTACGCCGGACTGCGGCATGGCCGGCTGCGCCATTGGATGCTGCTCGGGCTCGCGCTCGGCCTCGCCTGGTGGGCGAAATATTTCATGGTGATCCTGGCGGCGCCGCTGGCGCTGTTTCTATTGCTCGACCGCGATGCGCGGCAGCGCCTGGCCGGACCCGGTCCGTGGATCGCCGCCGCCGTGGCGCTGATCGTCATGGCGCCGCATCTGATCTGGCTGGTGCAGAACGATTTCCTGCCTTTCAGTTATGCCGAGGCGCGGGCGGCGGCGCCGCGCGGCGGGCTCGATTACCTGCTGAACCCGGCGCTTTACGTCGCCGGCCAGGCCTACTTTCTCATTCCCACGCTGTTGATCGCGGTGCCGCTGTGGTGGCCGCCGTCGAAGACGCCGCCGCGGGCGAATGCCGACGCCTTCGACCGCCGCATCGTCACGCTGCTGGCGTTCGGCCCGGCGCTGACGCTGTTCGCCTTTTCACTCGTCACCGGCCGCGCCACCAGCGCGATGTGGGGATTTCCGCTGTGGCTGTTCCTCGGCCTGTGGATCGTTCTTTTCGCGCCGGCCGCGCTCGACCGGATGCGGCTTCTCTGGATCGGCGTGCTGTGGGCAAGCGTGTTCGCGATCTTTGTCGCCGCCTTCCTCGCCGACTATCTGCTGCTGCCGCCGCTCGATCAGCGCTGGCGCGCGGCGTTGTTTCCCGGCGTCGAGTTGTCCGCCGCGATCACGCAGCGGTTCGAGGAGGCGACCGGGCAGCAGCCGAAATACATCATCGGCTCAACGTGGGACGGCGGTAATGTGGCGCACTATTCCCCTGCGCGCCCGCAGCCGCGGGTGCTGATCGACGGCCTGCCGCGCCGCGCGCCATGGATCGATCTCGCCGATCTGCGCGCCCGCGGCGCGGTGCTGGTCTGGACCGATGGCGACTCGCTTGCGCTGCCGGCGGATTTTGCCGCCATCGCGCCCGGCGCCGAAATCGGCACGCCATTCGAACTGCCGTTGCACCGCGGCGACGGCACGGTGCGTGTCGGCTGGGCCGTTCTGCGCCCGCAATCGCAATAGTTATACGTTTGATTTTACGGCGCCGGGGGGAGGTGCTAATTTCCGCTCGGGGGGCGCGAACAGGGCGAAGAAATGCCGGATTATCTCAGGCTCGAGGCGTTCCGCGCGACGCCGCTGGTGCAGGAGCCGTTCGAACACCTGATCGTGTCCGGTTGCATCGGTCCGGCCGCACTGGCGGCGATCAATGCCGATTACCCCAAAATTTCCTCGTCCGGCAGTTTTCCGGTCGATCAGCTCAGCTTCGGTCCGGCATTCCAGAAGCTGCTCGACGAACTCGAAGGCGATCAGTTCCGCGAGGCGTTCGAGGAAAAATTCGGCATCGATCTCACCGGCCGGCCGACCGTGACCACGGTCCGCGGCCGCTGCGACCTGAGCGACGGCAAGATCCACACTACTCCAAGAGCAAGATCATTACCGTGCTGATCTATATGAACGGAGACGTGGGAGCAGCCCGGCGGCCGGCTGCGCCTGTTGCGCTCGGCCACCGACCTCAACGATATCATCGCCGAAGTGCCGCCGGTCGCCGGCACGCTCTTGGCATTCAAGCGCAGCCACAATTCCTGGCACGGCCACGAATCGTTTTCCGGCGAGCGCCGCGTCATTCAATTCAACTGGCTGACCTCGCAGGGCAACCGGCAGATCGCGATGCTGCGGCACCATACTTCGGCGTCGTTCAAGCGCGTGCTGCAGATGATCTTGCCGAACCGCTGATCGAACGATCCGCCGCCGGCGACGCGTGGCTTATTCACGCCGGCCGCTCGCGCGCGGCAAAGATCGCAAGCCACAGATAGACGCCGAGCAGCGTTGCCTCGACCAGCACGATGTAATTGCTGATGCCGTATATGTGCGGATAGAATACCTCCACCACCGCCATGGACACGACCGAGGTTAGCCACACCACCGCGCCCCACGGCGCCGCCAGCCACAGCCCGACCGCGGCGACGAGATCGATGACGGCGAAGAACACCGTCGCCGTGCGCCAGGCCACCGTATGCGTCTCGAAGCCGGCGTCAGCCGGCACCCCGATGCTGCACACCGCGGCCCAATGATAAAGGCCCTTGGCGAGCCACACCGCCGCCATGATGCGCAGAAACAGGACCAGATAGGTGGCCCACGATCCGGCGGCATTGGCCGGTTTGCCGACATGCACGGGCTCGAGCATGTCGCTCGGCCGAGTCGGTCGCCTCTGCCATTGATCGCTCATCCGCGCGGCCTTTGACATTCGGGACGGGCCGAAGTCAATCCGCCGGGGCCGGCCCAAGGGCCGACGCCCGGTTCCTTGCGGCCTAGGGTCCGGCCAGTGGCGGGTCGCGGCTGGACCGGGTAAAAGAAGGCTCCCGCCAGCAGGAGTATGGTCATGGCGATCAAATTTGGCCGGCCGCTCGCAGCCAGCCGCCTCGCGCCGGTCGAGGCAAAGTCGCAAGCGCCGGTCAGCGAGCATCTCGACCTGGCGATCCGGCCGCGCCGCAACCGCCGTGCCGAATGGGCGCGGCGCATGGTGCGCGAACACGTTCTCACCACCGACGACCTGATCTGGCCGCTATTCCTGGTCGACGGCACGAAGGTCCGCGCGCCGGTCGCCTCGATGCCCGATGTCGAGCGTCTCTCCGTCGATGAGGCGGTGCGCGCCGCGGAGCGGGCGGCGAAGCTCACCATCCCTTGCCTCGCGCTGTTCCCCTATACCGATCCGGGCAAGCGCGACGCCACCGGGTCCGAAGCGCTCAACGCCGAGAACCTCGTCTGCCGCGCCATCCGCGCCATCAAGAAAGAGGTCCCCGACATCGGGCTTCTCTGCGACGTGGCGCTCGATCCCTATACCAGCCACGGCCATGACGGCCTGATCCGCGACGGCGTCATCCTCAACGACGAGACCGTCGCGGTGCTGGTCCGCCAGGCGCTGGTCCAGGCGGAGGCCGGCTGCGACATCATCGCTCCCTCCGACATGATGGACGGCCGTGTCGGCGCCATCCGCGCCGGGCTCGATGCCGCCGGCTTCCACGACGTGCAGATCATGGCCTATGCGGCCAAATACGCCTCCGCCTTCTACGGCCCGTTCCGCGACGCGGTCGGCTCGAGCACCACGCTCATCGGCGACAAACGCACGTATCAGATGGACCCGGCGAACGCGGACGAGGCGCTGCGCGAAGTGGAACTCGACATCGCCGAAGGCGCCGACATGATCATGGTCAAGCCCGGCCTGCCCTATCTCGACATTTTGCATCGCGTCAAAGAGGCCTTCGGCATGCCCACCTTCGCCTATCAAGTATCGGGCGAATATGCGATGATCATGGCCGCTGCCGCGAATGGCTGGCTCGACGGGGACAAGGCCATGACCGAGAGCCTGATCGCCTTCAAACGCGCGGGCGCCGACGGCGTGCTGACCTATTTCGCGGCAAGAATTGCGGAGAAACTGAAGAAGGGCGGAGTGTAGCAACCGTCCTCGCCAGGGAGCAAACAACGGGGCGGAAGTCATGCGTGAGGACAGCGATCATTTCCGGCACTATGTGCCGCTGTTGCGCCGGATCGTCATCGTCGTCGCGGTGCTGGCCGCGATCCCGGTGATCCTGTGGACCATCACCATATTCATGCGCAGCTATGTCGGGCCGCCGAAACTCCCGACGTTCCGCCAGCTGGCGGCGAGCGCGACGGTTCCGCTGCCGCGAAACGCAAGCGCCAGCCTCGACAGCGCCACGCAGCCTTTGCCGCCGTCTGAGCAATCCAGGCTCTCCGCCGCTTCGTCCGCGGCGGTCCCGGCAGGGGCAACCCCGACGGACGCTCCTGACGCGGCCGCCGCACCGAAGGGACCATTGCTCGGCGATCGTGCACCGATCGGCGCCGCCAACACGCCGACCGGCGCATTAAGAACGGCCGCGACGTCCATTATTCCGGCCGACCCGAAGGCAACGGAGATGCCTGCTGCCGCTGCCCCAGCCGATGGAGCGGCCCCAAGCACCGGTGCGCTCGCTGCCCAGCAACCGGCGGCCGCAAGCGATCCGCCGGCCGATGCCGTGCCCGCCGCGGAGCCGCTGTCCGGCCCGATCCCGCTGCCGCCGCGCCGTCCACACCTCGTCGCCATGGCGCAGATGACGCCGGCGACTGTGCCGATGCCACGGCCGCGGCCGGATGCCGCCGGCCCGGCCGCTTCTGACAGTACGACAGCAAGGCCGTTCGACTGGCTGCAGAATATGTTTCGCAAGAACAGCGAATAGAGCATTGCGATAGCTGGCCTATTCACTTCTCGCCAGTTCACTCCCGCGGGCTCGACGGGCATTGATCGGCGGACTTTTGGCCGGGCTTCCGCGGCCCCAATTTACAGTGGCCGTTTTTGATTTGGATCAATGTGGCCCTTCCGCATTAGACCAAAGTCTAATCACTCGCGGATTCCTGGAACCCTGAATGAGGGGCAATCCGGCCCCAAAAATGCGGTCTCGGCTTTTCCGCGCAGGCAACAAACGCCTGGGAGATATCCGATGACAATGCAGAGCGAGCACCATGGCCATGGGCTGGCCAACAACATGGCTGCGCAAATGGCGTTATTGGGCGTAGCGGTAGCCATCCTCATTGCAATTGCGTGGTATTACGTCTGGTAACTGCGTCGAGGCCACCTCAATCGGCGGCCTCGTTGCTTCTGCAAACTAGTCTCCTCGTATTTGCGAGGACAGTTTGAAGTTTTGCAAGAACGTCAGCATCATCGCGCGCGCTAAGCCCGACATCGCTCTTGCCGGCGAAGTCCGCGAGGCGGCCGTTCAGCGCCCAGCGCGCCACCGGCGCCGTGACGCCGGCAATTCCAGCTACTCGAGCGCGGTGCCGCTTGGCAGCCGCACCGGCTGATAGCCGTCGGCCGCGAGCGCGCGAAAAATGTCCTCGGCATGGGCGGCATCGCGCGTCTCCATGGTGACGTCGAGCTTGGCGCCCTTGGCGGGGACGTCGAGGAACAGCCGGTGATGATCGACGCCGAGGATGTTGGCGTTGAATTGGCCGAGCCTGGTCGCGATCTGCCCCAAGATTCCCGGGCGATCCGGGATGGTGAGGCGGAAGGAGACGATGCGGTCGGCGCGTTCCAGCTCGCGCACCATGATGGAGGCGAGGATGCGCGGGTCGATGTTGCCGCCGCAGAGGATGAGGCCGACCTTGCGGCCAAGAAATCGTTCCGGCTCGGCCAGCATTGCTGCAAGCCCGGCGGCGCCCGCTCCTTCCGCCATCGTCTTCTGCAAGGTGAGGAAGGCGTTCACGGCGCGCTCGATCTGCGGCTCGTCGACGAGGATGATGTCGCGGACCAATTCGCGCACGACCGGCAGCGTCAGCCTGCCGACATTTTTTACCGCGATCCCTTCCGCCAGCGTCGGGCCGCCGCACGGCTTGTTGCCCTGATAGAGCGCGTTCCACATCGACGGGTAGAGCACACCTTCGACGCCGACGATCTCGATCGACGGGTTCTTGGCGCGCGCGGCGATGGCGCAGCCGGCGATCAAGCCGCCGCCGCCGATCGGAACGATGAGGACGTCGAGATCCGGCACCTCCTCCAGCATCTCCAGCGCGATCGTCCCTTGGCCGGCGATGATGTGCGGATCGTCGTAGGGGTGGACCCAGACCAGGTTGCGCTCCACCGCAATCACCTCGGCGCGCGCCTGCGCTTCGGCGAGAGTTTCGCCCTCAAGGATGACGTTGCCGCCGCGCGCCTCGGTCGCCTTGACCTTCACGAACGGTGTCGTCACCGGCATGACAATCGTTGCCGGGATGCCGAGCCTGCGGGCGTGATAAGCCACCGCCTGGGCGTGATTGCCGGCCGACATCGCGATCACGCCGCGGCGGCGCTCGTCGGCGTCGAGCGCGTCAAGCTTGACGCAGGCGCCGCGCTCCTTGAACGAGTTGGTGACCTGCAGATTCTCGTATTTGACGTAGACCTCGACGCCGGTCAGCGCCGCAAGCGGCGGCGCCGCCAGGATCGGCGTCCGCAGCACGTGGCCGGCGATCGTGCGGCCGGCGGCTTCGATAGCGGCCAACGTCACCATGACTGTTTTCTGTCACGCACGGCGGCCTCCAGGGCGGCGCCAAAGCCACAAGGCCTTTTTCCCTATTTCCGGCGGCGTTACAATGTCAGAGTCGCAATAGGATTGCTCATGATTGATTCCGGGCTAAAAGCACGGCCGGACTCCCGATCGAGCCGGATCGGCATCGCGGCCGATATCAGGCCGCATGCCTACGATCCTTTTGCCAATCCCGAGCTGTTCGAGGGACTGCTCACCCGGCGGATCGTCGCCTTCATCATCGATTTGATGGTCATCGCGGTGCCTTTGGTCGCGGCGGCGATGTTTATTTTTGTGTTTGGCCTCGTCACCTTCGGCCTCGGCTGGGCGCTGTTCTGGCTGTTGTCGCCGGCTTCGGTGATCTGGGCGCTGTTCTATTACGGAACGACGCTGGGAAGCCCGGCGTCGGCCACGCTCGGCATGCGCGCCATGGAGATCGAAATGCGCACCTGGTACGGCGCGCCGGCTTATTTCGTGCTCGGCGCCGTGCACCCGATCATCTACTGGGTCAGCGTCAGCGTGCTGACGCCGCTCGTGCTCGTGGTTGGCTTGTTAAATCCGCGGCGGCGGCTTCTGCACGACATGCTGGTCGGCGTCGTCATCATCAACAACGCGGCCCGGGCGGCGGCGCTGCGGGTGCCCATGTAAGCTTTGCTACTCGCGTACTTGACGGTGGAGGCGGTGGCGTAGCTCCTTGGCCCGCGCTTTCTTGCCTGGCAAGTAGCCCGGATGGAGCGAAGCAAAATCCGAGGTCAACCTGTATGCCTCTGTATCCAGCGGCGGACTTCGTCGCCGTCCCTGGCGCTCAGCCTGAATTCGTCCTGTTTAATCCAATCGAGCGCCCCACGTGTCAGAGAGGTTGTTGTCACGAGAACCCCTTTTGTGGCAGCCTCACGGTGAACAACCCCGGAAAGCTCCCTCGCGTGCGCAAGGTGGACTTTGCGTCCTTCCCCATATCGTTTGGCTTGCCATACGGCCTTTAGGGGCCCGATGGTCGGATCAGTGCGGGATGAAATGACATCAATGCCACCGTCCTTTGTGCCTCGAAGTAGCTGGATATCCCAGCCGTCCCTCTCCAGCAGTTCCGCAATCAGCTTTTCGAATTCGCGCCAATCCATCTCCGAAAGGAGCCGCCCTTCCTCTATCAACTCGCGCGCTACCAAGAGAGCTGACGGTGACGATTCGATCCACAGAGGCTGAAACTGCTGCTTCTGGGGCAGCCAAAGCCGCCGCTCTATCGGTCTAAGGTGTCCTGGGATCAAGATGAAGGTTTCGTCCGACCCGTCGCTCTCAATCCAAGTTTGGTCTTCGGCCAGATCACGGACCGTTCTTTCGACCTCTTCTTCAAATTCGTCGTACACTTCTGATCGTACCCGCACGGCGAAACTGTCGCCGGGACCTAGCGATCCAGGCTTGAAAAGCATATTGGCTGTTTGGAAATCAATCTCAGGATTGGCGGCGATAAAGTCGTCGACCTCCTCGTCTGTTACGTCGCCGCTCGGCGCTTGGTAGTTTGGGTCAAGGTTTCCGCGCGAGGCACGATGCATATCAATCGTGTCCTGCAGTATCCTTGCGATTTTCGCGCGAAGCTGCGCTGCTGACAGGAGTACCGCGCCCATGGCCACTTGCGCCTGTTTGCTGAAGTCCTTTGCGTCGCGTCAATAACCGCAGTGTCCTAGGCTGGCAACGTCTTCGTGATTCGCTTGGTGCACATCAACGGTCGCTCCTGGTGGCGGCGTCATCCTCGCCCAATTTGGTTCCTGCCTATGGCGCAATGGATGTTTCTCGTCCTCGAACCGCAAGAAACAAATCAACTCTTCCGCTCGCTGAAATCCATCATGGGTTCTTCGACATCGCCGGCCCAGTCGGCGGCAGCAAACCACGCCTGACATAAGCGTGCAACGACGAATAAGACCATTCGCGCACCCGACTCACCAGTAGCTCGTAGCCCGGCTGGAGCGAAGCGTAAGTCGGGAACGATTGCTAGGCTGCCCCTACGCTTGCTACTACTTGCTGCGAATGTGCAAATGCGGTTCATTCCGATGGATTAAAGCAGTCCTTCGCAAGCTTTGGGCAAAGGAAATGACACAAGCGCCCTCAGCGGAAAACTTGTTTGCTAACGTAGAGCCGTTGAATTTCTCAACAGTTCGCCTGATGTCGTTGCGCGACGACCTAGAATTGGGACCGGCAACCGGCTTCTTTTTTCAGGGCATATCTGATGGATATTCCAACTATTGGCTCGTGACCAACTGGCACGTGCTAGCTGGTCGCAATGCCGACCAACCAGGGCAGGTGCTTCATTCCAAGGGTGCTTTGCCAAACCGTATCCGAGTGCAATTCCCGCTGCGCTTCAACCAGCCAGAATATCTGAACCGAAATGCCGAAATTCTTTTCCAGGAACAGTTCCTTTCCTTGTACGACAATGAGGGCCACGCTCTCTGGTATCAACATGTTCGCAAGAACGAAGTCGATGTGGCGGTGGTCAACCTCGGCAGAGATATCGCAGAGCGATTTTATTTGGTGGGAATAAATGAAGTTCCTGCCAGCAATGACATGGCAATCGAGATTGGCAACGAAGTCTTTATCTTGGGATACCCACTAGGCTTCACACACTTCGTCAATACACCCATCTGGAAACGGGGGTCGATAGCATCTGAGCCGCACCTTGAAACCGCAGAGACAAAGTTCCGTGTTGTGATCGATGCGACCACCCGTGGCGGTATGTCCGGTGGGCCCGTGATAATGAGAGCAAAAACGCACTACCTCGACGAAAGCGGCGAGGTTGTTGAATCTGCTAATGCTACGCGCTGGATAGGCGTTTATGCTTCAAGGCCAAATATGGCGCCTAGCGCAAATTCCTTGGAAGAGGATCGACGTACTGAAGTGGGTTACTTCTACAAGAATGGTTGGGTGGCGGAAATAATCACGTCCGGTATTCGTGGTCCAGACTTGGACATGATGCCCTAATGGCTATCAGTAGCAAGCAAGCGCCCCGTAGGATGGGTTGAGCCCTGGCAAAACCCATCGTGAGGCCTTGCGCGCCATGATTGGTATCAGTCCGCTCAATCCATCCTACGAGCTGAATTGGCCCTCTCCCGCCTCGCGAACTCACGTTCGCTCGGCACCCTCTCCCCGCTTCGCGGGGCGAGGGGGAACGCGGGCAGACCTCAGCCTACCCGCGTCACAACCTGCTCCAGCTTCGCAAGGAACTGCTGCCACCCAAGGCCTAGGACCGCGGATTTGGCCTTTGCCGCGCCGACATTCTCGGGCAATCTAGACGGCGGGCCGGGCCAGTCTCGGCCGCAGGAGCCAACGGGCTAGCAAGGGGCCAGAGCGCCAGGTGACCCAGCACTCGCGCGATACGCCGCAATTCTACCTGACCGCTCCGTCGCCCTGCCCCTATCTCGCCGGCAAGGAGGAGCGGAAGGTTTTTACCCACTTGGTCGGCGAGCGGGCGGGCGAGCTCAACAACATCCTCACCCAGGGCGGATTTCGCCGCAGCCAATCGATTGCCTACCGGCCGGCCTGCGAGGGTTGCCGCAGCTGCGTCTCGGTGCGGGTGGTCGCCAAGGAATTCCGCCCCACGCGCAGCATGCGCCGCATCGTCGGCCGCAACGCCGACATAGCCAGCGAGCTGAAGATCGCCGTTCCGACCTCGGAGCAATATTCGATCTTCCGCGGTTATCTCGATTCGCGTCATCGCGACGGCGGCATGGCTGACATGACGGTGCTCGACTACGCCATGATGGTCGAGGACAGCCACATCGAGACCCGCATCATCGAATATCGCCGGCGCGAGCCGGGATCTTCGCTGCCAGGGCGTCATACCGACGACCTCCTCGCCGTCGCCCTGACCGACGTGCTCAACGACGGCCTGTCCATGGTCTATTCGTTCTTCGAGCCGGATGAAGCGGCGCGTTCGCTCGGCACCTTCATGGTGCTCGACCACATCGAGCGCGCGCAACGCATGGGGCTCACTTACGTCTATCTCGGCTATTGGGTGCGCGGCTCGCGCAAGATGGATTACAAGAGCCGCTTCCGGCCGCAGGAGCGGCTGACGCCGGATGGGTGGGCAAGGGTGGAGTAACGAGGCCTCCTGCGCTTAACGGCCATCTTTGGGGAGAGAACATGTTCCTCAAGCTCGAGGACGCCGAATTGTTCGTGAGTTCCTTCGGCAAGGGGCCACCGACGCTCATCGCCCATGGCGGCTGGGTCGGTAGCGGCGAACTCTGGTCGCAGCCGTTCGAAATCCTCAGCCGCTCGTGGCGCACGATCACTTACGACCACCGCGGCACCGGCGCTACGATCAATCATGCACCGGCGATTACCTTCGAAATTCTCGTCCGGGATCTCTTTCGGGTTCTCGACGCCCTGTCGGTCGAGCCGTGCGTTTTGGCTGGGGAGTCGTCTGGCGCCTGTATCGCCCTGGAGGCCGTATTGCGCGATCCGTCGCGATTTAAAGGGCTGGTCATCGTCGACGGCCGCTACCAAGGAGGAAGGTCCGTTGGCGCAGCGCGCTTTATCGAGGGTTGCAGGACTGATTTCCCCAAGACCATGGACTTGTTCGTCAACGCTTGCGTCCCGGAGGAGGAATGCGACGCCGAACGCCGTTGGGCCAAACAAATCGTCAACCGCTCAAACGGTCCCGATGCTATCCAACTGATGGAATGCCTCGAAGTGGTGGACGTGGGGCACCGGCTTTCGGAAATATCGCTGCCGACCCTCATTCTCCACGGGCGGCGGGACGTTATCACCCCGATGGCGAATGCCGAAAACCTGGCGGCGAAAATCCCCAACAGCAAACTTGTCGTCATTGAAGACACCGGGCACGTACCGACGATAACCCGCCCCGCAATCGTGGCGAAGGCGATTGCAGAGTTTTTTGCCTGACAATCGGCTACTCGCTGCTCGCCATTCGCCCATTGCTGCTACCGCCGAACTTGTTGTTCTTCGGAAACCCCTTCGGCGCCAGCCGCCCGGCGTCGGCGCGGTTCCCGCGCCAGTCGGCGAGTTCTTTGAGCGATAGCGTGAAGACGCGGCCGGCGGAATCGGTCCAGGTCAGGCCCTTTTCCGCGTCGAAGGTTTTGATGTCGGAGAGGCCGCCGTCCTTGTGCCGCTGCAGCCGCACGCCGCGGCCGCGCGTCATTTCGGGCACCTGATCAATCGGGAAAACGAGCATCTTGCGGTTCTCGCCGATCGCCGCCACCAGCTCGCCCTCGGCCGGCGCGATGGCGCGCGCTTCGTCCGGCGGCTTCACGTTGAGCACTTGCTTGCCCTTGCGCGTATTGCCGAGGCATTCGTCCTCGGCAACGATGAACCCCCTGCCCTGCTTGCTCGCCACGATGAGCTTGCGTCCGCCTTCATGGCGGAACACGTCGATCACCTCGGCCTCTTGCTCGAGATCGATGAACAGCCGGATCGGCTCGCCGTGGCCGCGGCCGCCCGGCAGTTTCGCCGCCTCGATGGTGTAGCAGCGGCCGTTGGTGGCGAAAATCAGAAGCTTCGACGTGGTCTCGGCGAAGAAGGCGATTTTCAGCGCATCGTCGGTCTTGAACGCCAGGCCGGCAAGGTCGGCGATCTGGCCGCGCAGCGCCCGAATCCACCCCTTCTCGGAGACCACCACCGTGATCGGCTCGCGCTCGACCAAGGCCTCCTCGATCGCCGCCTCGTCGTGCGCCGGCGCCTCGGCAAAGCCGGTGCGGCGTTTGCCGAGCGGCGTCTTGGCGCCGAATTTTTCCCGTACCTCGCGGATCTGGCCGGCAATCATCTTCCACTGCGCCTTTTCCGAGCGCAGCAAATCCTCGATCGATTTCTTCTCCACGCGCAGCTTCTTATCTTCCTCGCGGATTTCGATCTCTTCCAGGCGGCGCAGATTGCGCAGCCGCATGTTGAGGATGGCGTCGGCCTGGACGTCGGACAGCTTGAACGTCCGCATCAGCACCGGCTTCGGCTCATCCTCCTTGCGGATGATCTTGATGACTTTATCGATGTTGAGATAGGCGACGAGATAGCCGCCCAACACCTCCAGGCGATGCTCGATCTCATTGAGCCGATACCGCGAGCGGCGCAGCAGAACCTCGCGCCGATGCGCGAGCCATTCAGTCAGCGCTTCGGCGAGCCCGACGACCTTGGGGATGCGGCCGCGCACCAGCACGTTCATGTTTAGCGGCACCCGGCTTTCCAGCTCGGTCAGCTTGAACAGGCTCTCCATCATCAGCGCCGGATCGACGCTGCGCGAGCGCGGCTCGAGCACAAGCCGCACGTCCTCCGCCGATTCATCGCGCATGTCGGCAAGGAGCGGCGGCTTCTTGTCGTTGATCAGTTCGGCGATGCGCTCGACAAGCCGCATCTTCTGCACTTGCCAGGGGATTTCGGTCACCACCACCTGATAGGTGCCGCGCCCGGTATCCTCGGCCTTCCAGCGCGCGCGCAGCCGGAACGAACCGCGGCCGGTAGCGTAGGCTTCCGCGATCGCCTCGGGCGGATCGACGATCAGGCCACCGGTGGGGAAATCGGGGCCGGGCACGAATTTCATGAGCGTGCGGGTGCGCGCGTTCGGTTGCTCGATGAGGTGCAGCGCCGCCTCGCACAGCTCGGCGATGTTGTGCGGCGGGATCGCGGTCGCCATGCCCACCGCGATGCCTTGCGAGCCGTTGGCAAGAAGATTGGGGAACGCGGCCGGCAGCACGACCGGCTCCTGCATAACCCCGTCATAGCTGGGTCGGAACTCCACGGCATCTTCGTCGATGCCCTCGAGCAAAAGCCGCGCCGCTTCCGTCAGCCGCGCCTCGGTATAGCGGTAGGCTGCTGCGTTATCGCCGTCGACATTGCCGAAATTGCCCTGGCCGTCGACCAGCGGATAACGCGAGGAAAAATCCTGCGCCAAGCGCACCAGCGCGTCGTAGATCGCCTGGTCGCCATGCGGGTGGAAATTGCCCATCACGTCGCCGACGATTTTTGCCGATTTCTTGAACGCCGCGCCGGGATCGAGGCGCAATAGCCGCATGCCGTAAAGGATGCGGCGATGCACCGGTTTGAGCCCGTCGCGTGCGTCGGGCAGCGCGCGATGCATGATGGTCGACAGTGCGTAAGCGAGATAGCGCTCCTCGAGCGCCTCGCGTAGCGCGATCTCCTGCACGTCGCCGGTCTTTTCCGGGGGAATCAGCTTTTTGTTCATGGCGGTGAGCGGTAGCGCGGTTAGGCGTTGTGAACAAGAACGGCGGTGACGAAACGCGCGCGCGCGTCCGGCACCGCGAGACCGCGCGGCGCGAAGGCGTGACGATCGAGAAAGAAACCGGTCAGCGCGAACGCATCGGTGAGATCGGCGGCGGATGCCGGCTCCGTGTCGGTACGCAGGAAAGTGGGGAGCCGAAGGAGCTTATCGCGATAGGCTTCCCCGGCCGCGCCCGAAACGGCACGGCCCGAGCGCGGCGAGACATAGATGAGATCGTCCTTGGCGCCGGTCGCGGCGCAGGAGGAAAGATCGAGCCCGAAGCCGAGCTCGGCCAGAAAGGCGAGCTCGAAGCGCGCCACCATGGCGCCGACGGCCGAGGGATCGTCGAGGGAATTAAGGATCAGCTCGAGCGTGGCGTGGATGCCGGCATGCGGCTCGCGTTCGGCAAGCAGCCGGCACAAAGCCGCCAGATGCGTCACGCCATGGACAGCATGCGCCGCGGTGAGAATACCGGCCGCGCGCAGATTGATGCCCTCGACCAGATAATGGCCGAGATGATCGTCGAGCCGCGCCCGCCAGGTCGCGCGCAGCGAATTGCCGGGCTGCAGCACGCCGCGCAGCCGGGCGCCGGTGCCGCCGCGCACTAGCCCGAGATGGCGGCCGCGCTCTTGCGTCATCAATTCGAGAATGACGCCCGACTCGCCAAGCCGCCGCACGCCGAGCACAATGCCTTCATCGGTCCATTGCATGGGTTGTATGTAATGCCTTTGTCGTCAATCCGGGACGGCCTGCAGGGTCGGGCCCGGAATCCATAGTCGCGAATTGTGGTTATGGATTGCAGGCCCGCTCGGCCCCGGAATGACGAGAACCCGACTCGGGCGCGATGTTACTCCCGGGGAAACTCCAAGCCCATCTCGCGGTAACGCTCGGGGTCATCGCCCCACCCCACGCGCACCTTGACGAACAGAAACAGATGCACCGGCTGTTCGATCGCCGCGGCGATGTCGGTCCGCGCTGCCGCCCCGATCGCCTTGATGGTCTGGCCGCCCTTGCCGAGCACGATCTTGCGCTGGCTTTCGCGCTCGACATAGATCGTCTGCTCGATACGCACCGAGCCGTCTTTGAGCTCCTTCCAGACCTCGGTCTCAACCGTCGACTGGTACGGCAGTTCCTGATGCAGCCGCAGATAAAGTTTCTCCCGCGTGATCTCGGCGGCAAGCTGGCGGAGCGGCGCATCGGAAATCTGATCTTCGGGATAAAGCCACGGACCCGGCGGCACATGGGCCGCGAACCAGCTTTTGAGGTCGGCGACGCCGTCGCCGGAGCGTGCGGATACCATGAAAGTCACAGCAAATGCCGCGCGCTCGTTGAGCGCTTGCGTCAAGGTCAGCAGCTTCGGCTTCTCGACCAGATCGATCTTGTTGAGCACCAGCACCTTGGCGGCACGGATGTCGGCGAGGCCGCGCAGGATCGCTTCCTCGTCGTCCTCCACGCCCTTTCGCGCGTCGATCAGAAGCGCGACGACGTCGGCGTCGCGCGTGCTGCCCCAGGCGCTGCCGACCATGGCGCGGTCGAGCCGGCGCCGCGGCGCGAAAATGCCGGGCGTGTCGACAAAAATGAGTTGCGCTGGGCCTTCCATGGCGATGCCGCGGATCAGCGCGCGCGTGGTCTGCACCTTGGGCGTGACGATGGAGATTTTCGAACCGACCAACGCATTCAGCAGCGTCGATTTGCCGACGTTCGGCGCGCCGATCAGCGCGACAAAGCCGCAGCGGGCGGCGTGTTCCGCCGGCTCAGCCATCGATTCGGTCGGGCTTGACGCCCTCGCGCGCCATCATGGCGGCGGCAGCGGCCTGCTCGGCGGCGCGCTTCGAGCGTCCCGAACCTTCCGCCGGGGCGAGCCGCGGCAGCTGCACGGCGACGCGAAACTCCGGGTCGTGGTCGGGGCCGGTGCGCGCGATCTCGCGATAGGCCGGTGTCGGTAAGCCGCGCGCTTGCGCCCACTCCTGCAGCACCGTTTTCGGATCGCGCAGCGGCTGGGCCTTGGTCTGCATGCGCGCTGCCCATAGCCGGCCAACCAGCGCTTCGACGGCGGCGAAACCGCCGTCCAGATAAACCGCACCGATCAGCGCCTCGCAGACATCGGCGAGGATCGCCGGCCGGGTGCGGCCGCCAGCATTGGCCTCCGACGAGCCGAGCCGGATCGCGGCGCCGAGATCGATGGTGCGCGCGATCTCGGCGCAGGTTTCCTTGCGCACGAGGTCGGCCAGCCGGCGCGACAGCTCGCCTTCATCGGCCTTGGGAAAGGCACGGAACAGCATGTCGGAAATCACCAGGCCGAGCACGTGGTCGCCGAGGAACTCGAGCCGCTGGTAGCTGCCGGCGCGGTTGCGCGCGCCCTTGAGCGCGGAAATGTGCGAGAGCGCGCTGTCGAGGAGCGCAATGTCTTTGAATCGGTAGCCGATTCGCTCTTCGAGCGAACCGTCGCCGCGCCGCCGGCGCGGCCGGGAGTCTTTTTGCCCGGCGACTGCCGCGCGCGGCGCGGTTGGCGCCGGGGCAACCTCAACGGCAGGCGGCTGTTGCGGCGTAGCGGTGGGTTTGGCTTTGCCGCGGCCGCTCATCGTACCAGGGTGAACAGCCGGTTCCAGCGCACCGTCCACGGCCAGCGCCAGACCTCCCACGCGTGGGCGCCGTCCCTGATCGAGAAGAAGATGATCTGCGCCTTGCCGATGATGTTCTCGTAGGGCACGTAGCCGACCTGACTGAGCACCCGGCTGTCGGTCGAATTGTCGCGGTTGTCGCCCATCATGAAATAATGACCGGGCGGCACCTGGTAGACCGCTGTGTTGTCGTAGAAGCCGTTATCGGTAAGATCGAGCGTGGTGTAGGTCACCCCGTTCGGCAGCGTCTCGCGGTAGCGCTTGACGCGCTGAACCGCGCCGTCCTCGTCGGCGACGAAGTCCTCGATGCGCTGCCGCTTGACCGGCTCGCCGTTGATGTTGAGCACGCCGTCGATCATCTGGATGCGGTCGCCGGGCAGCCCGATGACGCGCTTGATGTAGTCGGTGGTGTCGTCCTTCGGCAGCCGGAACACGACAACGTCGCCGCGATCGAGCGGCTGGCCCAGAATGCGGCCTGAGAAAATCGGCGGCGAGAATGGCAACGAGTAATGAGTGTAGCCGTAGGAATATTTGGAGACGAACAAGTAATCGCCGACCAGGAGCGTCGGGATCATCGAGCCCGAAGGGATATTGAACGGCTGAAAGAGAAAGGTGCGGATGACGAGGGCAATGATGAGGGCATGGAACACCACGCGTACGGTTTCGGCGAATCCACCCTCTTTGCGCTTGGTTCCGGTCTGCACGCTCATCGGCCTATGGTTTCCGTCTGCGACTTCTGCCCCGCGACCTTGTAGCCCGTGGGCCATACGCACGCAATTGCACGCGGGATTTCGCCGCGGCGGCGGGCGGTTCCGCTTTACCTTGGAATGCCATGGGCTTAACGCCAGAACGTGGCAAACATGACGAATTTGTCATCCGGCATAGGGCCCGCAAAACGCGGTCCGCCGGGCGGCCGAAATGCGTCGCGTCAAGGGCCGGCAAGCGGGACCGCTGAGATGATCACGATGGCCTGGGCGATAGGCCCGTCGTCGGTGATGGTGAGGTCGATACGCGCCTCGTAGCCCGCCGGCGTGATGGCCTCGAGCCGCCGTTTGGCACCGCCCGTGAGCGCGAGCGTGGGCCGCCCCGAAGGCAGGTTCACCACGCCAATATCGCGCCACCACACCCCGGCGCGGAGCCCCGTGCCCAGCGCCTTGGCGCAGGCTTCCTTGGCCGCGAAGCGTTTAGCGTAGGTCTCGACCCGGTTTCGCCGTTTTTCCGCCTTCTCCCGCTCGGTCGCGGTGAAAATGCGCTCGATAAAACGGTCGCCGTGGCGTTCGATCACCTTGGCGATGCGGCGCACGTCAGTGATATCGGAGCCGATGCCGAGGATCATGGCGGCGCCCGGCCTTTGGCCCGGCCGCGATCCATCGCCGCACGCATTTTGCGCACAGCGGCAGGCAGGCCGTCGAAAATCGCCTCGCCGATGAGGAAATGGCCGATGTTGAGCTCGACAATCTGGCTCAGCGTCGCGATCTGTTCCGCGGTGGCGAAATCGAGGCCGTGGCCGGCGTGCACTTCCAGGCCGGCGCGCGTCGCCAGAGCAGCGCCGCGGACGATGCGCTCGAATTCGGCGGTGCCGGCGGCGGCTTGGCCCGCCGCCACCGCCTCGCACCAGGCTCCGGTGTGAAGTTCGATGACGGGCGCGCCGATCGCGACCGCGGCTTCTATCTGCGCGGGCTCCGCGGCAATGAACAAGGAGACGCGAATCTCGGCCTCGGCCAGCTCGCCGACCGCCGCGCGCAACGCCTCCCGCTGCCCGGCGGCATCGAGGCCGCCTTCGGTCGTGCGCTCCTGCCGCCGCTCCGGCACGAGGCACGCGGCGTGCGGCAGTATCTTGCGGGCGATGCTCACCATCTCGCGCGTCGCCGCCATTTCTAGGTTGAGCGGTTTGTCGATGCTCGCCTTGAGGCGTGCAATGTCGTCGTCGACGATGTGGCGGCGATCCTCACGCAGATGCGCGGTGATGCCGTCGGCGCCGGCCTTGATCGCAATCTGCGCCGCCTTCACCGGGTCTGGATGCCGGCCGCCGCGTGCGTTACGCACAGTCGCGACGTGGTCGATGTTGACGCCGAGGCGGATGGGAGGAGCGGACATATCGGGCAATTCGCCAAATCCAAAATAGTCGCCTGACTATAACTCAAGCTGCGTAAAGCAAATGGCTACCCGTTCACCCGCTCGACATTAGCGACCACTTTCTTCGCTCGCATTTGCGAGATGATCGAAGTCAGGTGCTTGAGGTTATAGACCCCGAGATCGATGGTCAGTTCGGTGAAATCCGGCGACTGCCGGATCATGCGGATATTGTCGATATTGCCGTCATGCTCGGCGATCACTTGAGCAATCTGTGCCAGCGTCCCCGGCTCGTTCATCGATTGCACCGCAAGCTGCGCGGGGAACCGCTGCGGCGTTTTCTCGTCGACGTCCCAGCGCACGTCGAGCCAGCGGTCGGGCTGGTCCTCGAACTCGGTCAGCGCCGGTGAATGGATGGGGTAGATGGTGATGCCCTCGCCCGGCGTCAGGATACCGACAATGCGGTCACCGGGAACCGCGCCGCCGTTGGGTGCGAAGCGTACCGGCAGGTCCGAGTTGATGCCGCGGATCGGGATCGCGGCGCCATTCTCCGCCTGATCCGGAAGCTTGAACTTCACCGCCTTGGCCCGTTTCAGCCCGAACCAGCCGCTCTCCGACTTCGGCGCCACCGGCGTGACGCGCTCGTCCTTGTAATCGGGATACATGGCGCGCACTACATCCGCGGCCTTCATCTCGCCACGGCCGACCGCCGACATCACATCCTCGATCGAGGCGCGTGCCAGCCGCGGCAAGGCGCCTTGCAGCTTGTCGTCCGCATAGTCGATCTTGGCGCGCTGGCAGAGCCGCTCGAGGATGCGCCGGCCGAGCCCCGAATATTGGTCGCGCACCGCCGCCCGCGTCGCGCGCCGGATCGCAGCCCGCGCCTTGCCGGTCACGACGATCGATTCCCAGGCCGTCGGCGGCGCGGTCTGCGCTTTCGACGTCAGGATCTGGACTTCGTCGCCGTTCTGCAGCGGCGAACTGAGCGGACCGATCTTGCCGTTGATTTTTGCACCGATCGCCATGTTGCCGACGCCGGTGTGCACCGCATAGGCGAAATCGATCGGCGTGGCGCCGCGCGGCAGCGCGATCAGCTTGCCCTTCGGCGTGAAGCAGAACACCTGGTCGTGGAACAGTTCCAGCTTGGTGTGCTCCAAAAACTCTTCCGGATTGGAGCCTTCGGCCAACAGCTCGATGGTGCGGCGCAGCCACGCATAGGCATTCGATTCGCGCGACAGCATTTCCGTCGGCGAACCGACGCCGTCCTTGTAGAGGGCGTGCGCGGCGATGCCGTATTCGCCGATCTGCTGCATCTCGCGGGTGCGGATTTGCAGCTCGACCCGCTGCTTGCCCGGCCCGATCACGGTGGTGTGGATCGAGCGGTAATCGTTCTGCTTGGGCGTCGAGATGTAATCCTTGAAGCGGCCGGGCACGACCGGCCAGGTCGTGTGCACGATGCCGAGCGCCTGGTAACATTCGACGAGGCTGCCGACGACGACGCGGAAGCCGAAAATGTCCGAGAGCTGCTCGAAGCCGACGGCTTTGCGTTCCATCTTGCGCCAGATCGAGTAGGCGCGCTTGCGCCGGCCGGTGACTTCGGCGGCGATGCCGCTGTCGGCGAGTTTCTTGGCGAGTTGCTGCTCGATCTCGGCGATCCAGCCTTTGCTGCGCGCGGCCAGCGCCTCGAGGCGCTCGGTGATGACCTTGTAGGCGTCGGGATTAAGCTCGCGGAAGGATAAATCCTCGAGCTCCTCGCGCATTTCATGCATGCCCATGCGGCCGGCCAGCGGCGCATAGATGTCGAGGGTCTCCTCCGCCGTCACCCGCCGCGCTTCCGGCGGCCGATGCGCCAGCGTGCGCATGTTGTGCAGCCGGTCGGCGAGCTTGATCAGCAGCACCCGCACGTCGTCGGCGATGGCCAGAAGCAGCTTACGCAGGTTCTCGGCCTGCTTCGCCTCCTTGGTGACGAGGTCGAGCTTTTTGAGCTTGGTCAGGCCCTCGACCAGGACGCCGATGTCGTGACCGAACAGGCGGTCGATCTCGGCGCGGGTAGCGTCGGTATCCTCAATCGTGTCGTGCAGCAGTGCCGCCGCGATGGTGGCATCATCGAGCTTGAGATCGGTGAGGATCGCAGCCACCTGCAACGGGTGCGAGAAATAAGGGTCGCCGGAGGCGCGCTTCTGCTCGCCATGCGCCCGCATGGCATAGACATAGGCGCGGTTGAGCAGATCCTCGTTGGTGGCGGGGTTGTACTGTTTGACCCGGTCGATCAGCTCGAACTGCCGCATCAGCCGCGGCTTGCGGGGCTTGGGTGCCGTTTCTTCAGCCTGCTGCGGCACCAGGTTTGGCGCGCGCGCAGCCGCCACCCGCAGCCGGGGCTGGTTCTGCATCCGGGGCAAATCGATCGGCGAGCGCGCCATGACATCCTCGGCGCCGCCGGCAAAGCCGGCGACAGCTGATCACAAGGATATCATGACGTGTGGCCCGCGCCACAAGGCGACGGATCAGGCCCGCCGGAGCGGCCAAAGTCGCGGCAGTTCGCAGACTTATCGTTAACCGCGCCGCCTTCGTGGAGCGCCTTACTCTTCCTCGTCGCCGGCTTCGACGTCCGGCTCGGGCTGGCTCTCCGGGGGGGTCAGACCCTCCAGGCCCTTGAGCAGCTCTTCCTCGCTCATCCGCTCGGTGGTGACCTCGGTATCGTCGGCATCGACCCCGGTGCCGGGCGCGCCGATAAGCGGCACCCCCTCGGGTTCGGGCTCGTCGACCTCGACGTATTTCTGCAGGGAATGGACGAGTTCCTCCTTGAGGTCCTCGGGCGATACCGCCTTTTCCGCGATCTCGCGCAGCGCCACGACCGGGTTTTTGTCGTTGTCGCGGTCGACGACGATCTGTCCGCCGGAGGAAATCATGCGCGCCCGATGGCTCGCCAGCAAAACGAGATCGAAGCGATTTTCGACCTTGTCGATGCAATCTTCGACGGTAACACGGGCCATAGTCGCGACTCCTGGGAGATTCCTGCAACGGCACGTTGCCGGGACCGGGCGTTACGTATCGTCACCGGCGGGCAAGTGCAAGAGTGTTCTCGACCCCCATCCTGAAGTTGTGAAATCTTTTAACTTGGCGTCCGCCAGCCGCTCTGTTACCCAAAATTCGGGAATCTGGTCGCGGCGTCCCGATTTTTGATCTCCGAGCCGCCGCGACGGCGTGCCGCAGTGCTCGCGCCAGAGGGCCCGCGCCATATGGCTCGTGCGCCGTGCTTTTGCACTCGTCAGTAGAACGGTCCCGACGGCGATAAAACTGTTTTGAACAACGCCGGAAATGTCGAGTCCATTGCGGCTGCTCCGGTTTCATCACGAGAAACGCATCAACAGATATCATCGAGAATCACCATGTCGGCACAGATCGAGAAAATCGCGCTCTTCATTGACGGCGCCAACCTCTACGCCACGGCGAAGTCGCTCGGCTTCGACATCGACTACAAACGCCTGCTGCGCGAATTCCAGTCGCGCGGCTATCTGGTACGCGCCTTCTACTACACCGCGGTAATCGAGGATCAGGAATATTCATCGATCCGGCCGCTGATCGACTGGCTCGACTACAACGGCTATACCGTCGTTACCAAAGCGACCAAAGAATTCGTCGATCAGACCGGCCGCCGCAAGGTCAAGGGCAACATGGACATCGAACTTGCCGTCGATGCCATGGAGATCGCGCCGCATATCGACCAGATGGTGCTGTTCTCCGGCGACGGCGATTTCCGCTCGCTGGTCGAGGCGGTGCAGCGGCGCGGCGTCCGCGTCATCGTCGTGTCGACGATCTCGACCCAACCGCCGATGGTGGCCGACGAGTTGCGCCGCCAAGCCGACCAGTTCGTCGACATCATCGAGCTGCAGAACAAGATCGGCCGCGACCCGGCGGAACGGCCGGCGCGCGAGCCGCGGGATGCCCGGGAGGCACGCGAGCCGCGCCACACGCCGCAATTCCTGCAGCGCAGTACCGGAACCCAGCGCGCCGAAGTCGAGATCGAAGACGAGTTTGAGGAAGATTAGGCTCGGCTTATGGCTGCGATAGCGCGCCCGAGCGGCAAGCCCGGCCGCGATTGCCCGCGCTGTCCGCGCCTGGTCGCCTTTCGCGAGGCTTGGCGAAAGCGCGAGCCCGACTGGTTCAACGCGCCGGTCCCTTCATTCGGCGCAGCCGACGCGCGCCTGCTGATCGTCGGCCTCGCTCCGGGGCTCCGCGGCGCCAACCGTACCGGACGACCGTTCACCGGCGATTATGCCGGCGATCTCCTCTACGCCACGCTTGCGGAATTCGGGTTTGCGCAGGGCCGCTACGAGGCGCGTGCCGACGACGGCTTTACGCTGGTCGATTGCCGGATCACCAATGCCGTGCGGTGCGTGCCGCCGGAAAACAAGCCGACCCCGCAAGAAATCGCGACCTGCCGGGCTTTTCTTGCCGCGACGATTGCGGAAATGCCGCGCCTCTCCGCCGTCCTCGCGCTTGGCCGTGTCGCGCACGACACCGCCCTTGCCGCACTCGGCGCCCGGCGCGCAAGCTTGAGCTTCGCGCACGGTTCGGCGCGGCCGCTCGCCCACGTCACGCTGTTCGACAGCTATCACTGCTCGCGTTACAACACCAACACCGGCGTGCTCACGCCGGAGATGTTCCGCGATGTCATCCGAAAACTCCGCGCGTTCCTCGGCGCGGCGCCGCCCTCCCCCAGCCTCGGCGCCAAAGTCGGTGCCGCCTAAGCGGGGGCAATCCCACGGCGACAAGGTAGCTCGGCTGTCGGACTATCACGCCATTGAACGAGTAGGCTGCCGGCCCAGGGTCAATGGCCGCGCAGCCATGCAATCACCTCGGCAGCGTTCTTGTCCGGCGGAAACACCGGATAAAACACTTTGTCGATGATGCCGTCGTCGATCACCAGCGCCATGCGTTTCAGCAGCGTCATCCCGGCGACAGAGAATGTCGGCAGATTCAGCGCCCGGGCAAACGCCAGCTTGGCATCGGACAGGATCGCGAACGGCAAATGCAGTCGCTCGGCGGCCTCGCGCTGATAATCGGTGTCCTGGGTCGACAGGCCGAACAGGTGCGACGCTCCCAGCGCTTTGAGTTCGGCAAAATGGTCACGAAAGCCGCAGGATTGTGGCGTGCAGCCGCGCGCGCCGGGGATGTCGTCCCACCCCGGCGGCAGATCGACGCCCGGCACGCCGGTGCGTGGATAAATGTAAAGCACGGTACGGCCGGCAAGCAGCGCCAGATTGATGGCGCCGCCGCGTGTCGCCGGCAGCGCCAGATCCGGCAGTTTCATGCCGGTGAGATGCCGCGCGGCGCCATCGTCCTGCGGGACCGGAATACCGGGAGGAAGAAAAGTCGGATCATGCTTGCCAGGTGCCTCGGCCATGCGTGCGCTCCAAATGATCGCTTGCCGGTGATCTGGTCCGAACCCGGCGCCGTTCTTCGGATCATGCGTAAGAAATGAATTCCATCAGCGAGCCGTCAGGGTCGCGAAAGTAGACACTGATACCCGGCCCTTTGCCGCCGAACCGCTGCAGCGGACCGCGCTCGATGGCAACCCCACAGCGTTCGAGATGGCTCATGGCGTCCGCGATCGGCCCGCGCCACTCGAAACAGAGATCGCTGTTGCCGGGAGCCACCGGAAGCCGCGCCACCTCGGCGGGCTCGACCCCGGGGCCGTGGACATTGAGCTGCCGGTCGCCGAAGCGGTAGGCATAACCGACCGGCCGCGCAATCAGTTCCGCTCCCAGCACGGTGATATAGAAGGCATTCGAGCGTTCCCACTCGGTGACATGAATGACGCAATGGTCCAACGTCACGGGAAGCATTTTCAGCCCTTTTGCCGCAGCAGGCGCCCGCGCTCGCGTTCCCACGAGCGCTTCTTCTCGGTTTCGCGCTTGTCGTAAAGCTTCTTGCCGCGCGCCAGCGCCAGCTCGATCTTGGCGCGGCCCTTCTCGTTGAAATAGAGCTTGAGCGGCACCAGCGTCATGCCCTCGCGCTCGACCGCGCCGATCAGTTTGTTGATCTGCCCCCGATGCAGCAACAGTTTGCGCGGCCGCTTCGGCGCGTGGTTGAAACGGTTCGCCTGCAGATATTCCGGAATGTTGGAGTTGATCAGCCAAATCTCGCCGCCGCGGGCGTCGGCGTAAGATTCTGCGATCGTTGCCTTGCCCTGACGCAGCGACTTCACCTCCGTGCCGGTGAGCGCGACGCCCGCCTCCATGGTCTCGTCGATAAAGTAATTGAACCGCGCCTTGCGATTGTCGGCGATGATCCGCAGCTTTCTTTCAGCCTTCGCCGCCATGCCGTCCCGCTCAGCGACTCTTCAGCGCGTCGCGAATCTCGGTCAACAACAGCACTTCCTTGGACGGCGCCGATGGCGCCGGCGGCGCCTCTGCTTTCAACCGGATGATCCCCTTGACCGCCAGAAACAGCGCAAAGGCGATGATGAGGAAGTTGAGAACGAGCGTGAGAAAATTACCCCAGGCGAGCACCGCACCCTGCTTTCTGGCCTCGGCCAACGACGTCGCCGTCACCTTCGACGACAGCGGAAGGAAGTAGTTGGAGAAATCGAGCCCGCCCGCCACCGCACCGATGATCGGCATAACAATATCGTTGACCAGCGAATTGACGATCGCGCCGAAAGCGGCGCCGATGATGACGGCGACGGCGAGATCGACGACATTGCCGCGCATCGCAAATTTCTTGAATTCTTCAAGCATCCACCCCTCCCCGACGCTAAGATTTTCGTTCCCCGCTGAGCTCAGCGGGAGAGATTAAAGAGGTCAGTTGATCAGCCCGGCATGCACCATCGCCTGGCGGACGGCGGTCTGCGCCCGCTCGCTCGCCGGCACCAGCGGCAGCCGCAACGTGTTGGCGCACTTGCCAAGAAGCGAAAGCGCATACTTGACCGGCGCCGGGCTGGTTTCGATGAACAGATCCATGTGCAGAGGCGCGAGCTTGTCCTGCAGCTTCAGGGCGGCGGCATAATCGCCCTTCAAGCACGCGGCCTGGAATTCGGCGCACAGTCGCGGCGCCACGTTCGAGGTCACCGAAATGCAGCCGTGTCCGCCATGCGCCATGAAGCCGAGCGCCGTGATATCCTCGCCCGACAGCTGGTTGAAGTCTGCGCCCATGGCCGCGCGTTGCTGCGTCACCCGCGCCATGTTGGCAGTGGCGTCCTTGACGCCGGCAATGTTCCTGAGTTCGTACAGGCGCTTCATGGTGTCGACCGACATGTCGATCACCGAGCGCGCCGGAATGTTGTAGATCAGGATCGGAATGCCGATCGCGTCGTTGATCGCCTTGAAGTGCTGATAGAGGCCTTCCTGGGTTGGCTTGTTGTAATAGGGAGTGACGACCAGCACCGCGTCGGCGCCGGCGTGTTCGGCATGCCGGGCGAGATCGATCGCCTCCTGGGTGGAATTCGAGCCGGCGCCCGCCACCACCGGCACGCGAGCTCGCGCCTGGTCGACGCACCATTCGACCACGGCCTTGTGCTCGTCGTGCGATAGCGTCGGGCTCTCGCCGGTGGTGCCGACGGGGACCAGCCCTTTGGTTCCCTCGGCGATCTGCCAATCGACCAGGGCACGAAATGCTTTCTCGTCGACGGACCCGTTTTTGAACGGCGTGACGAGCGCGGTGAATGAGCCTCGGAAGCTCGCCTTGGCAGTCATGACACGATCCTTGGATACGGCCCCGGCCGGGGAGCACGTCGCCGGCGGCGATCCGTGCTGCCTTGAGGATAGATATCGGGTCGCAGCGAGCCTTGAAAGCCCCTTCACGCGGCTTGTCTTTGGATTGCAGCCGTGGAAAGCGCCACCCATCTCGCCGGCCTGGGGAACTTCAAATCGACGACACCCACAGGGGCGTGCCCCGCTTTTGCCGTGAAATTCGCCGATTGCCCTGTTAGCTGGCGCGCATTAGGGATTCTTCAATCTTGCCAGCCGAAGAGGAATTCCGAAAGTCGCCGGCGCGAAGCGCTGCGGCAGAAAGGTCAGTGCCGGTGTCGCTCGCTCGGCTCATACTCGCACTCGCACTCGCAGCCCTCGGTCTGCTGACGGCCGATGCTGGCGCCTCGCCGCCGTCGGCGAAGTTCCCGCTGCCGCGGGCGAGACCGGCACTTAAATCCGACAAGCCAGCGCAGTCCGTGGCCCATTCAGCACCGCTCAAAGGCGCGGCCGGGCCGGTGCTGCGCGCGGTTCCGTCCGCGAGCATCCGCGGCTACGAGGCGCCGGAAAGCGCGAGACGATCCGCGGCACTTGAGGCGTCGCGGGCGACGCCGCTGCACGCCATGAGCGTAGCTCCGCGCGCGGCGCGACCGGACGCGCCCCTGGCGATGGCGGCAACCGCGAACACATCGCCGCTGGATCTTGCCGCCGTCAAACAGGTGATCGATCTGGCGCACAAGGGCCGGCCGGACGAGGCGACCGATACCGCGGGCACGATATCCGATCCGCTTGCGCGCAAGCTCGCCGAATGGGTGATCCTGCGCAGTGACGACGCCGATCTTGATTTCCCCCGTTATGCGGCCTTCATCGCCGCCAATCCGAGCTGGCCCAGCATCATGACCTTGCGGCGGCGCGCCGAGGCGGCGCTTTGGCAGCGCCAAGTCGACCCGCAGGCGGTCATCGCCTTCTTCAACAGCGATCCCCCGCGGACCGCCAAAGGCCGGTTTGCCCTGGCGCGGGCGCTGCTTGCCAAAGGCGATCACGCCGGCGCGCAGACGGCGGTGCGCGAGGCCTGGCGCAAGGACGGCTTTTCCGCCGAACTCGAAGCGCAGGCGCGCGCGACATTCGCCGGCCTTATTACCGCGGCCGACGACAAGGCGCGCATGGACGCGCGCTTCGATGTCGAGGACGACGATGCCGCCTTGCGGGCCGCGCACCAGCTCGATTCGGTGCAGCTCGCTATCGCCAAGGCGCGCACTGCCGTCATCAACAAATCCGCCAAGGCCAAGGCGCTGCTCGATGCGGTGCCGGCTGCGGCCCGGCATGATCCCGGCTATATGCTGAGCCGCATCCAATGGCTGCGCCGCGCCGACAAGATCGCCGAGGCCGCGCAGGGGATGCTGGCAGCGCCGCACCAGGCGGACCGGCTCGGCGATGTGGATCAATGGTGGATCGAGCGGCGGCTGATCGCCCGCAAACTGCTCGACCTCGGCGATTTCAAGCCGGCCTACGAGGTCGCCATCGGCGGCGCCACACCGGCCAACGAAAACTATCGCGCCGAGCAGCAATTCACCGCCGGCTGGATCGCGCTGCGGTTCCGGCGCGAGCCGGCGACGGCGCTTGCCCATTTTTCCCGTATCACCGAGGGCGTCTCCAATCCGATCACCTTGGCACGCGCCTATTATTGGCAAGGCCGCGCCGCCGAGGCGCTCGGACGCGGCTCGGATGCGCGCGCCTATTACGAGGCGGCCGCACGCTATCCCACCGCCTATTACGGCCAGCTGTCCCGCGCGCGGCTTGGGCTCGACGCCGTCACATTACGCAACCTGCCGGAGCCGCCCGCCGAGCAGCGCCGGCTGGAAGTGGCGCGCGCCTTCGAGATCCTCTACGCGCTCGACGAGCGCGATCTCGTCGCCGTCATGGCTGCCGACCTCGCCGACAAGACGACCGACGCCGCCGCGCTGGCGACGCTCGCGGAGATCGCGACGCAGCACAACGACGCGCGCGCGACGCTCTTGATCGGCAAGACCGCTGTAGGCCACGGCTTACCCTTCGAGCATTACGCCTATCCGGACTTCGGCGTGCCGAGTTACCAGCAGATCGGGCCCGAGGTCGAGCGCTGCGTCGTCTATTCGATCGTGCGCCAGGAAAGCGCCTTCAACACCCGGGTGGTGTCCAGCGCCAACGCCATCGGCCTAATGCAGGTGACGCCCGCGGCCGGCCGCGATACCGCGAAGCGATTTAACGTCTCGTTCGATCAGCGGCGGCTCATCGCCGACGTCGCCTACAATGCCCAACTCGGAACGGCCGAGCTCGGCAACGACATGGCCACGTGGCGCGGCTCCTACATCCTGGCGTTCGTCGCCTACAATGCCGGACCGCGCCGGGCAAAGGAGTGGATCCAGCAATACGGCGATCCGCGCGATCCGAAGGTTGACCCCGTCGACTGGATCGAGCGCATCCCGATTTCGGAGACGCGTAATTACGTCCAGCGTATTATCGAGAACATGCAGGTCTACCGCGCCCGCCTCGGCAACGATCCGCGGCTCCTGATCGAAGCCGACCTGCGCCGCGGCGGCTGATGTATAGCTGCAAAGTTATTTCCCCGTTGCCCGCCCGCACGGCTCACGACTAAGGTTGCCCGACCTGCTCCCGGGCGGGGGGCGATGATGGCGGTCCATTGAACAAGCGATGAACGAGCCCTCCCCTCATCTGCAGCCGGAACCAAATCGCGGTGCGCGCGAAGCGGGCGCGAGCGTTTTCGTAAGCGCGCAGGACGGCCTGCGGCTGCATGTGCGCGAATACGGCACGCGCGGCGCGCCCGGCCTGGCGGTCGTTTGTCTCCCCGGCATCACCCGCACCGTGGCCGATTTCGCGGAACTGGCGCCGGCGCTGGCGGCCGGTCAGCAGCGGCGCGTCATCGCCATTGATTCGCGCGGCCGTGGCCGATCCGAGTACGACAGCAATCCGGAGAACTACAATTTCGTGGTCGAACTCGGCGACATCGTCAGCGTGCTGACGGCGCTTGCCATCGGCCCGGCCGTTTTCCTTGGCAGCTCGCGCGGCGGCGTTCTGACCATGTTGCTCGGCGCTGCACATCCGACCGCTATCGCCGGCATCGTGCTGCACGACATAGGTCCGGTCGTTGAGCCGAAGGGATTGGCGCGGATCAAAGGCTATCTCGGTAAGCTGCCACAGCCGCACAGCTTCGAGGAAGGCGCCGACGTCCTGCGCCGCGTCATGGGCGCGCAGTTTCCCAAGCTGACCGCGGATCAATGGCTCGCCGCCGCGCGGCGGGCCTGGCAGATGAAGGATGGCGCGCTGGTGCCGACCTACGACGTCGGCCTGACCCGCACGCTCGCCAGCATCGATCTTGAGCGGCCGATCCCCTCGCTCTGGAACGAATTCGACACGCTTGCAGCCATGCCGATGCTGGTGATCCGCGGCGGCAATTCCGACATACTTTCATCCGAGACGGTGGCGGCGATGCGGGCGCGGCGCGAGCAAATGGAAGTCATCGAGGTGGCCGACCAGGGACACGCGCCGTTGCTCGAAGGCGAAAACCTGATGCGCGGGGTCATCCGCTTCGTCGAGGACTGTGAAATCGCGAGCCGCAGAACGCCGACAACAACGACATCGCAGTGAACGCACCGGCCATTGCGCGTCGCGCCGCGACCAGGCAATCCAGCATTACGTGCAAGTTGCAGATTGCTTCGGCACGCGGCGCCAGCCGGCGCTTCGCGTCTTGCAACGATCAAAAAATTCGGCTTACCAGCCCGTCTTGTAATTCAGTCGACCCAACAGGCTCTGGGTCTTCAGAGCGGTCGAGTACATCTCAGGCGAGCCCGCAAGCGGCACGCTGCCGATCGTGTTTGGCGCACCAGACGGGTTGCCAAAGTCGGTATAGAGATATTCAAGACCCAGCGACCATTTGGGTGCGAACTGATATTCGACGCCGACGCCGGCTGTCCAACCGTTCAGTTCCGTGCCTTGTGAAAATGCTCCAATCGGGCCGCCCTGCAGCGGCGATCCGACATCGGCCGCGGCGAAGCCGCCTTTGACATAGGGGAGCCATTGACCAAACGAATATCCGACCTTGCCCGTCACCGTGCCCAGCCAATTCATGTTGGGGGTCCAAGCGCCGGTCGCAGGTAAAAAAGGAGCCGTGAACCTGCCGTCGAAGTTCGCCGCCGCCAACGAGCCTTCAAGGCCGAATACGAAATTTCCCGCTTGGAAGTTGTATCCGAAATTCTCGTTTACCGGACGGGTCGCTGCGCCGGACGATGAAAACCCGTTCGCGGTTCCCAGACCCGTCCACGGTATGCTGTCGGATCCAGCACCGGGATTAGCTCTGAAATAGAATCCCGCCCAATCCGGGCTGTTCGGCTGTGCCGGCGTTGCTGGAAAATAATTCAAATCCATCGCGGCAGCGGCTTGCGCGATGCAAGCGCCCAAGCAGGCAACGACGAGAAACGTGCAAACTCTTTTAACCGGCACCAGCATTCGCCTCGTTTGCGTCCTTGACGGTCACCGACGAGTTACAAAGGGCCAGAGCTAAAGCTCGAATTGAAGACCGCCGCATTCCACCGGCCTTGCCTCCGACTCTCCCCCGCCTTGCCCCGAAACATCATATACGCGTCCGGCAGTAGGGTCGATTCCACAGTTACATCACCTTAGCACGGCAAGTGGCTATTTTTCCTCAGTTTTTCCGGTCGACCCGCGCTTTCCTGCGAGGTGTTGCAAATATGGCTCATTAGAAATGACCATCCCCACAGCCAAATAAGCGAATGGCTGACTTTCGTTGTCGATCGCGGTCGGCCCCTTGCGCGGAACTTAACAGGCGAGTTCTGTACGAAGAAGTTATATTAGCCAGCCTTAGCTCGTGCCTAACTTCGATTTGTCACTGAACAGGCCGGGACCGCGTTCGGATATGTTGCGGAACCACGACGCGTGGCCTTTGGAAAGATAGGCTATTTTGGCTTCGTTTTGCCAAAATATCGATGTTTTATGACATCCTAACGTTGCAATGTGTATTTCTGCAATCATGCTAACGATGCCGCCATGCTTCGTCCAAGGCGCGAATGGCAAATTTGCGCCGCGACAGTGCGCGCCGTTCATACCGGCCTATGGCCAGTAACTGTTTCGTTTCTTCCGACAGAATTGTCGCGAACTGGGCCGGCCCTTCCTGCGTCGTGATGAGATACTTCTCGATGAAGGCTGGCAGCGGAATGTCTGCCAGCTTGGGCGTCAGAAAGTGCTTGGTGATCATTTTCGCTCGCGTAACTGCTCTAGGCTCATAATGGTAAGGGTTCTTCGCCAACGCCTCGGAGAGGAATTGTTGGCGCGCATAACGTACGCGGCGCAAATCGACCTGCGCTTCAGCCACTCGGCGTGCGAGCAATTGGGTGTGAGCGCTGGCATGCGGCCCCGCGATTTGACGCGCGAGGGCTTGCATTTCTTCACAAAGCGCTTGGTCAGACTGGATGGGAAGGCTCAAGCCGTGGCGAACGCATTTTTTGCCGAGCGGGCACGGCCGTGATGGGTTTTCGGCCCGGTGCTAACCTTAGCATTCGCGCGGTTAGCTTTGATCTTGTGGTCGCTCGTCAAGCAGCGCCTCTCCTTTGGCTGGCGTCGTCTCGATCACTTCGGAGTCCTCTACCTCTTGCACGCTCCGGCGCAATGTTTCACTGAGGATCGGCCGACGCCGATCGATCTCGTGCAGGCTGGCATTGCGGCGGCTCTCGGCGATGGTGGCCAGGCGATCGATCCGCTCGATATAGCCGAGGTCCTGGGCCAATGCCTGCGCCGCGAGGGTCTCGATGCTCACGCCGGCCGTGGCGAGATGCTCATCGATAAACTTGACGGCGTCCGGTTCGCGCCGCACGTATTGTTGAGTGAGTTCTTTGGCCTTTCGGGTCTTCCCACGGTTCAGGATATGATTTATCTCCAGACCGATGCCGGCCAGAATGGCCCTGACCTTGTCGACAGCATCCGGTTCATTCCGGGCACACTCGTGCGCCAGCGTCTGCGCAATATCTTCAGCTTGGTCTTCCGCAGGATTGTCCTGAAGGATTGGCGTAAGTTCGTCCACAAAGTGTTCCCGGTACAGATCATAGTCGAGCTTGTCACGCAAAAAGCCCTCTAGCGCCTTAAGTGCGCGGGTTCGAATCAGACTCAATTTCAAGCGGCGCCAGCGCAAGACCTCCCATTCCGAGGCCACCACATCGGCCATGAACATCTCATCAATAACATCGACCGGCTTTACTGCTGCGCAGACCCGGCCAAAGAGCTCATCATAAGCAGCGGCGTTTTCTCCTTCGAGAATCGGCGGCGGCCCAAAGAGGCTCCACCGACTGACCTCTTTGGAGGCTGACTGGCTTTTTGAGTTATTCGTCATGACCAATACTCCACTAAAACGCAACTGGTAGAATTATAGCCTACCGGACCCACTATTAGTATGGGCGAACAGATCGAAAACGGCAATATCTTCGTGGTTGAACATCTGGTGATTAAGAGCTTTGTGCCCTTGCTTCGGTCCGAGTCGGCCATCTCGCGGGAAAAGCCGCTAGTTGCTACGCGTGGCGATGAAAGCGCCCTCTTCCGCCTGCGGATGAAGAAATCGCGGCGAGGCTATTTTCGCTTTGGATGCCTCGGCTTCCGACGCCGAAGGCCTTCCCCGCCCCCGTTTTCGTTGATGAATTCGATCCCAGCGCGCTCCAAAGCGGTTCGGATTGCTTCGACAGCTCCCGGGGAAACTTGTCGCCGTTCTTTCTCGAAGTCGACGACCGTCGAGAGCCCTAGGTTGGCCGCGTGTGCAAGCTGCGATTGCGTGATCTCTAGCAACCCACGGGCAGCTCGGCATTGGGCTGGCGTCATTGTATCAACAATTTTTGTTGACACGCCATTGGGAGTTTCGTATCAATAATTTTTGTTGATGGCGAGTCAGTTGAGACGGGCACAACGAAATCCTCAAAAGGGAGACGTCGATGAACGCACACACTCAAAAGATAACCGATTCAGCACATAGGCGCAGCTTCATCGGCGGCTCGGACGCCCGGATCATCATGGGTGATGACGAAAGCGCCCTCGTGCGCCTATGGCGGGGGAAAAGCGCGGCGAGGTCGAGCCGGAGGATCTGTCCGGCAACCTCATCGTCCAGCTCGGGGTCGTCACCGAACCCCTCAACCGCCTCTGGTTCCAACGCAACGCCGGCCAAGTCCTCACTAGGGTCCAGCACCGTGTGCAGCATCCGGTCCTGCGCTGGATGGCCGCCACCCTGGACGGCATGGTCGAAGCCACCGGAGCGGTGTTCGAAGCCAAGTTCATGCTGCCATGGTCGTTCACCGAAGAGGGGGCGGCCGAAAAATACACGCCGCAACTGCAGCACAATATGTGGGTCACCAATGCCAAGCTTTCGGTGCTCTCGATCATCACCGGCGGCGGCAAGTGGGTCGAGATCAGCATTCCGGCCGATCCGCTTTATCAGCACCTCCTGTTCACCGCGCAGAAAAAGTTCTGGCGCTGCGTCGAAAGTGGTGAGCCCCCTCGTCTATTCGGCGTCGCGCCGCCACGGCCGCGGATTGAGGCGGTCCGGATCGTCGATATGAGTGCGTCCAACTCCTGGGCAGAGTTTGCCGGCGTTTTCCGCTCAACGCGCGCCGCCTTCCTGGAGCACGAGAGGGCAAAGGTCGAACTCAAGGGGCTAATGCCGGAAGACGCCAAAGAGGCCATCGGCCACGGTGTCCGCGCCAAGCGTTCGAAATCCGGCGCCATCAGCTTCGATTTGCTGGAAGTGGAAGGCACTCATGCAGCGCTCCAGTGAATCGATCGGCGCTATCGCGGCGGCGCTGGCCAAGGCCCAGGCTGAACTCGCAAACCCTGAGAAATCGCTGACCGGAAAGATCCGGTCGCCGGTCCCGCGCGAAGGCGAGCGAACTTTCCGCTACGCCCCGTTATCCAGCGGGCTCGACATTGTGCGTAAGACGCTTGGCCAGCACGAGATCGCAACCGTGCAGGCAACTGCGATCGACAACGAAGCTGGACTAATCCGGCTCACCACGACACTCGCTCACTCATCCGGGGAATGGATGTCATCGGATTGGCCAGTGTGCCCGATCAGCGAGACCGCGACCCCGCATCGGATGGGCGCGGCGCTGACCTATGCGCGCCGCTACGCGCTGTTCACGCTCGTCGGAATTGCCGGAGAAGATGATCTCGACGCACCCGATCTCATCGCTCCGACGGTAGCGGATTCAGGACCTACGAGATCGACCATTTCGAGCAAGATCGCCGGACTGAATGGCGGTCGCGGAGGAGGAACAACGTCCAGCCGGCGAAATGGAAAGGCCTCTGCGACCACCATAAACCCTGTGCTCGACCAGGATGGGTCTGCGTCGTTGCGCGATCAGCTTCTGTCAGACGTGGACCTCCTAAGCGCTGCCGATGACGCCGCCACATGGGCGCACCAGTTCATGGCGGCAAAAAACAGCCTAGCCGCAGCCGACGCGCGGCGCGTCGAGGACGCATTTGCGGCAAAATTGGCAACGCTCGGAAGCGGCGATGGAGAGGGGATCAACGCGCCGTCGCCCGCTAAGCCGGATCACCGTCGATCGCCGCGAAATCAGCGGCCAGCAGAGCCAAGCGCGGTGTCAGCTTCCAACAGCGTCGACAAGAGCCTGCTGGCGCTGCCCGAGCCGCGCCGGTTTCGGGACAAGACCCACGTCAAATTCGTGGCCAAGCAACCCTGTCTGATTTGCGGACGAAGTCCGTCAGATGCCCATCATCTCCGCTTCGCGCAACATCGGGCGCTCGGGCGCAAAGTGAGCGATGAGTTCGTCGTCCCGCTGTGCCGTGGCCATCATCGCGAGGTGCATCGATCTGGTGATGAAGCCTCATGGTGGAGCAAAGCCGGAATCGACCCCATCGGCGTTGCCCGGACGCTTTGGACCGAGACACACCCGGTTCGGTCGGTTGCTGAAGCCCCGAACCCTGATCAGTCGACGGCCTCGCGAGCAGCGACCGCCCATTCAACCTCTGTTCCACGGCTGCCCAAGGCCCCCCAAAATCGCAAAAGGAAGCCAATTATTGCGACTGGTGCTCGATGACTTCCTTCAGGCAGATTGAGGCCAACCGGCGCAATGCGTGCAAAAGCACCGGTCCGATTACTGACGAAGGCAAACAGCGCTCGCGCTGCAATGCGGTCCGCCACGGCCTGACCGCCGAAACGGTGATCGGTACGCTAGAGGATGCGGAAGATTACAAAGCGTTCGAAGCGGCCATCATCGCTGACTATGACGCTCAATCGGCCGTGGAGCGGGAGCTGGTGTTGCGGCTAGCCAGCCTGCTGTGGCGATTGCGGCGTGCGACCACAATGGAAACTGGCTTATTCGAAATCCAAGCTGACTATCTGTATGAGTTCAGGCAACGCCGCCAAACAGAACCAAAGTCGCCGGAACTCATCTATGCAAGGTTCGAGGCTGATTCTGTCGATGTCGACCCCGATCGTGTGTCGCCTGGCATCACAAACGGAACGCAGGGCCAGCCTAGCTCGGGTCCGAAATCCGTTGCCACCGACCTCACACGTTGCTTTTTACGTCTAGCCAACTTGCCTAGCTACCCGCTCGATCGCCTGAGCCGATATGAAGCAACCTTGTGGCGCCAAGCCGGCCAGATTCTGTTTGCCCTCGATGCATTGGGTCGGCGCAAACCGCAAGAAAGAGCGCGCCGTTTCCATATCGGTAGCCGGCAAGATCTGCTGCCCGATGGACACGGCGATTATTGAGCTGCTACGTTTACCTCGCAGCTGCTGCTGAGCGTGCTGACGCAAACTCTTGCCAATCGGATCAGGGTGCGAATGGAATCCAATCAGCGTCTCTGACCACGCGACGGGATTGGAGCGGACCGCGCGATCTCGCTCCGTTCATGTTGCTTTTTGCGGCCAATTCGGCGCCAGCATCTCGGGTTGAAGCGACTTTCACGGCTCAATGGCTGGCCTATGTTCTCCCCCCCCGACGCTTCGCCCGACACCTTGCGATGCCCAAATTGTTGTGGGCGCGCCAGGGTTGCGAGCCGCCACCTGCAGCCGCAGCGGCGCCCGCAAGCGAAACCGTCACGAGACCAACAGCGAGAGCGGAGGCCACCCTTTTGAAAGGCATGGGGCACTTCCTTCGTTTTCCGACAGGTCGCTTTACAACGTTTTCGGCATTAGGGGGATCCTTGTCCCGGGAATTAAATTTGCGGCTGATTTCGGCGGCATGCTGGTCGAGAAACAATCGCCTTGACGCCGGCGACCGAGAAGAGGCCGGCCGCCGCCATTTCCTCGATGCTGCGCATCCCAGCGCCGCCCGCTGGACTGCGGCGACCGTCCTCCGGCCGCATCAGTGCTGGGCTGGAGCGCTTACGACGTCCCGCCGTGGACGTTATACTCTCGCCGCACCGAGGGTTCTGGAGGGCTTTATGAAGCTACGGATTTTCTTTCTTACCGTTACGCTGCTGTTCTCCGCCCCGGCGTTTGCGGAATGTGTCGACACCGTGTGCGGCTCAATTCAGAAAATTCTTCAAGCGCGCTCGAGCAGTTTCTCAAAATTGAAGGGCAAGCCTGAGGTCCATCCAATAGGCGATCCCTCGTGGGCAGGCACTCAAACAATTCCCGGCGTAACGGATCATTGCTACGTTTATAAACACGGCGAAGGCCGCCGTTATGAGTATCGCTGCATTGCCTCCGAATTGGCAACAGAGGCGTCCGCCTCGCTGGAAAAAGCTAGACAAATCGGCGAGACGCTGAAGGCCGTCTTCCAGTCCGCCGACCCGAAGTTGCTGTGGTTTGCCGACCCTGACGCTCTCAATCTTGCGAATATCGATGGATTTCAAGGCACAGAGGCTTGGTACGGGGGCTATTCACCGAAAAAGCTTACGATGAAGATCAAGGTCATCGGCTCAAGCTCCACTGGCAGCGAAGTTGAAGTTGCTGTTTTCGCGAAACCCCTGGCGCGGCGCGACCTCAAATAATGTGCGTCCGGCCCTGAACTCATTTGGCTTATCGAGGAGGCCTTCCTCGCCGCCATCGCCATCGCGCAACAGCAGAAGGCGCGGAGTTTTGAGCTGCGCGCCGCGCTCTCATCACGTTAAAAAACGACGCTCTCCCATCGGCTCATCCTGGGAGACTCCATAGTTCCCGCAATTCAGGAATTGTCCGCCACGGGACTGCCTGCTACAGGGTATTCCCTATCTACAGCACAGTCCTTGTCGGACCGGCGGTCGAAGGAACCACATTGCGCAGACGTCGCCCATCCGGCGTTGGTGACCAGAGTGAACCTGGGATATTTGGGCTTCAGTGGTCCTGAGCGAGGCGCTCATATTCCGTCCGTACAACATTTTTGCCATAGACTCGCTCTAGTCGGCGAACGGTGAAATGACCCCGAGCCACCTCCTGAAAATGCTGGATGAACGCATAGTTCACGGCAGCGCCGCCTAGTGCACCGATCACCGGAAGAGCCTGTGCCGCGACTTTTTGCGTCACCACTACGCCAAAGCGGGACGCCACTAGCGTCATGAAGCGGACGAGAACTGGAGCGCCTTCCTCAATAAGGCCCCGCTCTGCGATGAAGCGTGCGGCTTCAGTTACGCTCTTTGCAAGCATGCCCCGCACGGTGAAATAACCGCTTTGAGACGCGTCGGCCGAGCCAGCCCGTCCGCCTAAGGCAAAGACCTGCACGCATGAAAGCGCCACCTCCGGATCGGAAAGATCTTCGCCCTCGCTTCGCGCAATATCCGCGATGGATCTCAGCATGATGATTGTCGAGACAGGAAGCTCAACAGGAAGTGTCGCTAAACCGAAGGCGCCGCCGGCGGCACCGGATGCCGTGGCTAAGGCCTTGTGCAGGAACTGCGATCCAGCGCGAGAGGGATGTTGCATAGTCCGCAACGCTACCTTGAGGGCTGCCTCCAGACCTTTGGAAGTGGCCGTGGCGATAACGTGCGAAGCGGAAGCGGGAAGCACATCTCCAATGAGTTCGATGGGCTTGCCCACCATATTGGTAAGGCGCGCAGCAAGGCCCGGGTGTTCAAGCGACCGAACGGCTCTTCGCAACGCTGCTCGGTCTTCCGGTGTCATGCCCGTCAAGTCCAACCCAACAGGCAGCGCCTCAACTTCCATAGCCATTTAAATTCATCCGCTTCAGTAACAAAAATATCACCCCATAATACCGATGTCTGTGACCGATCTAGATCGCGGCCGAGCGAAGCCTGACTGTAAAGGTTCGCCGGAATGCTCTGCATGGCCGTTTGAGCGGCCTCGGCCAGCTTTTTCATCTGCGCCAGCTGGAGGGTCCTGAATCGTCTGCAGTCTTTTTGCATGGCCTTCCGGCCGGCAGCGCTTTCCTGCAAAGTGTTGCAAATATGGCTCAGGCGACGGCGGCCCCGCTAGGCCGATATAAAAAAACGAAAGGCGCCGCCGGAAATTCCGGCGGCGCGCCGTCAATCATCCTAGCTGTCTCTCCAGTCGCCCAACTGATTGTAGGGGCTCAAACCAGCTTGCAGGCTTCTTAGAACCGGAAGCGCACACCGCTCGTGGTAGCGAGGTTGTTGCGTGTAATATCGCCGTTGGCGATGCCGCCACCCGCCACCGAGTACATTGTGCCAATATACCAGTCCCACTTCGGCAGGAACCGCCAGTCGAGAACCACCGAGGCGGCGTCCATGTAGCCTTGGCACTGTCCTTTCTGAACGGCCGTCGACATGCTGTTACACAGGGTATTGGTAACAAATGTGTTTTGCCATTCGACATAGTTGACGGCGATGAAATCCAGATTTCTGGTGATGCCGTATTTGAAGCCGGCCCACGCGAACTGGAAGATTTCGGCTGTGCAAGGATTGGCGGTGTTGTTGTTGCAGTGGGCGTTGAACGCGTTGTTGGCAATCGTCGTGCCGTTAGCGTTCAACGCGCTAGCGTTGACGTTGACGTAATTAAACGTGAAGCCATCATCTTGGAACGAGCTCGTCTGCGGATCGCTCGGGTTGGCGAGCTGGATCCACTCATAGCCGGCGTACAGCGTGAGCGGGATGCCGGAGGGTCCGGACGGCACAGGAGGTGCTTTGCCCACGACCGGCGGCGGGGTGTTTCCCCAGGAACCGAAGCTATATTTGGCCAACACCGTGATGCTCGTGTTGTTGGAGATCGTCGCCTTGAGGCCGCTGCCGGCGGGGCCACTGGGGAACGAGGTTGGGTAGCCAGTGACAGGGTCCAACTTTTGGCCGGGGAATGTCGTCCCGATATTAACCGCGTCTTTCTCCCAAGTGCCGACGATATCCCACGAGAAGATCCCGGGACCCAAGTTCCTGAAGTCCGAGCCGATTTGGCCTGCGACCGCGCCGTTGTTCGGGTTATAAGCGTTGTACCCGCCGTCCGCACCGCCGATAGGCTGCCCCATCACCGCAAACCGGAAGTCGCCGACATTAACGCGATACTTGATTGCCGTGGTCCAGCGGGCCTCTTCCGTGCCGCCGGCGCCGGCATACTTGCCGGAATAGCCGATCATCGCGAAGGCATACGAGGCGCCCATCGGATCGTAGGCGCTGAGCGAGTCATTCAGCAGCGAGTTCTGCCGGCCGAAGGTCAGCGTGCCAAAAACTGGCTGGCTAAGGCCGACGACATTCGTCGCCGCCAGCCACCCCCACCGGCTCGAGTCGAACGGTAGGGCCTGCAAATTCTCCGCTACGCCGATGCCGTTTTGCATGGCCTGCGGCGCGTTGGCCAAGAGCAACGAATACGGGTCGAACGCAAGCTCGTTCTGGGAAATAAACGACCAGCCGCCCGGCGCAATCGGTTCAATGATCTTGATGCCGACGTTCGATTGGCTCATGCCGTTGGGAGCCCAACCAAATCCCGGGCTCCGGTTCGTCGCATTCCCCCCACCGGCGCCAAGAAGGTAACTAGCGCCGGTTGGGAAGTTCGGGTCGAACGGCGTGCCGTGGGTCTGGTAGGTCCCGCCCATGTCGACGGTGCCGTAGAAGGTGACGCCGTTCCAGCTCAGCGGACACGCCGTGAGGAAGAAGTCGTAAAGGCTGCCGCACGAAGCCGGCGCCGTGATCGCCGGCGGCGGCGGTGCCTTCGTCACCATGTTGTCCATATCCGCCGCGTACGCGGCGCCGCCGCACAGAACCGCCGCCGTGGCAAAAGCCGCAACCAAACCGCAGCTTTTCGCCTTGCTTCCGCTAATGAGCATTGTAGCCCCCCACCTGTATGCCTTTGCGCGAGTCCCCGAAATAGTTGATCGGAAATTAACCTTTGCCGCGTGACAGGTCCATGACATCTGGTTCCCCGGCGTCGGTTCCGGCCTCTATTCACCGCGGTTAGTCCCTAGTCGTGATAAAATTGCCACAGCCTAGAAATCCCAATTCGATCACCTCGCCGGCGCGGTGCGCGGCGTCCGGTTGGCAAGGAGGATCCGCAGCATCGCGTTCATCGATATGATGCGATGCGCCATCAGTCGTGCCGCCATCAGGTGAAACTCGGCGGCGACGGCGGGCTGATCCAGGTTCAGACGAACAAGGGATGCGCCGCTGATAACGCCGATGGTCGCATCCGTATCCGCTATCAGCGAGGCCGAACGTTTCCTGTCGGTATAAAAAGCCATTTCCCCCGTTAGGGTGCCGGGCAAAAATTTCCGCAAGCGAACCGATTGTCCGCCGCCGAGATCGAGATGCGCCGAAAGAGTGCCGCGCACCAGCACGATGGCATCGTAGTCATCGTCGCCTTGGCGGAACAACGTGTCACCTGCCTTTATGTCACGGATGGTGAAATAGGGTAACAAGGCCATAGCCTTGTCTCGTTCCCCTACGACGGAAACCAAGGCATCCTCAGCGCTGATCGGCGCGCTGGTCGGGTCATCGCCCCAGCCAGACTGGTTGAGCAGGCGGTTTTCAACCCATTCGACAGCCATCGCCGTAGTCGCGAAGCAGAGGGACAGATCCTCGTCGAGGATATTCGCGGCCTGCAAGTCTTTGGCGGTGTCGCTGTTCAAGCCCGAATACAGCAAACAAATATCCTGCATTTTTGCAAAAGTTTTCAGCTTGCGCAGGGCGAAATGCGCCGCGGCGTCCAACCCGTCAACATTCGCAAACCCTAGAATCACAAATTCGATTTTTTGCGTGCTCGCCTCGATACGCTCGCGGATATGCGCGAGAAGTCCGATCGCCGTCCCGAAGAAAATAAATCCCTGGATTTCGAAAGTGACAACCCGCTCGCCGACCTCACGCAAAATGCCGTCGGCGCGGGGGGAGCGTTCGACATCGCTGCGAAAATCGCGCCCCGAAAGTTCGGCCTTTATGACATTCAATCTGCCGTATTTGACTTGGAAGTCGAGGACAGCGATGAGAATGCCAGCTGCGACTCCTGGCAGAAATCCGACCAGCGCGATGATCCCGGTGATCATGAGGACAAGGATGTAGTCGCTGCGACCTAGGCGATGACGGGCGCGGATCAGCCATTCGTCCATCAGGCCGAACGCGAACACGACAAGAAGCGTGCCTACCATGACCTTGGGCACGAACCCCAGGAGACTAAGACCCGCCACCCCGAGCGCCAGACTAAAAAGAGGGCGCAGGATCGGCATCAAGCGGCTGGACGCTCCGAGGCGAAGATAGGACAGTGAGGGTGCAGTCAGGGTGAAGGCAGGCAAGCCGCCGACCAGCGCAGCACCCAGATTCGCCAGACCATGCGCCCGGAATTCGTGATTTGGCTCTAGCTCTGTTTCGGCACCGATTTCCAGGGCCGTCGTGGCGACCGACGCGCCGATCGTACAGACCAGAATGAGGCCGCCGATTTTTCCCAGCCCATTGAGGACAACACTCCAATCAATTTTCGCAACAGAGAGCCATTTGAACGCGTCGAAGACGCCGCCTTCGGACAGGGACCGGAAAACGAAACCGCTCTCCCGCAGGGAGACGAGCGAAAAGGACAACATGCTGGCCACAATGTAAAACGAGATCACGATGCCGATCAGCGCGATTGGCAGAAACAAGACATGCCGAATGCGGTTCATTCCCCAATACAAAAGGCTGCCGGCGAGCAGGGATGGCAGCCAGCGCAAGGCTGTTGGCCAGGAGAAAAGCTGCGGGAGACTGTCCAGGGTCGGCGTGATCCCGGACTGAAAGCGGATCGTGGCGATCAAGACCAGCACGCCAACCCCGGCCAAGAAGCCGCCGATCACCGGATAGGGAACGAGTTGGGTGTATCTTCCAAATCTCAGGACGCCAAGGAGCAGGAGAGTCAATCCGAAGGAAGCGGTAGAAAGAACAATGACGGCGAACATCGTCGAGATGGCCGCCCCCTCATCGAGCACGCTCACGCTGGTGAGGCCGCTCGCGAAGGTCGCCAGAATGGCCGCTGGCTGATCCTGGGCACCGCTGAGATTACAATAAAAACGGCTTAACAAGCCGACCACTAACGCTGAAACAGTGGTTCCAGCCAGAAAGGTCACGAAGGCCAGCGGCACCACCTTTGCCAAGGGCCCGGAAAAAATCATGGCGGCGAATGCTACTGTTCCGAGAACAGTGATGACGCTGGACAACGCTGCCAAGGATAGGTCGGCCAGAACGTTATGCACTGTTAATTGTTTGATCCGCATCGCCTCGACAATGGCCAATATCGCAGCTAGTCGGCAGCCCCGAAACCGGGCACAATTTAACACATACGTCGATTGCGTGGACGAAAATCGGCGAAGGAAAAAAATTTCATGTTGCCGTCATGTGGCGGTGAAGCCGCCATCGACGGTGTAGAAACCGCCATTGCAACGGCCCGAACAATCGGCCGATTGGCCGCGCTTGCGGCCTGCTTACGGCGAGGCGGCCAACTGAGGCGGCCATTAATCTCTTTTGGCTTGGACCCTTGGACTATCCACCAGAAAATATTTGAGGATAAACTTGCCTTCACGGCCTTGGAGCGGACCACCACAACGGCGGCAAACAATCTGCCGATCTGGCGGCGCTGATCCCGTCTCGACGCGAACGACTTTGTATTGTGCGCCACAGTTTGGGCAGTCGAAACGTGCTGTTGGGGCGTTGGTTGCCATGAAGGGGGCACGCTGCTGCAAATGCCGCGGAAAAAGACGAAATTCATCGTGGCAGCGCATTGGGTGGCCGAAGCAAGGCGGATCGTCGCCGATCAGCATGAACTGATTATGACACTTAAAGCTTCAGGACGCCCTACGCTTGAAGCCGAGCAGGCACTCCAAACGTATCTCAGCGCCCTTAAGCACCTTGAGGATAACGAGCGCAGAATTAGAGAAGCAGACAAAGCTAAAAAGGGTGAAACCAAAAAAAGACAGGCGCTTCCGAATTAGGACATCGGGTTCGGCAAATTAGGACAGAAACCTCGGAATTAGGACAGCACCAAAGCGGCAAAGAGAACACCGGCTCGCTATTAAGACTTACGGCGTGACGCCCGGCGCCAAAAGCCGCCTGAACGCCGCCGCAACGGCCGGTATGGGACGCGGAATCGGCGGGAAGAATTGATAATCCTCCCAGCCGCCGCCAAGCGATTTATAGAGCGTCACGAATTGCGTCGCGGCGCTTTCCTGCGCGGACACATATTGCAGCTCGATTTCGTATTCCTGGCGCTGCGCGTCGATGACGTTGAGAGAATCCGTCAGTCCCCGATCGAACCGCTCGGTGGCAAGGCTCACCGCGCGCCTTGCCGCCGTCAATGCGTCGGCGAGATGGCGCAAGCGAGCCTGCTGGGCCGCATAAGCGTCGATGGCGGTATCCACCTCGCGGACCGCGTTGAGTACCGTCTGCTTGTAGTTGAACAAAAGCTCGCGGGTGCGAAAGTCGGCCTTCTCCACAA
>JBEKWO010000025.1:0-46655 GCA_049512975.1 Xanthobacteraceae bacterium | reverse complement strand
CGTTCTTGGCGATATCCAAACCGATCGTGGTAACTTGCATGTGGACGGCTCCCTGATGTGATTCGAATGCAACGATCACCCTATGGCACTTCGTTGCCGGGAGCGGGTACCGTCCACCACATCAAACGCTGTGGCGTGCAAGCGTCGGGCCAACAACCGAAATGTTTAAAGACGCCGGTCAGTCGAGATCGTCGTTGTGCAGTTATCTACATTTCGACTCGATGGCCTTCGGGGCGACTGCGGTGTTCAACCGTCGGCTCAAACCAGATCGCCGATCACTATTGGACCGTCGTTCCCCTTGTAGCTTTTCCTCCTCGGATCGCGAATCTGCACCACCACGGCGCCGATCCTGGCGCGCCCGCCTCTCGAAAGCTGAACGCCTTTCATCATTAGCCATTGCGGCACCTCTGATTGACACGTCTATATCCGTATTCGTAAACAGGTTGTAAAAGCCGCGCCCGCAGCTTTGTCGAGAACAGCGATGTTGCAGCCAAACGTGGCAGCCACTGACAGGCGGCTTAACGAAATGGTCCGGTATCGGTAATCCAAAAGTTTAATCATTTTGATTACGTTCGACGACCAAATGGGCCCTTAGCCCGGGATCGCTTTATGAAATTCTCTACGTCGGACTGGACGATGCTTCGGATACGCTGCCAAAAGTGTAGACAGCACACCGAGAAGATCGTGACGGTACTGGTAAGAAAGGAGGCTATTCCCTGCACTCACTGCGGAGCCAGAATTAGCCTTTCAACACCAACCAACAAGATTTTAATTGCCGAGACTGTCGCAAGTTGCGACCGCATTGGGGAAACTTTGATCAAAGAGTTAGCGCTGGATGGGCGTTTGGTCACCCTCGGTGACGGAGGATCAGGTTCACCGCATGGCCGGTGACCTTCGCCCCTACAATGCGGCAAATGTTAAGGCCGGGCAAAGGAGATTTTTATCGGCTCGTTTTGCGACCCGCGCGAAAATAGTTCGAGGGTGACCATTCGCGTGGCCCCCTCGCGGGCAAAAGCGTCGATGATCTGCTGCACCATGCCTTTCTCGCGCCGCAGATTCTGGCCGTCGACCGTCAGCACCTCCATGCCAATGAGATGTCTGGATTTGGCCAGCGCGCAATTGGGCTGTCCGTCGGTGCATCCGACGAGCACGGCAATTTGCGCCGTCTTGCTATAATGCGGTCCGTTTACAGGTCCCATTTCCACTTTGATCGATTGGATGGCGAAGTCCAGACCGCCGGCGCTACCCATCGGCGGACCTCGGTCCGGTGTTGGCAAAATATCTGCGCGAGCGATCGAGACCGTCAGCATCAGCGCGAGGCAGGGTAACCCTATCCGATGGCGCATGGTAACCTCCCGTTGTTATTCGTGACCGTGGATTCAAATGACCGGCAGAAGACAGTGTTAAGGCGGGACAGTCGACCGAAAGGGAAAGCCCAATGGAGGAAGCAGAAGCGCTTGCAATCTCTGCGGCGATCGAAGGCCCGATTGCATTCTTGATAACCCGCCTTGCGAGGTGGCCGAGCCGAGGTGCCCTGCATGTCGGCTTGGCCGCGTGCATAGCAACTGCGGTGACTCATCCACAACTGTGGTCCGCCGCTCTCTGGGCGTATCCGCGCTTCTCCTATTGGCCGACCGCCATCGTCCTTGAGACTGTGGTGGTGGCGGCCGAGGGCCTGCTGATCGCCTGGATGGCCGGGCTTGCATTTCGCCGCGCAATGGTAGTGTTATTGCTCGCCAACCTGGCCTCTTGCGTTGCCGGATTACTTATCGCCGGGTGATGGCTATTAATAGGTGCCGAACTTTTGTCTCCACCAACAGGAGGCAGTTCAGGAGAGAACCCGTTATGCGCTTAGACGATCCGAGGTGCTGAATTGTCATGTGTTCTTGAGAAGCCGCGGGAATAGCAGCCAGCAGATGGTCGCGGCAAAGGCCGAATATGCAAGGTTGCCGACCAACCGCTGTAACGGCATCCTAAGGTCGGTGGAATAGAAGATCCCCGGCTCGGTGACCGCGAAATATGCGATGTTGACGACGATAATTGCAGCGATGATGACAACGAAGGTCACCTGACGCCGGAGCGCCACCACCGCGACGATGGTGCCGGCCACGAGCGCGATCACGCTGCCGCCGAAATACGCTGCCCCGACCAGGATGATAAAACAATTTGCTGATCTCCCCGGCATTGAACCCCGATTGAGCGATCGATATTGCCACGAACACTGAAAAAACGGTTGCGCCGACGATCAGCGGTCCCAACAATGTGGCGACGACAACCGTCAGCACGAACCGGAAGAGCCTCGGCCGTAGGCGGATGCCGAGGGGGGCGTTGTCGTGGCCTTCGCTCGTCACTATCCGGGCCTCCTACCGCCGGCGATGGTATCTAAATGGCCTTATTGTTCCGTTCACGCTGCGAGCCACCGTCGACGAGGTGATCGAGTATCGGATCGCGTCGTATTTGGTCGCGCTGAAGCGCCCGAGCGAAATTCTAACAACTGGCTGCACATCGTCCCATGCTTAGTCCGGCGCAATATTGATACCTGGCTCCTGGTTCACCATCATTTCTAGACCAGACCGGGGATTAGTCGCCAAGTGTGGCGCATGTAGCGGGCGTAGGGCTCGCCCAACGCCGAGAGCAGCGTCGCCTCCTCGACGGCGATGCGGTAGCTGAAAGCGCCGCCTGGCAGGATCAGCATCGCTAGCACGCCGGCCCAGTTGCCAAGCGCTAGGGCAAAGCCGAGCAACGCCAGAAGCGATCCAGCATAGGCGGGGTGACGGATGTAGCGATAGGGTCCGAAGTCAATCACGGGTTGTGCGGCTTGCGTGGCAACGTTGACGGTGAAATAGCGGCCCAATGTCGCCACCGCATACCAACGCAACGCCGTCCCGGCCAGGACGCAGCAGATTCCGACTATGAATAGCGGTCGAGCCGCCGACGCGATGGCCGCGCCCGGCAGCAGGAGCGCGAAGGCAAAGGCCAGTGAGAAAGCAATCCCCAGGATCAGGACTAGAACCGTAAACGACCCGCGGTCACGCGCGTCTGCGGTTGCAGATTGCCGCCTCGTATTGAGGATCAGTTCAGCTCCGTTCCACAGGACGAAGACCGCCCAAAATGTCCCGACATAAAGTGGCTCACCGCTAAACGGAAGAGAGGGTTGAATATTCATACGTGATGTCCGCGCATCGTGGCATTGGCTTCGAGGGCATCGGCCTCTCTGCCGATGCACCCTTTGTCAATAAGCTTCTTCCGATCTGCTTGGATGCGCAAGAATCTTTCGTGGTCCAACGCGGGATATTGCCGCCGGCGGCTACGGGCACATAAGGCAATGCGGTGCAGGTCCACGGCGGCAACGGTTTTGCGCTGGAATTTACGGTGTCGCGGATTCTCTGCGACGCCCGCATCCTTAATATTTTCAAGGACGCCGCGGAAATCCAGGCGCAGGTCATCGCCCGGCGATTGCTGGATGGGTCGAACTGAATGAGGTCCGTCAGGTTGACGGCGATTGCCCACAAAGCCGCAGGCGGTGCTGCGTCGTCACCACTTAGGGCGACCTCGTTCGAATGCTTTCATGACCAAGCTGATTCGCTCGGGCCATTTTTGAGGTCGAGCAATCTCAGCATGCCACCCGGGTCTCGACGGCGCTTCGCGGCATATTCGGTCAATAGTGTTGCAAGGTGTCGCCATCCTCGCGCCCGAGGCGACGCGACAGCGCGGCGGAAATCCTTGATGGCACCTGGACGCGGCGCAGATCTGAATCGAGGTGCCGCTTGGCCGAGAAATATCTTGCCGAACTCGCGAGCACCGCTCCCCGCCCCATCCGGCTAAATCGATGATCGAGCTCCGCCCAATCGATCGCGCTCTCGCGCCCTGCACGGATCATGGCCAAATCGAGAGCTTGCCGCAACTCGACCCATCCGAGCCGATAGCCGTCATGGTGAAGCTGGTCGTGGGCAACAATGTGCCCCACGCTTCGGGTTGCGTCGGGCAAACGGATTTTCAGGTTTCGAAACGGCAACGGGCTGGTCCCTTCGCAGAACCAGTCCGTCGAGATGATACCGGCGCATTCATCGCGAACAACCGCCGTGTGCAGCTCTACTCCAGTTCCGGTTTCAAGGTCATGCAGCATCCGCAAGTGATGATGGGATGGCGGACAATCGTAATCATCCGCATTTGCGGAGAACCCGATAGATTGCAATGCCGCAACCGCATCGGCTGACCGCTTTGCCGGGATCAGGACGTCGAGATCGCCGAGAAAGCGTAACGCCGGCGCTGGATAGTCGGCCTCGAAGAGGCGAGCCGCAGCCTTGAGCGGCACGGGCTCAATGTCGATTGCATTGAGTGCCGCAACGATGCGCGCAAGCCCCGCGAGCAAGGCCTCGTTGCGTTGGGCATTGAGCGCGAGGACGCTGTCGAAATATTCACGGATCTCCGAAGGAATTTCCGTCAGATCTTTCAAGCACCACGCGAGCGCCGGCGTGACGTAGTGATCGCTACTGACCTCGACCAACAGTGTCCATGATGGGTCATTGACTCGAAGGAGCGGTGTACTCTTCAGCAAGCCCGCCCGAAGATAATTGCAGACCGCCGTGAACGCATCCCATCGCGTCACGCCACAACATCCTCGATCAAGCGCACGGCACCATCAAGATCGGCGTAGGTTAGTGCATAAGCTGGCGTATCTTCCAGCCATGCCAGGAATGTCGTGACTCGCTCTTCGGTAATCGGGCTGCCAAGCCATATTCTATCAGAGAGCAATCGCTCGATCGTTTGAAAGGGCGACAACCGCGTCAATTGAGGATGGACCCCGGCGGCATAATGCGGAAACACCACGCGCCGCAGCGCGGCCGGTTGCGCATCCCAGGCCGCCGCCGGAGGGACAAGCAGACGCGCGTCAAGACCCTTGGTGCGATAACTGGGAGCCTGCGCCAGTTCCGGCCACAGCCGTGAAACGACGTCGAAGCTGCCCGGCTTGATGCTCAGTGGCAATGGCAATGGCACGATTGCCTTGGTCGGCTCCGACAGTGCGATCAGATCGTCCGAAAGATAATCAAAGCCGGTCGCCATGAGAGCGGCCGTCAATGTACTCTTTCCGCTCCCCGAGGAGCCGACCAGGGCGAGCCCATGCCCATTGTGTGCAAGCGCGGCGCCGTGAATCAATGCGAACCATCGTACGTCTGGATGAATTCGCTCGAGTATCGCGATGTACAGCGCGCCGGCCGCCTCGGCTGGATCAGCGGTGCGCAGGCGTTCCCGTCCGTCTTGCGTGAGCACCATCGTGTTGGCCCCGGCAACGCTGATCTTTATCTGACTCCGAGGCGTAGCATTCGGCGTTTCGAGATGTCTGAACAGCTCACGGATCGGGGCAATTGGTTGCTTATCGATACTGATGGCCATGGGTATGCCACGGATCGTGCAGACCCACTCTGCCAGCGGCAGCGGCGGTACCGCTGGATTGAAATCGACAGCAGCATCTTCTACGCAAGCGATCTGAACCGGTCCACCGTCCCCGCCGGACAGCAGCCCGTGTTTCTGCCAATGCGCCATGATCGAATGGATGTCCTGTTGGGCAAGGGAGCGTGAAATTCCCCAGGTCTCTACAAATTCGGACACCAGATTCGCCTGCGAATTGCCGGCCTCGATCAAATCCCAGACATGACGCGCGGTCTCGTTGAAAGCAAAAAGTGAATTGGACGACCGTTCGAGCAGCAGCAAGCCGCCCTCGATTTCGAATCGGTGCACAGAAGCTGCGGGAGTGGCCACGGGAGCTTGACGCTCCCCAAGCTCGAGCAAATCGGGTCTGGCACACCGGTCCATCAAGCAACGCGCCCGGCGGTACGGCGCAATCGCACACCGCGTGCTCGGTCAGCATCACCCAACATGACATGCCTCAGGGGCAGTCAACACATACCGCAACGCCGCTAAGCGCAGCTGGTGCAAAGGGCCATGCTTTTGTCCGTAGACAGCAGCAAAGCCAACATTGCCGGAGCGGTGTACTTGGCGAGCCTCATCATCGCGTCGCGACGGCTATCGTCTACACGCTCCTCAGCCTGGCCAGTTTGCTTAGGCTTCGGATCACCAACAGGATTCATTATCAGCTCCCCCTCCAGTCCAATCTACATCCCCACCCGACTGGTCATTGGACTGGACAATCTACTCTAGGCAGTATCTTCACGGCGTTGTCGGCCGTCAAGGGATAAAGGCGTTGGGACAAGGCGTTGAAGGCAGGCTCGCTGCGCCGGCGAGTTTGAAACTGCTAAGAGCGCTAGTCTATAAAGGCGCTTGCAAACAGTGAAGCGGGGAGGATGACATGACGCCGGATCTCGGACTGGCCAATTGGTTCCTGCAACGGTCGTTGCGCACGCCCGAGCGCTTGGCGCTGCGTTTCGAGGGCGCAAGCTGGACCTACGGCCAAATGCAGCGCTGCATCGAGAACTGCGCCGCGCGGCTGCGCGCGCTCGGCGTCGGCAAAGGCGACCGCGTGGCCTTTGTCGGCCTCAACCAGCCGATGTTTCTGTTTTCCATGTTTGCGACGCTGCGCCTGGGCGCGATCTTCGTGCCGCTGAACTTCCGGCTGACCGGGCCGGAACTCGCTTTCATGATCAATGACAGCGCCGCCGCGGTGCTGATCGTCGACGCGCAATTGCGGCCGGCGATCGCCCCGGTCGAGAAGGTACTGACCAGCGTCACGGCGCTCTTGGCCGCCGAGGATGAGACGCTGTGGCGCGACGGCGCTGCGGTCGCGGCCGCCCATGTTCCGGCGCGCGCCGACGATGTCGCCATGATCATGTACACCTCCGGCACCACCGGCCGGCCGAAAGGCGCGATGCTGACGCACGGTAATTTCTGGTGGAACAACACCAACACCATGCATGCGCTCGACATCGTGGAGAACGACGTCACCTTGACCGCGGCGCCGATCTTTCACATCGGCGGGCTGAATGTGACGACGCTGGTGACCTTGCAGAAAGGCGGGCTGGTCGTCATCCAGCGCAGCTTCGATCCGGGCAAGGCGCTGGCGGATATTGCCGCGCATCGCGTGACCACCATGTTCGGCGTGCCGGCGATGTTCCAGTTCATGGCCCAGCATCCAAGCTTCGGAGAGACCGACCTGTCGTCCGTGCGCGTGCTCGTGGTCGGCGGCGCGCCGTGTCCGCTGCCGGTCCTGAAGGCGTATCTGGCGCGCGGCGTGCAAATGCAGCAGGGCCACGGCCTGACCGAGACCGCACCGATGGTGAGCTTCCTCGGCCCCGAATTCGCGCTGGCCAAAGCCGGCTCGTCGGGCAAGCCGCCGCTGTTCGCCGAAATCAAGATCGTCGATAGCGGGGGGCGGCCCGTCGTCGCGCCGGGCGTGCAAGGCGAGGTGCTGGTGCGCGGGCCCAATGTCACCCCCGGTTATTGGCACTTGCCGGAGGCGACGCGGGCGGCGATCGACGATGACGGCTGGTTCCGCACCGGCGATGCCGCGTATCTCGACGACGAGGGATTTCTGTTCATCTGCGACCGCGTCAAGGACATGATCATCAGCGGCGGCGAGAACGTCTATCCGGCGGAAGTCGAAAGCGGGCTGATGCGCCATCCGGCGATCGCCGAGGTCGCGGTGATCGGGACGCCCGACGAGAAATGGGGCGAGGCGATCGTGGCGATTGTCGTGCCGAAGGCCGGGCAGACCGTGACGCTCGAGGAATTGCGCGGCTTCGCCGGCGAGTTCCTCGCCCGTTATAAGCTGCCGAGCCGCCTGGAGACGGTCGCCGCGCTACCGCGTAACGCGACCGGCAAGATCTTGAAATATCAGCTCCGGCAAACCTTCGCCCGGCCGGACGCCGCGCCGGCGAAATCGGCGGCGGCATCCTTGAGTGCGTGAAAGCGTCAACGACGCTACTTTTGCGGCCGTGTCGAAACCGCGCTCGGGCGCGCCAGGAGGCGTTCGCTCCACGCCGCGACAGCCCCTGGAGGGGTGATTTCCATCAGCGGCAGGAACTCCAGGAACGGTGCGTAGCACACCTCGGCAAGCGAGAACTGCTCGGCCACCAGATAGGTCTTGCCGGTTAGTTGCTTGTCGAGGATCGTAAAATGCTTCTCGATTTCCGCCTTGGCGTCCGCAATCGCGGCGGTGTTCCATCGTTCCTTGGGCAGGAAGCGCTTGGGAAAAACGATAGTGCCGGCGTGGCGCGTAAACTGTATGTCGCACAGCTTCATGTGCATGTCGACCAACGCGCGGCCGCGCGCATCGGCCGGCACCAGCGGCGGGGTTGGCCGCGTTGCCTCGAGATAATTGAGGATTGCGGTCGACTCGAAAAGGACGAACCCATCCTCCTCGAGCGTCGGCACGCGGCCATAAGGGTTGAGCGACAGATACGGTTGCTCTCGATGCCGGCGCGCTGCCATGTCCACGAAGACGAGTTCGTGCGCAATCTGCTTCTCGGCAAACGCGATGAGGACCCGGCGCGAATAGGTCGAGAACGGATGATAGTGCAGCTTGATTCCCATGGAATGTTTCCTCAAAACCGCAGACGACCGCGCTGCATTTATCGTATACGCTCACAAGTCCATGCGCATTATAGCGGCTAGTCGCGGCGGATAGGCGGCTTAAATCTTGGTCAAGCAACCGGCCAGGAGCTGCCATGATCACGCGCAGACGCCTGCTCGCCGCCACTGGCGGCCTCGCTCTGGCGGCAGCCGGCCCTGCCGATGCACAGACGCCGGCACTGACTGTCCCAACACCGCGGAGGAATAAAATGGAGATCAAACGAAACGGCTCACAGCCGTCCGCCAAGGGATCGGCGGACTATTTCACCGGCGTGGTCCGCATTGACCCGCTGTTCGAGGCGCCCGAACCGGCGCGCGTTCGCGGCGCCAGCGTCACGTTCGAGCCGGGTGCCCGCACCGCCTGGCACACCCATCCGCTCGGCCAGACGTTGATCGTCAGGTCCGGCCTCGGCTGGGCGCAGCGGTGGGGCGGCCCCAAGGAGGAAATCCGGCCAGGCGACGTGGTCTGGTTTCCGCCCGGCGAGAAACATTGGCACGGCGCCGCGCCGACGACGGCGATGACGCATATCGCCATTCAGGAAGCGCTGAACGGCAAAGTCGTCGACTGGATGGAGCACGTCAGCGACCAACAATACCGGACCTGAGCTCGAAGCAGAAGGGGCGATGCAAGCGAAGCAGACGGAGGAATCGATGACAACTGACGCGACGGCGACTGGGAAGCGTCCGCAAACTGGGGCCACGCCTCACAGCGTGCCGCGCACGATGCGTGCGGCGCTGGGCACGGGTTCGCCAGCATGCACTGACAATTACCGCAATTACGAGAGAAATCACGATGTCACAACGCACATGGTTCATCACTGGCGTCAGTAGCGGCTTCGGCCGCCAGCTCACTGATCAACTCCTTGCGCGCGGCGACCACGTCGTTGGAACCGTGCGCGACACCGACAAGGTCGCCGATCTGCGCGAGCGTCATCCCGAAACGTTCCACGTCGAAGTGCTTGACGTCACCGACACAGCGGCGATCCGCGAGGTTGTCGAACGCTCGTTCGCTCAGCTCGAACGCATCGACGTGATCATCAGCAACGCCGGCTACGGCCTATTCGGCGCGGCGGAGGAACTTACCGACAAGCAGATCGATCACATTGTGGCGACTAACCTAGTCGGGTCGATCCAGCTCATCCGTGCCGTGCTGCCGCACCTTCGGGCGCAAGGCGGCGGACGCGTCATCCAGATCTCTTCCTACGGCGGGCAAGTCGCTTTCCCGGGCAACTCGATGTACCACGCCACGAAGTGGGGCATCGAAGGTTTTGTGGAGTCGGTCGCCCAAGAGGTCGCGCCGTTCGGGATCGGCATGACGATCGTCGAGCCCGGCGGCGCGCGCACCGAGTTTCGCTACGGCAGTGCGCAAGTGGCAAAGCTCATGCCGATCTACGATGGAACGCCCGCACACGCCTTCCTGCGGATGCTTGATCGCAAAGGCAGTTTGGCCCCCGGTGACCCAGCCCGAATGGCCGCGCGCATCATCGACAGCGTCAACGCGGAGCCTGCGCCGCTGCGCATGCTGCTCGGTTCACAGGCGCTGGAGAGCACTCTTACGACGCTGCGCAAGCGGATTGCTAGCTTCGAAGCGCAGACTAAGCTCGCCGCTTCCACGGACTTCCCGCCCGGGGAGTGACTAGCGCCGTCAACTTAAGGGGAGGGCAGCATGCGCGTTGCCATTCTCGGTTCGGGGTTGATGGGCGGCAAGCTCGGGACGCTGTTCGCGCGTTCGGGGCATGAGGTGGTTTTCAGCTATGCGCGCAGCATGGAGAAGCTGAAAAAGCTTGCCAAGGATACCTTAAAGATTGGCCCGATCGGTAACGTCGGATTGCCGGAAGCGCTTCGAGGAGGCTGACATGCCCATGAATGCATCCTCAGTTGCTCGTCGAAGGGCGGTGAGGATAGGCCTGATTGTCGCGACGATTCTCTTTGTCGCCTCGTTGGTCATGCGATCGATCGATATCTATCAAACGCACCAGTCGATATCGCCGGCGGCCATCGCTTCTTTGGCTCTTGGCGCGCTTGGCGTCGTCATGGCCGCTGGAGCCTTCTTTTATGCGGTGCTGAGGAGGAAGTGACCGCATCCGGGCACGACGTGCCGGAGGCAACCGCTTCTGATATTCCTGATTGGCGTGGCCGACTTTGCACGGCATTATGTAAGCCGGGTTGAGCCACCGGGTCCGGCCCGAAGTCGGGGCACCCCATCGCGCTCGCGCGATGGGGACCCCGCGCTGGCCCGACGACGGGCTCCGCGAAATCGTGGACAATCTACCGGCTGAAATACCGCTCCCGGATTTCGCTTCCGCTCAATCCGGGCTACAAGGTCCCCCATGTCGTCCTTCCTGTCTCACGGCCTCGTTCCGATCGCCATCGGCGCGGTCGCGGTGGTGCTGCTGTTCGGCCTCGTCAACATGATGCGCGGCGGCTCCGGCAATACCTCGCAGAAGCTGATGCGGCTGCGGGTGCTGTTACAATTCGTCGCCATCGTCATCATCATGGTCACGATCTGGGTCATGGCCAAGTAAGATTGGCCAAGTGATACTGGCGAAATAATCATGGTCGTCCTCAACAAGATCTACACCCGCACCGGCGACGATGGCACCACCGCTCTCGGCAGCGGCGAGCGGCGCAAGAAATACGACCTGCGCATCGCCGCCTACGGCACCCTCGATGAGGCCAATGCCGTGATCGGGCTGGCGCGTTTGCATACGGCCGGTGAGGTGGCGCTCGATTCCTCGCTCGCCCGCATCCAGAACGATCTGTTCGACCTCGGCGCCGATTTGTGCACGCCCGGTAAGGGCAGGGGGCCGGGCGGCGCCCGGTTGACGGTGACCGCAGCGCAGGTGGCCTGGCTGGAAAGCGAGATCGACCGGCTCAATGCCGCGCTTGCGCCGCTGCGCTCTTTCATCCTGCCGGGCGGCTTTCCGGCAGCGGCCTATCTGCATCTCGCCCGCACCGTGTGCCGGCGCGCCGAGCGGCTCATCGCCGAACTTATGGACAAGCCGGACGAGAGCGTCACGCCCGAGGTGCTGCAATACGTCAATCGACTGTCCGATTTCCTGTTCGTGGCCGCCCGCTATGCCAACGACAAGGGCGCGCGCGACGTGCTGTGGCAGCCGGGCCAGAATCGCTGATTGGGGTAGAACAACAGGGGGCGTTCATGGGACGACTCGATGGCAAGGTGGCAATCGTCACTGGCGCGGCAAGCGGCATCGGCCGCGCCAGCGCGATTTTGTTCGCGCGCGAAGGCGCGCGTTTGCTCGTCGTCGATCAGAATGCGGACGGGTTGGCGGAGACCGCGAAGACCATCACGCAGAACGGCGGCAGCGCGCAGCTCATGGCCGCCGACACCAGCCAGGAAGATAACGTCAAGGCTTTCGTCAGTCAGGCGCTGAAGAGTTTTGGGGCGCTCGACGTCGTTTATGCCAATGCCGGGATCAGCGGCGGTCTCATTCCGCTGTTCGAGCAGAGCGTGGATCATTGGCAGCGCGTCCTGCAGATCAATCTGATCGGAACGTTCTTGGCGATCAAACACGCGGCGGCGCACATGGTGGAAAAGCGCCGCGGCTCGATCATTCTCACGGCATCGGTCGCGGGCTTGCGCGCCAACGCCGGGGGCGCTCCCTATAGCGCCAGCAAGGCCGGCGTCGTCAGCCTCGCCCAGACGGCGGCGAACGCGCTCCTGGGAACCGGCGTGCGGGTCAATGCCATCTGCCCCGGACTGATCGAGACCGGGATGACCAAGCCGATTTTCGAGGCGGCGCGCGAACGCGGCACGCACGGCAAGATCGGCCAGCTCAATCCGCTGCAGCGCGCCGGCGCACCGGCGGAAATAGCCGCCATGGCGCTGTTTCTCGCCAGTGACGAGTCCTCCTATGTCAATGGCCAGGCCTTCCCGGTCGACGGCGGGCTGTCCAGCACCTTGCCCTTTACCCGGTCGATCCGTTGACCGCGGGCGCGACCGCCGGTACGTTGCCGCACCGCAGCATCCCGGGGCCTTCGCAGCGGAAGCCGATAAAAGCCGAAACAAGCCATGAAAATTCTCGTGCCCGTGAAACGGGCGGTCGACAAGGATGTCAAAATCCGGGTCAAGTCAGACGGCTCAGGCGTCGAGCTGAGCAACGTCAAAATGTCGATGAATCCCTTCGACGAAATCGCCGTCGAGGAGGCGCTCCGCCTGAAGGAGGCGGGCAAGGCCACCGAGATCATCGCGGTCTCCATCGGGCCGCCGCAGGCGGCCGAAACCATCCGTACCGCTTTGGCGATGGGCGCCGACCGCGGCATTTTGGTCAAGGCCGATGGTGTCGTCGAGCCGCTTGCGGTGGCGAAAATCCTCAAGGCCATCGCGGCGGCGGAACAGCCCGGCCTGATCATCATGGGCAAGCAGGCGATCGATGACGATTGCAACCAGACCGGCCAGATGCTGGCGGCGTTGCTCGGCTGGCCGCAGGGCACTTTCGCCTCCAAGGTGGCGATTGACGGCGATGCCCTGATGGTGACGCGCGAGGTCGACGGCGGCTTCCAGACGGTCAAGCTCAAGCTGCCGGCGGTCGTGACCGCCGATCTGCGCTTGAATGAGCCGCGCTACGCGTCGCTGCCCAATATCATGAAGGCGAAGAAGAAGCCGATCGACGACAAGAGCGCCGCCGATTACGGCGTCGATACCAAGCCGCGGCTCGACGTCGTCAAAACCAGCGAGCCGCCCGTGCGCAAGGCTGGCGTCAAGGTCAAGACCGTCGCCGAACTGCTCGATAAGCTCAAGAACGAGGCCGGGGCGATCTGATGCCGACACTTCTTCTCGCCGACCACGACAATAAGTCGCTGAAAGATGCGACCGCCAAGGCGCTGACCGCCGCCAAGGCGCTCGGCGCCGACGTCCACATCCTGGTGGTCGGTCATAATTGCCGGGCGGCCGCCGAGGCCGCGGCCAAGCTCGACGGCGTCAAGAAGGTGCTGCTGGCGGATGCGCCCGCCTACGAGCACATACTCGCTGAGCCTGTTGCGGCGCTGATCGTCTCCCTGGCCGGCCCCTACGAAACGATCATGGCCGCGGCGACGACAACGGGAAAGAACATCATGCCGCGGGTCGCGGCGCTGCTCGACGTCATGCAGATTTCCGAGGTCATCAAGGTCGTGGCGCCGGATACGTTCGAACGGCCGATCTATGCCGGAAACGCCATCCAGACGGTGCGCTCGACCGATGCCAAGAAGGTCATCACGGTGCGCACCGCCACGTTCCAGGCGACCGCCGACGGCGCCTCTGCCGCGCCGATCGAGCCGGTGGCGGCCGCGGCCGACCCCGGCATTTCCGGCTTTGTCGGCGAGGAACTCTCGAAATCGGAACGGCCGGAACTGACCTCGGCAAAAATCATCATTTCCGGCGGCCGGGCGATGCAAAGCCGCGAGAACTTCACCAAGTATATAGAGCCGGTCGCCGACAAGCTCGGCGCGGCGGTTGGTGCCTCGCGTGCGGCGGTCGATGCCGGCTATGCGCCGAATGACTGGCAGGTCGGGCAAACCGGAAAAGTGGTGGCGCCGGACCTCTATATCGCCGTGGGCATCTCGGGTGCTATCCAGCACCTCGCCGGCATGAAGGATTCGAAAGTCATTGTCGCAATCAACAAGGACGAGGAAGCACCGATCTTCCAGGTTGCCGACTACGGACTGGTAGCGGACCTCTATCAGGCCTTGCCGGAACTGGCCCAGGAGCTCGAAAAACGCAGTCGTTGAGCGAGGCGGCATGCGGCGCTAGTGCGGATCGTCGAAGAAGGTAAGCGAAGATGGTCGAAGTGCAGGAGCGGCCGATGACGCGCGGCGGACGCGCCGAGGCGACGGCGTTTTCCATCCGCAAGGTCGGCGTCGTCGGTGCCGGCCAGATGGGCAGCGGCATCGCCCATGTCTGCGCGCTCTCGGGTTTCGACGTGCTGCTCAACGACATCGTCGCCGAGCGCATTGCCGAGGGGCTTGCCACCATCAGCGGCAATCTGGCGCGCCAGGTCAGCCGCCAGCGCATCACCGACGACCAGCGGCAGGCCGCCATCAAGCGCATCAGCGCGGCAAAAACGCTGAACGAGTTCGCCGATTGCGATCTCGTGATCGAAGCCGCGACCGAGAAGGAGGAGGTCAAGCGCAAGATCTACGGTGCGCTGTGCCCGTCGCTCAAGCCCGACACCATTGTCGGCACCAGCACGTCGTCGATTTCGATCACCCGGCTCGCGTCCGCCACCGACCGCCCCGAGCATTTCATCGGCATTCATTTCATGAACCCGGTACCGCTGATGGAACTGGTCGAGGTGATCCGCGGCATCGCCACCGACGACGCGACCTTCGAGACCACCAAGCAATTCATCGCCAGGCTCGGCAAGCAGATCGCGGTTTCGGAGGATTTCCCCGCCTTCATCGTCAACCGCGTCCTGCTGCCGATGATCAACGAGGCGATCTACACGCTCTATGAAGGCGTCGGCAATGTCGAGGCGATCGACACCGCGATGCGGCTCGGCGCCCATCATCCGATGGGGCCGCTGGAGCTCGCCGATTTCATCGGGCTCGACACTTGTCTGTCGGTCATGCAGGTGCTGCACGAGGGCCTGGCGGACTCCAAATACCGGCCGTGTCCGCTGCTGGTGAAATACGTCGAGGCCGGCTGGCTCGGCCGCAAGACGCGACGCGGCTTCTACGATTATCGCGGCGAGAAGCCGGTGCCGACGCGGTAGAACGTCCCGCCACACCTCGCAATTATCCGGTGGATTTACCTTTCGGCGCGCTGGCGCTCGGCGCGCGGCCGGATAAGATCGATCTATGATCAGTACAGATCTCCACCAGTTGAGCTCGGTCATACTGAGACAGGTGTGGGGACGCGACACCATCGACAGCCAGCGCGTGGCAGCGGCGGTGCATTATGTCATCGCCAAAGCGAACTCCAGTAAGCTCGGGCACGTCAAGCTCAATAAAATCTTGTGGTGCGCCGATCTGGAGCATTATCGCTGGCACGGCGTGACCATTACCGGGCTGCAGCATTATGCGCGAACGCTACACGGGCCGATGTCCCAGGACATTGTCCGGGCAGTCGGTCGGCTGGTCAGGGAAGGCAAGGTCGAAGAGCGGACCGTCACGGTTACCGATTATACCCGCCGGGAGATGATCTGCTTGCAGGATCCGGATATCTCGGCGTTCACCGGCGCGCAGATCGACATTCTCGATCAGATGATCAACGCCATTGTGCCGCTGTCGGCCAGCCAACTCAGCCGCATGAATCGTGACGATCCGCTGTGGAATGAACTTAAGAACAACGAAGCCATGTCGGTGGCGACAGGATCGATCGTGACGCCGCCGCTGGAGCCGCAATAGTTCAGGCGGCGGCGCTGGTTCTTGCCTGGTAGACTCCTGCTTGGCAGTAAGCATAGACTTATTTGCGGCACGGAGGGAAAGCGATGAAGCAAACTCTGATATTGGCGATGTTATTCGTGTGCACGATCCTGCACATCCGAGCGCCGCCCAGGCGTTGGCGGTCGGGATTCCACCCGACGTGCACGGCCAGGGCTATGTTTACGGTTATGCGTTTGGCGACGATGGCGAGAAACAAGCACTCGACATTTGCCGCGGGGTCAACCTGCCGCCAGGGGTCGTCATGCCGAATAACGCATCACAAGCGCAGAAGCTCTGTGCGATCGTTGGGGATTTCAACAATCAATGCTTTGCAATCGCCGTTGATGTGCCAAACCTCGTACCCGGAGCACACGGTGTTGGCTGGGCCATCGCTGCAGATTCGCGCACAGCGGAAAGCCAAGCTCTAGCTGGGTGCGAAGCCATGGCAGGACCGGGGCGGCGGGCGGCTTGCGCGGTGCGAAAATCGGTATGCGACGGCTCAGCGAAATAGAAGAGCCTCTAACTGCCGCAATCAAACTGAGACACTACCTAGGTGTGGAACGGCTCGGCGGCCGCGCTCCTGGCAGCGGCGCCACCGCGCTGATTTTGCGTATTTTCTGTCGGCTTGAACGCGCGCGTTTTTCCGCGCCCAAATAGTCCGTTGCGAGGCGCGTGTCGCTTTGCTTCTCGCAATGACGACACGAACTACTTCATCAGTTCGACGAAGAGCCCGATGACGCACACGTAGCCGAGCACGAAAACGATCGTCCGGATGAATGGAATGGCGGCCAGATAGACAACGGCGTGAACCACCCGCAGCCAGAAATAGCTCATCGTCCAGAAGGCCGTCATCGAATTGTTCTTGCCGGCCAGCTGGATAAGGACCACCAGCGCCGCAAAAGGTGCGAAGGTCTCGACGGCGTTGAGATAGAGGCGGTCCGCACGTTTCCCCCAAAGCGGCACCGGGCGCGGCGTCGGATCGACGTAGTTTTGTGCGGCCAGAAATCCGTTGGTGATAACTTGCGCAGCGATATACGGAATCCACAGCGACGCCGTGAGCATGGCCGTGAGAGCCAGATATTTGAGTTCCGGCGACATCTGATTTTTCCTCCCCAGCAGCGGTTTCGACCTATTCAGCGGATCAGTTGTAGTCCGGATGAAGCGGCATCCGGATTACCTTTTCGAGCGATAACCGAATCCTTGGAGTTCGCTCCGCTTTTGGGCGACTGCGCCCCTTAATCGCAGCACGAATCCGAGGTCTTCGGCTCCTTGTATGTGGCCTTAGGATCAACGACCGCACCGTCGTAGCGGTCGTGGTGGCGTACCCAAGCCATGCCATAGGCGAGCCCGTCCTCGTCGCGACCCTTGGGGACGAGATCGAGAAAATTGTAGGCGCCGATCAGAATGTCGAGGCCGCGTCCGTAACACGAATAAGTGTGGAACAGCTCGCCTGTCGCGCTCTTGTGGAACACGCTGGCGCCTGGGGCCTCCTCGCTCGGGAATTCGCCTTGCTCGTAATTGTAGGTCACCCCGCCGTTCGCCCTTTGCTCCGGCGTGAACGACACCTGATAGTCGTAGTTGAAGTCGCTGCCGAACGAGGACACCCATTTGAAATTCCAGCCCATGCGCCGCTTGAATGCCTCGATTTGCGGCAGCGGCGCGCGCGACACGACCACGAAGCCGACGTCGCGTTGCGCGAGGTGAGTGACCACACCGTCGAAATGATCGGCGAGCAATGAGCAACTGGGGCAGCCCTCCTGCCAGTCCGGGCCGAACATGAAGTGGTAGACGATCAACTGGCTGTTTTTGCCGAAGAGCCCGGCCAGCGTTTCCTTGCCGTTCGGGCCGTCGAACACGTAGCTCTTCTCCGCTGTCTCCCAGGGAAGCTCGCGGCGCTTGCGGCTGAGCGCGTCGCGTGCGCGCGTAAAAGCCTTCTCCTCCGCCAGATGCGCCTTGCGGGCAACGAGCCACTCGTCACGAGAGACGATTTTATGCGGTTGCATGGTTCTCTCCGCATGTAGCCCGGATGGAGCGAAGCGACATCCGGGGTTGGCATCTCGGCAGATCCCCGGATTTCGCTGCGCTCAATCCGGGCTAAGCGCTTACTCGCTGGTTCATCCATCCGCCGGCGTCATCCAGCCGACGCCGGCGCCGCCGGGTTCGAGCAGCATGACGACGCGGCCGACGCCGGGCACGTCGAAGGCCGGTTTCATGACCTTGGCGCCGGCCTTGGTCGCCTTCTTGACGCGCGCGTCGACGTCGTCGACCGCGATATAGGCCATCCAAGCTTCGGGGACGTCCTTGTACTCCGGACCGTTGATCTCGAAGATGCCGGCGACCGGTTGTCCGTCGACCATGGCGAGGGTATAGGCGCCGCCGTCGGGCATCGGCATCGAATCGTAGCGCCAGCCCAGTGCGTCAGCATAAAACTTCTTCGCGCGCGCGACATCACGCGTCATCAGCTCGTTCCAATGAAAATGACCGTGTGACCAGTTCATGAACTGCTCCTATGGGGTGATGGAGACCCGATTGTGGTCTCGTATATTCCGGTCCTGTGTCCCTCAGGCGACGAGCTTCTCCAGTTTGTCCAAGGAGCCGTTCCAGCCCTTTTCATGACCGTCGCGTGACTCCTCGTCGAACAGCCGCTCGTGCGTTAGCGTCAGCAGCGTGCCGCCGTCATCCGGCTTGAACAGCACTGTCACCAGCGATTCGTAGGGTTCGTCGCCCGGCGCGGCGTCCCAGGCCCAAGTGAAAACCAGCTTCTCGTTGGCCACCACCTCGCGATAGACGCCGCGAACGACATGCTGCTCGCCGTTAGGCGCGAGCATCACGAAACGATAGCGGCCGCCGACGCGGGCGTCGCTCTCCGCCTGCGGCGTCTTGAAGTCCGCCGGGCCCATCCAGCGCATTATTTTTTCCGGATCCGTCCACGCGGCGAAGACTCTGGCGGGCGGCGCTTGGAGCCGCCGCTTGAGGGTGAGGCTTGGTTTGACGGCTGATTGGACGGACATGAGTCTTCCTCCTCCAGAAACCCGGCGAGGCGGCGAAGGGCCTCGGACCAGAAACGCTCGTAGCGATTGAGCCAGGCGATCGCGTCGCGCATCGGCGCCGCATTGAGCTGGCAGCTGACGGTGCGGCCCGACTTGGCGCGCTCCAGCAATCCGGCCTCGGCGAGAACGTCGAGATGTTTCATGATCGCCGGCAACGACACGCCGAACGGCTGCGCCAGCGCGCTGACCGATAATCCGGGCTGCTCGGCAAGCCGCGTCAGCAAGGCCCGCCGGGTCGGATCAGCAAGCGCCGCGAAGGTGCGGTCGATGGGTGCCGCATTAGACTTAACCATATAGTTAACTATAGGGCGGCCCTCGGAGCTGTCAAGCCGCATGGGTCAGACCGCCGGCATCAGGGCGAAGAGCAATTCGGCGCCGCGTCAAGCCTCCCGCTTGGTGCGGCCATGGGAGGCTGCCCACAGGCGCAGGACGATCCATCGCCGCGCCGCTACGCGCGGTTGTCTTGACAGTTCGCGGTTCCGTTGCCACGCTAGCGCCCATTGCAAAGAACGCGCGGCCGGAACAACGGCTGCTCATCGCGCACACCGCGCACACGGGGAGGAAACCTATGAAGCGAATAGGGACGACGATTCTGCTTGCCGGGGCAATGGCGCTCCCGCTGGGACTTGTTGCCATGGCGCAAGAGACGGGCGGCAGCGTCGGGGCCGGCAACGCCAAGGCCCCGGCGGCGCCGAATGTCACGCAGGCGATGCTCAACAACGCCGCGAAGGACAGCAAGAACTTCCTGGCGACCAACGGCAACTACGATCAAACTCGCTTCCATCCAGCCGATAAGATCACCACCAAGAATGTCAAAGAGCTGCACGTCGCCTGGATTTTCCAGACCGACATCAGAGAGTCGATGGAGACCTCGCCGATCGTCGTCGACGGCGTGATGTACGTCACCACCTCGTTCGATCACGTCTATGCGCTCAATGCGCAGACCGGCGAGCAGATTTGGCACTACAAGCACGACATGGGGCCGGTCACGGTCTATTGCTGCGGGCCCAACAATCGCGGCGCCGCGGTCTATGGCGAAAAGGTGTACCTCGCCACGCTCGACGCGAAGCTCGATGCGATCGACGCCAAGACCGGCAAGCTGGTCTGGTCGCAGTCAATCGTCTCCGACCCGTCGCTCGGCTACAGCGAGACGATGGCGCCGACGGCGGTCGACGGGAAAATCCTCATCGGCACCAATGGCGGCGAGTACGGCATCCGCGGCTTCGTCAAGGCCTTCGACGCCAATGACGGCAAGCTGCTTTGGACCTTCAACACGATTCCGGAGAACTCGGTCGGCGTCTGGGCGACCAAGGACGCGACCGGCCGCGACATGCACCGCGATATCGCCGCCGAGAAGGCGCAGCTCGCCAAGACCGGCGATCCCTACAAAACGCTCGGCGGCGGCGTGTGGCAGAATCCCTCCGTCGACCTTGCCACCAAGCGCATCTATTTCGTGGTCGGCAATCCGTCGCCCGATCTCGACGGTTCGCTGCGTCCCGGCGACAACCTCTATACGGATTCGCTGGTTTCGGTCGATCTCGATACCGGCAAGCTGGCCTGCTACTTCCAATACATCGCCCACGACCTCTGGGATCTCGACGCCACGAGCCCCACGGTCCTGGTCAATGTGAAAGACGCCAGCGGCAAGACGGTCCCGGGCGTCATGCACGCCGGCAAGACCGGCTACGTCTATGTGCACGATCGCAAGGATTGCAAGCTGATCCGCTTCTCCGAGCCGATGGTGTCGCAGAAGGACAGGTGGGTGTTGCCGACCGCCACCACGCCGGAAAAGGGCGCGCGGATGTTCCCGGGCGCCAATGGCGGCGTCGAGTGGTCGCCCATGGCGACCGATCCCGGCTTGCACCTCGCCTACGCCATCAACCTCGAACAGGAGATGACCTACACCGTCGATAGCTCGCCCTACCCCAACGGCAAGCTGTGGCTGGGCGGCGCTTTCACCAACGTTCCGGGCGGCATCCAGGCCGGCAACGTGACCGCGGTCGACTACGACACCGGCAAGATCAAGTGGCAGGTGAAGACGCCGCAACCGATGATCGGCGGCATTCTCGCCACCGGCGGCGGTCTGGTGTTCGCCGGCGAGAGCAACGGCTGGTTTAAGGCCTATGACGCCAAGGACGGCAAGGTGCTCTGGAAGTTCCAGGCCGGCGCCGGCGTCAACGCGCCGCCCTCGTCCTACATGGTCGGCGGCAAGCAATATATCGCCGTGGCAGCCGGCGGTAACGTGCAGGTCGACTCTCGGCGTGGCGACAGCATCGTCGCCTTCACGCTGGAATAACGGAACCCGATCACCTCGGGCGATTGCCAGGACGGGACCGGAAACGGCCCCGTCCGTTTTTTTGGTGGGATGGTTGCAGTGATTAAGGCTCCAGATTGCCGGCGCGGCCTAAACTTCCGGCTGGCGGTTGGGCTCGCTCTGGCGGTTTTGCTGCCGTCGGCGGCGCGCGCCGAAAGCATCGAGGAAAAGGCGCAAGTCTGCGCGGCCTGCCACGGCGAGAACGGCGTGCCGGTGGAGCAGTCGTTCCCGGTGCCCGTCATCTGGGGCCAGCAACTCGGCTACCTGTTCTTCGAGCTGCGCGATTTCAAGTCCGGCGCCCGCAAGAACGACCAAATGACGCCGATCGCGCAAGGCCTCGAGCAAGCGGACCTGATGGCGCTGGCGCAATATTTCTCGAAGAAAGCCTGGCCGGATCTACGGCAGCCGGCAGCGCCGGCGGCGGCCACCGCCGATGCGCAGCGCGTCAATGCGTCCGTCGTCTGTACCAGCTGCCATCAGGAAGGATTTAAAGGCGACAGCACCCAGCCGCGCCTCGCCGGCCAAGTGCGCGCCTATCTGCAAAAGACGATGATGGACTTCCGCAGCGGCGAGCGCGCCAACAATCCAGGCATGACCGGGTTCGTGAAGGGCCTCACGGAGGAGGAGATCGCCGCGATGGCGGCCTATCTCGCCGGGATGTGATTGCTCCGTCAGCGGCCAAGCCTGGCCCGCACGTCGGGGTTCGCCGCCAAATCGAGCGCGGTCTTGCCTTGCTTGTCCTGCAACGCGCGGTCGGCGCCGCGCTGCAGCAGGAGATCGACGACGGCCGCATCGCCGAGCCCGGCGGCGATCATCAGCGCGGTACGGCCGCGATTGTCGGTGTCGTCGAGCGAGGCGCCGTGCGCGAGCAGGAGATCGACAACCCGCCCGACCGCCGCGGCGCCGACGCCTTCGTCGTGGCCGGCCGCCCACATCAGCGCGGTAAGGTCGTTGCCGTAGCGCGCCCGTGGGTCGACGCCGGCATCAATGAGCCGGCCGACGATATCGTCGAAGCCGCGCGAGGCGGCATAGACCATGGCCGTCTTGCCGGTCTCGTCGCGCACGTTCGGATCGGCGCCGCGCGTCAGCAGCGCGTCGAAGATACGGCCGTTGCCCTTGAAAGCTGCGGCTGTCAGCGGCGTGACGCCCTTGCGGCCGGGAAGATTTGGATCGGCGCCCTTGGTCAGCAGCAAGGCTACCGTCGAATGCTTCTCGGCTTCGGTGGCGGCGAACAGCGCCGTGCCGCCGTCGACATTGCGGGCATCGATCGGCGCGCCCTTGGCGAGGAAGAGTTCGACGAGCTTGATCTGGCCGCCGCGCGCGGCGTGCGCAAGCGGACCGGCGCCGCGGCGATCGCGCGCCAAGAGCGAAGCGCCGGCGTCAAGGAGCTTGCGCGCCAAAGCCTCGCAGCCTTTGTCGGCAGCCGCGAACAGCGCCATATTGATCTGCACCGATACGGCCTCGGCTTTGATGAGCTCATAGTCACGCTCGATCTCACCGCAGTCCCGCTCGGGGCGCGGCTGCAGGTTTTGCGCGCGCGCCGGCGAGAGTGCGACAAGGGCGGCGAAGGCGAGCAGACAAGCGATGGTGCGGAGCGGGCGGCCGATCATCGCGTGCGTCCGTTCAATTCTGGCTGTTTTGCAGCGCGGCGCGGACCAGCTTGACGCCGTCGGCGCTGGCCCATTCGGCGGGTCCGGCCATTTCGCCGATCTCGCAGCCGGAGCGGTCGACGATCAGCGTCGTCGGCATGCCGAAAGCCTTGCCGGCAAGTTTCAGTTCCTGGAACACTTTTGCGCTCGGATCGGCATAGTGGGTCAGGTGCGTGACGCCGGTCTCTTTAAGAAAGGCGAGCGGCTTTGCCGGATCGCGGGTATCGATGTTGATGGCGATCACTTCGAAATTCGGGCCGCCGAGGTCGGATTGGAGCGCGTCGAGCGCCGGCATCTCTTTGCGGCAGGGCACGCACCAGGTGGCCCAGAGGTTGAGCAGGACGGTGCGGCCGCGCCAGTCCTTGAGCGTCCGTTCATGGCCTTCGGCGTCCTTGAACGCGAGGTCGGGGACGCGGAACGGGGTATGCGCCACCGCAAACGCCGCGACTTCGCCATGCGCCAAAGGCGCGATCCGGCCGGCGGTCTCAACGGCGGGCGCACAGGCCGCCGCGGCCGGATTGCTTCGCAGATGCCCAATCCCGTATACCCCCGCCAGCACGGCGGCGGCGCCGCCCAACGCCAGGGCGGTTATTTTACCGCGGCGGACTTTGTCATAGGGCTCGGCGGGTAGCTCGGTCATCGGCGATAAAACCTCGGCGGACGCAACATGAGCAGCAACAAAATGTGGGGCGGACGCTTCGGGGCGGATCCCGATCCCATCATGGCGGACATCAATGCCTCGATCGACTTCGACCGCCACCTCTACCGGCAGGACATTGCCGCGAGCAAGGCGCATGCGGCGATGCTCGCCAAAACCGGCATCATTACGGCGCAAGATGCAAAGCGCATTGCTCACGGTCTAGACACGATCCTGTCAGAGATCGAAGCCGGTAAATTTACCTTCAAGCGCGCGCTCGAGGACATCCATATGAACGTCGAGAGCCGGCTTGCCGAGCTGATCGGGCCGGCCGCCGGGCGGCTGCATACCGCCCGCTCGCGCAACGATCAGGTCGCGACCGACTTCCGGCTGTGGGTGCGCGACTGGCTCGACGGGATCGACGCGGCGCTTGCCGCCTATCAGCGCGCGCTGGCCGAGAAGGCGCTCGAGCACGCCGCGACCGTGATGCCGGGCTTCACCCATATGCAGACGGCGCAGCCGGTGACCTTCGGCCACCATCTCCTCGCCTATGTCGAGATGGCGGCGCGCGACCGCGGCCGCTTCGCCGACGCGCGGGCCCGGCTCAACGAAAGCCCGCTCGGCGCCGCAGCGCTGGCCGGCACCTCGTTCCCGATCGATCGCGCCATGACCGCGAAGGCGCTTGGCTTCGCCCGGCCGATGGCGAATTCGCTCGACGCCGTCGCCGACCGCGATTTCGTGCTGGAGACATTGTCGGCCTGCGCCATTACCGCCGTGCATCTGTCGCGGTTCGCCGAAGAGATCGTGATCTGGTCGTCGCCGCTGGTCGGGCTGATCAGGCTCTCCGACAAGTTCACCACCGGCTCGTCGATCATGCCGCAGAAGCGCAACCCCGACGCCGCCGAGCTCGTTCGCGCCAGGACCGGCCGCATCGTCGGCGCGCTCACGGCGCTGCTCATGGTGATGAAGGGGCTGCCGCTCGCCTATCAGAAGGACATGCAGGAGGACAAGGAAGGGACGATCGATGCGCTCGGCACGCTTGCCGTGTCGATCGCCGCCATGACCGGCATGGCGCGCGACATGGAGCCCGACCTGCCGCGCATGCGGCAGGCCGCGGGCGAGGGCTATGCCACCGCCACCGATCTCGCCGACTGGCTGGTGCGGACGCTCAAACTGCCGTTTCGCGAGGCCCACCACATCACCGGCCGGATCATCGCGGTGGCGGTGGAAGGCGGGGTTGCGCTCGACAAGCTGGCGCTTTCCGCCATGCGGGCGATCGAGCCGCGCATTACCGGCGCGGTCTTCGGCGTGCTGTCGGTCGAAAAGTCGGTAAAAAGCCGCGAAGTCTATGGCAGCACCGCGCCCAAAAACGTGCGCGCGCAGGCTAAACGCTGGCTGAAGCGGCTTCAGCGTCCGATGCCGGCGGGAACGGATAAACCCGCTGGCAAGGTGTGATCGCCAAAATCTCGCCGCTGCGGTTCGATCTGCTATGGTGCGTCGCGAGCGGGTGGGGAGCGTCGTTTGGCCTTTGATCGTTTGAGCGTCAGGTTCGCGCTGGCCGTGCTCGTCACGGCCGCGCTTGGCTTGGCCGCTTGCGGACGCAAGGGGCCGCTCGATCCGCCGCCCAGCGCGGCGGTACCGCCGCCGCCGGCGGCTTCGGCCGCCGACGCGTCCGGCGCTCCGGTCACGGCCAATCCGGCGCCGAGCCAGAACAAGTCATTTATCCTCGATCCGCTGCTCCAATAGCGCCGGCTGTTCGGCGTCTTGATGCGCCAAGGCGCTGGCGAACCGCGCCGTGGCCAGCCTCGGCGGAGCATGACCGGATCGGAAAACCGGTTTCCACCCCCCGGATCAAATCCGGGGGCTGGCGTTTTTCGGATCATGCTCTAAACACGCTGCATGCATCACTTCGCCTATCGCAACGGCGTCCTGCACGCCGAAGCCGTCGATCTCGTCGCGCTGGCGCAAGCCGTCGGCACGCCGTTTTATTGCTATTCGAGCGCGACGCTGGAACGGCACTATCGGGTGTTCGTCGACGCCTTTGCCGACGTCGATGCGCTCGTCTGCTACGCCATGAAGGCGAACTCCAACCAGGCCGTGATCGCGACGCTGGCTCGGCTCGGCGCTGGCGCAGACGTCGTCTCCGGTGGCGAGCTTTTGCGCGCGCGCGCCGCCGGTATTGCCCCGCAGAAGATCATGTTCTCCGGCGTCGGCAAGACCGCCGATGAGCTTAAGCTCGCGGTCGAACAAGGCATTCTCTGCGTCAACGTCGAATCCGAAGCGGAGCTTGAACTGCTCGCCGCGATCGCTGCCGGCGCCGGCAGCACGGCGGCTGTTTCGATCCGGGTCAATCCCGACATCGATCCCAAGACCCACGCCAAGATCGCCACCGGCAAGGCCGAGAACAAATTCGGCATTCCGATCAGCCGCGCCCGCGAGGTCTATGCCCGCGCCGCCAAGCTCAAGGGCGTGCGCGTCGTTGGCGTCGACATGCATATCGGCAGCCAGATCACCGAGCTCGATCCGTTCAGCGACGCTTTCGCGCTACTGGCGGACTTCGTGCACGTGCTCCGCGCCGACGGTCACAGCATCAGCCACGTCGATCTCGGCGGGGGACTGGGCATTCCCTACCGCGACGACAATGAGCTGCCGCCCGATCCCGCCGCCTACGCGACAATAGTCAAGCGCGCGACGCACGGGCTTAACTGCAAACTGATCTTCGAGCCGGGCCGCCTCATCGTCGGCAATGCCGGCATCCTGGTCACGCGCGTGCTCTATGTGAAGCGGGGCGAAGCCAAGACCTTCGTCATCGTCGATGCCGGCATGAACGATCTGGTGCGCCCGACCCTCTATGAGGCCTACCACGACATCCGGCCAATCCGGGAGACCGCCATCGGCGCGCCGCGAATCATTGCCGATGTGGTCGGGCCGGTCTGCGAATCAGGCGATTACTTGGCGTTGGACCGCTCGCTCGCCGAGCCGCAGCCCGGCGATCTCCTCGCCATCATGACCGCCGGCGCCTATGGCGCGGTTCAAGCCAATACCTACAATACCCGCGCGCTAGTCCCGGAAGTCCTTGTCAGGGCTGGCGAATGGGCGCTGGTGCGGTCGCGCGTCATCGTCGAAGAGCTGATCGCGCTCGACCGCCTGCCGCCCTGGCTCTGATCTTGCATCGCCCACCCGCTGTGGGCCGGTGCCTTGAACCCGCCCTCATGCTAAAGTGTTGCTAGGCGGAGTTATTGCTCCGCGGAGACCCTGGTTGACGGATACCCCTTCGAGCAGTCCCGCCTCTGGGCGTCGTAACGCAGATGCCGACGCCCGATCTCAGCTCGGCACGGCCTTGCGCCGCGCCCGGTGGGCGATCTTCTGGGAGCGGCTGTGGCCCGCTCTGGCGACGCTCGCGACCGTGATCGCTCTGTTCCTGGCGGTGTCGTGGCTCGGGCTGTTTCTCTGGCTGCCGCCTGCCGGTCGTGCCGCGGTCGTGCTCCTGTTTGCGATCGCCGCTATAGCGGCAGCCTTCCGGTTTACCGGCTTGCGCGCGCCCGCTGCGGCCGATGGCCTGCGCCGGCTCGATCGCGGCAGCGGCCTTCGCCATCGTCCGGCGACGACGATCGTCGACGAACTCGCGGTCACGCCGCAGGATCCATATTCGCTGGCGCTGTGGAGAGCCCATGTCGAGCGCACGCTCGCCGCGGCGCGCGCCTTCAAGGTGGGCTGGCCGTCGCCGCGGATCGCCGGGCGCGATCCTTACGCGCTGCGCGGCCTGGTGCTGATCGCTTGCATCGCCACCTTCATCGCCGCCGGCGGCGAACATTGGAAGCGCATCGCCGCGGCGTTCGATTGGCAGGGTGTGGTGCTGCCGGCGAATTTCCGCGTCGACGCATGGGTCACCCCGCCTGCCTATACCGGCCGGCCGCCGGTCATTCTTGCCGGCATGCATCCCGGCGAGCCCGGGCGGCAAACCGGCGACGCCGGCGAGCCGGTTTCCGTTCCGGTCGGCAGCACGCTTGTGGTGCGCGCCACCGGCAAACTCGGTCTCGATATTTTCGGCAAAGGCGGCGTGATCCCCGCCAAGGAAGCCGTGCAGGCGCCGGCCGGCACGCAAGAGTACCGGTTCAAGATCGCGGCGACCGGCAGCGCGACGCTGCGTGGTGTCGGCGACGATTTGACCTGGGCGTTCAATGCCATTCCCGACCGGCCGCCGACCATCGCGCTCGCCAAGGATCCCGAGCAGCAGGCGCGCGGCTCGCTCCTGTTATCCTACCGCCTGGAGGACGATTACGGGGTGACCCAGGCGCAGGCCACGTTCGCCCGCAAAGACCCGCCCGCGGCAAACGGCGCCGGGCCGCATCCGCTCTACGGGCCGCCCGATTTCGCGCTCATCTTGCCGCAAGCGCGCACCAAGAAAGGCGTCGGGCAGACTATCAAGGATTTGACCGATCATCCCTGGGCCGGCGCCGACGTGGTGATGACCCTGATCGCCCGCGACGAGGCCGGCAACGAGGGCAACAGCGAGCCGTTCGCGTTCCGCCTGCCCGAGCGCGTGTTCACCAAGCCGTTGGCGCGGGCGCTGGTCGAACAAAGGCGCAATCTCGCGCTCGATGCCGGGACGCGTTCGCTCGTCATCACCGCGCTCGACGCGCTGGCGCTGGCGCCGGAAAAGTTCACGCCCGACGCCGGCATCTATCTCGGCCTGCGTTCGATCTTCTGGTCGCTCATTCACGCCAAGACCGACGACGATTTGCGCGACGTGGCGGCGCGGCTGTGGTCGATGGCGGTCGGCATCGAGGACGGCGACGTTTCCGACGCCCAGGCGGCATTGCGCAATGCCGAGGAGGCGCTGCGCCAGGCGCTCGAACGCGGCGCCAGCGACCAGGAGATCAAGCAACTCATGGATCAGCTGCGCGCGGCGATGGACCGCTTCATGCAGGCGATGCAGGAGCAGCTGAAGAACAGCCAGCAGCTGGCGCGGCCGCTCGACCGCAATTCGCGCACGCTGCGCTCGCAGGACCTCAAGAACATGCTCGACCGGCTGGAGAACCTGGCGCGCAACGGCGCCAAGGATGCCGCGCGTCAGCTTCTGCAGCAGCTGCAGCAGATGACGGAGAACCTGCAGATGGCGACGCCGGACATGAACGGCGACGACCTGGATATGGACGAGATGATGTCACAGCTCGATGAGCTCGGTGACATGATCCGGCAACAGCAGGACCTGCGCGATCGCACCTTCCGCCAGGGCCAGGATCAACGCCGGCAGAACGCACAGCGAGGTCAGCAAGGGCGGCAAGGGCAGCAAGGGCAGCAAGGGCAGCAAGGCCAGCAGGGCCAGCAGGGCAAGCAGCAGGACGACGCCATGCGCGAGCTGCGGCAGAACCAGCAGGCGCTGCGCGACCGCCTCAACAAGCTGCTCGATGACCTGAAAAATCGCGGCCTCAGCCAGAACCAGCAGGGCCAGCAAGGGCAAAAGGGGCAGGGCCAGAAAGGGCAAGGCCAAAACGGGATGGACCAACTCGGCCAGGCCGGCGAAGCCATGGGCGAGGCCGAGGGCAATCTCGGCGAAGGCAATGCCGACAGCGCCGTCGATTCCCAAGGCCGCGCGCTCGACGCGCTGCGCAAGGGTGCGCAAGGTCTCGCGCAATCGATGCAGCAGCAAATGGGCCAAGGCCCCAAGTCCGGTCAAAACGGCCGGCTCGGGATGCCGCGCGGGCAGCGCGATACCGACCCGCTCGGCCTTCCGTCGCGCGGGCACGACTACGGCGACGACTACACGGTGAAGGTGCCGGGCGAGATCGACGTGCAGCGCGCTCGCCGCATCATCGAGGAATTGCGCCGCCGCTTCGGCGACGTGCTGCGCCCGCAGGAGGAGCTCGATTACATCGAGCGGCTGCTGAAGGATTATTGATGCGGCGTGGCGCGGCATGAAGTAGCGAAAGAGGCTGTCGGCCGCCGTTTCCCGTTCGTCCTTGGACGTTGCCTGGTGGCTGCTGCGCGGAACTTCCCCCGGCAGTTGTTAACGTCTTCCAACCGATTCTTAACGCTTCCTTGCTAGCCATGATCGCTCGCCCATGGCGCCGCTTGTGGCGGCGCGGAGGTCGTTTTGGCATCGATCGGTTCCGAACCCGCGCCGCGTTCGCTTTGGCGCACCTCCTGGCGTGCCGACATCGGCGGCGCGATCGAGCGGGTGCGAGCGCTCTTTGCCGACGGCAGCGACAACTCGCTGGCGCGGCGGCTCGCCGGGGCCGCCTATCTCATCCGCGTCGTCAGCGCGCTGATCGCCTTTATCTCGCAGATCCTGCTGGCGCGCTGGATGGGGCGTTTCGAATTCGGCATCTACATCTACGCCTGGACGTGGGTACTGCTGCTCGGCGGCATGGTCGATCTCGGCTTCGGCTCGGCGACGCAGCGCTTCATCCCCGAATACACCGAGCATAAGCAATTCGCGCTGCTGCGGGGATTTCTGCTCGGCAGCCGGTGGCTGGCCGCGATCATTGCCACCGCGATCGCGAGCGTCGGCGCCATCGCCGTCACCATCCTGGCGCCGCATCTCGACGCCGAGACCATCGTTCCGCTCTACCTCTCCTGCGCCGCGCTGCCGATGTTCGGCCTCGGCCAGGTGCTGAGTGGCGTGGCGCGGTCCTACGACTGGGTCAATCTCGGACTGATGCCGACCTACGTGTTGCGCCAGCTCGTTCTGTTGGCGCTGATCGGCGTCGCCTATGCGCTCGGCCTGCCGACTGACGCGGTCACGGCGACGCTCATCGGCATTGTCGCGCTGTGGAGCGTCACCATCGGCCAGGCGGTGGTGCTCAATCGCCGGCTGTCGAGCAAAGTCGACGCCGGGCCGAAGGCCTATGCGGTGCCCACGTGGCTGGCGACCGCGGCGCCGATCTTCGTCGTCGAGGCGTTCTATCTCTTGCTCACCTATTCCGACGTGATTGTCGTCAAGCAGTTCCGCCCACCCGGCGAGGTCGCGATCTATTACGCCGCCGCCAAGACGCTGGCGCTCGTCGCTTTCATTTATTTCTCGGTGGGGCAGACCATTGCCCACAAGTTCGCCGAACATCACGTCGCCGGCGATCGCAAGCGGCTCGCCGAATTTCTCAGGCTTTCCGTCCGTCTGACGTTTTGGCCTTCGCTCGCCATGATCGCCGTGTTTCTGGCGCTGGGCGAGCCGCTGTTGCGGCTGTTCGGCCCCGACTTCGTCTCCGGTTACTATCTGATGTTCATACTCGCCGTCGGGCTATTGGCGCGCGCCTCGGTTGGGCCGGCCGAACGGCTGTTGAATATGCTCGGCGAGCGGCGGTCCTGTGCGCTCGTCTATGCCGGCGCGTTCGCCATCGATCTCGTCCTCTGCATCGCGCTGTTGCCGCCGCTCGGGATCGCCGGCGCCGCGATTGCGAACGCGGTCGCGCTGCTCTTCGAATCGGCCAGCCTGTTCCTGGTCGCCAAATACCGCCTGGGCCTGCACTGCTTCATTTTCGGCGGCCCCAGGGAAGCGTGAGGCCGATCGTGACGGTCAACGCATCGACCGATCTGGCTTTTGCATCGCAAGCCGCAGCGGCGAATGCGTTGGCGACCGAATGGCGCCCGCTCGCGCAACTCGAACCGATTGCCGGCGAATGGCGCGAGCTGGCCGAGCGCGCGCTCGAGCCGAATGTCTTCTACGAGCCTAGCTTCGCGCTGCCAGCGGCGCGGGTGTTTGGGCGTGACGCCGGCGCGGTGCTGGTCTGGTCGCAAACGCAGCCGCGCCGGCTGCTCGGTTTCTTCCCGGCGCGGATCGAACGGCGGCGCTACGGCTTGCACCTGCCGGTCCTCGTCGGCCTGACGCATCCCTACGGCCCGCTCGGCGTGCCGCTCGTTGCGCGCGAAGCGGCCGAGTCGGTCATCGCCGCCTGGCTCACGCATATCGCCCGCGATCCGGCGCTGCCGGGATTTTTGCTGTTGCCCTTCCTGCCCGCGGACGGCGCGGTCGCAACCGTGCTCGCGATGATTGTCAGGCGGGCGCAGATGCCGACGGCCGACTTCAATCGCCGGCGCCGGGCGCTGCTGGCGCCGAGCGGCGAGCGGTCGCTTTACCTCGAGCAAGCCCTCGGCGCGCGCCGACAAAAGGAACTCCGCCGGCAATGGCGCCGCTTGAGCGAGACCGGCGCCGTGCTGCTCACCGCGGCGACGGAGCCGCCCGCGGTCGCCGCCGCGCTCGGCGATTTCCTGGCGCTGGAGGCCGGCGGCTGGAAAGGCCGGGCCGGCACGGCCACGGCCGATCGGGACGATCTGCACCGTTTCCTGCGCACCGCGGTGGGCGGGCTCGCGGCGGAAGGCAAGGTTTTGGTCAACCGCATCCTGGTCGACGGTCGCGCCATTGCTGCCGGCATCGTGTTACGCAGCGGGCGCGGCGCCTGGTTCTGGAAGATCGCCTATGACGAAAGCTTTGCGCGCTTTTCGCCCGGCGTCATGCTCACCGTGGCGCTTAGCAACGAGCTTTTTGAAGACGCGGCGATCGAGCGTGCGGATTCCTGCGCGACGGAAAACCATCCGATGATCGACCGGCTCTGGTGCGAGCGGCTTGCGCTATGCGATCGCTTGGTGGCGCTGCGCCCGCAGGCGCCGTTTGCCGCCGTCCGGCGGCTGGAGGCGCTGCGCTCGGCCGCGATCGCCGCCGCCAAGCGTATCCGCAGGCATCTTCAGCATCGGTAAGGGCAGCGCCTCGGCGCCGGTCCGCTACCGTTCGTTAACCTCAAGACAACGGTCCCCGAATACCCTTCCTCAACCACAGCCCGGTAAGCTTGGCATGCTCCGCAGCCGAACACTGACCACGACCATTCGCCAATGGGGGCTCGTCGTTTCGACTGGCGCCGCCGGATTTGCCGCGGGCATCGCCGCCATGACTGTTGTCGGCGTTGATGGGATCGTTCGGGCCCTCAATCAAATCCCCCCAGCCGCGGTCGGCGCCGCGCTATCCGTGCTGCTGGCGCTTGCCGCCTTGGCGGTCGGCGCTCTGATCGCGCTCGCCCGGCAGCGGCACCGCAATCGCATGGCGAGAGTTGCGCTCAACAACATGAGCCAGGGCCTGTGCATGTTCGACGGCGCGGCCCGGCTCGTGCTCTGCAATATGCGCTACATCGAAATGCACCACTTGCGGCGTGAGCAGTTGCGGCACGGCATGCCGCTGCGCGAGCTACTTGTTCTGCGTGCCCGGACCGGCACATTTTCCGACGATCCGGATCGTTACGTCGCCGCCTGTCTGAGGCAGGTCGCCGAAGGCCGCACCGAAACGCGAACCCTCAAGTTCGAAGATGGCCGCATCATCGCACTGGTCGCTCGGCCGCTGCCGAGCGGCGGTTGGGTCACGACGCATTCCGATGTTACGGGGCCGCTTGCTGCCGAGGCGGAGCGCGATTCACTGCGCCAGCACGACGAACGCCGGCGCGCCATCGACTCGGCGATCACCTCGTTCCGCGCGCGGGTCGAGAACATGCTCATGACCGTCGGACAGGGCGCGGCAGCGATGAAGGCGGCGGCCCAGAGCCTGCTGACGACATCGGACCATACGCTGCATCGCGCCGAGGGCGCGGTCCACGGCTCCAACGACGCGTCGGGGAACGTGGAGACGGCGGCTGCGGCCGCCGAGGAACTGTCCGCTTCGATCAAGGAAATCAGCCGCCAACTGGTGCAGACGAACGATGTTGTGCGCAGCGCCACCGCGGCTGCCACCGCCACCAACGACGACATCGCGGCTCTCGCCCGGGTCGCGCAGCGGATCGGTGACGTGGTGAAGCTCATTCAGGAGATCGCCGAGCAGACCAATCTTCTGGCGCTCAACGCCACCATCGAGGCGGCGCGCGCCGGCGAGGCCGGACGCGGTTTTGCCGTGGTGGCCTCGGAGGTGAAGTCGCTCGCCGTCCAGACGGCGAAGGCGACGGGAGAGATCACGCGGGAGATTTCGTCGATCCAAAGCTCAACCGGCGACGCCGTCGCGGCGATCCGCGCCATCAGCCAGCGCATGCAGGATATCAACTCTCACACGTCCGAGGCCGTCGCCGCCATCGAGCAGCAGGAAGTGGCGACCGGAGAAATCTCGCACAATGTCGCCAGCGCCGCCGCCGGCAGCAAAGCCGTTGTCGCGGCGCTCGGCGACGTCGCCAGTGGCGTGACGCAGACGCGCAGCTCAGCGGAAACGGTGCTGGCGGCGTCGGAAGAAGTGGAAAGCGCGACCGTCAAGCTGCGCGCCGAGGTCGAAGGCTTTCTCAGCACGGTCGCCGCTTAGCGTCTGACCTACCGCCCCGCCGCATATCCTTGCATGCCGCGCGGATTGGCGGCGGCGCGGCGGGATGATACGCAGCCGTACCTCTGGCTACCTCGCCTGCGATTAACTCGATCCGGCGGCCATCGGCACGAATTTAAGCGCCACGCCGTTCATGCAGTAGCGCAGACCGGTCGGCTTCGGCCCGTCGTTGAAGACATGGCCGAGGTGACCGCCGCAGCGGTGGCAAGAAACAGCGGTTCGCGTCATGCCGAACGAGTGGTCTTGCGTCTCGTCGACGGCCTTGTCGAGCGGCGCCCAAAAGCTCGGCCAGCCGGTGCCGCTCTCGTATTTGGTCTTCGACGAGTAGAGCGGCAGGTCGCAGCCGGCGCAGGCGAACGTGCCGGCGCGGTGCTCGTTCAAGAGCGGGCTGGTGAACGGCCGCTCGGTCCCCTCGTGGCGCAGCACTTCATAGGCGTCGGGGCTGAGCAGCTTGCGCCATTCGGCGTCGGTCTGGGTGACCTCGTAGCTGGCCGCCGCCTTGGCGGCATGGGGCCGCGTCAGGCGGCCGATGGCGAGTGCCGCCAGTCCCGCGGCGCCGGCGTACAAGGCATGTCTGCGTGTCAGCATTGGGGGGTCCTCCACGAGCCTGATACGGCATATAGCCGAGGTCTGGGATTGGCGTCACGCCGCGGCCGGTAACGCGCACGGCAACATTTGGTGAAGTGTGCGACGGCCGCGATGACGGATCTGAGAGATCGTCAAATCCTCCGGCTATCGTAGGCCCAGTGCAGTAGCGCCTGGCGTTGCCGCGGCCGGCATGCCTGGCTTGGCGGCGGAGAATCAGAAATTCCAGCGCTGCGCGTTGGCGACCAGAAAGTCGCGAAACGCCTGCACACGCGCGACCGACTTGAGTTCTTCCGGATAGACGAAGTAGGCGTCGAGCGCGATCGGATCGGCATCGGAGAACAGTTGCACGAGGCCGCCGTTACCCTCGACCAGATAGTCCGGCAGCATGGCGATACCCAGTCCGCGCTGGCAGGCGCGCAGGATGCCGAGAATGTTGTTGATGACGAGCTGGGCGGTGCGCGGCCCTTTGCCGTCGCGCGCCACCTCGATCAGCCAGCGCGCGCGTTCCAGGTATTGCGGCACGTGGCCGCCGAGCACCACCAGCCGGTGGTTGTCGAGATCCTCGAAGGTCCGCGGCGTGCCGAAGCGCTTGAGATATTCGGGCGAGGCGTAGACGTGGAAATGCACGGAAAACAGCTTGCGCTGGATCAGGTCGGGCTGCGTCGGCTGGCGCAAACGGATGGCGACGTCGGCCTCGCGCATGGCGAGGTCGAGTTCCTCCTCCGTGGTCACCAGCGAGATACGGATATCCGGATAAAGATCGAGGAACTCGCCGAGCCGCGGCGTCAGCCAATGCAGGCCGATACCCGGCGTCGTCGTCACCCGCAGGTCGCCGTTCGGCCGCTCGCGGCTGTCGGTCAGCATGGCGCGCGCCGCCTCGAGCTTCATGAACACGTCGTGCGCCGTGCGAAACAAGAGATCGCCCTGCTCGGTCAGGATCAAGCCGCGGGCGTGGCGATGAAACAGGGAAACCGACAGCTCCTGTTCGAGCGCGCTGACCTGGCGCGACACCGCCGATTGCGAGAGCCCGAGCTGCTCACCGGCATGGGTGAAGCTGCCCGCTTCCGCGGCGGCATGAAAGACCTTGAGCTTGTCCCAGTCCATTTTGTCGGACGGCGGTTGACGGATGACAGAGGTCGGATGGCGAAGGATCGACGCGCTCATCCGTCATCTCTGATCTTTCATCTGTCCTCTGTCGTCAGTCCTCCGTTCTCTGTTCCTCACTCCGCCGCGGCGCGGTGCTGCGCCTGCGCGGCGAGAAAGCGTTCCGCCTCGAGCGCAGCCATGCAGCCCAAGCCGGCGGCAGTGACGGCCTGTCGATAGACCTCGTCGGCCACATCGCCGGCGGCGAACAGGCCGGGGACCGAGGTCGCGGTCGAATGCGGCGCCGTCTTGATATAGCCCGACGCTTTCATCTCCACTTGCCCGGCCACCAGCGCCGTCGCCGGGGTATGGCCGATGGCGATGAAAATGCCGTCGACCGGGCGCACGGTGATTGCGCCGGTCTTGACGTTTCTCAGATGCGAGTGAGTGACCTTGAGCGGATTGTGGTTGCCGCTGATGTCGTGAAGCTCGGTGTCCCAGACGAAGTCGATCTTCGGATTCTTGAACAGCCGATCCTGCAAAATCTTTTCGGCACGCAGCGTGTCGCGCCGGTGCACCAGCGTGACCTTGGCGGCAAAATTGGTGAGAAACAGCGCCTCCTCGACGGCAGTGTTGCCGCCGCCGATCACCAGCACCTCCTTGCCGCGATAGAAGAAGCCGTCGCAGGTGGCGCAGGCCGACACGCCGTAGCCGCGGAATTTCTGCTCCGACGGCAGATCGAGCCAGCGCGCCTGCGCGCCGGTCGCCAGCACCAGCGCCTCGGCGAAATAGATATCGCCGGAATCGCATTCGATCCGAAACGGGCGCCTGGCGAGATCGACCTTGTTGACGTGATCGGGAACAAGCCTGGTGCCGACATGGGCCGCCTGCTTGGCCATCTGCTCCATGAGCCAGGGGCCCTGGATCACATCGGCGAAGCCCGGATAGTTCTCGACGTCGGTCGTGGTGGTCAGTTGACCGCCGGCTTCGACGCCCTGGATCAGCACCGGTTCGAGCATGGCGCGAGCGGCATAGATCGCTGCCGTGTAGCCCGCCGGTCCCGACCCGATGATGAGGACTTTGACGTGGGCAGTTTTTATCACCGGGTGGTCCGTCCGTTGAGATAGGGCTGAGGGAACAATTGGCCGCCTGGAAGCCCCTAATCAGAGGTCTGGACTTCACTCGACCGGGCAGGCGAATCGGAACGGCACCGAATCCGGCAGGCCTGCGGCCATCCGCCGGGAATCTAGGGATTTTCAGGAGCTATGCAAGATACGCAAAGCCCCCCATCCATGAGAGGGGTGGAAAACCTGAATCGGCATGGCGGACCGGGGCAGAGCGCTCCCGCCCTGGTGACGGGGGTCATCTCCACTCGACTTTGACGACCTCATAGGCCTTGGCGCCACCCGGCGTGACGACCTCCACCTGGGCGCCCTTCTTCTTGCCGACCAGCGCGCGGGCGAGCGGTGAGGTGATGGAAATCTTGCCCTTCTTGGCGTCCGCCTCGGGTTCGCCGACGATCTGCCACACCGCCTTCTTGTCGGTATCCTCGTCGATCAAGGTGACGGTTGCGCCGAACGTGATGGTGTCGCCTGAAAGCTTTGACACGTCAATGATTTCGGCGCGCGCGAGCTTGTCCTCGAGCTCGGCGATGCGGCCCTCGTTGAGCGATTGCGATTCCTTGGCGGCGTGATACTCGGCGTTTTCCGAGAGGTCGCCGTGGGTGCGCGCGTCGGTAATTTGCTGGATGATGCGGGGCCGTTCGACCTGCTGGCAATGCTTGAGTTCGGACTCAAGCGCAGCGTAGCCCTCCGCGGTCATCGGAATCTTATCCATCGGTCTCAATCTCCATAACTCGTCGAGACAAAATTCAAGTCGCGGGCCGACGCGTCGTCCGGCCTCGCGACCAAAATCCTGTCTCTACACGTGCCGGCGCTCTGGCTGGTCCGAATCTGGATCAGAGGCGGCCGCAAAATAATTTTGCAGCGCACACACTTCGAGTTCGCCCCCGAGGTAGGCCTTGATACCCTGTGCTGCGGCGACGGCCCCTGAGAGAGTGGTGTAGTACGGCACTTTATGCAAGAGGGCAGCGCGGCGTAACGAGCGGCTGTCGGCGAGCGCTGTGGCCCCTTCCGTGGTGTTGAAAACCAGCTGGACTTCGCCGTTCTTGATGGCGTCGACAATATGCGGGCGGCCTTCCGCTACTTTGTTGACTTTGACCGCCGCAACACCCGCCGCGGCGAGGTAGCGCTGGGTTCCCGATGTCGCCAAAACCCTAAAGCCCAATCCGGCGAGCAGGCGGACCGGTTCGAGAATGCGCGCCTTGTCGGCATCCTTGACCGAGACGAAGACGGTGCCGCTCTTCGGCAACCGGGAGCCGCCGCCGAGCTGGCTTTTGACGAAGGCGACATTGTAGTCGCGGTCGATGCCCATGACTTCCCCGGTCGATTTCATCTCCGGCCCGAGCACGGTGTCGACCGCCGGTCCAAAGCGGGCGAAAGGAAAAACCGCCTCCTTGACGCCGATGTGACGGGCGGCGGCGAATTCGAAGCTCTGCGGCTTCAGCTTAAAGCTCGCCAGCGATTCGCCGGCCATGATACGCGCCGCGATCTTGGCGGCCGGGATGCCGGTCACCTTGGCGACGAACGGCACGGTGCGTGAGGCGCGCGGATTGACCTCGAGCACATAGATGTCGCCGTCCTTGATGGCGTACTGCACGTTCATCAGGCCGCCGATCTTGAGCGCCAACGCGAGCGCGCGGGTCTGGCGGTCAAGCTCGCCAATCGTGTCGGCCGAAAGATTATGCGGCGGCAGCGAGCAGGCGGAGTCCCCGGAATGGATTCCGGCCTCCTCGATGTGCTCCATGATGCCGGCGATGTAGGCGTCCTTGCCGTCGGCGAGGCAGTCGACGTCGATTTCCACGGCGTCGGTGAGGTAGCGGTCGATCAGCAGCGGCCGCTTCTCCGACACCGCGAACTCGGACGGCCGGTCGAGGTCCGCGGCGAGCCGCGCGACATAACGGTCGAGCTGGGCCGGCTCGTGCACGATCTCCATGGCGCGGCCGCCGAGCACATAGGACGGCCGGATCACGATCGGATAGCCGATCGAGTCGGCGATGGCGCGCGCCTTCTCCGGGCTGGTCGCGATCCCGCTCTTCGGCTGCCGCAGCTTGAGCCGATCGAGCAGCTCTCGGAAACGGTCGCGATCTTCGGCGAGGTCGATGGCGTCGGGTGAGGTGCCGAGGATGGGCACTTTTGCGTTCGCCAGCGACTCGGCGAGCTTGAGCGGCGTCTGGCCGCCGAATTGCACGATGACGCCGTGCAGCACGCCGTTCCTCCGCTCGGTATCGATGATCTCGATCACGTCCTCGGCGGTGAGCGGCTCGAAATACAGCCGGTTGGAGGTGTCGTAATCGGTCGACACCGTCTCCGGATTGCAATTGATCATGATGGTTTCATAGCCGACGTCCTTCAAGGCGAAGGCGGCGTGACAGCAGCAATAATCGAACTCGATGCCCTGGCCGATGCGGTTGGGGCCGCCGCCGAGAATGATAACCTTCTTCTTGTCAGACGGAAGCGCCTCGTCCGCCGCGTGGCCGGCAAAAGGCGCCTCATAGGTCGAATACATGTAGGCGGTCGGCGAGGCGAATTCGGCGGCGCAGCTGTCGATCCTTTTGAACACCGGCCGCACGCCGATGCCGCGGCGACGCGCCGAAACCTCGTCGACGGCGAGGCCGGCAAGCCGGCCGAGCCGCGCGTCGGAGAAGCCCATGGCTTTGAGTCGGCGCAGTGTTGCAGCCGTCGTCGGCAGTCCCTTGGCGCGAATCTCGGCCTCGGTTTCGATGATGCCGCGGATTTGCGCCAGGAACCACGGATCGATCCGGCAGGCGGTATGGATCTCCGCGTCGCTCATGCCGAGCCGCATGGCCTGCGCCACTTTGAGGATGCCGTCGGGCGAAGGCGTGCCGAGCGCGGCGCGGATGGCATTCTTGTCGTCGCCCTGGCCGAGGCCCTCGATTGCGATCTCGTCGAGCCCGGTCAGCCCGGTCTCGAGCGAGCGCAGCGCCTTTTGCAGGCTCTCCTGAAAAGTGCGGCCGATCGCCATCACCTCGCCGACCGACTTCATCGAGGTGGTGAGCACCGGCTCGGCGCCGGGAAATTTCTCAAAAGCGAAGCGCGGCACCTTGGTGACGATGTAATCGATCGTCGGTTCGAACGAAGCCGGCGTAGCGCCGCCGGTGATGTCGTTGGCGATTTCGTCGAGCGTGTAGCCGACCGCGAGCTTGGCGGCGACCTTGGCGATGGGAAAACCGGTCGCCTTCGAGGCCAGCGCCGACGAGCGCGACACCCGCGGATTCATTTCGATGACGACGATGCGGCCGTCTTCGGGATTGACGGCGAATTGCACGTTGGAGCCGCCGGTCTCGACGCCGATCTCGCGCAGTACGGCGATCGAAGCGTCGCGCATGCGCTGGTATTCCTTGTCGGTCAGCGTCAGCGCCGGCGCCACGGTGATCGAGTCGCCGGTATGCACGCCCATCGGGTCGAGGTTCTCGATCGAGCAGACGATGATGCAATTGTCGTTCTTGTCGCGCACCACCTCCATCTCGAACTCTTTCCAGCCGAGGACCGATTCCTCGATCAGCACTTCAGAGGTCGGCGAGGCGTCGATGCCGCGCTCGACGATCTCGATGAACTCCGCCTTGTTGTAGGCGATACCGCCGCCGGTGCCGCCGAGCGTGAACGACGGCCGGATGATGGCGGGAAGCCCGATATCGTCGAGCGCTTCCAGCGCGCCGATCAGCGTCTTGACCTGGTGCGAGCGCGGCGTGGCGAGACCGATCTTGGTCATCGCGTCGCGAAACAGCTTGCGATCCTCGGCTTTGTCGATGGCGGCGGCGGTGGCGCCGATCATGGTGACGCCGAATTTGTCGAGGACGCCCATGCGCCGCAGCGACAGCGCGGTGTTGAGCGCGGTCTGCCCGCCCATTGTCGGCAGGAGCGCATCCGGACGTTCCTTCTCGACGATCTTAGCGACGATCTCCGGCGTGATCGGCTCGATATAGGTCGCGTCGGCCAGATCCGGATCGGTCATGATGGTCGCCGGATTGGAGTTGACGAGAATGACCCGATAGCCCTCGGCCTTGAGCGCTTTGCAGGCCTGGGTGCCGGAATAGTCGAACTCGCAGGCCTGGCCGATGACGATCGGCCCCGCGCCGATGATCAGGATCGAGGAGATGTCGGTCCGCTTGGGCATCGCTTCCGCATCTGGGGCACAAAAAAAGGGCGCGCAATTCGCGCGTCCTTCAGCCGGCGCCGGGGCTCGGCCCCGCGCGAGCGCTGTTTAGACGAGAAATCGCAGGCAGGGAAGGGGTTCGTCGGGGCGCCGCGGGAGAACGCGCCGGCTCGATCGCCTCAGCGCGGCCGCGCGTAAAACGTCATGCGCGCCTGGTTATGGCCGATATTGGCCGGCGCGCGCTCCGCCGCGAAGCCGGCGGCGCCGAGTTTTTCGATCATGGTGGCTTCGGCATAACGCGTCAGGCCGATCCGCGAACGCAGCCGCCAGTAATCCGACAATAGACTGCGAAAAAGGCCCCGCAGCGCGGCAAAGAAAAAGCCGTTGGCTTTGCCAAATCGCAGCAGCGCCCAGGCGTCGGTCGCCGCCCAAGTCTTCGGCCGGATAACATCGCCGACGACCAGGAGCCCGCCAGGTTTCAGCAGCCGATGAAACAGCGCGAACAGGGCGCCGGTCCCGGCCGCCGTCAGGTATTGCGCGACTGAATGCATGACAATCAGATCGAGCGAGTGCTCCGGCAACCGCGCGATCTCGTGCGGGGCAACGACGCGAATCTTCGGGTTGCCGGCAAAGCGCTTTTCCAGTCCGGCGCGCAGGCCCGGCGCCGCTTCGCAAGCCAATCGGAGATCATGCGCGCCACGGACCGATAGGGGTTAAAACCGTCGAACCAGGAGGCCGGCTATTGGCTTGCCGCTCAGCCTCGACCGAAGTCGCGCATCATTCCGACGAACTGGGCGAACAAATAATGGCTGTCGCGCGGACCGGGCGACGCTTCGGGATGATACTGGACCGAGAACACCGGCTTGTCCTTGAGCTTGAGTCCGCAATTGGAGCCGTCGAACAACGACACGTGGGTTTCCACGGCATTCTCCGGCAGGCTATCGCGGCCGACGGCGAAGCCGTGGTTCATGGAGGTGATCTCGACCTTGCCGTTGGTGAGATCTTTCACCGGGTGGTTGGCGCCGTGATGGCCCTGGTGCATTTTCATGGTCTTGCCGCCGACCGCGAGCGCCAGCATCTGGTGGCCGAGGCAGATGCCGAACACAGGCTTCTGCTCGATCAGCGTGCGGATCACCGGCACGGCGTATTCGCCGGTGGCGGCCGGATCGCCGGGGCCGTTGGACAGGAAGATGCCGTCCGGCTTGAGCGCCAGAATGTCGGCGGCCGAGGTCTGTGCCGGCACCACGGTCGCCTTGCAGCGATTGCCGGCGAGTTGCCGCAGGATGTTGCGCTTGATGCCGTAGTCGATGGCGACGACGTGGAATTCCGGCGCGCGCAGTTCGCCGTAGCCTTCGCCCCATGACCACGGCGTTTCCTGCCAGGTGAAGCGCTGACCTGTCGTCACCATGGGCACGAGGTCCATGCCGAGCAGTCCGGGCCATTCGCTCGCCACGCGGGCAAGCGCGGCGATATCGAAACTGCCGGACGGCTCGTGGGCGATCACCGCGTTGGGCATGCCCTTCTCGCGGATGAAGGCGGTCAGCGCCCGGGTGTCGATGCCGGATAGCCCAATGACGCCGCGGCTTTTCAGCCATTGATCGAGATGCCGCGTGGCGCGGTAGTTCGACGGCGCCGTGATGGCGCTGTGCAGCACGACGCCGCGCGCGCCGGGCGTCGCCGCCAGGTTGACGGTTTCGATGTCGTCCTCGTTGGTGCCGACATTGCCGATATGCGGGAAGGTGAAGGTGATGATCTGGCCGGCATAGGACGGATCGGTGAGGATTTCTTCGTAGCCGGTCATCGCGGTATTGAAGCAGACCTCGCCGACGGCATGGCCGGTGGCGCCAAAACCCCTGCCTTCGAGCACCGTGCCGTCGGCCAGGACCAGTAGCGCCGTGGGCTTGGGCTCGTCCCACACCTGTTGCGGCTGCGGTTGTGTCAGCATCGACAAGCGCCTAAATCTTCTGCGCACCCGCCGAAGCACCGGCGAACTTGCGAGAGGCCATAGCCGTGTTGCGCGACGAGATCAACAATGCGCTCAAGGGCGCCATGAAGGCTGGCGACAAGCGTCGTGTCTCGACGCTGCGCCTGGTCAATGCCGCAATTCTGCAGCGTGAGACCAGTGGCGCCGAGCGGGTCACGCTGACCGACGCCGAGATCCTCGATGTCATGGGCAAGATGATTAAGCAGCGCCGGGAATCGCTCGACATCTACGAGAAGGCCGGCCGCACCGACCTCGCCGCGCAGGAGCGCGAGGAGATCGAGATCATCTCGGCGTACCTGCCCAAGCAATTGTCGAACCTCGAAGCCGCCGAGGCGATCTCCGGGCTGATCAAGGAACTCGAAGCCGCCACGCTCAAGGATATGGGCCGCACCATGACGGCGCTCAAGGATCGCTTTGCCGGGCGGATGGATTTCGGCAAAGCCAGCGCCCTGGTGAAGAAGCTCTTGGCGGGTCATTCCGCTTCGTGACTTTGCCCGCGGGCAGCCGCTCAGGCTGTGGATAACCGGGACAAGCGGCGCAGGAGCCGCCGCGCCACCGCGCCGCCCCCTATTTAGCCCGCTTCCGCGCTAAGCTTGGCGAATCACCATGCGATTCTCGCCACAATTCCTCGACGAGCTGCGCGCGCGGCTTCCGGTTTCGGAAGTCGTGGGCAAGCGCGTGAAATTGCGCAAAGCCGGGCGCGAGTGGAAAGGGCTTTCGCCCTTCAACAAGGAGAAGACGCCGTCGTTCTTCGTCAACGACCAGAAGGCGATGTGGTTTGACTTCTCCTCCGGCAAGAACGGCAACATCTTCGATTTTGTCATGCAGACCGAAGGGGTGAGCTTCCCCGAGGCGGTCGAGCGGCTGGCCGGGCAGGCCGGCATCCCGATGCCGGTGATGACGCGCGAGGCGCAGGCGCATGAGGAGCGCAGAAAGACGCTGCACGACGTCGTCGAGCTGGCGGCCAAATTCTTCGAGGCGAATCTGGCGTCGCGCGCCGGCGCCCGCTGCCGCGGCTATCTCGCCGACCGCGGCATCTCCTCCGCCACCCAGCTCAGGTTCCGGCTCGGCTTTGCATCCGCCGAGCAATATGCGCTCAAGGAGCATCTCGGCGCGTTGAAAATTTCGGTCGAGGATATGGTCGAGGCCGGGCTGCTGGTCGCCGGCGAAGACATCCCGGTGCCCTATGACCGTTTTCGCGACCGCCTGATGTTTCCGATCGCCGATTGGCGCGGCCACGTCATCGCCTTCGGCGGCCGCGCACTCGATAAGGACGTTTCGGCGAAGTACCTCAATTCGCCGGAGACGCCGCTGTTTCACAAGGGCGCGACGCTCTACAACATCGCGTCGGCGCGCAAGGCCGCGCATGAAGGCGCGCGTGTCATCGCGGTCGAAGGCTATATCGACGCCATCGCCATGGTGATCGCGGGATACGAAGCGACCGTGGCGCCGCTCGGCACCGCGCTGACCGCCGATCAGCTGGCGCTGATGTGGCGAATGGCCGACGAGCCGATTCTGTGCTTCGACGGCGACGATGCCGGCCGCCGCGCCGCCTATCGCGCGCTCGATCTGGCCTTGCCTCTGATCAAGCCGGGCAAGAGCCTCAAGCTCGCCGCGCTGCCGGACGGGCAGGACCCGGACGATCTGGTGCGCTCCGGCGGCCGCGAGGCGGTCGAGGACGTGCTCGCCGCGGCACGTCCGCTGGCCGACGTGTTATGGACGCGCGAGAGCGAGGCTGGCCCGTTCAACACGCCCGAGCGGCGCGCCGCGCTGGAGGCGCGCCTCGCCGAAGTGACAGCGACCATCGCCGAGGAGACGGTGCGCCGCTACTACCGGCAGGACTTCGCCGCGCGGCTGCGCCAAATGTTTGCGCCGGCCGACATCGCCTCGCGCCGCCGCAACTGGGAGGAGCGGGGCCGCCGGCCCGGCTCGGGAGCCCGGACTAGCCCGCCCCGCGCCACGTTCCGCCGCGACGAGCCCTATGTGGCCGCGAGCCCGCAGCTCACGGCGAGCCCTCTGCATCGCGGCCATCGCGCGGCGATCCCGCGCCGGGAGGCGTTGATCCTGCAAATCGCGCTCAATCACCCCTGGCTCCTGCACGATCGCTTGGAGGAATTGGCCGAAGCCGAATTCCGCCACGCCGATGCGCGCAAGCTCAAAGCGGCCCTGATCGACGTCCTCGCCCATCGATTCGGCCAAGAATCGGGCCAAGAATCGGGCCAAGAATCGGGCCAAGAATCGCACGAAGAATCAGGTCAGGAGCCCGGCAAAGCTGCGGACATCCATCGGGCGGACCTCGCCGCCGAGCTTACGCGCCGCGGCTTTGGCGACCTTCTGGTCCGCATCGAGCGCGCCATTACCACGCCCTCGGTCTGGGGGGCGCGGGCGGACGCCGCCGCGGTCGACGTTTTACTGACCTGGAAGCAGCTTCTCGCCTTGCATCGGCAGTGGCATTCCCTAACTAGGGAACTTAAGGACGCAGAATTGGCGCTCGGCCAGGATAACACCGAGACGAACTACACGCGGCTGCGCGACGTAAAGGCCCGGCTCTCCACCATCGACGGAACCGAGGCCCTGATCGAGGGTTTCGGCGACCAATCCGGCCGCCCCGCGCGATTGACCTGAGCGTCGGCTGTCGGCGCTGGACGCCTCGGCACCGAACGAATAAGAGGGCGTCGCGGTTGAACAGGGTTAGTCGGAGCTTAACGGAGTTCCGCGACAAGTAAGGTCTGGATTCGGGCGGCGCCGGGAGCGCGCTACCCCTCTTTGGCCGTCGGCGGGGGTTTTAAGGCGCAAAACCCCCGGAATGCAGTCCGTCCGCCCGGCGTGGGCAATCGCCATAGGGTAGGGGGACGAAAAGACTGGGACGGCGTTGGTAGGGACAGGCGTTCGTGGAGACGGGACACATGGCAAGCAAAAGCGCGGGCACCAAGACGATCGCGAGCAAGGCCAAAGCTGCCCTGCAGAAGGCCGCCCCGCAAAAGGAAGGTGAAGCGCCGGAAAAAGAGGCGCCCGAGACCCCGGACGCGCCGCTGCCACTGCTCGATCTCTCTGACGCCGCCGTCAAGAAGATGATCAAGCAGGCCAAGAAGCGCGGCTATGTCACCTATGAGCAGCTCAATTCCGTGATGCCGTCAGAGGAAGTCACCTCCGAGCAGATCGAGGACGTGCTGGCGATGATGAGCGAGATGGGCATCAACGTGGTCGAGACCGAGGAAGCGGAGGCCGAGGGCGAGGAGGCGCGCGAGGAGCCGGAAGAGGAGGAGGCCGAGTCCGGCGAACTGGTCGAGGTCGCGCAGAAAGTGCCGGCCAAATCCGAAGCCAAGGAACCCGCCGAGCGCACCGACGATCCGGTGCGGATGTATCTGCGCGAAATGGGCTCGGTCGAGCTTTTGTCGCGTGAGGGCGAGATCGCTATCGCCAAACGCATCGAGGCCGGCCGCGAGGCCATGATCGCCGGCCTGTGCGAGAGCCCGCTCACCTTCCAGGCCGTCATCATCTGGCGCGACGAGTTGAACGAAGGCAAAGTCTTCCTGCGCGACATTATCGACCTCGAAGCGACCTATGCCGGTCCCGACGCCAAGACGGTAGCCGCGGCGGTGCCGTCCGGCGATCCGCCCGTGGCGGGGGGAGCGGTCGCCGGCGCGCCGGGCTTCGTTGCGCCGCCGCAGGCGGTGGCGCCGCCGTCGGCGCCGCCCGCCGCCACGCCGTTCAAGCCGCACAATGGCGCCGCCGACGGCGACGAAGCGCTGCCGGAAGGCGCGCTCGGCGAGCCCGATCTCGACGAGGACGATCTCGAGAACTCGATGTCGCTTGCCGCCATCGAGGCCGAGCTCAAGCCCAAGGTGCTGGAGATCTTCGACACCATAGCCAGCTCGTTCAAGCGCCTGCGCCGCCTGCAGGAGCAGGACATCCACAACAAGCTGCACTCGACCGGTTCGC